>JAFRXD010000012.1 GCA_017441605.1 Thermoguttaceae bacterium | reverse complement strand
ATACCTCCAACCTAAGGATCGAGAAACGAGGCGAGCGCGAATTCTTGCGTTTGGGCGTTCGGGACATTGGCGCGGGATCCGGCAAAATAGTTGTTTTTAACAAAATCGCGTTTTTCGGCGCGACCGCCATTAATATAAAACGCCGTAAAACCCGCGTCAACCATTTTCTCGAGATCTTGGAAAAAAAGTCCAAAATAATTGGTCCGACAACGCGCCGACTCGGGAAAAACCGAGTCGAAAAAAATTCGCCGCGTCAAAAAATTTTTTCCGCCAAATTTTTAAAAAATCGCGAATACTTTTCCGCCGACCCGCTATTATCTCAAAAAACGCGCGACGAGAAGTCGCTTTTGCAAACGAACACTTTTTTCGGACGCCAAGCAACGAAAGATGGGAGAGCACAATTACTGCGGCTAACGGGAGCGGACAGTTTCCTTTGTTATCGGTTAGCGTAAATCCAAGCTGGGAGGAAAGGGAATTGAGTGAAAAATGGAAAACGCCCCTTGCGTTTTGCCCAACGGCGCTATAATGATCGACCGTTCGGACGGCGCGCGTCGCGTCGGATCGAGCGCGCGAGGAGTTCGTTGTCCTCGCGAATCTATTGGGAGACCTCTCGTCGCGCCTCTCGAAAGAGACTCTAAAGCGCGATCAATGGTCTTGGCGGCGGTCGGCCTCGAAGGTCGACGCGTTCTGTCGATTGGGTTTTATATGGGTTTTCGCGCGGTTCCTTTTGCGTCGAAGGCGAGTTTCGTTTTTCGCTCCTTCGTTTCCGCGAGCGTTCCGCGCCGACGGCGTCCAGCCGTCGAGATTGGTCGGCGCGACTCTTGATGCGTTCTATAGTTCTATTGCCGCGACTCTTAGAGAATTCGAGAGCTCTACGCTTGGTTCTCGCGCTCGCGCCCCAATGCGTCATCGCCATATATTCTATGCGCTAAGGCGACTTATGGAAAAAGACAACAATTTGGATTCCGGTTCGCGCTCCCGAAGCGGCGGCGCTTCTCAAAGCGGTCGTGGCTACGGTCGCAATAATTACGATTCTAACGAAGATTACGACTCCAACGGCGGTTCCTCCTCTTATTGGAACGGCTCCTACGAAAACGGCGAGCGACCGGAGCGCGGCGAGCGCGGAGACTACCAGTCTCGCGACGGATACGGTTCCAGAAATTACGGGGAAAGAAATTACGGCGAGCGCGGCTACGGCGAGCGCTCTTCCTATCGCGAGCGCGGCGGTTACCGCGAGCGCGGCGGGTATCGCGGCTCCAACTACGGCGAGCGCGGCTACGGAAACCAAAATTCCTACGGCGGCGGTCGGTATCAGCAGCGTCGAAACCCGAAGAACAGCCCCTTGGCGCCTCGCCGACCGAAGTCGACCGCCAACGTTCGCTCCGACGTCGATCCAATGGATCCCGATTCCTTCTACGAAGTTACCGGCGTCTTGGAGCTACACCCGAACGGGTACGGGTTCCTTCGCGATCCCAAAGAGAGCTACGTTCGTCAAACCTCCGATCCTTTCGTTCCCGGCAACGTTGTGGAAAAGCTCGGGTTGCGAGAGGGGGTTCAGATCAAGGGGTTGGTTCAGCCCGCCCGAGGCGCGCAAGGCCCGAGAGTCAGAGAGATTTACGACGTCGACGGCGTGAACCCCGACGAGTATATCAACGTCCGCCCCTTCGACGAGCTCACCCCCGTCACCCCGAGAGAATGGCTCAATCTCGAAACCGGAAAAGAGCCGCTTTCGTCTCGCGTGATCGATATCCTAGCCCCTCTCGGAAAAGGTCAGCGCTCTCTAATCGTCGCTCCTCCTCGATCGGGCAAGACCGTTCTTTTGCAGCAAATTTGCCAAGCGGTTACCATTAACCATCCCGACGTCCGCGTTATCGTTCTGCTCATCGACGAGCGCCCCGAGGAAGTTACCGACTTTGAGCGCGCCGTCAACGCCGAGGTCGTTTCCAGTAGCCTCGACTGCGAGCTCGAAAGCCACGTTCGTCTCGCTCAGTTCGTCGCCCAGCGCTGCAAGCGCCTCACCGAAATGGGCAAAGACGTCTTCCTGCTCCTCGACTCGATCACGAGGCTCGCGCGCGCCTTCAATAAGTGGGTCGGCAACACCGGGCGCACAATGACCGGCGGTATCGACGTCAAGGCGATGGACGTCCCCAAGAAGATCTTCTCCGCCGCGCGCGCCCTGGAGGAGGGCGGGTCCCTGACGATCGTCGGCACCGCCCTCGTCGACACCGGAAGCCGCATGGACGAGCTCATCTTCCAAGAGTTCAAGGGCACCGGAAATATGGAATTGGTGCTCGACCGCAGGCTCGCCGACCGCCGCGTTTGGCCCGCCGTCGACGTCTCCCAATCGGGAACCCGGCGCGAGGAAATGCTCCTGCCTCCGGATAAGCTTAAGGCCGCTAATATGTTGCGACGCACCCTCGCGACGATGGAGCCCGTCGACGCGATGGAGCGCTTGACCGCCAATTTGGCGTCTTGCGAGTCGAATCAAGAATTCTTCGATCGGTTTATGCGTTAAGCGGGAGGCGACGACTATGAGCGGCAATATCAGAAAAGCGATCGTGCTCGCGGCGGGCAAGGGGACTCGAATGAAGTCCGAGCTTCCCAAAGTTCTCTTTCCCGTTTGTGGAAAGCCGATGATCGACTACGTCCTCGACGCCCTGAACGACGCCAAGGTCGACGAGATTCTAACCGTCGTCGGCTACAAACAAGAGCTCGTTCGCGCCGAGATCGAATCGCGTCCCAACGTGAAGTTCGCCGAGCAGAAAGAGCTCCTCGGCACCGGCCACGCCGTAATGTCTTGCAGGGAGTATCTCGAAGGATTCGACGGCCCCGTCTTTATCGTCGCGGGCGACAACCCAATGCTTCAAAGCTCCTCCGTCGAGCGGCTTTTCGAAGAGTACGAGAAGAGCGGCGCCTCTTGCGTCATCGGGACCGTTCTCAAAGACGATCCTTTTGGCATGGGACGAATTTTGCGCGACGAAAACGGGAATTTCGTTGGAATCGTCGAAGAGAAAGACGCGACCGACGAACAGCGCAAAATTAAGGAGATCAATATTAGTTACTACGTTTTCAACGTTCCCGATCTCCTCGCCTCCCTCGACGCGATTCGCAACGACAACGCCCAGCGCGAGTACTATATCACCGACGTTCCCAAGATTCTCCTCGATTCCGGAAAGACAATCTTGGCTCTTCCCGTCCTAAAAGAGGTCGAGTGCTTGGGCGTTAATACCCAGGACGACTTGGCTCGAGTGGAAGAGGCGCTGAAAGCCCGTTAATTTGGGGAGCCCAAAAAGTGTTTCGCGCCGCGCGCCCTCGGGCGAACGGCGCGTTTTTTTTTGGCTGGAATTTTTGTTTCTTTGAAATAATTTTTTGTAATAGTCGAACGGCCTTTTATAATTTTTTGGAATGCCGCTATTGACGGTTTGACCGTAAAAAATACAATAGCGGAAGAAAGCGAGCGCGCCCCTTTGGCGCGCGTAAAAACGGTCGACTAGGAGCGAGCAAAAATGGCGTTGCAAATCCCGAGCGGTTACGCCGCTAAATTGTGCCCCGAGATGATGGAGCAAGCGATCTTCAATATCAAAGAGGATTTCCAGGAATGCTTTTCGCGCGATCTGAATCTTCGTCGCGTCACGGCGCCCCTCTTCGTCAAGACCGGAACCGGGATTAACGACGACCTAAACGGAGTGGAGCGATCCGTTAAATTCCCGATCAAGAGCATGGGCGACGAGACCGCCGAAGTCGTTCACTCCTTGGCGAAGTGGAAGAGGATGAAGCTGGCGCAATACAAGATCCCCGCCGGATATGGGATCTACACCGATATGAACGCGATTCGCGCCGACGAGGAGCTCGACAATATCCACTCCCTTTACGTCGACCAATGGGATTGGGAGCGAACCATCGAGGCGAAAGACCGTAATCTCGACTATTTGTGCGACGTTGTGGAAACGATTTACGAGTGCCTCAAGGAAATCGAGCTAAACGTTTACAACGACTACCCCCACATTCGTCCGACCCTGCCCGAGACGATCACCTTCGTCCAGGCGGAGGATCTGCTGAGCGAGTACCCGAACCTAACGCCCAAAGAGCGCGAGACCGAATTCGTCCGAAAGTACGGGGCCGCGTTCGTGATCGGCATTGGTCGCGCTCTTTCCAACGGGGAGAAGCACGACGGGCGCGCTCCCGACTACGACGACTGGAGCACCGAAACCGACCCGGGGTATTACGGGCTTAACGGCGATATCTTGGTCTGGAACCCCGTCTTAAAAGAGTCGCTCGAGCTGTCCTCGATGGGAATACGCGTCGACAAGCGCGCCCTGTTGAAGCAGTTGCAAATGGAGGGATGCGAGGAGCGCAGAGAGTTGCTCTTCCACAAAGCCTTGCTTGGCGACGAGTTGCCTTTGTCCATTGGCGGAGGAATCGGGCAGTCCCGTCTTTGCATGCGATTCCTCCACTGCGCCCACATCGGAGAAGTGCAGGCCTCGATTTGGCCCGCCGAGATGACGAGCGCTTGCGCCGAGGCGGGAATCTTCTTGAGATAAGCGCGATTGCTAACTCCGCGCCCGGTCTAGCGATCGCGGCGCGGATAAAACGCCCCGAGCTGGTCGACCGAGCGCTTCCAAGCGATCCAAGCCTCGACGTCGTATCCGAAATCGACCGGCGTTTGATAATTCGCCGCCACGATCGCCACCAGCGCGTTCCGAACCGTTTCGTTCATGCTGCGGTCGACCACCGTCTTCGTTTTTCCCCCGCCTCCCGGCGAGAAACCGCTCACGCCTCCGGAAGAGTCGACCGTCATGCCCGTCTGTTGCGAGCCGACGACCACTTGGCGCTTGTGCGACGTGATCAGCGAGTTGACGAGATCCGGAATCGCTTGCTCCGCTTTTAGTTCGCCCAGCGCGTACGCCGCTCGATTGATCGTCGCTATGTCGCCCGACTCTCTCAGGTTGCGTCGAAAAAACTCGATCGCCTCGTCGCGCGCCAGCTTCTTTCTGTCGATTCCCCTTATCGCCGCCGAGCGAACGTCGAGGTCCTCGTCCTTTAGCGCGATCGTCCCCAAACGACCGAGCGCGGCGGGCGTCCCGATCGAGCCCATCGCTTGAACCAGCAGAACCCGACCTTCCGCGTCGTTCTTCTCCCCTTGATAAAGTTTGACCAGCGTCGCCAGCGCGTAAGGATTCTTTACCCGGCGCAATCTGTCCGCCGCCGATTGATCGTCGTTTTTCGCCGCCCGATAGAGCGCTTCCGTTTCTTTGCGCCAACGAGCGACCTCTTTTTTCTCCGCGTCTCGCGCGCGCAAAAGGTCCGCTTCTTGCTTGGAAACGTCTCGACCCCCGTATCGCTCGAGCCCTCGGCGCTCCATTTGCTCTTTCTTAGAGACCCAGACCCCGTTCTCTTTAACGTGGTTTAGCGCCTTGCGCGCCTCCTCGTTGTCCGGGTCGAGTTCCACGACGCGACGATACTGCTCGTCGGCTTGCGCCGAGAGCTTTCGCTCGCTCGCCCACTTCGCCACCTTAAGACGCGCCTCGACCGTGTCGGGCTGAAGAGGCGCGAAGTTGCGATACTCGATCTGCTCCTTGCGAAGCGTCGTCGTTTGCTTGACTTCGTCCGAAGAAACGACGATTCGCCCCCCAAGCGTCGGCTCGATCTCGTAAAGACCCGGCCCCGCGTTTTTTACCGCGCCGCGAACCGCCCCGCCGCGAAGAATCGTCGCTCCGCCCGATTGCGACGCGTCCGGAGTTTGACCGAGCGCTCCCCCCGTCGCCAGCGCCAGAGCGGGGGCGGCGCAAAGCGCCAATAGCGGTAAAGCGCGCTTGTTCATTGAACCGACGTCTCCTTATGGAATTGCGTTGCGGCGACAGTTCGCCGTTTCTTCTTTATCGACTTTCGCCGACTCGATCTTGAATATTAGAGCGACCCTCGCCCTCCGCGTTCGCGAGATCGGTTCTCGTTTCCCAAAAATAAACCCCGAGGTTCGTTAAAAAACCCGGGGTTGTCCGATTGTCGAGCTCGATCGCTAGATCACTTGGTCAGGACCTTGCGGACGTCCTCCAAATGCCCCGCGCTGCCGAGCATTTGGTTCTTGTGGATAATGTATTCGGCGTAGGCCGGCATGAAGATTTTGCCGGGCTTGCGGAGGTCGAATTCCGCCGGTTGGTCGCGGAAGAATTCGCGGTGAACCGCGCACCAAACGAGACGACCGTCCGTGTCGATGTTGATCTTCGTAACGCCGAGTTTCGCCGCCGGGAAGTATTGCTTTTCGTCGACGCCGCTCGCGTTCTTCATCGCGCCGCCCGCGTTGTTGATGCGCGCGACCCATTCGGCCGGAACCGAGGAGCTACCGTGCATGACCAACGGGAAGTTCGGCTTCACTTGGTTGACCGCCGCTTGGATCTTTTCCAAAACGTCGAAGTGAAGGCCTTGCTTGCCGCTGAATTTGAACGCGCCGTGGGACGTTCCGATCGCCACCGCGAGGGAGTCGACGCCGGTCTTGTCGATGAATTCCGCCGCTTGCGCCGGATCGGTCAGCTTAACGGAACCGACCACGTCTTCTTCGACGCCGCCGAGTTGCCCGAGCTCCGCTTCGACGACCACGCCCTTCGCGTGCGCGCGGTCGACGACTCGCTTCGTGATCTCGACGTTCTTCGCGAACTCTTCGTGCGAAGCGTCGACCATAACGGAGCTATAGAAACCGCTGTCGATGCAGTCGTAGCAGACTTCCTCGGTGCCGTGATCGAGGTGAACCGCGAAGATCGCGTCCGGGAAAACCGCGTCCGCGGTGCGGATCATGCCCTCGAGGAAGCGCTTGTCGGTGTAGTCGCGAGCGCCGCGGGAAATCTGAATAATGAACGGAGCGCTTTTCGTCGAGTCGCTCGGATCTTCGTTCTTAGCCGTCTTGCCAAGATTGCCGCGGAAAAGACCGACGATTTGTTCGAGATTGTTGATGTTGTACGCTCCGATCGCGTACTTGCCGTAGGCTTCCGCGAACAATTCTTTTGTCGTAACGATCATTGAAAAACTCCTTCAACGGATATGGGGAAACGCGTCCTCGCCTGTGTTCTCGCGAGCCGCGACGCGTTTTCTTTATCTTTTACGCGCCATTATACGACCTTTTTGCTTTTTGAAAACGGGGGGCGCGCTCAAACCTCCCGGTTTCGTCGAGGGGAATAATAGCGGTCGCGACGATTTCGCCCTTGCGCGCCGCTCGAATCGAGACTCGTTCGTTTCTTTACAAACCTCCCTTTGGGAGTAGAATTATTCGGTCGACTCCCGATTCGGGCGAGTCGAAAGCTCTAGACGCGAGGAAGAGATGAGTTTGGAACCGACCCCGATGATGAAACAGTACCTCGAGGCGAAAAAAGCCTCGAAAGACGCTATTCTTCTCTTTCGGATGGGCGATTTCTACGAAATGTTCTTCGACGACGCCGTCAAAGCGGGGGAGACCTTAGGGATCACCGTTACCTCGCGGGATCGCAATAAGGCGACTTCCGAAGCGATTCCGATGGCGGGCTTTCCGTGGCAGCATCTCGACTCCTACCTCGCGCGCCTCGTCGCCGCCGGGCATCGCGTCGCCGTTTGCGACCAGATGGAAGACCCTAAAAAATGTAAAAATAAGATCGTCAAGCGCGAGGTTACCCGCATCGTTACCCCGGGCACGATGATGGACGAGTCGATGCTCGACCCGCGCCAGAGCAATTTCCTCGCCGCGATTTACGTCTCCGACGAGCGCCGCTCCAAGAAAATCGCGAAAAGCTCGCGCCGAGCCGGAACTCGACCGACCCTCGCCGACTCTTCGACGCCGAGCGACGCCGACCCCGCCGATTCGAGCTCGCCCATTCCCCCCGATCGGCTCGTCGGGCTGGCTTGGGTCGAGCTTTCGACCGGAAGGTTTTGCGCGTCCACGTCGACTTTCGCCGAACTCTTCGATCAAATCGCCAGGATCGCCCCGTCCGAATGCCTGATTCAAGAGGAACTGAGAGCCTTGTTCCCCGAGTGGCTGCTCGAGCGAACCGCTCTTACTCCCAGGCAAGGCTGGGTTTTTGGGGAGCGAAACGCCCTCGACGTCTTGAATCGTCACTTTGGAACGACTTCGTTCGAAGGTTTTGGGTTTGACGAAAACGCCGACGACCTTCTCGCGCTTCAAGCGGCGGGAGCCGCTCTCGACTACCTCTTGGAAACCCAAAAAGGCTCCCTAGAGCATATCGACTCTCTCGTCCCCTATCGTTGCGAAAGGTACGTGGAAATCGACGAAGCGTCTCGTCGAAGTCTCGAAATCGTAAAGACCTATCGCGACGGTCGACGCGACGGTTCCTTGTTGGCGACGATCGATCGTTGCGCCACTCCGATGGGAAGTCGGCTTCTCGCCGATTGGGTGGCGTATCCTCTGATCGAAACCGAGCTTATCGTCGCTCGTCAAGACGCGATCGAAGAGCTGATCGCCCGCTCCGACGAGGTCGAGACGATTCGCGACGCCTTTAGAAACGTTTCCGATCTCGAGCGGCTCGTCTCCCGCATTGTTCAAGGACGCGCGACTCCTCGAGAGTTAATCGGCGTCGCCAAGACCTTGCAGTGTTTTCCAACCTTCAAGTCGTTCCTCGACTCGTCTTCCTCCGCCTTGCTGAGATCCCTGGGCGAGCGCGTTTTTCTCCGCGAAGAACTCCGCGACGAGTTGACGCGAGCTTTCGGCGACGAAGCCCCGTTCAACTATCGCGACGGAGGCTTCGTTCAAGACGGTTATTCGGAAAAACTCGACGAGTACCGGCGGCTCCAACGCGGTAGCAAGGAGTGGCTCGTCGCGTATCAAGCGAGCGAGGTTCAACGCTCCGGGATACCCAATCTGCGCGTCGGATTCACCAGCGTTTTCGGTTACTATATCGAGATTTCCAGATCCCAAGTCGATAAAGTTCCGGTCGACTACGTTCGAAAACAGACCCTGAAAAACGTCGAGCGATATATCACTCCGGAACTGAAAGAGTACGAAGAGAAAGCCTTGCGAGCCCAAGAGCTGGCTCTTGATCTCGAAATGGAGATATTCGCCGACTTGCAGAAGAAAACCGCGGAGGCTCGCGCCGAGATTCAGAGTTCGGCGAGCGCCTTGGCGCATCTCGACGCCCTTGTCGGGCTCGCCGTTTTAGCCGCTAATCGGAATTATTGCCGTCCAAAAATTGTTTCCGAACCGATTCTTGCGATCAAAGACGGACGACACCCCTCGCTCGACGCGAACGGAACCGCCGGGGAATTTGTGCCGAACGACTCGGTCTGCGATCCCGAGTCCGGCTATATTCACCTCGTTACCGGGCCGAACATGGCGGGAAAGAGCACCTTTATCCGGCAAACCGCCTTGCTCGTTTTGCTCGCGCAAATCGGTTCGTTTATTCCCGCCTCCGAGGCGACGATTGGGGTGGTCGACCGCATTTTCGCGCGCGTCGGAGCCTCCGACGAGCTCGCGCGAGGTCGCTCGACCTTTATGGTCGAGATGATCGAAACCGCGCGAATTCTCAACAACGCGACTCCCAGAAGTCTGGTGATACTCGACGAAATTGGTCGCGGCACGAGCACGTACGACGGCGTCTCCATCGCGTGGGCGGTCGTCGAGCGCATCGCGAGCAAGATCAAGTGCCGCACCTTTTTCGCCACGCACTATCACGAGTTGACCGATTTGGACGCGGTGTGCGAGGGCGTTAATAATTTGACCGTCGCGGTGCGCGAGTGGCGCGACGAAATCGCCTTTTTGCACAAAATCGTCCCCGGCGCCGCCGACAAAAGCTACGGTATTCACGTTGCTAGGCTGGCCGGATTGCCCAAAGAAGTTGTCGAGCGCGCCAAGGAGATTCTTAAAGGACTAGAAGACGCGCAAGTTACCGCAGCGACCGACGTTACGAGAAAAGCCTTGCGCAGTCTGTCGAAGAGCGAGGGTAAGAAGAAAGACCAACCGGTTCAGTTCTCGCTCTTTGGACCGGAAGATCACCCGGTCGTCGAGGAATTGCGAAAGCTCGACTTAGACTCGCTAACGCCCATGGAGGCGCTGTTGACCGTCGAGCGCTGGAAATCGTATCTGAACAACTCCGAACCGCCGAGGCGATAGCGGTTCGGAGCGGTTTGCGCCTTATTGCAATTTCTTAAGGAGCGCCTCGGCTTCCGAGCGCTTCGCGAAGGGCGTTTTCGTTCCGAGCGCCGCTTCGAGGAATTTCTTCGCCTGGTCGTTTTGGCCCTTGTCGCTCAGGACAACGGCGAAGTAGTACGCCGAGGCGGCGTTGATTTGACCGTCCGCGGTCGACTGCTGAAGGACTTTAATCGCCTCGTCTTGACGCCCCGAGCGATAGAGCGCCCAGCCGAGCGTCGCGAGGAAATCCCTGTCGTTTTGGCGCTTTTGGACGTTGCCCGCCGCGTATTGAACCGCGCGCTCGTTCTTCTTTTCGTCTCCTTGCTCGCATAGCGCGAGGGCGAGACCGTTCGAAGCTTCGGAATCGAGCGGGCTTTGCCGAACCGCCTCTTGGAACGCCGCCTCCGCGCGCTTGTAGTCGGAGCGGAAGAGGGCGACTCGCCCGTAGGTCTTTAGCGCGTCCGGACTCTTGTCCTCTTGGTAAAGCTGTTGAACGCGCTTCCAAGCGTCGTCGAGATTGTTTTCCGTTAGCGACGAATTAATCGATAAAATGAGGACGGGAACCGACTTCGGATTCGCTTTTAGCGCCGCGTCGAGGCTCGTTTTCGCCGCGTCGAAGTTCCCTTGCGCCGAATAGAGGCGCGCCATCGCCGCGTCCGCCGGAAGCGCCTTTTCTTCGGACGCCTTATGCGCGCGATCGAGCATTTGGCGCGCTTGGTCGTATTTGCCTTGTTGGAATAGAGCGTTGCCGAGCGCCGAGTCGAGTTCCGCCGACTCCCCTTCCGACTTGATTTTAGCGGTCAGCGCGCTCGCGACCTCCGTCCAGCGCCCGCGAGCTGCGGAAACCGCGATTTTGAGCTCAGACGCCTTGCTCTCCATCGTTTTCTTCCGATCCGGATTCGCGCCGTATTTCGCCAGTTTTTCGGCGCCCTTTTGCGCCAACAACTCCGCCGCCGTCAACTCGCCTTCGTTTAGCGAGATCTCGGCGAGCGTTAGGTACGCCTCGGGATCCTCGGGATCCTCTCCGGTCGCCGCCTCGAGCATAATCCTCGCCGCGCGAGGGTTCTTTAGTTGGCCGAACCATTGCGCCGCGATCACTCTAGGCGGCCGCGCCGCGGCGTTTCCCGCCGTTAGCTCGCGCAACTTTTCCAGCGCCCCTTGCAAGTCTTGGTTGTTGAACAGATCGATCGCTTCGCGATATTTCGCGCTTTCCGCGTCGGACAATTCGAGCTTTCCGCTCGTCGATTCGGAATTGGCCGCCGTTGAAGGAGTCGCCGGAGCGGGAGCCGCTCGTCGCGCCGCTTGACCCGAGACGGGGGCGACGGACGCCGCGAGGACTAGAAGAATCGTCGCGCGCAAAAGCGCTCGATGGTAACCGAAGGAAAGCATATTCGAACCGCTCCTTATTTCGTTCGCGGACTCGCCGCGTTTGTTCTCGAGAAAACGCGCCGAAAACGGCGCGACGTCGACCGACGGAGTCTACAAAAGAAGCCTCGCGGCGTCCAGATCGATTTTTCCCGGCGCGCGGGGCGGTTCGAGAAATCGAGGCTCAAATATCGCGCAAGAATTGAGCGCACGCCTGAACGACGCTCTCGGGCGCGCTGGCCCCCGCCGTAAGAAGAACCTTAGAATCGGGCGTAAGTTTGCTCCACGGAATGTCTTCCACACCGTTCACTAGATAGGCGGGAACTCCGACGGACTCGGCGACCTCCGCGAGGCGCTTCGAGTTCGAGCTGTTCTCGCTCCCGACGACCAAGACGACGTCTCGGCCCGGGGCTTGGTTGCGAACCGCCTCCTGCCGTCGCTTCGTCGCGTCGCAGAGTCCCTCTCGTTTAGGGGATTTGAGTTGCGGGAACTTTTTCCGCAGGGCGCCGATTATTTCCGCCGCCTCCGTCGCCGAAAGAGTTGTTTGCGTAAGATACGTTAACTTCTGATCCGCCGAAAAATCGAGCGCGTCGATCTCCTCGAGCGAGGAAACGAGAACCATATCGTCCGGAGCCTCGCCGAGCGCTCCGATCGTCTCGTCGTGATCTCGCTTCCCGATGAGGACGATCTTATACCCCTCGGCCGCGAAATCTCGCGCTTGAGAGTGAACGATGTGGACGAGAGGGCACGTCGCGTCGATCGTTTTGATCCCGCGAGAAGCCGCTTCCTCGCGTATTTGCGGGGAAACTCCATGGGCGGAAAAGAGCAGCGTCGCCCCGTCCGGAACCTCGTCTAACGAATCGACGAAAACCACCCCCTGGCGTCGAAAACGACCCACGACCCAAGCGTTGTGCACGATCTCGTGGTACGCGTAGACCGGCGGGTCGACGTTTTGAACGAGCTCTTCGAGGATGTTGATCGCGCGATTGACCCCGGAGCAAAAACCGCGCGGGTCGGCGAGGGTTACTTCCATTTCTTAACGCGACCTCCTAAGATCCGAGCGCGGCGACGATCGCCGACGCCAGGGCGTCCGGCTCGAGCGGAACCTCGGTCGCGCCGCCGTCCCTAAGATTTTTAAGGCTCGCGACGCCCGCTTCCGCTTCGTTGGAACCGACGACGACCGCCAATTTGAACCCCTTTTTGTCGGCGTACTTGAGCTGCGCGCCCAATTTTTTCGGCTCGGGATAAAGCTCGACTCCGATTCCGCGTTTTCGCAACCCCGCCGCTATTTCGCAATACTTCGTCGCGAGGCTCGCGTCGAAGAAGGGAAGGAAAACGTCGACCGTCGTCGCAACTTTTTCGACCATGCCAAGTTCTTCGAGACCCGCGAAAAGACGATCCAACCCTACCGAGGCTCCGACTCCCGGAAGCTTTTGCTTCGTATAGAGCTCCGCGAGATTGTCGTATCGCCCGCCGCTGCAGACGCTCCCCAACTGAGGAAGATCGTCGAGAAACGTTTCGAACACGACTCCCGTGTAATAGTCGAGCCCTCGCGCGATCGAAACGTCGACCATAAAGCGCCCCTCCGGAACCCCCGTCGCTCGAACCGATTCGAGAATCTGCCGAACTTCGGCGACCCCTTCCAAACCGCGCTCGTTCCCTTCGAGAGATTTTTCCAATCGCGCGAGAATTTCCTCGTTCGTTCCTCGCGCCAAGGTCAACTCCAAAATTCCGCGCGCTTGTTCCTCGGTCGCGCCGGCCGTTTGAGCCATTTCCGCGACGACCGCGTCCGCGCCGATTTTCGCGAGTTTGTCGAGCGCGCGCAACGTCGGGACGACCTTTTCCGAAAGCCCGAGTTTCTCGAGCGCTCCGTTGAGGATTTTGCGGTCGTTCAAGCGAATCTTAAATTTGTCGAACGTCCCTTCGGTTCGCAGGTCGACCTTTTCCAGAACGTCGTTAATAACCATCGCGGTTTCGACGTCCGATATAACGCTCGTCGTCCCAATCGAGTCGAAATCGCACTGCATAAATTCCCGATAGCGACCTGCTTGCGTGTTTTCGCCCCGCCAGACCTTCGCCAAATGGTACCGCTTGAAAGGGGTTCCCAATTCCGCGAAGTGCTGCGCCGAGAAACGCGCGAACGGCACCGTCAGGTCGAATCGCATGCCGACCTCGCGCCCGCCCGAGTCCTTGAAGCGATAGAGTTGCTTGTCGGTCTCGTCGCTCCCTTTGCCGAGCAAGATCTCCAAGTACTCTAAGACGGGCGTGTCGATCGGACAAAAGCCGTAGGAGCGATACACCCTCGTCGCGCGCTCGATTAGCCGCTCGCGCGGAATCATCGATTCGGGAAGGAAATCGCGAAATCCTTTTAGGGTGCGGGGTTCGATTAACTTTTTCTTCGGTTGGGAGTCGGCGCTCACGCTTCTGTTCCTATCGGTTCGTTTGGACGAGGCTATTTCGATTCGCGCTCTTCGAGGAGTTTGTCGTAGAGCAGGGTGTACTTGTCGCGCGTTTCCGGCGATTTGCGACTGGCGATCGCCGCGCGAGGATGCACGTTGTACTGAGCCGTTAGCGCGAACTCGCGGTACGGTCCCCATTCGATTTTTTGCGCGAGAGGCACAAATTCCCGCTCCAAGCAATCGTACAACGGGCGCAATTTGTAATTGTCGGGATTGAGAACCGACAGCAGGTACTCGCTCGGGCAGTTCCCCGCGCCGCGGCCCAAACCGCCCAAAGAGCAGTCCAAACGCGTCGCTCCGCACTGCGCCGCGAGAAACGTGTTCGCGAACGCAAGTTGGAGATTGTTGTGCGCGTGCATCCCGACCTCGATTCCGCAAGGCTCCGCGTACGAGAGGTACTTCTTCGTCAGATACTCCGTCTGCACCGGCGTGAGCGAGCCGAACGAGTCGACGATTACGATCGCGTTGGTCGAGGTCTTGCAAACCCGCTCCAAAATCTCGTCGATGCGCTTTTCGGGGACGATGGTCACCGCCATTAAATTCGCGCTCACCTCGTAACCTTTGTTATGCGCGTCCTCGATCATCTCGACCGCCTCGTCGAGCTGGTACTCGTAAAACGCCACCCGGATCGTCGACAACGGGCTCTCGCTCTTCGGAACGACCGAGGTTTTCCAGTCGGATTTCGCCGCGTCGATCATGCACGCCAATTTCATCGACGGGTCGGGGGAGTCGCCCACGACCGCCCGAAGGTCGCTTTCGTCGCAGTATTTCCAAGGTCCGTTTTGATCGCGAGGGAAGAGACGATCGGAGTTTTTGTACCCGATCTCCATGTAGTCGACTCCCGCCGCCACGTTCGCTCGATAGACCGCTCGAACAAATTCGAGGCTAAAATAATGATCGTTGACGAGACCTCCGTCGCGTATCGTGCAGTCGAGCGTTTTAACGCGTTGATCTTTGATGCCCCAGAACGGCTTCATATTATTGTCCTTTGCAGGGTGGGGGACGAACTCGTTCGCGACGAAAAACTCCAAAAGCGCTCGCCGCGACGATTCGTTTCGACGGGAAAGGGCCTCGGCTATCGAGCGCCCTCTACAGTAATTTACCCAACCCGCGCGTCGACGTCAAGATTCTCGCCCTTTGAAAAAGCGATTTCCGCAACTTTGTCGGTAAAACGCGGACGTCTCGGTTATTGCGGGTCGGAAAATATCGATTATAATCGGCGCTCCGGTAATTGAGACGCTAAATATGTCGAGGGAGCTTCCAATGAAAACCTCTTTGAAAATAGGCGAACTCGTCCTTTCGCCCCCCGTCTTGTCCGCCCCGATGGCGGACTGCGCCGACTGGGCTCAGCGCGAAATCTGGCGACGCTTGGGGGGCGTCGGGCTGATCGAGACCGAAATGATCAGCGCGCGAGCCTTCGTTTATATGGGCGCTCGAGGGGAGGGCGATCCCGAGCGTTTGCGAGGGGTCGAGTCCGAACCTCGACCTCTTTCCGTCCAGATCTGGGACAATTGCCCCGAGACTCTGGAACGACTCGCTCGTCGTTTGGCGCGCGACCTCAACGTTAGCGCCGTCGATTTGAACTTCGGCTGTCCCGCCCCCGCGATCGCGAAGCGCTCCGAGAGCGGTTCGTATCTCTTGCGCGATCCGCAAAAAGTCGGCGCGTTGGTCGAGCGAGTCGCCAACGCCTGCGAGTCGGTTCCGGTAACCGCGAAAATCCGTCTCGGTCTGACCGAGGACTCGATTAACGCCCGCGACGTCGCCCAAGCCGTCGAAGGAGCCGGAGGAGCCGCCCTGACCGTCCACGGACGAACCGCGAGCCAAATGTACCGAGGCGAGGCCGACTGGGGCGAAATCGCGAAAGTAAAATCAGCCCTCCGCCGAATCCCTCTAATTGGAAACGGCGATATCAAAACCGCCGCGGGAGCCGTCGAGCGCCTGGAAAACTATCCCGTCGACGGCGTCATGATCGGTCGCGCCGCCTTGGAGCGCCCTTGGATCTTCCGCGAAATCGCCGCTCTCCTTCGCGGCGAAACCCCTCCTCCCGAGCCGACGCCTCGCGAGCGACGCGAGCTCCTGCTCGAGCATTTCCGTCTCGAACTCTCAAAATTCGGGGACGAGCTCGGGGTCGTCGTCGCTCGGCGCGCCGCCGTTCGCTACTCCAAAGGACTCCCGAACGGACGAGCTTTTCGCGACAAAATCGGTCGAGTCCGTTCGGCGCCCGAGTTTCTGGCCGTCGTCGAGAGCGATTTTATCGTCGACGATCCGACTTCCGATTCCATCTAAAAAACTCCTCTTGACGCGTCTACGCGATTTCCCTAAACTCCGGAGAGAAGTCGGCGATTCGCCCGTTTCGCGCGGGCGGATTGTCGCCGGAACGCCTTTGTTTCTCGACCCTTCGAACGGAGAGTAGACCGCGGCGAGAAACGAGCTCTTCGCGTTCCGATCACCACGCGCGCAATCGACGACGCCGAAATGACCCGCATTAGAATCGCCGGAACCGGCTCCTTCCTCCCGGAGCGAATCGTTACCAACGACGAGCTCGCTCAACGCCTCCCGAAAACCTCGGACGAATGGATCTACGGACACACGGGCATTAAATCGCGTCGTGTCGCCGGGCCGAACGAGTCCGCCTCCTCGATGGGGCTGATCGCCGCTCAACGCGCTCTGGAAAACGCCGGAATCGCTCCCGAGGACCTCGGGATGATCATCGTCAGCACCGCGACTCCCGACTACGCCCCGACCCCGCTGGTCTCCTGTATCTTGCAAGACAAACTTGGCGCGACCGGCGCCGCGGCTTTCGATATGAGCGCCGCGTGCTGCGGGTTCATCTACAACCTCGAAATCGCGAAAAACTTCTACTACAAACCCGATTTCCGCAAGCCGATCCTCTTGGTCGCCACCGAGGTCATGACGCGCAAAGTCGATTGGAACGACTACAAAACCTGCATCCTCTTCGGAGACGGCGCCGGCGCGGTCGTCATTGAGCCGAATGAAGACGCCGCCGCCCCGAGCGATCTGGTCGACACGATCATGCGCGCCGACGGAGCCCGAGGCGAATTCCTCCTCCTAGAGGGCGGGTGCCGATCCTACGATTCCTTAAATCACCCGAAGGCCCACGTCCTCCAAATGGCGGGGACCCAAGTCTTCACGTTCGCGATCAAGGCGATCGAAGAGGTCGTTCAAGATCTGACCAAGCGCAACGACTTGACCTACGACCAAATCGCGCGCATCGTCCCGCACCAAGCGAATTTCCGCATTATCGAGTCAGCCGCCAAGCGCCTCGGGTTCGAAGACCTCGACAAATTCTATATCAACGTCGACTCCGTCGCCAACACGGCCTCCGCTTCCATCCCGATCGCCCTCGACGAAATGAATCGCTCGGGCGAGCTGAAGCGCGGCGACAAAATCCTAATCGCCGGATTCGGCGCCGGACTCACCTACGGCGGGAACTACCTGATCTGGTAGCGCGCCGTCCTCCGACTCTTCTTCCGACTCGGCGCTCTCCAGCGCGCCCGCGCTCGCCGAGTCGTCGATTCCGAACAGCAGTTTCAGCACGGAATTGTCGATCTTCTCCGAAAGGAACCGCCGACTCCCGTCGCAGAACAAAACTGTCTCTCCGCGGCCGTGCCAAGAGCCGAAATTCTCGCGCTCGCGAACCGGCTTCTCGTTCTCTTGAAGCGCCGAGTCCATCGTAATTTCCGAGTTCGGGTCCGTCCAGTTGACAGGCGTCTTTCTCTCGACTAGTAAAATCGCGCCCGCGCCCCCGTCGACGATTTCCTTTGGCGAGACCGCGCGCCCGTCTTCCGGCAGCGCCGAGTTTGGTCCCAAGACCGCCGAGTAGGCGCAAAGCCGCTCCGATGCGCTCGGATCCCCCTCGCTTACCGGCGTCGACGCGCAACGATAGACGTTTGGCGTTTTAGTCCAAAACTGCCGGTTCCACTCGCTGTCCCAAGGCTCGTCGAGCCGAATTTGCGAGTAAAGCTCCTCCTCTCCGATATACGGTAAAAGCAAAACCCGCCACGAGTGCAGTTTCGCCCCGTTCGAGTCCGTAGTAAACGCGGGTGGAAACGTCCCGTTCGCGTCGCAATACTCGACGAACCCCTGATAAATCAGCGCCAAGTTGATATCGCACCGCTCGCGCCGCGCGTTCTCGCGCATCGACAAAACGAACCCGGGGATCGTCAGTAAAACGACCAAAACGCAGAATCCGACAAGCAGTCCGAAAATCCAGAGAATCGCCCTGCGGCGACGCGCGATTCGTCGTTCCGGATCCATTCTATCCTCTCGCTTTCTTTTCTCGCTCGACGAGCGCCAAGTCGTTTTGCAACATAGTTTCCGCCAACTGCTCGAACGTCGTCTTCGGCGTCCACCCTAGCTTCTCCCGCGCTTTCGACGCGTCTCCGCAAAGGTAGTTCACTTCCGTCGGTCGGAAGAAAAACGGATCGATTTCGACGAGCGTCTTGCCCGTTTTCCGGTCGAGCCCGATTTCGTCGACCCCCGAGCCCTTCCAAACCAACTCGTAGTCCAGCTTACGAAAGATCAGTTCGAGAAACTCGCGAACCGAGCGCTGCTCCCCGGTCGCGAGCACATAGTCGTCCGGTTCGTCTTGCTGAAGCATGAGCCGCATTCCCTCGACGTAGTCTCCCGCGAAACCCCAGTCGCGCCGAGAATTGAGATTTCCCATGCGCAGCGTCTCTTGCAGGCCCGCTCGAATTCGCGCCGCTCCCAGCGAGATCTTGCGCGTGACGAAATTCTCGCCCCGCAAGGGACTTTCGTGATTGAACAAAATCCCGTTGCACGCGAAAATCCCGTAAGCCTCGCGGTAGTTGACCGTCGTCCAGTACGCGAACAGCTTCGCCGCCGCGTACGGGCTTCTCGGCGCGAACGGCGTCGTCTCGCGCTGCGGCTTCTCGCGAACGTCGCCAAAGAGCTCCGACGTCGACGCTTGATAAAACCGCGTCTTCGACGCCAGGCCCAATTGCCGTATCCCTTCGAGCAAGCGCAACGGTCCGAGCCCGTCGACGTCCGCCGTAAACTCCGGCGCGTCGAAAGAGACTCGCACGTCCGACTGCGCCCCGAGATTATAGACCTCGTCCGGCGCGAACTCCTCGAGCTGGCGTATCAAACTCGACGAGTCGGCGAGATCCCCGTATCGGTAGATCAGTTCCGAACCGTTCTCCTGAACCCCCGGAACTAAGTCCGCCAGCCGACTCGCGTTCGAAGTCGACGACCGACGAACCAGCCCGACGACGCGATAGCCCTTCGCCAACAAATTGCGGATCAAATACGATCCGTCCTGACCGGTCGCGCCGGTAACCAACGAAGTCTTCATTCCTTACAGTTGCTCCGCCAACTCGAGAATCATTTTTTCCGTCTTCTCCCAACCCAAGCACGGATCGGTGATCGATTGTCCGTAAACGCAACCGTCCGACTTCTGGTTCCCGTCCTCGATGTACGATTCGACCATCAGTCCCTTGACGAGTTTGCGAATACTTTCGGAGTGTCGCATGCTGTGCAAGACTTCGTTCGCGATGCGCGGTTGCTCCGCCCAGCGCTTTCCGGAGTTCGCGTGGTTGCAGTCGACGATAACCGCCGGATTGACCAGCGAGCTTTTTTCGTACAACTCGCACAAAAACTGCAAGTCCTCGTAGTGGTAGTTCGGCGTCGATCGCCCGTTCTTATTGGCGAAACCGCGCAAAATCGCGTGCGCCAACGGGTTCCCCTTGCTCTGAACCTCCCACCCGGAGAAGACGAACGCGTGGGGGCGCTGCCCCGCCGTGATCGAGTTCATCATGACCGACAAATCGCCCCCCGTCGGGTTCTTCATCCCGACCGGGATTTTCAGCCCGCTCGCCACCAGCCGGTGCTGCTGGTTTTCCACCGAGCGCGCTCCGACCGCCACGTACGACAAGCAGTCCGCCAAGTATCGGTGGTTCTCCGGATAGAGCATTTCGTCCGCGCAGGAGAACCCCGTCTTCGTCAAGACGTCCACGTGCAACTTGCGAATCGCGATCAACCCTTTGAGCAAGTCGGGCGAGTTGTGGGGATCAGGCTGGTGCAGCATGCCCTTGTACCCGTCCCCCGTCGTTCGCGGCTTGTTCGTATAGACTCGCGGCACGATGACGATTTTGTCCGCCACCCGATCCTGAACCCCGCGAAGTCGCTCGATATAATCGACCACCGCGTCTTCCCGATCGGCCGAGCACGGTCCGATCACCAAAACGAACTTATCGCTCTCGCCCGTAAAGATCCGACGAAGCTCCGCGTCGTTCGCTTGTTTCTTTTCGATCAATTCGTCCGAAAGAGGGTACATGTCTCGAACGACGTTTGCCGCCGGCATCTCCCGTTTGAAATCCATATTCATAATTGAGTTCCTCGTCTTGTATTGTATTCGCCAATCGCGTCGAATTTCCGGTTGTTACTTGCTGCCCGCGTAATAAGCCCCGACCAGTTTCAGCCGAGCGCAAATCGCCGACAATTCCCGCATCATATCCTTGCCGTTGGAGTTGTGAACGTTCCCCTCCGCCTCGACGTAGAAGAAGTAGCTCCACTGCAGATCTTTCATCGGGCGGCTTCGCAAGTTCCGCATATTGTACCCGTGCGATC
The DNA here is from genome assembly GCA_017441605.1 of Thermoguttaceae bacterium. Lineage (GTDB taxonomy): Bacteria > Planctomycetota > Planctomycetia > Pirellulales > Thermoguttaceae > RUG369. The sequence goes on along the minus strand of JAFRXD010000012.1, from coordinate 66,514 downwards.
CGATAATGTTCAGCGTCTGCGCCAACGCCCCCGCGCGGTTCTGTACCGTGAAGAGCAAAATGAAGTTCTCGTCCTCCCGAACGTTCGAGGAGCTCGGCGTGTTCTGGACTCGCGAAAGCGCCGCGAATCGCGTCGTGTTGTTCGGCGAGTCGTTGATTCCGCTCGCGAGAATTTTTAGCCCGTAAAGCCGCGCCGTCTCTTCCGACGCGATCGCGGCCATCGTCGGATCTCCTTGCTCGAGAACGTACTGAGCCGCCAGCGCCGTGTTCGCGTAGGTTTGGGTCGCTATGCCTCGACTTTCGATATAGTTCCGGCATTGACCCAAGGCTTGGGGATGACTGACGACGGTTTTCACCCCGTCGATCGACGACCCCAAAAGTCCGAGCAGGGCGTGTCGAATCGGGATCTCCGTTACCTGATTCGCGTAGAGATTGCCGAAGAAGAGCAGATCCATCACCGCCGCGACCTCGCCCTCGAAACTGTTTTCCAGTGGCAGGACGACGCAATCGTTTTCCCCGTTCTCGACGCTCTTGTACGCCGCCGCGAAGTTGGGGTACGGGATCGCTTGCGATTCCGGGAACAGCTTCTCGACCGCCGCGTGCGCGAAAGCACCCGGAACCCCGCTGTACGCGACGCGCCGCTCCTCGAGGGCGCGAGACTGGTACCGGCACGACAAATCGACCACGTTCCTCAGGAACGGCACGTAGTACGATTCGATTTCGGGCGATTCGACCCGCCCCTTGCTTCGCACGATCCAGTCGTGCTCGCGCACGGGGTCGCGCACCGGGAGCGCGTGCTCCTTTTTGAACGCCGCGATCTTTTCGCAGATCTTCATGCGGCGCTCGAATAGTTTCGCCATTTCGACGTCGATTTCGTTGATTTCGACGCGCGCTTGCGCCAATTCGTTCATTTTCGTTGTTCCTTATTAATAGTTCCTTAGCGTCTTGTTCCGAAGCGTTTCGTTTTATCGAGAAAGGGGCGGCTACGTGAAGCTCGAGAGCCAGTGGTAAGTCGGTAGAAAAACGATTGGAAAGAAAATCGCGGGCGTCATATCGGCGATTTTGAGCTTCTTCCCCGAGATTTCGAGAATATTGATTCCGAGCCCAATGAGAATCGCGCCCCCAGCGGCGGAAAACTCCGCGACGACCTCCTCGGTCAAATAGGGCGCCAGCAAACCCGAAAGTAGCGTCAGCCCCCCCTGAAAGACCAGCACGAACAGCGCCGCGAACGGCACCCCGACCCCCATCGCCGCCGCGAAGATCGTCGACGAGACGAAGTCGAGCGCGCTTTTCGCGAAGATAACGTCGTAGTTCCCGTCGATTCCCGCTTGGAGGGATCCGACGACGGTCATCGGACCGACGCAGAAAATAACGCACGCGGCGGCGAACCCTTCGGCGAATTTTCCGAACCGCTCGTTCTTCGAGAGTAGCTTGGACCCGAGAAACTCGCCGGTCGCCTCGATTCTTTCGTCTAGCTTCAGCAGGGCGCCGATAAGGGTTCCTAGGGCGAGACTGACGATCAGGCACAGCGGGTTCTTCGTCGCCAGCGACGACGCGATCCCAATAACGATCGTCGCTAGTCCGAGCGCGTCGACGACCGTCGTCGCCAACTCGCGCTTGATCTTCTCGCGAAGGAAAAGCCCGAGCAGACCCCCGAGCAACACCGTCGCGACGTTCGTAAATACGGCGGGCATATTCGACCCTAACGATAAAAAAACGGCGCCCTTCGTAAGAGCGCCGTCTCGGTTCTATGCGAACTTGTTGTTTTCTACACGCGTTCCGGCGCCCTTACTTCGTCTCGGTAAAATAGCCAAAGTAATACCAAAAGTAACCGGTAAAGCGGAGCGCCGAAAATTCAAACGAAGACAAACCGACCCCGCGACGAGAAAGCGCGCCTTCCTCGCGATTCGCTATCCGTCCGGTTTGACGAGTCAAGGTCATAACGACCGTCCTTTCTAAGTTTGAACCGTTCGCATTGTACCCCCTTTGACAAAGGCGTCAACGGGGAGGGGGAATTTTTTGTCGCGCGCCGCCGATTTGCCGAGGAATCGCTCTTGCCCTAGCGTCGCCTCCCGCGTCGATCCTCGTTTGCTCAAACCGCGCGAAAACCCCCGCAAAAACTCCCTTTCTCCAAACGCCTAAAAATCGAGCGCTTCGCGCCCTCAAAAACGAGAGCGTGGATAAACCGCGCAAAATAGATATTATTAGTTTTTCTTATAAAGACGCGGCTTTTTCGTTCGCGCGACCAATTCGAACTCGCCGTTTCATAGGTTTTGCGGCAATTAACGACTCCAAAAATCGCCGCCGCGATATTTGTTACAATCGCGCAAGATGTCATAGGTTTTTGTCAGTTGCGCCCCAAACTTCCCCGTTGCTCTAATATACCGTTTAATGAGGTTTTAACAATCCCGAGCGCCCAATTTTTATCATTTTTTTGCCGAATTAGCCCTCAAAATCGGCGCTTTTTACCCGCGCAAAAACCTATACTTTTTTGTCAGTTACTCGGCTATCGCCCAACTTATTGATCGACAATGCGATGCGAAAACGCAAAAAGTCGTTTTCGGCGTTTTTGTCGCGGGAAGAGGGAAGTCGCGTTTCTTCGCGTTCGTCGAACGGACGGGGCTATTTCAAAAATCGCGCGGGGACTTTTGGAGCAATGCGGGGTTTTCGCGCGGGTTGTCCATTAAGGAGCGGAACGTTGTCGCGCTATTCGTTTGATCGTCGTTTTTCCAATTCTGTTCGTTCGTCTAAATCGTTTCGTCGCGCGAGCAAGGCGCCGAAAACCCGGGCGCTCCGGCTCGAGTCGCTGGAGGATCGAAGTCTTCTCTCCGTCTCCGCCGCCGAGTTCGACGCGATTCGCCAGGCTTATTCCAAACTCGACTTACCCGAGTCCCCCGACGCGATCAATGTCGTCGATCTCCAAGCCGACGAGCTCTCTTACGCCGCGATTAACAAGGCGATCCAAGACGCCGCGGCGACCCCGGAAGACGATCTGATCGTTTTGAGAACGACCAACGCGAACTACCAGCTCGATCTTGGAGCCGCCTCCGTCGCGAATACCGTCGATTGCGAGCCCAACGATTCCCTGTCGACCGCATACGACCTAGGCGAGATTTCCGGAGTCCTTTCGCTTGGATCCGACCTTAGCTCCGGTTCCGACAAGGACTATTTCAAATTCTCCATTGGCGAAACCGGAACGTCGGATCATTACGTCAAACTGACCTACGAACACGGTTCCGGTCGCGATTTCGATCTGAAGCTGTACAGTTCCCAAGGTTCGCAACTCGCGTATTCTATGGGGGTCACCGGCGTCGAAACGATTTCGCTGGAAGGTCGACAAGCCGGCGTTTATTACGCTTACGTCTACAACTATTCCGGCGGAAGCGGCGCCTACGCGCTCGAGATCTCCGCGCCCGAAACGACTCCTCAATTGGATAGTCCCTCGCTCGCGCTCCAAGTGGAAGATACGAACGTTAGCGTCTCGATCGGAGCCGTCGAAAACGCGACCTCCTACGTTCTTCAATACGATCTCGAGCCGTCGTTTACCACTTGCGAGGAAGCGATATTCAACGTGTCCGGCGTTTATTCGTTCGAGAATTTTACTCCTTTTACCGCCTATTACTTCCGCGTCAAGGCGACCGCCGACCAATGGAGAGATTCCTCTTGGGCGACCGCCGACGTCTTGATCGGCGAGCCCGACGCGCTCGAACCGAACGACGGGATCGGTTCCGCTTACGATTTGGGAACCCTGACCGAAACCTACTCCAATAGCGCCTTGAATTTGCTTGACGCGTCCGACGTCGACTGGTTCAAATTTACGACCGTCGCCAACGGCGGTGAAAACGATTGGATCCAATTGTCCGCCGATTATAGCGTAGGTTTCTTCGCGCTCTATTTCCGAGTCCTCGACGCGAACGTCGACGAAGTGGGAAGCGGATTGGTTTACAACGAATCCGGATCGATTTCTCTCAATAATTTGCCAAAGGGAACTTATTATTTGGGAGTCTATAATATGTACTCCGAAGGGCGCGGAGGAGAGTATTCGTTGGAAATCTCGCCCCCCGCGCCTCTTGGTGAAAACGAGCTGGATCGACCGATCGTTGCGATCGACTCCGTCGGCGGTTCCTCGATTACCTTGAACGTCGCCCACGTCGCTAACGCGACCGGATACTTGCTTCAATGCGCGACCGATTCCGGATTTGCCAATTGCGTCGAACTCTCCTCATTGGAGAGCGGCGCCCTCTTGGTCGACAATCTCGAAAGGGCGACACAATACTATTTGCGCGTTAAAGCGATCGCCGACGGTTTCGCCGATTCCGCTTGGGCGTCGATTTCGACTTGGACGACCGCGGATCCCGACCGGTACGAGTCGAACGACTCTATGGAAACGGCGTATAATCTCGGCGCCCTGACCGGCGTCTCGACGCTCGCTCCCAATTTGCTCTACGAAACCGACGAGGACTTCTTCAAGTTCACTATTCTCGACGAGGGCGACCTCGATTCCTACGTCCAAATCGGCGATTTTGCCGACGCCAATCTCGAGCTCGCGGTTTACGACTCAAACGGCGTCGAGGTCGGATCGACCTCCGGTTATGCGACGACCAAGACCGTTTCCCTAACCGGTTTCGCGCCCGGTATGTATTTCGCGCGCGTTCGCGACCAAGGCTCCGTTCAGATCGTTCAAGACTACGTTCTTACGATTTCCGCCCCCGAGGATCCCAATACCGATCCTCTCGTGGTCTCGAAAACGATCGACTCCGATTCGACCCTCGGATCCCTGCGATACGCGCTCGACTATGCCCGAAACGGCGAAACCATTACTTTCGCCGACGCCCTCAAAGGGCAAACGATCGTCTTGGACGGCGCGCAACTTATCGCGTCGAAATCGATCCTAATCGACGCGACTTCCCTTTGGGATTCCGCGAGCGACGCCCCCGGTATTACGATAAGCGGAGCCAACGCGACGAGAATTCTTTCCTCCTTCGGAAACGACCTTAAACTTAAAGGGTTGAGATTTACCCAAGGCGCCGCTGAAAACGGAGCCGCGATTTATCTCGCCTCCGGTAAAACGACTATCGAAAACTGCCTCTTCGACCAAAACGCCGCGACCGGTCAAGGAGGATGTCTGTACGGCGACTCGGGAACGACCGCGATCGTCAAAAAATCCGTTTTCAATAATAATACCTCGCGTCGATACGCCGCCGGGATTCGCGTTACTCAGTCGACTTTGGAAGTTTACGACTCGGTCTTTGCGAACAACGTCGCCGCGACCGAAGGGGGCGCGATCAAAACCGACGGAGCGACCATAGTTATCGAGCGAAGCGCGTTTGACGGCAATTCCGCGAATTACGGCGGCGCCGCGCAATTTTACGAATCGACCCTTGCTCTTGACGGCAATAGTTTTTCCAGTAACTCGGGGAAGTACGGCGGGGCGGTTTATATCAACGGCGGATTCGCCGATTTCCGCCTTAACAACTTTGCGTGGAATTCCGCCGTGAGTTTCGGCGGAGCGCTACTAACTACTCGAGCCGAATGTCGTTTTGAGGAAAACGAATTCTCTTGTAACGAATCTCAAGAAGGTGGAGCGATTTATGTCGCGTCGGGAACGATAAGTTTCGATTCTTGCTCGTTTGCCTCCAATAGCGCGAATTTCGGAGGCGCCGTTGAAGCTTGGTCAGAAGATGTATTGTTCGTAAACTGTGATTTTTGGTCAAATAGCGCGAACACATCGGGGGGCGGCGCATATTGCGGAGGAACGTCTCGGTTTGTCGCCTGTTTCACTGTCAATAATATCGCCGCCTACGGGGGCGCGATCTACGTTCACCCTTCCAAAACCGCGTCCTTGACGAATTGTCTAGTGGCGAACAACTCGGCCTCGCGCGGAGGCGCGTCGTATTCCAGTGGACTTCTTAATTATACCAATTGTACCGTTGCGGATAATTGCGCGTCCAGTGTCTGCGGTGGAATCTACGTCAGCGAAGGATCCGTCGACCTTCGGAATTCTGTTGTCGCCTTAAACGATTCTTGCGACGTTTATCTTGCGACTGCCAATAACGCGACCGCGAGCGCTTATAACGTCCTTTCGAGTTTCTCCGATTGGTCGAATTCTTCCTCCGACGGTGTCGTTAATTTTATCTTCGACGACGATCGTCCTCTATTTATCGACGCCCGAAACGGAGACTACCGACTTACCCTCGGTTCGCAAGCGATCGACAAAGGAAACGATTTCCTTGTGCCAAGCGAAATCGTTGTCGACCTAGACGGCGCCGAACGGATCCAAGGAAGCGCCGTTGACTTGGGCGCTTACGAGAGCGAGCCCCTAGAACCGGATCAATACGAGACGAACGACGCATTCGAAGAGGCTTACGATCTGGGATCCATTTCCGGAGTCAAGAGATTGGAAGCCAATTTCCATAACGACGACGATGTGGATTACTATAAATTTTCCATTAATTATGTCGGCGACGAGAACAGCTACGTCAGGTTAATTACCGACGATCCGACGCTTAACGGTTGGTTGCAATTGACCGGTCCCAACGGCGATTCGGAACTCTTAGGGTTTAACTACCTTGGTGGCATAATTCCGTTGACGGGATTGGTTCCCGGCGAATACTGCGCGAGCGCCAACGGTTTGGGAAACGGGTTCGGTTACGTTCTTGAAATATCGGCGCCTTCCGTCGGAAATGAAGTTCTAGAACCCGACGCCTACGAATCGAACGACAATTTAAACGACGCGCGCAATTTGGGAACCGTTTCCAAAATATCGACCGTCGAGGCGAATATCAACGTCCTGTCCGACGAGGATTGGTTTGCGCTCTCGATTAACGGAACGGGAAAGTCCTCGAATTATATAGAGTTGGTTCACGAAGAATTACCGCTCAATCTTTCGAGCGCCTATGATGGATTTAGCTTAAGCCTCGAACTTTTGGACTCCAATGGCGCGGCGATAGATTGTTCAAGTTCCGGAACGGGAACCGAGCGCGTTTCTTTGCGCGGATTAGAGGAGGGAACTTATTATATTAGAGTCTATTGCGATTTATTCGGCGATTCGGAAAGAGCGTCCCTATTCGCGGGCGCTTCCTACTCCCTGACGATTTCCGCGCCTTTCGTTCTGGAGCCCGACCCCTACGAGCCCAACGATTTGAACCAACCCTACGACTTGGGAACCCTTTCCGGAATATCCCTCTACGAAGCGAACGTTAGCGGCTACGAAGAGGTTGGCGAAGAATGCATTCTCGATTCCGATTGTTATAAATTCGCCATTGACTACGTCGCGGGCGCCGATTGCCACGTCTCGATAACCTTTGAAGACCCCGAAGTCTGCGAAGTTCTCGTCAACATAAGAGCCTTTAACGAACAATCCGGAAAATGGACCTATTTCCCCGACGCTCGCGTTGTGGACGGATCCATCGTCGCGCCGATGACCGGCTTGCTGCCCGGCGAGTATTTCGTGGACATTACCTATCTGGGCGAGTACGATATGCCCTACGTAATGGTAATCTCCGCGCCGACCGAGGATGCCGTTTCTCTCGGTCCCGACGATTGCGAGTCGAACGACGATTTTGAAACCGCCTTCGACCTTGGCGGCGTTTCCGGCGTCGCGGAAATTGGCGCCAGTTTGAGCGTTATGAGCGAGGAGGACTGGTATTCCTTCTTTATCGTCGACGCCAACGGATCCGACTATCGCCTCGAGCTCGATTTCGCCGATTTAAAAGCGTTCTACGACGACTTGGGTTACGACCAATACTACGTCCCCGAGAACTACTATCTCGATTTGGAATTGTTCGACTCCGATCGCGCTCTCGTCGGTTCGGCGACTTGGGACGACGCCAACGGGACGTTTCCCTCTATTTCCCTAGACGGACTAACCGCCGGGGTTTACTACGCGCGAGTTTATAACGATTGGTTCTCCTCTTCTTACGAGCGAGACGGAGACTTCTTTGTCGGCGGCGCTTACGCGCTAACTATTGTCGCTCCCGAGGCGTCCAAACTCGACTCCCCCGTCGTTTCCGTCTCGTCGACGACCAAAAACTCCGTCGTTCTCAATATTCAAGGGGGCGAAAACGCCTCGAATTATATCGTTCATTACGGAACCGACCCCGCTTTTGAGACTTATTCCGCGAAGAGTTTCGCGAGCCCCGGGAACGCGACGATCTCCGCCTTGGACTTCGGAACGACCTACTACTTCCGCGTTAAGGCGACTTCCGACGCCTTTTTCCCCTCCGATTGGGCGACCCTCGAAGCGACGACCGCCAAACCCTCCCTAGCCGCTCCGAAATTGAGCGTTGCCGACGCCTCCACCGCCTCGATCGTCCTCTCGATTGGCGCCGTTGCCAACGCCGAGCGATACGTCCTCGAATACGCTAAGAGCCCCGATTTCTCCGGCGCGAGATCCCTCGATGCGAGCCCCGGAACCCTCTCCGTCTCCGGGTTAGATTCCGGCGACGCCTATTATTTCCGCGTTAAGGCGACCGCGCCGCGCTACGAAGACTCCGCGTGGAAAACGATTTCCGCCGCGACCCGGCGCGCCGACGGCGAACCGCTCGACGCCCCGACTTTCGCGCTCTCCGGTACCAATACCGCGATTGTGATCAAGCTCTACCCCGTCGAGGGCGCCGAAAAATATGTCGTCGATTACTCGATCGATCCGTCCTTCGCGAGCTACAAAACGAAGACTTATACCTCGACCGAGACCGTTAAAACGATTTCCGGCTTGGCGAGCGAAACTTGGTATTACGTCCGCGTCAAGGCGATCGCGTCCGAGCGAACCGATTCGAGCTTTGCCAAAACGAGCAAGATCTTTACCGGCGCGAGCCTCGATATGCCCGTCGTTACCGTTTCCGCCGTTAAGACCGCCGTCGTGCTCAATATCAAGCCGGTTCCGGGCGGCGAGAAATACGTCGTCGAATACGCCGACAACCCCGACTTCGTCAACGCCGGAACCAAAACCTACTCGAGTTCCGGCGTCAAGACGATTTCCGGGTTAACCTTCGGAACGAGATACTACTTCCGCGTCAAGGCGACGTCGAGCGTCGCCAACGACTCGAAACCGAACGCGATCAACTTCGCGGCGGGGCAACTCGCGACCCCGAAGTTCTTCGTTAGCGAGATTGGAACAAATTCCCTTAAGATCCGATGCTACAACTCCGCGAGCGCGTCCGGATACGAGGTTATGCTCTCGACGTCTTCCGATTTCGCCGACGCTTGGCGCGTCCAAGGCTCCGCCTCCGGAGTCGTTACCGTCGACGGATTGACCCCGAGAACCAAATACCACTTCAAGGTTCGCGCCCTCGGCGACGACGTTTCTCGCGTTAATTCCGGCTGGTCGAAGATCGTTGGGAGCGCCAAGACCTTGTCCGACTCCCCGCTCGTCGTTACGACGACCGTCGACTCCGCGACGACGATGGGATCCTTGCGTTTCGCGATCGCGAGCGCTCGACCCGGCGACGTCGTTACTTTCGACGAGGATTTGAGGGGAAAGACGATTACCCTTAAATCGGAATTATTGGTCGATAAATCGGTTACGATCGACGCGTCCGCGATTTGGGACGACGAAAACGAAAAGCCCGGCGTTGCGATTAGCGGAAACAACGCGTCCCGCGTCTTCAATATCGCCGCCGAAACCTCTCTTATCGGGTTGGAAATAACTTCGGGATACGCGGAAGACGAAAGTGTCCTTGGCGGAGCGGGAGTTCGCGCGACCGCGAACGTTTCTTTATCCCAATGCCTAATTGCCAATAATCTCGGATGGGGTTGCGGCGCGGGCGTTAGCGCCGAGGCGAGCGCGACGCTAAACAACTGCGTCGTTAGGCAAAACGTTTCCGACTGGTACGGAGGAGGCGTCTATATCGGATCGTCGGGAACCGGCGCGTTTTCCAATTGCGTATTTACCGAAAACGAGGCGTGGAAGGGAGGAGGCGTCTATATCGGATCGTCGGGAACCGGCGCGTTTTCCAATTGCGTATTTACCGAAAACGAGGCGTGGGACGGAGGAGGCGTCTCGACCGAAGGTTCGTGCGTTATCGAAAATTGCCAAATAGTCGGGAACACCGCCTATGGGTTTGGTGGAGGCGTCCTTGTTTACGGTTTGCTCGAGTTGACGAATAGTTCGATTGCCGACAACGACGCCGCTTGGGGAGGGGGGCTCGACCTCTATGGATCGACGATCGTTTCGAACTGCCAAATAGTCGGGAACCTCGCTTTCGAAGATGGCGGAGGCGTTTCCGTTTCCTCCGGAAGCGGACGGTTCGTAAACTGCACGATCGCCGGAAATTCCGCGATCAACGGAGGGGGACTCTACGTTACCGAGTGGGCGGAAACTAGCGAGTTTGTCAATTCGATCGTCGCGAACAACGAGGCGGAGTCGACCGGAAACGACGTTTTCAACAATATCGGCGAGACGTCTTGCGCCCTAAACGCTCGGAACGTCCTGTCCTCCTACGCGGATTGGTCGAACGCCGACGAGCCGGGAGTCGTTAATTACGTTTACGACCCCGCGCTTCCTCTGTTCCTCGACGCTGAAAACGGCGATTATCGACTCGCCCCCGGGACGCAAGCGCTGAATCGAGGAGACAACTCCTTCGTTACGACCGAGTTCGATTTGGCGGGCGAGGCGCGAATCCAAGACGAGATCGTCGACCTCGGCGCCCGCGAAAGGGCGAGCTTCGCGCTTCGCGCCCCGGTCGTCTCCGCGTCCGTTACCAAATCCGCCGTCGTTCTCAATATCGGCGCCGTTGCCGAAGCGACGCGATACGTCGTCGAGTACTCGACGACCCCGACCTTCGACTTGATTACGACCAAGACCTACGCCTCGGCGGGCGTCAAGACGATTTCCGGGCTTTCCTCCGCGACGACGTATTACTTCCGCGTCAAGGCGACCTCGCCCGAGCGCGACGACTCCCCTTGGTCTACCCTCGAAGCGACGACCAAAGCCGCGTCGACCTCGAGCGCCCTCCTCGACGATGCTTCGCCATTCGAAAACTACTTCGAGGACGACGACTTAGACGCGTTCTGGGACGTCCTCGCCGAATCCCTCGCGAAGTAATCGCGCGAGCCTTTGCCTCGTCCGAGCGCTTGTCGGTCGGGGCCGTGTTCAAACCCGTCGTCGACTAGGACGGGGAATCGCGCCGCCCCGCCGTTTCCCCTCCTCGACGACCCAAGCGACGCGCGACGAATCGCGAAACCGCCTCGTCGCGCGTCGTTACTGTCCAAACGACTCCGCGTCGCGCCCTCGCGTCGCGACCGGGGACGAGAACCGCGCCGATTTGCTTAATACTTGTCGCGCTTTTCGCGACCTTGCCATAAGGGGATTAGCTTTGAAAAACCAATTCTTCTCCGCCCGTCTCGTCGATCTCTTTCGTTCCTCTCAAAACGCCGGTCAAAAGAACAAAGCACCAAAGTCTCGCGGGCTTAGGTTGGAAGAGTTGGAGGATCGGAGGCTGTTGAGCGTCGCCCCTTGGGACGGCACGAGCGTCGTTGAGGACGAGGCGGTTGTGGTCGGCGAGGCGTTGGGTGCGGGAAATTGCGCGGTGGTTGTTGGAGTTGATTGCGAGAGCGCGGGGATCGACGAGGCGAGTGAAATCGGGGAACAGCCGCTGGTTACTGGGGTTACTTATAACGCGAACGATCTCGCTGCCGTTGAATCGTTGGGATTGACGGCTACGAGCTCACAGGTTAAATGGGACGCTAGCGGTAGACTAATAGAACTTCAATGTGGAAATTGCCTTGATAGTAGTATCACAACAGTCGATCTGACCGGTTGCGACGCCTTACAGGTGCTTGTATGTTCAAGTAATGGAATACAAGAGTTAATTCTTACGGGTTGCGCGAGTCTCGTTACGCTTGGTTGTCACGAAAACCAACTAACAACACTCGACGTCTCTTGTTGTCCAAGTCTTGAAATACTTAGTTGTCGTCAGAATCAACTAACGACGCTCAATGTTTCCGGGTGTGCAAGTCTTCGACACATTGATGGTTTTTCGAATCAACTAACAACGCTCGATCTTTCAAGTTGTATAAGTCTCAGCTATCTTACTTGTTATAGGAATCAACTAACGACGCTCAATGTTTCCGGGTGCACAAGCCTTGAAACTCTTCTTTGCTTTTCGAATCAACTAACGACGCTCGATGTTTCCAATTGTGCAAATCTTATAAGGCTTGATTGTTATTTGAATCAACTAACGACGCTCGATTTATCAAATTGTACGTCTCTGAAAATTCTTAACAGAGACGGGCTTATTCTTCAATCGTTAAAGTTGTCCAATGAACAATCTCAATCTATAAAAGTTGGGGTATACGCCAGTGGATGGAACAAACTTGCCGTTATTACAAACGGTTCGAGCGAATACGCGACAAAAGACTCTTCGCTTTATTGTTTTACCATAGCGCCAACGGAGGTCAACGGCGAGAATATTATCGCTCCTATAACGCTCGTCTATTACAATGACGACAATCAGATCGGCAGTTCGTGGATTAACTCGCTAGAAACTCTCTCGACGCCCAGTCTCCAAATCAACGCGAACGAAATAACCGCCGATTCGGTCGGAATCGTCATTGGAGAGGTAACGAGCGCTACGAGATACACAGTCGAGTATTCGACAAGTTCAACGTTCGAATCTTCGTCCTCGAAAACATTCGACATAGCCGGGGAACAAACGATTACAGGTCTAGATCCTGCGACGACTTACTATTTCAGAGTCAAAGCGTCGGCGACGGGCTTTGACGATAGCGATTGGTCGACAATCGAAATCGAAGCGTTGACGAATCTTGCCACTCCAACCATTGCTCTGAAAAGCAAAACGGACGTTTCGCTAATCATAACGATTGGAGCGGTTGCTCAGGGAGCGAATTATGTCCTCGAATACTCGACGAACGAGTTGTTCTCATCGGCGGAGTCGATAGTCTGTCAACCGGGCGACGTGACGATATCCGGCTTATCCGAGGCGACGACCTACTATTTCCGCGTCAAAGCGACCGCGACCGGACACGACGAGAGCGGATGGTCGAGTCCATTTGAAGCGAGAACTATCGTTTCTTATAACTCGAGCGACCTTGCGGTCGTTCAAGGTTTTGGACTAACGGCAACGAGCGAAGGAGTCGTTTGGAACGACGAAGGAAGACTCGCGGAACTAACTCTTGCGGATTCTGCTCTTACAAACGTTGAAATACAGAACTGCACTGCTTTGACGAAGTTGGACGTTTCTAGGTGTGCTAATTTGGAGTTGTTAAAATGTCCTAACAATAATCTAGAGGAATTGTTGTTTACAGGTTGTGATAACCTAAAATACTTGTGGTGTAGGAACAACAATCTTTGTGAATTGGACGTTTCAGGTTTTGGCAAACTGAGAGGATTGAATTGCAAGAATAACAAACTAACTCTCTTGAACGTGTCAAATTGCGCAATGCTCTCGTATATTGAGTGTGACGACAATAACCTAACAGATTTGAGCATAACGTGCTGTGAGAATCTCGCCAGAATTGAGTGTCACAACAATAGTCTAACAGATCTTAACTTATCAGGTCTTGATAATCTTGTCGTAATTGAGTGCCACGGTAATTCTTTAACGGAACTCGACGTTTCAAACTGCGTAAATCTAGTATCTTTGTACATTGATTACAGTGTCAGAAAACTTACCCTAAGCGAGGAAAGAGAGAGTATCGGGTCTCTTTATGTTCGGACTTGTGAAGATTGGGATTCCATCGAAGTTTCTGTTGTATCAGGTTCTCAACCGATTATCGGTCGTATTGATACGGGCGGGTACGTTTACCGCACAGTCCGAGGGCTCAATACCGCGACGGATCCCATTACTATTACGTACCGTAAAAATGGCGGGTTAGTGGGAACAACGAGCATTAACGATATTGAGCAACTCGCAAATCCGGAAGTTTCGGTCGGCGCGATCGCGACCGATTCCGTTGTTTTCGACTTTGGCGAAGTCGAAAACGCGACGAGCTACGTCGTCGAATACTCTACTAATTCCGACTTTGCCGACTCTTCGACCGCAACGTTCGCAACGTTCGGCGCCGCGACGATTTCCGATCTTCTTCCCGGGACGCGCTACTACTTCCGCGTCAAGGTGACCGCGACCGGTTTTGGCGATTCCGACTGGACGACGCTCGAGGCGACGACTCTCGCGGACGCTGGGGGACTGACCCTAGTCGGAGCGACGTCCAATGCGATCGTCCTCGCAATTGGCGAGGTTGAGGGCGCGACGGGCTACGTCGTCGAATACGGAACCGACCCCGAGTTCGGTTCTTTCGAGACCGAGACGTTCGCGACGTTTGGCAACGCGACTATTTTCGGTTTGTCGGCCGCAACGACCTATTACTTACGCGTCAAGGCGACCGCGCCGGAATGGGACGGGATTTGGTCGACGAGGATCGTTGCGGCAACGAGCCTCGCGACGCCGACAATTGAGTTGAAAACGAAAACGACCAATTCGATAACCCTAACGCTAGGCGCCGTCGCCCAAGGAATAAACTACGTCCTCGAATACGCGACGGACGAATCGTTTACCTCGACCGCTACGAAAGTCTGCCAATCGGGGGACGTTACGGTTACCGGTTTGTCCAACGCGACGGCCTACTACTTCCGCGTCAAAGCCACCTCAACGGAATACGAGGAAAGCGAGTGGTCGAGTCCTTTCGAAGCAAGAACTGTCGTAACTTACAATGCGGACGATCTTGCGATCATCGAAGGTTTTGGACTGACCGCGACAAGCGATGGAGTTGTTTGGAACGACGAGGGACGACTCGTGGAATTGACCATAGTCGATTCCTGGAGGATGGTCGTAGAAATAGAATGCGATTCTTTGAAAAAGTTAGATCTCAATGGATGCGCGAATTTAAGGACGATCAAGTGTTCTTGTGTTAATCTGACCGAGCTTAATTTTTCTCAGTGCGAGAAATTGTCAAATCTCATATGCCCCAACAACAAGCTAACAAAGCTTGAGATTTCAGATAAAGTCGAATTTTTCTTCTCGCTAGTAATCTATAATACAAACATCAAATACTTGGATCTAACCAACATAAAAGCAAACTGTCTCGAGCTCATTATCGCAAACGATATTCCTTACATTTGGGTTCCCAACGATTTATTCGCTCTTAGTCTTTGTTCCGACAAGGCGGAGGGCGTCTACTATACGGACGCGTACGATTCCGTTGTAAGAAGCGACGGCAACGGAAACACAGTCCCCTTTATGAAGGGATACCCGACGATGTGGGGAGGGCACTTTAATAGTTTTCCATCATCTTTCGTAATCACGTTTCTTAAAAATGGAGAACCGGTGGGAACGACTGTCATAAACGGTCCTCGCGTTCTCGATTCTCCGACGGTCGCTCTCGTTTCCGCAACGGACGCCGAGGTCGTCCTCGACATAGCCGAAGTCGAAAATGCGGCGAACTACATAGTCGAATATTCAGACGACCCCAACTTTGCCGACTTTTCGACCGCAACGTTCGCGACTCCCGGCTTGGCGACTATTACCGGACTGCTCCCGACAACAACCTACTATTTCCGCGTCAAGGCGACCTCGACCGGGTTCGACGACAGCCCTTGGTCGACGGTCGGAGTCGAAGCAACGACGATTCTCGCGATTCCGACGATCGCGTTGAAAAGCAAAACGGACGTTTCGGTAACCCTAACGATCGGGGAGGTCGCTCGAGGAACAAATTACGTCCTCGAATACGGGACGGACGAATCGTTCGCTTCGGCGACCTCAATAGCTTGCCAACCGGGCGACGTAACGATTTCGGGGCTGTCCGAGGCGACGACTTACTATTTCCGTATTAGGGTGACTGCGTTCGGATACGCGGCTAGTGAGTGGTCGAGTCCCTTCGACGCCAGAACCGCCTCGTATTACGACGAGGACGATCTCGCTTTTCTCGAAAGTGTCGGCTTAACGGCGACGAGCGAAGGGGTCTATTGGAACGAATCGAGACGTTTGTATCACGTGTTGATTAAGAACGGTAATTATGAATCTATCGTTGTTCCAACCTCTTGCGACGCGTTGGAAACAATCGTTTTTTCCGACGCGAGCGATGCCAATGTCAAATGTCAAAAGTTGGACGTTTCTGGATGCGTCGCTTTGCACACGATCTATTGCGAAAGAATAGATCTAAACGAACTTGACGTTTCTGGGTGCGGTAATTTAAAATATCTTTTTTGTTACGACAATAATTTAACGAGTCTCGACGTTTCCAATTGTCCGGAACTGGTAATACTCGAATGCCAAGGAAACAGTTTCCAAAGTCTTGATCTTTCTAATTGTCCGAACTTGAAATTGTTCTATTTCGATTCGTCTCTGAAAACGGTCTCAATGGATCGTTCGAGCATAAACGAATTCAATGTTTACCAGACAAACGAATGGGACTCGGTAAGCGTCGTCGACGGAAATGGTTCCAGTTATTCGTACACGAATCGTTTTACTAGTTGGTCCGAGTATTCCTCTTCGTATAGAATTATTTATAGGTGGACAAACCTCGATACAGCGACCGATCCGATAACGTTTTCGTATTTCAAAAACGGCGAGTTAGTTGGAACGACGGTAATTAACGGAATGGAACAACTTGATTCTCCGTCTGCCGAAGTTGTTTCCGCGACGAGCGACGAAGTTGTTCTCGACGTTGGCGAAGTCGAAGACGCGACGAGCTACGTCGTCGAATACTCTACTAACTCCGACTTTGCCGACTCTTCGAGCGCAACGTTCGCAACGTTCGGCAACGCGACGATTTCCGATCTTCTTCCCGGGACGCGTTACTACTTCCGCATCAAAGCTACCGCTAGGGGGTATGGAGATTCCGAATGGACGTCTCTTCAAGAGACGACTCTTTCCGAATCGCAAGAACCGACCCTTGTCGAAGCGACGTCCGACGCGATCGTCCTCGCGATCTGCGAAATCGTAAACGCGACGAGTTATGTCGTCGAATACGGAACAGACCCCGAATTCGATTCTTTCGAGACCGAGACGTTTGCGACGTTTGGCAATGCGACGATTTCCGGTTTGTCCGCCGCGACGACTTATTACTTCCGAGTTAAGGCGACCTCCTCGGGGTGGATCTATCCTTGGTCGACGATAATCGCCGCGACGACGAAACTCGCGACGCCTTCTCTTCAAATCAAAGCAAACGTAAAAACCGCGTATTCGGTCGGATTGACTATCGGCGAGGTAATGGGCGCCGAGGGGTATTCGGTCGAGTGGTCTACGAGTCCGGCGTTCGCGTCCGTTTCGTCAAAGACGTTCGACGGTTTCGGGGAAAAGACAATAACCGGTTTGAGCCCCGCGACGATATATTACTTCCGCGTTAAGGCGACTTCGACTCTCTTTGGCGCGAGCGCGCCCTCCGCCGAAGTGGTCGCAACGACAAATCTCGCGACTCCGTCCATTGCGGTGAAAAACCAAACCGTCGATTCGATAACCCTAACGATAGGTTCGGTGAATCAGGGAGAAAATTACGCGATCGAATACTCGACAAGCGAGTCGTTCGAGTCGGCTTTGGCGATCGTCCGTCAACCGGGTGATTCAACGATCTCCGGTTTGCAAGCCGCGACGCTCTACTATTTCCGCGTCAAGGCGACGGCGACCGGCTTTGACGCGAGCGCCTGGTCGACCCCCGTTGTCGCCATAACCGACGCCCGCGCTCCCACACTCGCTTATAAGTCGAAAACCGACAATTCGATAGAGGTCGCGATCGGTGCGATCGACGATGCGACCTCTTACATTCTTGAATATTCGACGAGCTCCGACTTTGCGTCCAACGCGGTCTTTGTAACCTACGGCGAACCGGGCGATAAAACGATAACCGATTTGGTTCCCTCCGCGACGTATTACTTCCGCGTTAGGTCGATTCTTTCCGACGGGATCGAATCTTCTTGGTCAAGCTCCGTCGCGATCGCGACCAATCTTGCCACCCCCTTCCTCGCGATTGATTATAGAACTAAAACGGTCAATTCTATTGTGCTCACGATTTCGCCGACTCTCGTCGACAACGTAAATAGGGCGACGAGCTACTCGATCGAGTACTCGAAGGACCCGACCTTTGCGTTAGGTGGAGGCGAGGCGACGCTCGCCACGTCGGGAACGAGCGCGGTAACTGCCTTGATTTCTCATTTGGATCCCGCGACGACCTACTATTTCCGCGTCAAGGCGACCTCGGAAATATGGGACGACAGCGCTTGGTCGAGCGCGACTAGCGCGACGACGAATCTCGCGTCTCCCGCTTTGCTTTGTAAGTCGACCTCGGGGAATTCGGCGACTTTGGTAATCGGCGCGGTAGACCGAGCGACGAACTACGCCGTGGAATACTCGACCGATCCTACCTTTGGTTCCTCGTCTACAAAAACGTTCTCCGTCTCGCAAATCGCGGAGTCTGCAGAACAAACGATCTCCGGCTTGATTCCCTCGACTCCCTACTATTTCCGCGTTAAGGCGACCGCGAACGGCTTCGACGACAGTTCTTGGTCGAGCGTTGTTGACGCGCGAACCGGCGTCGCGATTCCGAGCCTCTCCTACGGTTCGAAGACGGCCTCGACAATCTCCTTGTCTCTGAACGACGTCGGTTACTGGGAAAACGAAAACTACGAACTTTGGTATTGGGAGGTCGCGTATCCCGGCGTGCGAACCCAAATAACCGCGTCGACGCCAAGTCTCCTCGTCAACCGTTTGCAGCCGGCGACAACCTACACTTTCAGAGTCCGGACGATTGCGGAGGACGAATCGACGGTTTCCGAATGGGGTTATTCCGAAATCTCTACGACGCTCGCGACTCCCTCGTTAGCCGTCAAGTCAAACAGTAGAACCGGTAATTCGGTGATCCTAGAGGTTGGAGAAGTCGCCGAGGCGACCGGATGCGCGATTCAATACTCGACCGATCCGTCGTTTCCTTCCGCCGCGACGCGAACGGCGACCTTCGCCGCGTCGGGCGAGAGACTAATCTCCGGGCTGGACGCCGCGACAACGTACTACTTCCGCGTTAAAGCGACTTCAGACAATTTCGACGAAAGTTCGTGGTCGAGTTCCGAGGTCAAAGAGACGACCTTGCTCGCGACCCCAACTCGCGCGATTGTCGCAAAAACCTCGGACTCCGTAACAATTTCGATCGGCGCCGTCGAGAAGGCGACCGAGTACACGATCGTCTACGCCCTCGACGAGCAGTTCTCGTCGGGTAAGGAGTCGAAAACATTCTACGTCCCCGGCGAACAAACGATAACCGGTCTCCGTTCCGCTACCGACTACTACTTCTACGTCGTCGCGTCCTCCGCAGAATTTGGCGATTCCGCTAGATCGAACTATCTCGCCGCGACCACCAATCTCGCGACGCCCGTCCTTTCCGTTGCCGAAACGAACGTCGATTTGATCTCGTTCGCGATCGCCCCGGTCGAGAAGGCGGGGACCTACGTCGTCCAATGCGCGACCGACGCGAGCTTTGCGACGCCCGTCGCCGAGCGAACCGTCCCCGCGCTCGAGGACCAAACGGCGATCGACTCCTTTACCGGCTTGACCTGCGGCACGACCTACTACCTCCGCGTTAAGGCGACCGCGACGAACTACGACGAAAGCGCTTGGTCGACCGAAATCGAGACGACCACCGCCCTCGCGCCCCCGACCCTGAGCGTCGCCGCGAAAGACGACTCCTCGATCGCTCTCTCGATCGGCGCCGTCCAAAGCGCGACGATCTACGAGCTTCAGTACTCGACCGACCCCGAGTTCAATAACCTCAACGCCTCCGTAACGACCCGCGGTTACCTCTCCCCCGGCGACAAGGCGATCGTCGGGCTAACTCCCGCGACGACTTACTATTTCCGCGTTAAGGCGACGACCGAAACCGGGGGCGCCGACTCCCTTTGGACCAATCTCGACGCGACCACGAATCTCGCGACCCCCGCGATCGCCGTTAAGGACAAGACCTCCTCGACCGCGACCCTCGCGATCGGCGCGGTCGAGCGCGCGACCGGCTACGTCGTCGAATACTCGACCGACCCGGAATTTAGCGCAAGCGATCCCTCGACGACGACCGTCTCCTTCGCCGAGCCCGGCGCTCAAATGATCTCGGGGCTGACCGCCGGAAAGACGTACCGCTTCCGCGTTAAGGCGATCGCCGAGGAGTTCGACGCGAGCGCTTGGTCGACCGAGGAGGTCCGCGCGACCACGAATCTCGAGGCGCCCGTCCTGACCGCGATCGAGACGATCGACGCCTCGTCCGTCTCCCTAACGTTCGACTATCCCGACGGTTTCGACGGCTCGTTCGTTCTCCAGTACTCGACCAATCCGAAATTCGAGTACTCCGACGCCCCGGTTACCTCCCAAGCGTTCGCGAGCGAGGGGACGAAGACGATAACCGGGCTAAGCGCCGCGTCGACCTACTACTTCCGCGTCAAGGCGACCGCCGAGGCTTGCGACGACTCCGCCTGGTCGAACCGTCTCGACGCGACGACCGACTTGCCGACCCCCGTTTTCTCCTTTAGCTACGCGAGCGAGTCGTCGGTAATCCTTTCGATCAACTCGATTTCCGAGGCGAAGAAATTCGTCGTTCTCTACGCCGACTTCGCGTTCGACCCGAATAGCGCGACCCTGCCGAGCGGCGCGACGTCTTTCGAGATCGTCCCCAACGGCGCCCAGGCGATTATGCGCCAAATCTCCGGATTGAAGAGCGATACGACCTATTTCTTCTACGTCAAGGCGTCCGCCGTCGAGCCGACCGTTTCCGGACCCGCGCCGAAGAGCGCGGCGCCGAAAAATTCCGCGCCCAAGACGAGCGCCCTTCCTATCTATCGCGATTCGAGCTTTGGATTTGGAACGTGCAATCTCGTTCGCGACGCCCTCGGCGCCCCGACCCTCTTCGTCGAGAAATCGACCTCCGGCTCGATTACCCTCTCGATTAGCGAGTCGAACTTCCGCGCGACGTCCGTCGCCTCGAGCTATATCGTTCAGTACTCGACGTCTCCGAACTTCCCCGAGGGGGATCCGTCGCGAAATTCGACCTGGAGCGGCGAGTTGGTAACGACCGAGACCGGCGGCTGGATTCGAACCGAGTTCGAAAACCTGACCTTCGACAACCTCTTGTCCGGTACGACGTACTATTTCCGCGTTAAGGCGAAGTCGGCGACCGCGGGGGTGAGCGACTCCGACTGGAACCCCGCCCCCGACGGGTTCGGATTCCAAGTTTTTGAGACGACCGCCGTCGGTCTCGCCGCGCCGAGCGTTTCGATCGCCTCGACGACCGCCGACTCCGCGACCGTTAATATCGGCGCCGTCCCCGGCTCCGAAGTCTACGAAGTCGAATATGGCATGGACCCCGAGTTCAAAACCCCCGAGCGCCGCGTCTTCTCGTCGAGCGGGCAGGGAACGATCCCGCGCCTAACCCCCGCGACCAATTATTACTTCCGCGTTCGCGCCAAAGCCGCGACCGGGGACGTCTCGACCTGGTCGACCGGTCGCGTCGAGGCCAAGACCGCGCTCGAGACGCCCGCGCTCGTTATTGAGGCGACGTCGCCTACATCCGCGACCCTGCGCGTCGGTTCGAGCGGGCGCGCGACTCGCTATCTCCTGGAATACTCGACCGATCCGAGCTTCGCGTCCGCCGCGACCAAGACCTACAACGCCCCCGGCGTCAAGACGATCTCCGACCTAACCCCGGGCGCCACCTACTACTTCCGCGTCAAGGCGACCGCTTCCGGCTACGGCGATTCCGAGCCTTCCACCCCGATCGACGCCAAGACCGCGCTGCCGAGTCCGACGATCTCCGCGCTAGCCGTCGAGAGCGGCGCCTTGTCCTTCGTCCTCGACGAGCTTAGCGGCGCCGAGTATTACGTCGTTCAATACGGAACCGACGCGACTTTCGCCCCCGAAAACGCGACCGAGCTCAATTTCGACGCCCCGGGCGAGAAGCGAATCGAAGGCCTAACCCCGGGAACCCTCTACTACTTGCGCGTTATGGCGCGAGTCGTTTACGACGACTTCGCCGGCGATTCCGATTGGCTCGTCGTACCCGCGACCACCGCGTTCGCCGCCCCGACGATCGCCGCGACCGTCGCGTCGTCCAGCGCGATCTCCCTTAATATCGGCGCTTCGGCGAGCGCGAAGAGCTACGTCGTCGAATACGGAACCGAACCGAGTTTCGCCTCCGCCGCGTCGAAGACGTTCGCGAACCCCGGCGAGCAAAAGATTTCGGGGCTCGATCCCGATTCGACTTATTACTTCCGCGTCAAGGCGACCGCGCCGGGGCGAGGGGAGTCCGCTTGGTCGACGTCCGCCAACGCGACGACCGAAGCGGTCGGCGATTCGCGATTAGTCGTGTACAGAACCGACGATACCGGACGCAACGGCTCGTTGCGCTACGCGGTCGAGCGCGCGAACGACGGAGAAACGATTTTCGTCGATTTGGAACCGGGGGACGAAATCGTTCTCCAAAGCGAGCTGATCGTCGATAAGGCGATAACGATCGACGCGTCCTCTTGTTGGGACGATTCGGCGAGCGCCCCGGGCGTAACGGTTACGACCGAAGGCGTCTCGCGCGTCTTCAACCTGACCGCGAGCGCGACCCTTGTCGGGCTCGCGATTACCGGCGGCAAAGCGTCCGAGGGCGCGGGGGTTCTCGTCGCCGAGGGCGTCGACGCGAACCTAACCCGTTGCGTCGTAACCGGGAACGAAGCGTTTAATGAGCCGAGCTCGACCTACGCGCCGGTTTATAGCCTCGGCGGCGGAATTTCCGCGCGGGGCGCTCTGACGCTCGACCGTTGCGTCGTCGTCGAAAACTCCGCCTCCACCCCCGAGTGCGCCAATACCGCTTACGCGTTCGGCGGCGGGATTTACGCGACCGGCGAGCTGACCGCGCGCGAGACCGTAATCGCCGAAAATCAAACGAGCGCCAAAGCCCAAAACGTCGCCCATTCCTACGGCGCGGGGCTTTACGCGAGCGGGGCGGCGACCCTAATCGACTGCGACGTCCGCGCCAACGAGAGCCTCTTCGCATCTCCCAACTCCTCGTCCGCCAGCGCGTTGTTCTCTTACGGGGGCGGAGTTTTCGCCGTCCGGTCGCTGACCGTCGACAATTCGCGATTTATCGACAACATCGCGCGTCAGAAAGGAGGCGCGATTTATGTCTCCCAAGGCGCGAAAGTCGAGATCGCCAACGATACGATTCTTAGGGAAAACAAGTCCTATTCCTTCGGCGGTGGTATTTACTCCGAAGGTGACCTTTCTGTAACCGAGCGTTGCTCGCTGATCGCGAACCAATCGGAGTCCGGCGGCGCGATCTATTCGAGCGGCAAACTGACCCTCGCCGACGCCCTCGTTCGCGACAATATCGCCGAGAGCGGTTACTTGGCGATGGGAGGCGGGCTTTACCTCTCCGGCGCCGCGAGCGTCGACGGCGCGACGATTTACAATAACGTCGCGCGCGTCCCCGGCTCCGATACCGGCGCCGTCGCCCGAGGGGGCGGCGTTTACGCCGACTCGACTCGCGACGCCTCTTTAACGAACTGCTCGATCGTCGCAAACTCCGTTGAAACGACCTCGACGTGGAGCGCGACCGCGCAGGGCGGCGGCGTCTACTCGAACTTCGTCGGCGCCAGTTTTATCGCGACCAACTGCGAAATCTCTCAAAATACCGCGAGCGCCGTTTCCTACGGCTCGTCCCAATACGCGACCGCGACGTCCCAAGGGGGCGGCGTTTACGCCGCGCGCGCCTTGTCCCTCGTCAACGCGACCGTCGTCGCAAACTCCGTCGACGCATTCGCCGCCTCCGCGACCGAAATCGCCGCCGGGGACGGCGCTTATCTCCAGCGATTTGGGCAAGCCGACAAATTCTCGTTCGACAACGCTATCGTTATCCTTAACGGCGTTTCCGAGGACGATCTTCGTCGCTCCGACCCCGAGACCCTTGTTCTCGGTCGCAACTCCCTCTCCTCGTTCGACGACTGGTCGAACGAATCCCAAACCGGCGTCGTTAATTACGGCTACTCCCGCTTGGAGCCCCTCTTCGAGGACTTCGAGGGAGGCGATTATCGCCCCGCGCTCAATAGTCAGCTCGTTGATCGCGGCGATTCCTCGAACTTCCCAGTCGAATTGAGCGTCGACTTGGACGGCGCCGACCGGTTCTACCGCGCCATCGACTTGGGCGCTTACGAGTTCCAAGGCGCGAACGAGCGGCGTCTCGATTCCCCGAGCGTTGAGGCGAGTCGCGCGGGAACCTCCGTTACCCTCCAAATCGCCGCGAAAGACGAAAGCGCCGAGCGGTACGTTCTCGACTACGGAACCGATCCGACCTTCGCCAATTATTCGTCCGTTACCTATAACTCGCCCGGCGCGAAGACCTTGACCGGCGTTCCCGCCGACGCGACCCTCTATTTCCGCGTTCGCGCCGAGGCGCTCGGGCGTATTTCTTCCGTCTGGACCCGCGATTGCGTTGGAACGAAAGGGGAGAGCGCCGAATGGATCCCGACGACCGACGCGCTGCCAGACGCGCTCGAACCGAACGATTCGCGCGCCGACGCCGCCGCGCTCGGAACCCTGACGAGCGCGATCGCTTACGATCTCGGGCTAAGCTCCGGCTCCGACGTCGACTGGTTCAAGCTCTCGACCGTCGCGACCGGCGGCGAGGAGAACTTCGCGCGCGTCGACTACGCGCAGTCCCGCGACGGGACGTCGCTAACCGTCGATCTTTACGACGCGCGAGGACGAAAAGTCGCTTCCGCGAGCGGAGCGACCGGAACCGCCCGCGTTTCCTTTAATAACCTTCCTTCCGGAGAGTACTGGATCAAAGTTTCCAACGCGCGCCCCGACGGACGCGCCGCCGATTATCGCCTGACGATCGATCCGCCCGTCGCGATCGAGACGAAACTCCCGCGCCCGGGAATCGCCGTCGCGAGCTCCGCCTCCGGCGCGACCGTTGAGATCGAAAACGTCGACGACGCGCTGGGTTACCTCGTTCAATACGGAACCGACCCCGACTTCGTCGACGCCGCCGAGAAGACCTATCTCGCCTCCGGCGCCAAGACCCTCGCCGGGCTCGCCCCGTCGACCCTCTATTACGTTCGCGTCAAAGCGCTCGCGAACGCGCCGACCAATCCGGACGACTCCCAAGACGCGCTCGCGAACGAAGTTCTCGCGAGCGATTCCGACTGGACCCTCGCGACCGTAACGACCGACGCGATCCGCGACCGATTCGAGCCGAACGACCTTTCCGACGAAGCGATCGATTTGGGCGCGGTCGTCGGCGGGAACCGATTCGACGCGCTGAATTTGCACTCCGGCTCCGACGTCGATTGGTATAAGTTCTCCCCGAGCCCGAGCGAGGGCGCCGAGCTCGCGATCGAGCTGACCGGATCCGACGCGAACCTAAGCGTCGAGCTCTTCGACGCCGAGGGAAATCGCGTCGCCGTCTCGATCGGAGCGCTCGGCGTCGAAACGATTTCGGTCCCGAGCGGCGAGGCCGAGTATTGGTTGCGCGTCGCGAGCGGCTCCGCGCGTCCGAGCGCCGTCGAGTACGCGCTCGCGTTCGTCGAGCGAACCGCCCTGACCGCCCCGACCGTCGCCGTTGGCGAAACCGCGTCCGATTCCGTCGCGCTCCAAATCGGCGCCGTCGACGGAGCGACCCGGTGCGTCGTTCAGCGCGACGTCGATCCCGAGTTCTCCGCCCCCGTTACCGTCGCGTTCGACGCGTCCGGCTCGAGCGTCGTCGACGGGTTGCGTCCGGAAACGACCTACTACTTCCGCGTTAAGGCGACCGCCGAAGGTCGCGCCGACTCCGCCTGGACCGAAATCGCCGCGACGACGACCGCGATTCAAGACGTCGTTCGACTCGACGCCCCGACCGTTTCGACCCCGACCGTCGCGAAAACCTCGATTACCTTTAAACTAAGCGCCGTCGCGAGCGCGACGAAGTACGTTCTCGAATACGGAACCGATCCGACTTTCGCGACCTCCGCGACGAAGAGTTATACGACCGTCGGATCCAAGACCGTGTCCGGCTTGGAGTTCGGAACGACCTACTACTTCCGCGTCAAAGCGACGACGACGAGCGAAGGATTCGTCGACTCCAACTGGACGACCTTCGAGGCGACGACCAAGAAGGAGTCCTTCGAGAGCGCCCCGACCCTAAGCGCGACCGCCGCGACGACCGACTCGATCGCCGTCGAAATCGGATCGGTCGCGGGGACGGAACAATACGTCTTGGAATACGATACGAGCGCGGTGTTCGCCGCCCCGATCCCCGTCGCGAGCGCTTCGGTCGGTTCCCAAACGATCTCCGGCTTGGCGCCCGGAACGGAATATTTCTTCCGCGTCAAGGCGACCGCCGCGCGCTACGACGACTCCGCCTGGACCGTCGTTTCCGCGACGACGGAATCCGATAGCGTCGAGAACCAACTTGCCTCGCCGACCGTTTCGACCCCTTCGACGACGAAAGCCGCCGTTACCTTTAAGATAACCGCGGTCGCGAACGCGACGAGTTACGTTTTAGAATACGGAACCGATCCGAATTTCGCGACAAAGACGACGAAGAATTATACGACCGTCGGATCCAAGACCCTTTCCGGTTTGGCGTTCGGAACGACCTACTACTTCCGCCTCAAAGCGACCGCGACCGGTTATGTCGACTCCGAATGGACGACCTTTGAGGCGACGACCAAGAAAGAGAGCCTGGCGTTCGCGCCGACCCTCGTTTCGAACGCGATCGGCTTCGATTCGGCGACCGTCGAGATCGGAGCGGTCGCAAGCGCCGAGCGATACGTCTTAGAATACTCGACGAGCGCGAACTTTGCGAGCGCCGCGTCGGTCGAGTTCGCGTCCCCCGGCCTCCAAACCGTGCCCGGCTTGGCGTCGAGCGCGACCTACTACTTCCGCGTCAAAGCGGCCGCCGCGCGATACGAGGACTCCGCTTGGTCCGAGACTATTTCCGCGACGACTCTCGACCCTTCCGGCGTCGCCCTCGACGTTCCGTCGATTACCGCGCTCTCCGGTACTAAAACCGCGATCGTCGTCAAGTTCGACGCGATCGACGGCGCGGCGAAGTACGTCGTTGAATACTCGACCGATTCTAAATTTGCGAATTCCGTCGCGAAGACCTATTCGACCGCCGGTTCCAAGACGATCTCCGGTTTGCCGACCGGAACTTGGTTCTACGTTCGTATGAAAGCGACCGCGACCGGGCGTCCCGACTCCGCTTATACCGAAGTCAGAAAGATTTACACCGGCGGTTCTTACGCGACGCCGTCGTTCACGTTCTCGGCCGTGAAAACCGCCGTCGTGCTCAATATCAAGCCGGGCAAGATCGACGCCGCCCAAGGCGCTCCGGAGAAGTACGTCGTCGAGTATAGCGAGAGCCCCGATTTCTCGAACGCGAAATCGAAGACGTTCAGTCAAGGTTTCAACGACGACGGAACCCTCAAGCCGTGCAAACCGACGATTTCCGGCTTGGTTTTTGGAACGAGTTACTACTTCCGCGTTAAGGCGACCGGTTCCCTCGGGAACGACTCCGGTTGGAACGCCAACAACGGCAAGCCGATCGCGGCGGGGCAGCTCGCCGTGCCGACGTTCTTTACCAGTAAAATCGGAACCGATTTTATCAACGTAAGGTGCTACAATTCTGCGGGCGCGTCCGGTTTCGAAGTAATGTTCTCGACGAGTTCCGATTTTGCCAATCCGCAATACGCCCAATGTTCAGCCTCGTCGGGAACCGTCGCGATGACCGGCTTGGACCCCAGTGTGAAATACTACTACAAAGTCCGCGCCCTTGGCGACAACGTCTCCCGCGTCAATTCCACTTGGTCCGTGATCGTCAATAACGCGACGACCAAAGCGTCCGCCTCGTGCGCCCTTTTGGACGAGGAGTCGGACTTCGAGAATTACCTCGCGGAAGACGAATTGGAAGAGTTCTGGGACGTCCTCGCCAAATCGATCGCGAAGTAGGCGAAATTTGACGATCTAAACGAAAAGAAAACGGCTCCGCGTCGCGTTGGCGCGGGGTCGTTTTTTTTCAAGATCTTTGAACAAAACGAAAGAAAACCGGTATATTTCCCCGACTCTCCGCAATTATCTTAAAAACGCGGCGCCCAAGGTCCGCGAATTCAAACAATCGACGACTCTCCAAACCCCTTCAAATAAAAATGACGTCCCAAACCCGTCCGCGCCCGATCTATCCGACCCGCGACCTAAGAAGCGCCGCCTTGCGAAGAAAACTGGGCGCGCGAGGTTACGGCGTCTATTGCCTGATTCTAGAGGAAATGGCGAATCAATGCGCCGAATATCTCCGCTACGACTTAGAAACCCTCGCTTGGTCGCTAAGAGCCTCGGAAAAAACGATCGAAAGCGTGATCAAAGATTTTGACCTCTTCGAATTGACGACCGACGGCGAGTTCTTCCGCCATCGCGAAGCGACGGAACGTCCAAAAGCCGAGAACTTGCCGACCGAGCGCCTCTCAATGCCCGTCGAAGACGATCGACCGAGCGACGCGAGCGAACCGGTCCCCTCTCCGAGCGGCGCCGCGCGCGACCGACCCAGCGACGTCTTCCCGACCGGCTCCGCCTTGGCGCCGCAAGCCGAAGAAGAACGAGCGCCCGATGGGTGTTATCGTCGTCGCGCTCGTCGAGACGAGCGCGGCAATGACCCCAATTTATCGGCGGCTTGGGGCGTAACCAACGATCCTCGGGAACAAGAATATCGCCCGCGACGCCCTAACTGGAGCGGTTAATTGAAACCGCCGTCCTAGGCGGGCGGCGGTTCCAAGAATGGCGATTAAGACCAAGCGAGACCGACTCGCGACGCGGAAGGGTAAGCTTACCTCGGCCGCGGCGCCAAAACTAACGCGCCCTCGGCGGAGCCGGGGCAGAAGGAAACGCAGCGTCCGCAACCGACGCAACGAGTTTCGTCGATTTGCGGAACGTTCGCGTAGGCGTCGTCGTTCCAGACGAACGAGATCGCCTCGTAGGGACATTCGCGCCGACATATCGAGCATTCCCGATCCTGGTAGAGCAAACAGTTCTCCAACTTGAACTCGACCACGGCGATCGGGTATCGCGACTTATCTTTGGGCGTAAATCGCGCGATCGCGCCGGTCGGACAGACCTCCGAACAAACCGCGCAGTCCTTTTCGCAATAGCTTTCCCCAAACGAGACCTCGGGCGTGTCCCGAACGAGAACCGAAAGAAGCCCGCTCGAGCGATCGACGCTCGAAGAGTCCGACCCGATCGGTCGCAAGATCAAATTGGGACAGGCCTTCGAGCAACGTCCGCACCGAGCGCAAAGGGCCAGAAATTCCGGCTCCGACCGCGCCCCCGGCGGCCGCAAAAACCGTCGCTCGATCGGGGCGCCGAACTTTTTCAAAAAAGCGACCGTCCCCGCGCTCAAAGCGATCGCGCCGGAAACCGCGAAGAATTGTCGGCGGGAATCGGAGCGCTTCTCCGACTCCCGGGACTCGCTTTTCTTAGCGCAAAGCGCGAGAATAAATCGCTTGGGCAAATAGAGCGCCTCCTGGAGCGCTCCGCACGGGCAGATCCCGAACCGCCATAGATACGGCGAGACGAAGTAACAGACGAGAAACGCGATCGCGATCCAACTCGGCTTGGGAAAGAAAAGAATAGTTCGCGACAGAATCGCGAGCGGATCGAATTCGAGCGCCGAGAGCCCCTGCGCGCCGACTCGCCCCCCCGAAAGGAGCCCCGGGGCGAGCGAGCCGAGCCAGAGAACCGAGAAAAACGCGAAGAAGAATCGCGTCGGAACCCGAGCCCCGTTTTTTAGAATCGCGTTTTTAAACGACTTGCGCCGCGCCCATTGCGCCGCGTCGACCGCCGTTCCTAGCGGGCAGACATATCGACAGAAAAACCGCCGTTGCCACGAGCAGGCTAGAAGAACGACGAGTCCGAGTCCGAACCGTCGAGCCCCCGTCGCGACCGAACTCGCGTAGAGCAGGGGACTGGCGTCGCGAGCGCGAGCGTCGATCCGCGCGAGCCAATAGACGATCCCAACGAGGCAAGCGAGTCGAAAAAGACGAGCGAAGAGCTTAACGAAGACGCGCCGTCCCTCGCGCGAAGTTTGGGACGGCGCCGCCGTTGGTTCCGAAGAGGCCATATTATCCTAAATAGGCGTTTTGCGCCAAAAGGTTTTTGCGAACTTCGGCGACGTTGACCGATCGAGCCGTCGAGTCCTCGAGAACCGCCGTCGCCGCCGCGACTCCGGCGGCGTGTCCCGTGACCCAGCAGTTCGGATAGACCCGAACCAGATCCGACATCAACGGTTCCGCGGAGACCGAGCGCCCGCCCGTGAGGATGTTCTCGACGTTCTTGGGCAACAGCGCGCCGTAGGGCACTTGCCAGCCAATGTGATCGCCGCCCCAAGCGCCTCCGACCCCGACGCAGTCGTCGTAAGTCTTGCCCGCTTTGGCGTTTTCGAGCGTGAGCGTTTCGACGCCCTCGACGACTCGCGTAATGCGAACCCCGATTTGCGGGGCGGTCTCCATGAGGTAGACGTCCTCGTAGCCCGGGGTCGACCGAACTTCTTGAACCTGTTTCCAGATCTGCTTGCGGTGTTGGAGCTCTAGCTTCGAGAGAACGCGAACGTCGCAACCGTCGAGCGACGGTCCCGCCATATTGACCCAGTTGACCCCTTTGACCGGGGAGACGTCTCCTAGGTGGCGCGGGCGTTTCGTTCCCTCCGGCGGATTGACCCGGTCGAGATTCGCGATGCGGCTAACCAACCCGATATCGTACTCGCGCTGCGTGTGCGCGGCTCCCGCGGCGTAGAAAACGTCCCCGTCCCCCGTCGTGTCCACGACTTGCTTGGCGACCACCGCTTGCGGACCGAGTTTGGTCTGAATAATCGCGCCGCGAACGACCGGATTCCCCGTCGCCGGGTCGGGGGAGTCCGCAAGGATCGCGTCGCAACACCAGGAGTGAAGCAGACATTCGATATTCGCTTCCGTGATCATCTCCACGAGCAGGTACTTGTAGACCTCGGAGTCGAGCGTCGGATTCTTGCCGAATTCGCGGTTGCAGATTCCGTTCGGGAGCCCTTCGAGCCGCTTCATCATTTCTTCGCCGATCCCTTGAACGACTTGGACTTTCTTATCGCCCTGTTTCGTCCAATGTCCGAGAATGTGCAGAACCAGCCCGCCGGTCGCCAAACCGCCGAAATGACCGTACCGTTCGACGAGCGGTACTTTGACTCCCAGCCGAGCGGCGGCGATCGCGGCGCAGCAACCCGCCGGGCCCGCCCCAACGACCAAAACGTCCGTCTCGCTAATTTTGGGGACCGAGATCGCCGGACGAGCGATCGTCCCGTCCGCGTTCAACTTACAGGGATTCGCTTGGGAGCCGTCGAGCAGTTTGCCCGTCGTTTTGTCCTCTTTGTGAACGAAATCGGCGCGCGCCTCCCTCGAGGTCGAAACGCCGATTCCCGAAAGCGCCGCCGCCCCGACGCCCATGCCGAGCGTCTTAATCCAATCGCGGCGCGATACTTCGCTATAGTTCATTGCGCTTGCCTTTCTCTAACAATTGGCGCCTCGCGGCGTTAGTGCATCTCCGCTTCGACTTTCTTAATCGCCGGGCGATAGTAGTGGAAATGGACGTTCGGATGCTCCCCGAGCAGCGACATGGGAACCGCCGAGTCGCACAGCTTCTTCGAGACCATAAACGCCGACAGTCGCATTCCAAACGGGTTGTCGTGCGTTCCCGCCTGCCAGATGCTGACTTTGTCCGCCTTCCACGTCTCGACCGGGCCGACCGTGCACGCCTTGTTCGGAACGTTCGCGACGTACCCGCCCCCGCTGGTTCGCGCGTTTTGCAAAATCGTGATCGGGTGCAGATCGACGACGCGCGTCGACAACTTCCGGTATTCCTCAGGGCTAGGCGGGGCGTCTTGATACGCTCCGACCCGTCGAACCGGGTCGTTGAACGCCCAGTGTTTCGTGTCTCCCTGACCTCCCTGCATCGTCGCGCAACGAATTTGGTCGTAAGTCGCCGAGTAAGCCGCCAGATCCCCGGACGGGAAGTGAATGTTTTCAAGCGGCATCTTCAGCTTTTCGTCGATCCGATCGAAACACATGCCAAAGTCCGCGCGAGCGAACGACAACGGATGGTTCATATCGACCGGAACCCCGTTCTCGACCCACTCGTCCATCCCCCAGAAATGGGCGTACTTTAAATTGATTTCCAGCGCGTTGACGATCCGAGCCACCAGCGGGAGTTGCTCCGTCGGACCGATCGGACCGCAAAGCCCGACCGGATTGTCCGCCGTCGCTTGTTTCCAAGCCTCGACGTACTCCAGCGCCTCCGCCAAATAGAACTCCTCGAGCGTTTCGTAGTAGTGAACTTGGAAACCGGGGCGGGACAGCGCGAAGAGCGTTTCCTCCGTTAGTTTCGCCGCGTCGGCGAGTATTTCCGGATCGATCGTTGTGTAGTCCCACCAGTCGGGCGCGATTTTGCTTAATGCTCTAGACATAACGAACCTTTTAGGGAAGGGAACGAAACGAGCCGAACCGACCGACTCGTTGCGATTTCCCAAGCGTTTTTGCGAATAAAAAGGAAAACGAAAACGATAATAAAACGAAACTTGCGACTATTTCTTCTTTAAGACGAGATTCCAACCTCCGTCGCGAACCGCCTTGACGTCGAGGACGTCCCCTCGGCGGTACGTTTTGGTCGCGATTGAAATAACGTTCGCGTCTCGATCCGATTCCGGCGCGTCCGAATAGAGAGTCCCCTCGTATTCCCCCTCGCCGAGGAAATCGAGTTTGACCGAGAAATCGCGCGCCTCTTCGTTCGCGATTCCCGAAACGTAGAAATCGTTCCGCGACCGCTTCGCGACGACGTAAAATTCCCCGATCGCGCCGTCCAGCGCCGTCGTCTCGTCCCAGACGCAGGGAAGGTCGCGCAGGAATTCGAGCCCCGCTTGTCCGCGATAGTTTTTGGGCAAATCGCAAAGGCAGCGCAACGGGGAGTCGTAAATCAAGCAAAGCGCGAGCTCGCGGGCTCGGGTGCCGATGACGCGGCACGTCGCGTCCGGATCCTTGATATCGTTGAGCGACTTGAACGAGTCCGAATGCTCGTTGAGGAATCCGCCCGGCGTGTAATCGGCGGGACCGATCGCGCAGCGGGTAAAGGGCAAGGTCGCGGAGTGCGTCGCGGTAATCCGGGCCCAACGATTCTGCTCGTTCCCGTAGATCCCCTCGCGAGTGATTTGGTTCGGATACGTTCGCTCGAGTCCGGTCGGCTTGTACATTCCGTGGAAATCGACGAGAAGTTTGTATTCCGCCGCGACTTCCGTTACTTCTTTAATCCACTGAACCATCTCTTGGTTGTGGGAGTCCATAAAGTCGATCTTAACCCCGGCTACGCCCCATTCCGCGCAACGTTTCAGCGTTTCCCGAACCCCCGCCGCTTTGACGTCTTTATTGTGGAACCAAATCAAAACGCGAACGTTCTTTTGCTTTCCGTATTCGACCGCTTCGGGAATATTGACTTCCGGACGATAGGTAATGGCGGCTTCGGCGCTTTCGCCGTATTTTTTCGTTTTCGACCAACCCGCGTCGACCAGCGCGTACCGCCAGCCCATTTCCGCGGAGAAATCGATCATTTCTTTTAAGAACTCGTTCGACAAATTGTTCCGTTTCGGAGCCCACCAGTTCCACGAGGCGTTCCCCGGCTCGATCCACGAGACGTCGTCTAGCGCGCAAGGCGTCGCGCAGTTGAGGACGATCCCCGAATTATTGACCAAATCGATCGGCTGTTTGCCGAGCGCGACGACTCGCCACGGAGATTGCGCCCCAGGCTCGCATACGACCGCCCCGCGACCGTCGGCACGAGGCGTTAGTCGGATCTTGACCGTCGACGCCGAATCCTCCGCCGTCGCGAACTGGGAACCGGACCAATCAAGGAGATCCGATTCGGTGAGAGACGCGATAAAACCCTCTCCCCGAACGATTAGCGGAGATCCAATAAAGGAGTCGGGCTTAATGTCGCTCAGTTTCTTTTTGGGATATTCTTTTTCCTGAGACGTGTTGTAGTTTGGATAAAAAGTCGCCCAAACGTCGAGATCTTCTCCGAACGCGAATTCCGTCTCCTCCGAGTCGATTTGAAGCTCCGTCGCGTCGACTCCTTCGGGAACGACGTATCGAAACGCGAACCCGTCGTCGTAGACTCGAAAAACGAGCGCGCTTTTCGCGCCCTTTTCCCAAAAGAACTCGACCGTCGTTTCCGCGCCCCGATCGACGTATCGCGAGCGAGGGCCGAGCGGTTGAGACCAAGTTTCGTCGATTTTGCGCGTCGTCGACTCGACGCGCTCGAGTTTGCCGAGCTCGAGCCCCGCGAACGTTTGCCCGAGTTTCGACTCGCGCAAGACGGTGGCGCCGTCAAATGTTGCCGAATAAGTCGAAGTTTCGCCAGCGTTTACCGTTACGACGGTATTGCCGTTGGGCGACTCGATTTTGATCGTTTCGGAGCGCGCGCTAGCGCAAAAGAGGGCGATCGCCGCGATCGCGAGCGATGAAAGGGCGCTTCTCATGGGGGCCTCGTTTCTGTTGGTGCGACGAAGAATTTCGTCCGAGCTTTATTGTCGGTTTTTCGCGCGAAGAATCAAGAGCGCGGCGCCAAGAAACAAAAAAAGCCGGAAATTTTCCGGCTTACAATACGCCCAATCCGATTCGAACGGATAACCTTCGGTTCCGTAGACCGATGCTCTATCCAATTGAGCTATGGGCGCGACCCTTGAAAAGAGCGCGCGATCCGACCGCGTTTGAAAGATACGCCCAATCCGATTCGAACGGATAACCTTCGGTTCCGTAGACCGATGCTCTATCCAATTGAGCTATGGGCGCGTCCGCGAACGCGGCGCCGCTAAGGCGCTCGTCTCAAAACGTACGATATTTAATCACAAGATTCCGATTTGACAAGGCGTCATTTGAAATAATTTCCAAATTGCGCGTCGCGCTAGAATTCGAGTTCGTAGGGCGAAAACGTCGAGTAACCGAATTCTGGAAGCTCGTTGATCGTCTTCATGTCCTCCTCGGAGATCTCGAAGTCGAAGACTTGAGCGTTCGATTGAATTCGCTCCGCTTTCGTCGATTTCGGTAGCGGAAGAACGTCCAGTTGGAGCGCCCAGCGAACGCACAACTGCGCGACCGTTTTGCCGTATTTCGCCGCCAACG
This sequence comes from Thermoguttaceae bacterium, assembly GCA_017441605.1. Classification (GTDB taxonomy): domain Bacteria; phylum Planctomycetota; class Planctomycetia; order Pirellulales; family Thermoguttaceae; genus RUG369. The sequence continues at coordinate 31,381 of JAFRXD010000012.1, read as the reverse complement.
CCTTCAACCGCTCGTCGTCGAGAACTCGCCCGCATCCCAACGGACTCCAGGCTTCGACTTGAATACCGCGCTCCTGGCAGAATTTCACCGCTTCGAATTGCGGGTAGCCCGGGTGGAACTCGATTTGATCGACCGCGGGTTTGACGTCGCAAACGCCGAGGATTTGCTCCAGATGCGGACCGAGAAAATTGCTCGTTCCGATCGAGCGAACCAATCCGTCTTTTTGCAATTTTTCCATCGCCTTCCAAGTGGCGACGTTCACTTCGACCGGATTGTCGTAGACCTTGTCGTTCGCCGGCCAGTGGATCAAATAAAGATCGACGTACTCGACGCCTAAGTTTTTAAGAGATTGCGGCAGGGACGCGAGCGTTTTTTCGTAGCCCCGCTCGGTGTTCCAAAGTTTCGTCGTGATAAAGATTTCCTCGCGAGGAATTCCCGACTCTTTGATTCCTTGCCCGACGCCTTTTTCGTTGTAATAAGCGAAAGCGGTGTCGATATGGCGATATCCCGCCGCCAGCGCGTCTTTGACCGCTTGAACGGCGACGTCTCCCTCCGGCGTTTGCCACGTGCCGAAACCGACGCAAGGAATCGAAAAACCGTCGTTGAGTTTAAATACGTCCGTTAAAGATTTTGGAGACATTGCGAACTCGTTCAATAGATGATTTGGAAAAAACAGGTTCAAGCGTAATAAAAAACCGACGTCGAGCGCGCCGACGTCGGCCATATTTCGTCGCGAGAAAGGCGAGAAATTATTTTCCGCCGCCCATCGTCGAGGCGGGAGTCGCCATCGGGCTCGTCCCGAATCCGGTCGAGCCGCCGCCGTAGGAATCCCCGCCGTTATTGTTTTGGTTGGACTCGCTGTAATACCGACCGTTTCCGGGAACGCGCCAAACGCGCGCGAGCCCGTCGGCGCTTCCGGTAACGAGATAAACGAGGTCGGAGGAAACCGCGAGCGAGAAAGTCGGACTCGTAACGTTAAAGCAAGCGAGCTCGGTTCCCTTCGGTTTGCCCGGCTTGCGCGTCGGCTTGCCCTGCGCGCTCTCGCCATCGCGACCGTTGGAGCCGGGTTCTCCCATCGAGCCGGACATTGAAACCCCGCCCATCGAAACGCCGGGCATAGAACCCATCGAGGAGCCGCCGTATCCGTTGCGATTATTGTTGTTGTCGGACGCCTCGGCGTTTATGCTCCAAAGACGGGCGGTGCCGTCGTCGGAGCAGGTCGCGACGTAATCTCCGGCGAAGATCGCCTTGCGAACCGCGCCCGTGTGACCGACGAAACGGCAAACTTCTTTGCGGTTTGTCGCGTCGAAAATTCGAGCGGTTTTATCGCGGCTTGCCGTGAGGAGGTAATTGCCGTCCTCGGAGAATCGAACGGAATAGACCTTATCGTCGGAGACCTTGAAGACCGCCGTTTGACGGCGCAGGCTCAGGTTCCAGAGTCGAACGGTGCCGTCGGCTCCGGCGGAGGCGAGGAAGCCCCCGTCCGGCGAGAACGCGACGTCGAAAACCGGTCCCTCGTGCCCGACGTCGGGATTGTCGCCGCCGGACTCGTAAGCGTCCTTGCGATTCGGCAAGGAGCCGAGTTTTTCGGCGTTGAGAGGACCCCAAATATAGATTCGCCCGTCGTTGCACGCGCCCGCGACCAATTGCCCGTCGCTGCCGACGGCAATCGACCAGAGCCGGTCTTTCGCGCCGAGATACGCCTTCGTGTTTTCTTGGTTGCGAATGGTCCAGAGCCGCCCGCTTTGGTCGTAGCTAGTCGTTAGGACGTAGTAGTAGTCCGGGGAGAAAGTGGCGCAAGTCAGCCCTTGGTGGTGGACTTCCTTGTTTTTGGGGTTGTACGTCTTACGAGCTCGGCCGTTGGTAACGAACCATTCGGCGGTCTCTTGATTGTATTTCCCCTCGAGGCTCCAAATTTTCGCGGTTTTATCGCAACTAGCGCTCAGAACGAGGATATCGGCGCCGTCTTCCGAGGGATAGAATTCGAGCGAGGTGATCGCCTTTCCCTCTTCGTGCCCGCGATAGACGTATTCGGGAGCCTTAACTTCGATGGACTTCCATTCCTCGGGCTCTTGCTCCGCGCCGCCCATGCCTCCCATACCTTCGGAAGCGTAACCGTAGGCTCCGCGATTGGCGTTGTTGTTGTTGGAACCTCCGCCGTACGCGTTGATCCCTCGGGCGCTTTGATCCGACGCTCCGAAACTACCGGAACCGGCTCCGCCGCCCAATCCTCTCAGGGCTCCGGCGCTGCGATACACGCTCATCGCCGCGGGCGATTGAGCTAATGCGACGTCGAGGGAGACGGCGGTCGCGACGACGCCGGCGAACAACAGCGCGCCGAGCGAAAGTGGTCGACGAATACGCGAACGTTTGAACATCGTTGAATTCTCCGATGGTCGGATTTAAAGCTGGAACCGGCGCGAGCGCGCGGGACGGGGAGGGCTCTAACGCAACGCGCCTCGCGACGAGGACGCGGGACCCCCTTCCCATATTAAAACCTCCCTTCGCCAGGAAGTCAAGTTTTTCGTGCAAATTGGGGCGAATTCTCATCATTTTCTTTGAAAGATAAAGCAAAAGTGACGGAAGCTCCAATTGTGCGGATAATAATGAATTGACAAATTGAAACAACAAAAGAAGACTCGCGGAAAGGTCTAATAATCGGTATAATGGTAACCGCTAGAGGGTTTTTTAAAAAAAACAAGGGGTTACCCACTAAAGTGGGGTTTATTTTTGCGCAAATAGTATCAATATATAAGCGCGCAAGAGCGCAAGCGAGGGCGTCGCGAAAAAATTTTTTTTGCGCTCTCCGTTCTTCTTTTTTAGCAGCGATGGGCGCGCGCCGAATCGGCGGCGTCCCGGAGACGCGTCCTATGGGAATTTTAGCGATACAATACCGGGCGGTCAGAGACGCGCCAATATTAATCGCGCTCAACCGTGAAGAGCAGTACGGTCGTCAATTTTCCCCGCCCCGAATCCAATCGGGACGGCCTAGGGCGGTTTGCGGAATCGACCGCAAATCGGGGGGCACCTGGGCGGGCGTGAATCAGCGCGGAATGTTCGTGGCGGCGATCAACGCGCCGAAACGTGCGGTTTCTTACGATCCTCGGTCGCGGGGATTGCTCTGTAAGGAGCTTCTTTCCTGCGATTCCGCCGAAGCGGCGCTGGAACGGGCGGTTAGCGAGCTTTCGACGGGGAATTACGCGGGCGTGAATTTTCTTTGCGTCGATCAAAACGGCGGAGGCGCGGTTTACGGCGGAGACGAAATAGGGGTCGAGGCGCTGAAGCCCGGATTGCACATACTGACGGGGAGTCGGCTCGACGACCGGGAAGACGAGCGACAAGAGTACGCTCGGCGCCTGCTGACGCTTCACCGGCTCGACTCTTCGGTGGCTTTTTTAGCGGCGGCGAGCGGAGCTTTCGCTCGCGAGCCCGACGCCATGGGCAAACACGGGGTGATCGTTTCGGAACCGGGTTACGGGACGGTTTGCTCGATGCTCATTTCGCTTACGGAGCGCCCTCAGAAATCGATTATGCAGTTCGCGAACGGTTCTCCGAACAAGGTTCAGTACGAGGACATATCGGCGCTTTTGCGCCAGGTGCTTTCGACGGATCGGGCGGCTCAGCGCAAGGCGAAAAACAAGCGAGAGCGCGAATTAGCGCTCGACGGGCTCGATTCCATCGATCCGGACGACGTTTTGGACGATTGAATTCGCGGATTTTAGACGCGCCCGATTCGGCTCGAAACAACGGTCGGATCGGGCTTTTTTCTTTTCTATGGACAACGAGGAACCGATATGACGAACTCGACTCGTCGCCGTTTTATAAAGAATTTCGCCGCCGGAAGTTGCGCGCTGGACGCGTTCGGAGGGGCGACGCGGTTTGCTCGGGCGGAGTCGACGAAACTTTTCGAGCCCGGCGAGTATCGTCGCGTCGACTCCAAGGAGCGGGTATATCACGTCTGTAGCTCTCCGGAAATGTTCGAACAATACGACGGGTTGCCGGAACTCTGGAAGGAATCGGGGATTACCGACGTTTGGCACGGCGTTTGGTATTACGGTTGGTTCCCTTATTCTTGGGAGAAGCTCGATTTTTGGCTCGATCGGATCAAGAAGGCGGGACTGCGCGTCCATTTGATTAGCGTTCCGTTCTGCCACGGGGGCGGGGCGCTCGATCCGCGCGACGAGAATTTTCCGAATTTGCCCCCGAAGAATTGGAAGATCGCGAAGCGCTGGAACGGATCGGAGAATTGGGGGTTTTCGTGGCATTCCCCAACGGACGCCGAGGGGGCGAACGCGATCAAGGCGCTTTACCAGCGGTACGGGGCGTTCGATTATTTCCTGGACGACGATTTTCGATTCGCTTCGGCTCCGGGGGATATCGGAGGATGCGTTTGCGACGAATGCAAAGCGGATTTTCTCGCGAAATCGGGACTCGACGCATCTCGTTGGGAGGAGACGCTCGCGGACGTTCGCGACAATCGATTCACTCCGCTACTTCGCGCTTGGGTCGACTATTTCTGCGATCGATTGACGCAATGTTTTCGGACGTATCAAAACGCGGCGCCGCAAGTCGACGTTGGGATCATGGTCATGTACATGGGTTGCGAACGGGGCGGAATTCGGCTCGACGACTACCGCGACGCGCTGTTTCGCGTTGGGGAGGGAGGTTTTAGCGACTCATGGTTCGGGCAGGCGAAATTCAAGACGGTCGAACTATTTAGCTCTCTTTTGCACCGGCGATTTTGCGAGCCGGGCCGAGCGTTTAGCGAGACGACGGTCTATCCGGAGAAAAGGCTCTCGGCGGAGAATATGGCGTCGAAACTGTCGGTCTCCACGATTTGCGACGTTCGCAATACGTGCTTTATGTCGGGGATGCGCGCGATTCCTCCGGGGTATTGGTCGACGCTGGCTCCGAGGATGAAGAAGGAGAATGAGTTTCACGCGAAGACGCTCGGGCAAACGGCGCGCGGTCCGTTCAAGCACTACTACGGAACCGCGTCGCGGTATCTGGCGGGGGACAATCCGTACTCGCTATTTCTCGGGCTCGGGGTTCCGTTCGAGGTTTGCGAGGAAATCCCGGCGGACGGTTGGACGTTCCTAACGGACGGAGACGCGCTCGAGGTCGAGAAGGGCGCTTTGACGTCGAGCGGCTCTAAGTTGATCGCGCGGTTCGGGTCGAGCGCGGGGCGGTTCGCGAAGGTCGACGAAGATTTCGATTCGCTCTTCGCGTTTCGGCGCTCGATTTTGCCCGAGCTTCGGGAGAAAAAGATTCCTTACGTCGAGGAGGAAGAACCGGTCGTCCTGGCGTGGTATCCGGAATCGAACTCGGTTTACTTGTGGAACTTAGAGGGCGCGAAAACGTTGAGCGTTCGCGTCGGGGAGAGAAAAATCGGGGTCGAGTTGGGGGATCGCGATTCGGCTTTGATCGAGCTTTGAGCCCAATTTTGATTTCCGGATTATTACTAAACTCGGACGCATTTTTTGGCGCGCCCGGGTTTTTTATTGCGGGAAGGTTCTCGCTAGGAGCCAGTCGCGAAAATCTTCGTATTTCGCTTCGCCTTTCGCGATCCTCAAGATAATGGGCGCGAGTTCTTCGGACGAGGCTTTGACGGATTTGCCGTTGAGCTTAAGCAACACAAGCGCTGCAAGCGCTCCAACCCTCTTATTTCCGTCGACGAAAGGATGATTTTGGACAATACCATAACCAAGACGCGCCGCCTTTTCTAACAGAGTTGGATAAAAATCGATTCCATCAAAAGTCTGAAAAGGGGCGTTTAGAGCGGAATCCAACATTTTCTCGTCTCTGATTCCGAGAGATCCTCCAAATCTCGCAATAGTTTTCGCGTGAAGTTTTAATATTATCGAACGCGACAATTCCTTCATTTGGCGAGTTCCCTAAACGCATCCTCAAATTGATCCATTATCTCGTCGGCGCATTTCAACGCTTCCTCTTCGGTCGCGCAACGATCCCGAGACGCTTTCGATTCGTCAATACGGGAAACAACATAGCGCGGCGTCCCGTCGATCTCGATCGTCGCGCTTCCCTCGGCGTCGACGATTTTTCCGATTTTGGAAAGGAAGTCCTTGGACTCGGACAAATCGATTGTTTTCAACATTCTCCCGTAACCTCCCAAGAAAATAATAGCGTTAATGGCGCGAATTATACGCGCGCTTTCCGGTTCGTCAAGAAATTTGCGTCGCGCAAAGAGGCTTTGAACCGGCGCGAGACGGGTTGTTCCCGAGAAGGGGCCGATACATATCGGGCGTTCAGAAACAGATTTACTGAATTTAACGGTTGTAACGACTGCTTGAAAAGATATTTTGCTTTTTAACGAAAAAAGCATTTATTACGGTTTGAAAGCGGGGTACAATAGCGGGCGTGGAAGCGGGTTCGGTCTCGCGTTGTTTTGATCGGACTTTCATAGGGCGTCGCGTTACGGCGATTCTCTTTGCGCTTCTGCGCGCATATCGGACGCGACTCGCCTTCGACGTTTGTTTTCGACAGATCCCCTCGGGATTCGATTCGACGAGCGTCGACGTCTCAAGAAATCTTTTAGGGCTCTTTAGACGCGCCGTCGCGCGGTTCCGATTCGCGCGTTGGGGAACTCAGCGAGTTCCATCGTTTTTTCAACGGAGCGCGGCAAGACGTCGCGCGTTTTAGGGACTGCTCACTATGAACATATTTTCTCATTTTGGACGCTCTTCTCGAAAATCGTCAACTTCTAAGAAACCGGCTCGTCTTGGCGAAAAGCTCGGCAAGAATCGGCTGGCTATCGAGGCGCTGGAAGAGCGGCAACTACTCGACGCGGCGGGATTTGAGACCTTGCCGGACGTTATTACGATCGCCGAGCCTAATTCGTATCATTTCGCTTACGAAGGGACGCCGATCGATTTCGTCGACAGCAGTTCGGTGGACGGTTTGACCGCTTCGTTCGTAACGGGGGATCAGGTCGCGTTCACGATTATGAAGACGTCGACCGACGGGGCGGTTTCCTCGCTCGGGGAAGTTACGATCCAGCTCTTTAATAACGAGGCGCCCAATTCGGTCTCGCATTTCGAGCAACTTGTTTGGGAGGATTACTACGAGGGTTTGACGTTCCACCGCATTTACCCGGGCTTTATGTTCCAGGGCGGGTCGAGCGACGGTCACGGATATTACGGCTCCGATCTCGGACCGATCGCCGACGAGTACTTGGACGTCTTGACGCACAGCGGGCGCGGGATGGTCGCTTACGCTAACGCTGGTCCAAATACTAGCGACGCGCAGTTTTACATTACGTTCGACGCCGCCGATTGGCTCGACGGCGGATACAACGTCTTCGGGTTCGTGGTCGACGGGTATGACGTCATTGACATAATGGAGGCCGCCGAGGTCGTGGCGAACGAAAGAGGCGAGCTCAGCTGGCCGGTCGATACCTATACGATCGAAAACGTTCGCTTCGTCGAGAATCCGACCCAAAGCGCGCTGCGGATCGTCGCGGACGGAAACGCGAACGGGGTTACCTCGATTTCCTTCTCGTCAAGCCAAGCGGACGATGCGCTCGCGTTCCAAGAGACGACTGTCTACGTCGGGGAAGACGGGTTCGAGGCATATGCGCAAGATGCGCTTGCCAATCTAAATATTAGCGTTGAAGCGGGTTCTTCTCTTGAGTTTTCTCTTCCAGAAGAGTTTGGCGGGTATTCGATTAGTTATTCCGTTTCCGCAGAAGATTCGGACGTTTTCGATTTGATCGATTTGGGCAAGGGTAGATATCGAGTCGTTACCGATTCGAGCGCCGTCTCCGATTCCGAAGAATCGGTCGACTTTGATTTTACTGTTAGCGCTTCGTTGCCCAACAGGTTTAACGCGTCCAATTTGAGCGGAAGCATAACCGTAACCAGACCGGAACAAATCGACAATCCTCCCGTCTTTGGCACGCCCAAAGCATACGACTCCACTGGAAACATTGTTGACTTGGTACTTGCTGGTCGAAATTACACCATTGACTTTTCTGCGTCCGACCCCGAGGGCATCGCCGAGATTGTTTACGAATTGGTCGGAGGTAATTATCCGGAGTTCTTTTCCTTTGACGCCGTAACTGGAATCGCGACGCTGTCGATCCCGGAGGATTACGTTCCGAGCGACTGCACCTTCGTGTACTTTATTTATACGGTCAAGGCGACCGAGCGCAAAGATCTTGAAGAAAACGTTTACGAGACTGGAAAGTCGACCGAAAGGACCCTTGAGGTCGCGATCTTTAATGCGAATTATGTTCCCAATAACACTGTTGTCCCCGTATGGAAGAGCATTGACGCACAGGAAACTTGGGCGGGCGAAACCTTTGGCTTAACTGTCGAAGCGTTGACTCCTGCTTCTGAATCGTACGAAATCCGCTATTCGCTCGTCGGGGAATTTCCGGATGGTATGGTGATCAACCCAGAGATCGGCACGATTAGATGGAACGTTCCTTCCGACTATTTCGTGGACGAAAATATTGAATCGAAGGTCTTGACCATTGGCGTCAAAGCAACGGTTATTCTCGAAATTAACGAGACGGGTTTAATAGAGAGCGGATCGTCCACAACAACATTTGAACTTACCGTTAAGAACCCGAACTACGTTCCCTCTTCCGAACCGATCAGCTGGTCGCTCACGGACTACCCGGCGCAGAAGTCCTACAGCGTCGACGCCAACGCCAAGATTGCGACTCTTTATGGCCTCGGAAAAAACGGAGAATTGACGGAGCTCGCGACGTCGACGATCGGGACGGACGGGACGCTAACGATTACCGGTCAAGATCGAGTCGCGGAGACGATTTGCGTTACCGCGAGCGCAATGTCTAGCTTGTCGGCGATCAACTTCGACGGAGGAGACGGAGCGCGAGACGCGATTTATGTCGAAACGATGGAGGGGAACGACGTTATTACAATCGGCACGGAGGTTTCGGAAACGTCGACGCCGCTCTTCGCTCGAAATCCCTACGAGAAAGCGCTGGCGCGATACGCGAAGTTGTTCGGCGAGAACAGCGCGCAATACGCGCGAATTAAGGCGTCGTACGACGCGGCGTTCGGGCGACTTTCGCGATTTGTTCGAACGACGCGCTCGACTAGCGGGCTGATTTCGCTGGAAGGGGGCGCGACGCTGAAGTTCAGCGGCGTCAAGGACGTCGCGATCGATTCTAGGGACGGAAACGACGTCTTTAAGGCGAACAATCTCGGGTTCAATTACGTTTTGACGGGCGGTTCGGGCGTCGACACTCTCGATTTCTCCGGGACGTCGAATCGCGTCGAGGTCGAGCTCGGCTCGACTTGTCGTCAACGCCCGATCAAGGGGGATTGCGGAACGTTGCGTCTTACCGACGCGCTCGAGGGTTTTGTCGGGACGGCTCGCGGAGATCGGGTCGTCGCCAGCGCTTATGGCGCGGCGATTAACGGAGGCGGGGGCGCCGATTCGGTCGTTCTCGCCGGGGGCTCGAACCTTGTCGCCTTAACGGGCGCGGGGCAGTCGGTCTCGATTAGCGGCTCCGGTCAATACTTCGTAAACATCGAAGACGGGGATCGCTCGATCGTCAACGCGCGCGGCGCCAAGAGCGGCTCGACGGTTTCGTTGGACGTCGAAGGAGACGATGTCGAGGTCTTTGGAGGTCGCGGCGCGGTCGAGGCGACGATCGCCGGGGATCGCGCCAAGTTGAATCTCTCCAACGCTTCGAACGCGTCGGTCTTCGTTTCTGGGGATCTAGCTCGAATCGAGATCGGATCCGGAAACGACTTCGTTTCCGTAACGGGCGCGGGAGCGAGCGTCGAGCTGGGAGCCGGGAACGACGTCGCGTTTCTTTCGGACGGAACGAGCGGTCGATTCGGCGGCTCGCGTATCGACGGGGGCTCCGGCAACGACTTTATCTTCGCCGCCAACGCGAGCGGCTCCAACGTTTTCCGAACGGGTTCGGGCAACGACGTAGTTATCGGCGGCGCGGGTAGCGACGAGATTCGCGCGGACTCCGGGAACAACGTTCTCCTCGGAATGAACGGGGCGGACTCGATTTACGGGGGGCGCGGACGCGATTTGCTCGTCGGGTCTCGAACAACGAATTTGGCGGACGTCGAAACAGAATTAGTGGACGTCGAAACAAGTTATCGCTACGCGCTACTTGCACTTTACGAAGAATATTATATGGCTTACGCAAGATACAAGATGGGCGGGGCGAATAGGACGGAACTGGAGGCGGATTTAACGTGCTCCGAAGTCGAATATCGCGCATCGGTAGATTATCTCTACGCCGATATTTACGCGAATTGGTCGGACGCGACGGATCTCGACGTTTTGGGAACGGAGTCGATTTCCGACGGATCCAAAGACGTCGTTAAGCGCGGTTCGAATCTCGACGCGACGATTCTCGATCCCGAGGACGTCGAGCGAGGCGCCAACGGATACGATTGGGGCTTTTGGCGTTGGTAACGCCCGGTAAAGCGCGATTCGAGTCGACGTTCGCGCGACTCGGATCGCGATACTAAAAGGGACCGAAGGGTCGAGGGATCCTTCGGTTTTTTTCAATCGCCCTTTGGAGAATTCTATGGTTCGCTCGTCTCAACAATCGGTTCGTCGACTTCGTTTTGAAACATTGGAAACTCGCGAATTGCTTTCGGCGACTCGCGGATTGGACGAGGCGTCTTTCGCGGCGCTTCGGGAGGACTACCCGGGATTCGATTACGCCGGGGTCGCCTCCTCGGACGTTTTGGTTCTGGACGCGAGCGCGGGACTCGACCCGGACGCGCTGCGCTCGGCGCTGAGCGAGGCGAAAGCTCGCCCCGGCGCCGACGTTATCGCGATTCGAGCGCACGAGTCGGGGACGACGATGGAATTCGGCGCGGCTTCGGACGGGTTCGTCGTCGACGATCCGAGCCCGATCGCGGTCGTCGCGATAGGAGGGAGAGCGACGATCGACGCGGGGAATATGTCGCGGATATTTACGATCGGCTCGGGGGCGTCGCTTTCGCTGGGGGGAGTTTCGCTAATTAACGGGTCGAGTTCGGACGGGGGCGCGATTTACAACGCGGGCGAACTACTGCTGGATCGCGCTCTTCTTTCGAACAACGCGGCGTCGAACGTCGGGGGCGCGATTTACAATTCTGGGGAGCTGACGGTCGTCAATACGATTATTTCGGGGAATCGCGCGGGTCGGGACGGCGGGGGCGTCTATTCGACGGGGGGTTACGTCGACGAGGAGACGGTGGTCGAACAGCGGTTTATCAACGCGACGATTACGGGGAACGCGGCGGGAACGAGCGGAACGGGATTTGGGGGCGGGATTTACTTTCGAGGGGTCGACGAGGAGTTCAACGTCTTCGCGGAGGCGACGCTCGAGAATTCGATCGTCGTTCAGAATCGCTCGCAGGCGACCGATTGCGACGTCAATATTTATAATTCGCTGTTTTACAATGCGTTCGAATTCGAGGGGGAATCGTTCGAATTTGAGGTTCCGGTCGCGGGGCTGATCGACGGGACGAACTGTCTTTCGACGTTTTCTTATTGGCTATCGAGTTACGATCCGGACGATCCGACGGAAACGGGAACGAACGCGATCTATTTGGAATCGATTCCCCTTTTCGTTCAGGACTACGATTTCGACGCGGGGCGCGACGGGGACTACGCGCTCTACGTTTCGGACGTTTCGCAAGGGATCGACGCGGGAACGACCGAGCCGGGACGGTATCGCAACGGCGAGGCGATTCGGCGCGATTTTTCGGGCGCCAATAGGAAATCCGGGGGGGCGGTCGACGTCGGCGCGCTGGAGTCGGAATCGAGCGCGACCAACTTACGGGCTCTCGACGGGGCTCGGGTATCGAGGCGCGCGATCGTTTCCGGAGAAGTTTTGACGATTTCTAACGTCGGGGTCGAAAATATTGGCGACGCGGTTTCCGAACCGTTCGTCGTTCGGTTTTTCGGGTCTTTGGACGGAGCGCTCGACTCGGGGGACGCGCCAATCGCGGAGCGGAGTTTTCTCGGATTGGGCGCTGGGGAGACGAGGCGGTTCGACGTTCTCGCGCCAACGCTCTCGCTCGAGCCGGGTTTGAAATATTGGATTTTTTGGCGGATCGAAACGCGCGCCGACGTCGAGGTTTCGAACGACGTCGGAGCTCTGGAGACGCCGATCGTTGTATATGGAGAGGATCCAAATCCAAGAGAGGTTGAATTTGAACGGAGCGGCTATTCGGTTCAACGAGGGAATTCGCTCGAGTTAGGATTGTCAAGCGGCTTTGTCGCACCGGAGAGCGCCGGGTACTACTTCGATTTAGGGGACGGGGCATTTTGGGAATCTTCGCGTCGCGGTTGGATTTCTCCGGGGCTCGTTCCGGAGGAACCCGGGACGCGGGAGATCGTCGCGAAAGTCGTCGATTTGGACGCGGGGAAGGTCGTAGCGGTCGGGAGAGTCGCGCTTACGACGCTCTCGCCTTCGCCGACGCTCGACGTTCGGGCGGAGTCGTTGGCGGGCGGCGCGGCGACGCGTCTTTCGCTATCGGTTCGCTCGAGCGCTTGGAATCGTCCGATCAAGAAGTGGTCGATCGAATGGAGCGACGGGACGAAAGAGGAATTCGAAGGGTTGGGGTACGATCTGACGGTCGCGCGCTTTCTCGACCCGGGAATCGACTTGTCGAAAACGCTCGCGATCGCGACGGTAACGGACTTCGACGGGGAATCGACAAGGTTCGCGATACCGGGTCGCGTTTTGGAGAAGTCGGCGACGGATTCGATTTTTGCCGAAATAGGGGAATCCGAGTCGTTTTGGGAGGAGACGCGCAACGCGGATTTTGGCGGAACGGCGGTTTCGTCGTCGTCGGACGGGGTTATCGACTCGCTCGTCGCTTTCGTCTCCGACTTCGAGGCGGAACTTCGTAGGAAAAAGAGAACGGTATTGGTCGGGGCGCGAAATTGAGGTTTTTACGCTCCGATTTGGCGCCCCCCCTCGAAACGGGGGAGTGTTTTGTTTAAAATAGGGGAGTCGGTTCCGCTCCAAAGGGGTGGGATCGGCTCCGACGCGCGTTCGTTCGGAAATCGAAACGCCCGATTTTACCGCCGTTTCGCTGGAGACGGCAATTTTATTCGGAGAACAATTCGCAATGGCGATCGACTCTTATTCGCTTTGCCCCGGCGGTCGGGGTAAAAAAATCCGTTTTTGCTGCCCGGATCACGTTAAGGATTTGGAACAGATCGACTCGTTTATCTCCGGGGATCAGCCCTCGGCGGGTCTTTCTTTTGTCGAAGGTCTTTTAAAAGATCGTCCGAATTGCGCCTGTCTTTTGGAGGCGAAGTGCGTATTTCAGAAACTGATAGGTCTTTGGGAGGACGCTTACGAGACGGCGAAGGGGTTTGTCGAATTGGAGCCGAAGAACGTCGTGGCGCTCGGGGAGTTGGCGACGACGTCGGCGCTTTTGGACAAGCCGAACGAGGCGGTCTCGGCGATGGTCGACGCTTACGAGTCGCTCGAAGGGGATCAGTTCCCGTTGTCGCTCGTCCAGGCGACGCTGACGGTCGGCGCCTCGCTTTTAGAGGGCGGACATTACTTCCAAGCGGTCGCGGTCGCGAAACAGCTTCAGGCGTTCGCGCCGAAGGACGAAGCGTCGAACGCGTTTTTATACCGATGTCTCGGAACGGACGCGGTTCCGTTTATGCTCAAAGAGATCGCGTTCGATCGAACGGCTCCGGAAGGATTTTCGAAACAAGCGGAGTACGCGGCGGCGGTCGGTCGACTGGCTCGCGGACAGTGGAAGAGCGGACGGAGCGGCTTGGAAGCGCTGCTCGACCGCGGCGAGGAATGGCCGAATTTGTACCGAAATTTGGCGTTCGTGGAATTTTGGTTCGGGAACGAGGAAAAGGGTCGCGAGTATTTGAAGCGGTTCCTGGACTCTCCCAAAGTCGACCGTGAAGACGCGATCGACGTAGAGCAGTTCCTGCTCCTGAACGCGAGCCCGACGTGGGACGACGTTCAGTTCGTTCAAAAGTTCGTCTACGAGCTGGAGGATTTCGACTCGGCGCACGAGAAGCTGTTGTCTTCGAAGTCGTTATTGGTCAGTCCCCAATTGGCGCCGCTGGCGGGGGGGGACGTTCCTCCGAAGACGTCGTTCGTCGTTTTGGATCGCGAGCCGTCGGACAAGACGGAGGGATTGACGCTGGCGGACGCGGCGCGGCAATGCGGTTTTCTATTCGTTTACGGCAAGCAAACGACTCGCGCGGCTCGCGCGATATTTATGCTTTTCCCGAACGAGGCGCCCAAAATCGAGTCGATACTCCAATCGACGCTCGGTTTCGTTCCGAAATTGGAATCTTCGGAAGAGTTGAAAGAGAATCCGGTTTTGTGGACGTCGAACGCGGCGACGCCTCGTCTCCATTTCAAGAACGCGGACCAACTTACGGACGCGACGGTCGATTCCTTGGCGGACGAGGTCTCGGAAGAGTTCGCCGACCAGTGGTTCGAGCATCGTTACGCGGTTCTGGGGGACAAGTCCCCCAAAGAGGTCTTGTCGGAACCGAACGGGGCGAATCGAGTCGAGGCGTTGATTCGAGTGGCGAGCGAAGCGGTCGCGACGGCGGGGACGGACGAGGTGGCGACTTCGTTGCGCGAAAAGGCGGGGATTGCGCGTCCGGAGCCGATCGATCCCCCGACGTCGCTCAAAACGCAAGAAGAGGCGGATCGCTTTTTCCGCGCGATCCCGATTTGGCGCTGGAGTCGTTTGCGTTTGGACAAATGCGAGATCGAGACGCTCGCCCAGCTTCAGGATATCGCGGGCCTCGTGGCGCCTCGGGACGTTAAAGAGAAGTTCGCTCGGGAGATATTGTCGCGATCGAAAGAGACGGAGCAATACGAGGATCGCAGTTCCGCCTACGCCATTTTGATCGACGGCGCCACGATGGATCGAGATTTCCCCCGGGCGCTGGAACTCATCGGTCAGGCGACCGAGTACGCGAACGAGTCGGGCAAGTCGGACGCGCACTGGAACGTTCTGGAAATTATGACGCGGTTCCAACTTCAAGAGTTCGATAAGGTTCGGGCGCTTTCGCAACGATTCTTTATGGAGCACGCGGACGAAAAAGAAGAGGTCCAGACGCTGCAACGGTTCTTCGCGCAACTTACGGCGACCGCTCAGGCTCAGGCGCGAATGGCGGAGGCTTATCGTCTTCGGGCCGGGGCTTCGCAGGGCGGGGCGCCGCGCGCGGAGTCGGTCGCGGGTCTTGGCGACGCGGCGGCGCCGGAGCGGAAGTCGAGCGGTTTGTGGACGCCGGGCGGGGACGATTCCGAGTCCCAAGGGGGCGGTTCCAAACTTTGGGTTCCGGACTGACGCTCGGTAGCGCAACTTCGTCGCGATTCGGGAGATCGGCGCAATGAGACTAGGCGTTTACGGCGGGAGTTTCGACCCCGTTCATTGGGGACACTTATTGCTGGCGGAGACGGCGAGAGCGGAAATGAAGCTCGATCGAGTCGAGTTCGTTCCGCTCGGCGTTCCCCCGCACATGAAGACGGTTCGGACGTCGAGCGAGGATCGGTTCGCCATGCTCGAAAGGGCGCTGGCGCCATATCCGGAGTTCGGGATTAATCGTTGCGAGATCGATTCTCCCGAAATAAGCTACACCTATAAGACGCTTCAATATTTTCGAGAGACTCGCCCCGGGGACGAGCTGTTTTTGATCTTGAGTTCCGAAACGTTCAACGATCTTCCGAACTGGGTCGAGCCGGGATTGATTTGCGAGCGAGCCTCGCTTATCGTCGCGCAACGCGCGGGTTGTCCGGAAGCCAATTTCGAGGGAGCCCGGGGGTTCGCGTCGGAGGAACGATTGGACGAATTTCGATCGCAAGTCGTTTCCATGCCGCAGATAGAAATATCGTCCTCGGTCGTTCGCGAGCGAATCGCGACGGGACGAAGCGTAAGATTTCTCGTACCCGACGCGGTTCTCGACTATATCGAGGCTCGGGGTTTGTATCGACAACGAAAGGAGAGCGCGCGATGAACCGACGCCGCAACGCACTGTCATCTTTGCCCGCGTTAGTCGCAATTCTCGTTTTTTGGGGCCTTCAAGGAACGCTGCGAGGAGCGGAACCGGAGTTTAAGGAGTCGACGCCGGAACTCGTTCGAGTTCGAGACGGGATTCCTCATTTTCTTTCTAAGATTAAGAATAAAGAGGACGTAAAAGTCGCGTATTTCGGGGGCTCGATCACGGCGGCGGACGGCTGGCGGGTTCAGACGCTGGCGGCTTTCAACGAGAAATGGAGCGATTCCAAGTTCTCGGAGATCAACGCCGCGATCGGCGGAACCGGGAGTGATCTCGGGGTTTACCGGCTCGACCACGACGTGTTGCAAGGGAAGCCCGACCTAGTGTTCGTCGAATTTTGCGTGAACGACGGGGGGACTCCTCCGGAGCTGATTTGGCGCCAGATGGAGGGAATCGTTCGCCAGATATGGCGGCGCAATCTCGAGACGGATATCGCGTTCGTTTATACGTTTCGCGTTGGGCACGAGAAGGATTATCTCGCCGGAAAGACTCCGCGCTCCGTCTCGGCGATGGAACAAATCGCCGAATTCTACGGGATACCGACGCTCGATTTCAATATTCCGGTCGTAGAGCAAGCGGAGAACGGGAAACTGACCTATCAGTCGGACGCGCCGGAGGAAGGGAAACTCCACTTTTCGACGGACGGGGTTCATCCTCTCAAAGAAGGGCACCAGATCTATACGAAGGTCGTAATGGACGCGCTCGTGTCGATGCTCGAACAGAACGAGAACGCGGCTTTTCCGGGCGTGGAGACGCGCTCGGAGAAGTTGGAAAAGGTTTTTGTCGCTGACAACTACGAAAACGCGAAGTTCGTTCCGATCAAGGAGTCGCAATTATCCGGAGACTGGTCTCGGTTGCCGGACGACTCGCCTTTGGCGTGGATTAAAGGACGAATGGGCAAGGACGTTTTTACGTCGAACGCGCCGGGTTCGAAGTTGTCGTTTACGTTCCGAGGTTCTCGAGCGATGATTTACAACGTTCTCGGACCGAACGGAGGCCAGGTAAGGATCGCGGTCGACGGGACGGAGCGGGGACCGGTTCCTCAATTCGACAGTTATTGCACGTACCACCGGCTCGCGTCGCTATTTATCGCGGGGGATCTGGATCCGAACGCGGCTCACGAGGTCGTTGTGGAGATCGACGCGGAGCAGCCCGATCGGACGCCGGTCGCGTTTCGCTTGCAAGATCCGGAAAAGGAGCTCGCGGAACCGAAGTACCAAGGACACAACGTCTGGTTTGGTCCGATTATGGTTCTCGGAGACGTCGTCGATTAAGGCGCCGATTCGGACGGACGGGTGACGAAAAAGCGACGAGCGGAGTTCGGCTCGTCGCTTTTTTTTAGCGCTTTTTATCGTTCGCGCGGTAAGATTTCGAGTCGCAGAAAGGCGTCGTTTGGAAAGGAGAGGGAGACGCCGCCGGGGAATTGATTCGGGGGGATTTTTTCTCGAACGGCGTCGACGAGTCTTCGCCATTCTTCGGCTCCCATCTCGCCGAGGGGCCAGCCGTTTTTCTCCCAATGTTTTCTGAAATATCGGATTAGAATTTCGGTCGGGACGTTTCGCAACGGATCCAAGGGGAGGTCGAACTCTCGGAAATCGTCGCGCGCGTCGATCGAATCGAGGAAAATTTGTCTGGTTTTCTCTTTTTCTTTCGCTTCTCGAACGCGCTCTTCCAATTTTTCCACGCGCGCTTCCAGGTTCGATTCGGTTTCGTCGGCGATTTGGGAGAGTCGGAGCAAGGCGCCTCGCCATTTGTTTGGGAAGAGGTCGTCCAAGAGAGGAACAAGTTCGTTTCTAACGCGATTGCGAGCGTACTTTGGCGAGGCGTTTGAGGAATCGACGCGAAACGGCTGATCGAGGGCTTTCAAGTAATCGAGGATATCGTCGCGTCCCAATCGCAGCAGGGGGCGAACGACGACGAGGGACTCGTCGACGACGCGATATGGAGCGACGCCGCGAAGCCCGGCGAGTCCGGAACCTCGAAATAGCCGAAAGAGAAGGGTTTCCAATTGGTCGTCGCGATGATGCGCGGTCGCGATAAATCGAGCGCCCCTTTTTTTCGCGGCGTCGTAGAGGGCGCGGTACCGGAGAGTTCTAGCGGCGCTTTCCCAACTTCCTTGGTCGCGCGCCTCTTCATGAACGGCTTGCGGGTCGAGAGTTAGGACGTCGATTGGGAGTTGGAAACGTTCCGCGAGCTCTTGGACGAATTGGACGTCGGCGTCGGACTCGGCGCCCCTGGCGCGATGATCGACGGTCGCGACGGAGAGACGTCGCAAGAGTCCCTCTTTGGAAGCGACGGCGACGAAGGCTCTTAGAAGGGCGACGCTATCGGCGCCTCCGGAGACGGCGAGCAGGACGCGACGCTTCGCCCACCGACTCGAAGGAAAAGAATCGAGAACTTGTTTTTCAAAATCGCTCGAGGACGTCATCGGACGACGGCTCGCCCCGTGGCGGAGGTTTCCTCGCGTTTGGCGGATCGGAAGCAGCGCTCTCGCTCCTCCGGAGTGAGGGCGTAGATTTCGACTTTGAACCGCTCGCTCAACTTCTCTTCGTATTTTTTCTTCATCGCTTCGGTTCGATCCTCGATAAGATCTTCCCGCGCTTGTTCTTGAACTTCGGAGAAGCTTTTGACTCGCTTGAGTTCCCTTTCGATCGCGCGAACGATATAGAAGGCTCCGTTGTCGTCGATAATGCGACTCATGGCGCCGACGGGCAAGTTAGGGCTGAAGAGAGCCTCTTCGAGTTTCTTGGAGCTCAGGACGCCTCGAGTTGTCCAATCGCGTTTTCCGCCCTTGTCGGCGAAGGAGTCTTCGGAGTCGACGGCGCAAACTTCGGCGAACATTTTTTCACGATCGCGAGGGGAGGCGTTTTGCACGGCGTTCCCCATATGGGCGATCTTTCTTCTCGCGTCGTCCTTCGAACGGTCGTCGCCGTAATAGACGGTCATGCCTTGCCAGAGGACCTTGTCCTCGACGGAGTATTTTTCGCGATTCGCCTCGTAGTAGCGTTTGAGCTCGACCAAGGTGGGCTCGAAATCTTCCTCGCCCAGGTTGTAATTCATCCAGAGCTCGCCGAGAGTCTGCTGCATAAAGATGCGCTTTTCCTGCTGAAAGTCGCTTTGTATTTCGTTTTCGAAATAGTCTTCGAGCTCTTTTACGGTTTTGCAACCGCAGGTCTTCATCAGGTCGGGCAAAACCTTTTTGTCGAATTCCTTTTCGAGTTGCTTCGCTTGTTCCTGAACTTGATCGCTCGGGCGACTGACGACATAGTCGCAGTAGAAGAGCAACTTGCGAATGTGAACGTCCAAAACCTGGGAGAAGATTTGGTCATTATTGAGGTATTGGTTTAGAATCCCCTCTTTGTAGGCTTGGCGAACTTTTTCGCGCTCTTCTTCGGGGACTTCCTCAATTTTTTCGAGGTACTGGAGATGGGCGATTTTTTTAATTTGGTGCAGGATATCGCGACGCAAGATCGCCTCGTGCCCGACGCGCCCCAAGGTTTCGGAACCGTCGTAGTACGATCGGGTCGCAAGTTCGGAATCGCCGACTGGAACGGAGGTCGTTAGATCGTAATCTTGCGCGAATCCGGGCGCGATCGCGGCGGCGACGGCGAACAGCGACGTCGCGACGAAACGCGGAAGAACCAGTTTTGACAATCTTTCGATCATTGAGCCACCGCACCAAATGGGCGTTTTCGAACAACACGTCTCCGGAACCGCTTTTTACGGGGAGTCTTCAAGCGGAGGAGACAAACCGACGCGGCGAGTATAACGTTTTTTCCCCCGAGAAGACAAGACGTCTTTCGCGAAAAAGCGCGCGGCTTCCTTCGTCATTATCGGCTTGTTTTTTGCGCTTAATCAGCAAAACTGATTAAATCGGAATAAAACGCGCGTTTTGAAATAGAGAAAATAGCGCGTTTGGGTAAAACTTTGTTGACGTCGGGCGCCGAGGGATTTACAATCGGGTTTCAGTCGCGCGCTCAAGAGATCGCGAAGCGAATCGAGTTCGGCGCGAGAAGGCAAGTGGAGTCTCACGATAGGAGAAAACGAATGACTCGTAGAATAACGGCTCGCGCTCTTTTTTTGCTTTTCTGTCTCGCGCTCTTTTCGGTCGCCGATTCGGCTCTCGCGCAAAGGTTTTGGTTCCCGGGCGGGCTTTGGAGTTCGGATTGCGGTTACAACGCGGTCTCGCGTCCGACGGCGGATTACGTCGGGACGCGTCGGGCGATGTTCAACGGGGAAGATTTGACGGGTTGGACGAACGTCGAGGGGAAAGAACCGGGCGCGGGTTGGAAAGTAGTCGACGGTTGCATTTTCCGCGAGAGCGGCGGGGGAGACTTGTACGCGGAGGGCGAGTACGAGAATTTTATTTGGGAATTCGAGTTCAAACTCGCGGAAAAAGGGAATAGCGGAGTTAAATATCGCTCTTGGAACAAAACGGGTTGGGGAATGGGCTGCGAGTACCAGATCTACGACGATATTAACGACGCGAAGAATCCGCCGCGCTATCAGACGGGCGCTTTGTACGACGTGATCGAACCTCGAGAAGGCGCGCCGAAGATCAAGATGGGCGAGTTCAACAAGGGGAAAATCGTCGTATTGGGGAATCATATCGAGCACTATCTCAACGGTGAATTGGTTATGTCGACGGACGTCGGCTCGGACGCGTGGAACGAAGGCGTCGCTAAGAGCAAGTTCAAGGACGTAAAAGAATTTGGCGTTACGACGATTGGACGGGTCTTTTTACAAGATCACAATTGCCAAGTTTGGTTCAAGAACATTTATATGACGGAGTTGAAACCGACTCGCTAGAAATCAGTTTTATCGAAGCGAATAATAAGAAAGACCGTCGGAGAGATCCGGCGGTCTTTTTTTGAGAACTTTCAACTCGCGAACTATCCTTCGAACTCTTCTATTCCGACCGCCAATTTTCCATCGACGACGAGCAGCGCGCCGCGTCCTCGCATTCGCCCTTCGGACCAGATCTGAACCTGTCCGTTCGCGGAGTCGAGCAGAGTCGCGAGAACCCCGACGTCGAGCGCGGCGACTTGTTCGAGAGTCAGTTTCGCGCGACCTAGTCTAACCTGGAAGGAAACGCGCCCCGGTTCTGGAATCGCGCGATTTCTTTTTTCGCGCGCCAAACGCTCGCGCGCGAAGTCGCGCAGATTTTGAAAAGCGTCGTCGGAGACGAGCGCTCTCAAGCGCGCCTCCGCGTTTCGAGCGACGGCGTCGATCCGATCTTCCGCGGAGGAGAAATCGAATCGCGCTTTTTTGCCCATAGTCGACGCTTTTGGCATAGTATCTCGACTGGAAAACGGCGCGAACCCCGAAGGAATCGCGCCAGTCGTCTCGACTTAGACTTCGCTTTGTCGAGCGTCGTTGGTGGAGCGCCTTGGCAACAATTCCGAGACGGGGGCTTGGGGATTGGTGGCGCGCTCCATAATCCACCGGTTGACGTCGGCGAGAATGGCGTCCATACGATCCTGTCGCCCTCCGGGGGAGCGACGCTCCTCGTTGTACTGTCGAACAAGGACGGTGAGCCCGGCGGTATGATAGAGACGGAGGGCGTCTTTATCGAGCTTGGGAACGCTAGCGGAGGGGACGTCGCTGGTAGTGAGCAAGAGGGGCAGGTCGCGGAGATGGCGCCAATTTCGGAAAGGAGCGGAATCGCCGGTTGGCAGAGCGCCGTCGATACAGACGACGCCGGCGAATTCGCGGGGATTTCGCATCGCGACGCGGAGAGCCATCGCGCCGCCGGAACCGCGCCCTAGAATAAAGACGCGACGAGAGTTTAAACGATATTTATTTTGCGCCTCGGCGATGGAGTCGAAGACGAGATTTTCGGCTTCGGAGACCGCCTCGTCCGTTTCGGGCCAGTCGTAGATCGGCTCGATCCAACACTTTTCGTCGACGATTTTACCGTTGACGGCGGAGCGAACAACGCGCTTCTTTTGAGAGCTCAGGCCCCTCGGGGCGACGGCGACGTAGTTTCGAGTCGAAATCTTCGGCATTACCTCGAAAACTTCGGATTCCGTTTTACCGGAGTCGTGCAGCCAGACGAGAAGGGGATAGGCAAAATCGCGCTCGTAGTGAACGGGAGAAGCGACGATGTGGGGAAAAGTGGAAGTACGAGAGCCCGACGGATAGCGAGAAGAAAGCCGTTCGAAGGTTTGCTCGAAGGCGTCGGACGTCGCCGTCTCGCGACAAGCGCGAGGCGGAATAACGGACGTATTGACTTTTGACATAGCGCGCGTTTACCTTGACCGCCGCGAGGACGGCAAAGGGACTTTGGTGACGACATAATTGCAAACGAGGAACCGAACGGATCGCTCGAGAAGGGGACTCGAACGAACCGATTCACACGGTTCGACATCGGGACGAGCCGACGCGCGCTAACGAAAGCGTTCGCTATGGAACGGTTCGAAAGGGGGTTCGCGAATCGGACGTCGCGTCGCTCCGGCGACAAGACGAGACCGCGCTCAACGGTTGACGAACGTATCGGCGGTCGCGCCTAAGAGCGACGCTAAGAGTTATACGTTCGTTTGTCGTTGAAACAAGGCAAACTTTAGCCAAAAAACCGAAAAAAGATCGACCGAGGGCAAGTCAGTCGAAGCATTATCGACAAAGTTGGCTTTGTTTAACAGCCTTGACGGCGGTCGCAACAGGCGCGACGAGTATATTAATATAATAGTCTATGCGGAGGATAAAAGTCAAGATGAATTTATCAACTTTGGCGGATTAGCGGAAAAAAATCGGAACGAGATAACAACAACGAACAAGTTAAACTGGTCGGGGAGGGGAGAGGTTTTAGGTAAGATGAGATTGCGAAAACCGGTTTAACGATAAAAGACGTTTTGACGCCATTTTTTCAAATTGATACTATCGCAAAACCGGCTGGAGTAACGCCGCGAGCGAGATCGGACGATTTTGACGGTCGTCTAGAATAGTTCTTTTTTAGCAAAAAGACGCAAAGCGCCAAAAAAAGAGCAATTTTTAGGCGGACGCGGTCGATACTACATAACAACGCCCATAGCCGGATTGTCCGGATTCGCATTCTATTGGTTCGGATTCGGACGCGGCGACAAGGTTCGACGACGGATTGTCGAGCCTTTTTAGGGCGGGCGACGTAAGGAGACGTCGCTTTAAGGCCGGCGCGACCTTTCCAACGTTTGCCGTTCAAACGAGCGACGGAAGCGACCAAGGCGCGAAGATTCAAGGAAGGATAAACACATGCATTTTTCATCGAAGCTGGCGAAAAAGTCGAAGAAATGGAGAGGCGCGCTCATTTATTTGGCTCTTTTCGGAGTCGCGCCCATGGCTTTCGGAACGGAGACGGAGACGCGCTACGTTTCGGATTATTCCGGACTGCGCGCGGCGATCTCGGATTATAACGCGAACACGGGCGCCGATTTTAAAATCGTTCTAACGCGCGGCGTAACGCTCGAAGGCAATTTGCCGGAGATCACGGGCAACGCGAATCTGATAGGCGTTGAGAGCGGCTCTTTGGAAATCGACGGAGCGGGCTACTCGATCGACGGGGCGGGCAAATACCGCGGTCTTTACGTCGACGGGGCGGACGCCAAAGTAACGGTAACGGTCTCTAACGTTGGTTTCGCGAATTGTTACGCGAAGGGCGGAGACGGCGGAACGGGAGTCGCGGGCGGCGGCGGCGGAATGGGCGCCGGGGCCGCGATTTACGCGTATAGCGGGAACGTCGTGTTGCAAGACGTGTCGGCGACGAACAGCGAGGTCGTCGGCGGGACGGGAGGCGCTCTTCTGTACGGCAGCGAGTCTTACGGCGCGGGCGGCGGTCTCGGCGGCAATGGCGGCAACGGCAAGCTGTTGGAGATGGGCGCGGCTTCCGGCGGCGGAGTCTATACGGTCGGAGCCGACTCCACGGCCGATCGCTCGGCGGGGGACGGCGGCGTCGTTTCGACGACCAATCTCGACTCTTACGCTCACACGGTTCCCGGAACCACGACTCCCGTCGGAGGCGATTCGCTGGCCGGCGGAGGCGGCGGGGCGTCGACCGCGATCGGCGGCAACGGCGGTTTTGGCGGCGGCGGCGGATCCGGCGCGAACCAAGGCGGCGAAGGCGGCTTTGGCGGCGGCGGGGCCGGTTCGGACGTCGCGAACGCGGCGGGTTCCGGCGGTTTCGGCGCCGGGAACGGCGGATATCAGGATCCCGTGTCCAGCGAGCAATTTTCGTCGACCCCGGGCGGCGGCACTGGCGGCGGCGGGGCGGCGCTTGGCGGAGCGATTTTTGTCGCTCCCGAAGCGACGGTGACGATCGCGGTTTCCGAGAACGGGACTAGCGGCATAAATTCCGGCAAGTTGACGGCTGGCCAAGGCGGCGGCGGCACGGCGGAGAAGGGAGAGGAGATTGGAAAAGGTCTCTTCATTCTCAACGACCTGACGATCCAAGTCGCGGAAGGCGGAACTTACACCGTGTCCGACAGTATTGGCGGCTACGCGGGTTCGAAGAAAGTTTCCGCCGACGAGAACGGCAACTACGCGAATCAAAGCGGCGTGGTTAAGACCGGCGACGGAACGTTGGTTCTTAACGCGGGCGACGCCTCTTACGCGGGCGACACGACGGTCAAGGGCGGCAAGCTGGTCGCCAATACGACTGGCGCCATTAGCTCGTATTCGAATTTGAACGTCGAGTCCGGAACGGTCGAGTTGAACGGCGATCAAACGGTTAGAACGCTGAACGGCGGGACGGACGGAGTTGTGGACGTCAAGTCTCAAACGCTAATGGTAACCGGCGATCAGGACGGGGTCTACGCCGGCAAAATTGAAGGGAACGGGGCGCTGGTCAAGAACGGAACGAGCGCGCTAGCCCTTTCCGGCGACAGCTCCGGCTCGACTTTTAAGACCGTTTTGAACGGCGGCACGATTCAGATTCAGAACGACGGGGCGTTAGGGGACGGGACGGTCTTCTACGCTCGCAACAATTCGAACGACCAAACCGCCGCGTTGCAATTCGCCGACGGAATAACGTTCGCGAACGATATCGTCTTCGACGGCAATTCCAATCCGCTGATTTTGGCGGGCGGTTCCGCCGAATTGACGGGACAGATTTCCGCGAATCGCAACTCCAATACGGAAATCGTTTTGCGCGCCGACGATGGGAAGTATATCCATATTAGCAACACGGGCGCCTATAAAGACGAGGACGGCAATATCGTCGAGACGGACGGCAACTCGTTCTCCAAGATCACGTTGGACGGCGGTGGGCTGCTGATTAATATCGATTCTTACGGAACCGAGGACGGTCGGGTTTGGTACAACTCGATCGGGAACGCGGACATTGTTTCGAACGCGGATTCGAAGCTGTCGATCGTTCTCAACACGGACGACGAGACGGCGGGCGCTCGATTCGCCAATAATATCTATACGAATTCCGGATATTTGACGATCGACCCGGTTACGCTGAAGGACGAGACGGATCAAGTTCGGGACATATATTACGAGGGCGACGCGAGCGGCGCGGGGGGACTGCGCCTCGATATTGGCGCCGACGCGACGTTCAACGTTCTCGGATCTTATGGAGCGGCTTTCACGGACGTCAATTCCGGGACGCTCAATATGTCGAACGTTCTGGATTCGGCGGCTTACGTCGGCGGTTTGACCTCCTCCGGTTTCGGGGCGATCAACGTCGGGAACAAGGAGCTCGTCGTTGGGTTCGACAATAAAGAACTCGCTTACAGCGGCAAGATCGTCGGAGAGAGCGGAGCGAAGATCGTCAAGAACGGGACGGGCGCTTGGACGCTCAATCTGACGAACGACTCCAAAGTCGATTCGGTTTCCGTCAACGGCGGAACGTTCTCGCTCGGAACGAACCATTTCGACTCCGGCACGTTCCCGGGCAACGACTTCGGGATTAGCCTTGGTCCGAACGGAACGTTCTCGCACGTTACCTCCGCGGGGGAAACGTTGACGTTGAACAACTTCGACGCGTCGAAGGGCGGTTCCATCGTCATTGGAGACGACGACACAATCGTTCTTACGGGGGCCAATACGTCCACGACGATCACCGCGAATTTGAAAGGAGCCGGTTGGCTCGCGCTCGATAACGTCGTCGACGGAGAAGGTGCGGTCGCGCCTTGGACGATTAGCGGCGACAACTCGAATTGGAGCGGCACGATTTCCGCTTACGACGCGTATTCGAACGTCGTTTTGGCTTCGGCGAACGCGGGTTCGGCGAACTCGGCGATCAACTTTGGCTCGAACGGGAAATTAACGGTCGGCGAAACGACCTCGCTCGGGGGACTTTACTTCGACGACAATTTGTCGATCGATTTGACTTCCGGCAAGACGCTGACGCTTGGTTCGTTGACTAGCGACGTCGGTTCGCTCGACGACTCGGTCTTGACGCTTAACGGTGGCGGGACGCTCGCTCTAACCGAAGGAGCGGCCTCCAATTACTACGGGGCGACCACGGTTCGCGGCGGTTCGACGCTGAAATTGACGGGCGACAATACGGACGCGTCCAAAACTCGCCTGACGACGACGTTGAAAGAAGGCGCCGTTTTGGCGATGGACTATACCGGCGCGGCGAGCGGCGAGGCTTTGACGTCCTATTGGGGCTCCGATATCGATATCGACGGGAACGCGGGAATAACGGTTCTTGGCAAATCGGGTAACGGAACGGTCGTTATGAACGAAGCGATCGGTTTCGTTGGCGATCCTGGAACCCTTACGTTCAACGCGACGAACGCGACGGTCGAATTGGCGAGCGTTATCGACGGTTCCGGCTCGCTCGTTAAGACGGGGAACGGAACGTTGATCCTTAACGGGGCGGGGACGTTTACCTCCGCCGACGCGCGCCAAGGGGTTCTGCAACTTGGCACGGGCGCGGACAATTACAACGATCAACTCGCTTATTCGAATTTGATCGTGTCCGGCGGCGCGGTTTCCGGTTGGGCGAACAAGCTCGGAACCGTTTCGTTGAAATCGGGCGCGCTACGTCTCAACAACGCGGAGACGATTTCGCTGACCGGTTCCGGGGAAGTGTTCTCGATGGACGGCGGCTCGTTGTACATTGACGTTGTCGACAAGGACACTTACACGAACTTTGCGGCGACTGACGCGACCGCGACCGCGCGCATGGACGGCGGCTCGATTTACGTCGACACGGAAACGAACGGCGCCCAACTTTCGATCGGGGACGAGCTAACGATCGTCTCGGTCGACGCTGGCAATATGACCGCGAATCCGTCGAATTACTCGATTTACGACAATTACGCCGGGATGAGATTCGTCGTCGACACGACGAAGCTCGCGGACGGCGCGTTCACCCTGAAGTTGAAGAAAAACGCGTTTAGCGAATTCGCGTTGACGCCGAATCAACGGGCGGTCGCGGGGTATCTCGACGGCTGGCAAGACGGACCGAATTGGGATCCGGCGCACAACGATATGTTCGCGGCGCTCGAGACGGCGGTCGAGAAAGACCCCGGCGTCTTGGATCAAATGTCGGGCGAACTTCGTTTCTCGGCGTTGGGAGCGCAACTTCAATCGCGGAACTTGATTCGTCAGAACTTGACTCGCGCGGTATTGCCGAGCGCGACCTATAACGGTTACGGCGGTTGCAATAGTTGCGTTTCGGCGATACGCGGACAGTCGTGGAACTATGGAGGCGAAGAGGCGGGTTTCGCCGGTTGGGCGAGCGCGTTTGGCGCTTCCGGGGAAGCCGAGGCTCATCGCGGGACGGGCGGATACGACTATCAGCTCATCGGCGGCATGTTCGGAATCGAGTTGGGCGGCACGGCCGCGAATCAATTCGGGTTCTACTACAGCTTCAATAACACCGACGTCGACGGCGGCATGTTGGGAGACGTCGAAGTTCGCGACAACATATTCGGTATCTACGGTCGTCTAACCGACGATTGGGGCTACACGTTAGCGACGGGTTCGCTCGGCGTCGCGGACTACGAGGTCGATCGGGTCCTTTCGGTCGGTCGCAACGCTTACGAAGGCTCGACGGACGGCTGGTCCGGAAGCGCCTACTTGGAGCGGGGATTCAACTTCCGTCTGCCCATGTCGACGTTGCAACCTTTCGGCGGATTGCAGTACACGCACCTCAAGATGGACGGTTTCGTCGAAAACGGTTCCTACAACGCGTTCGCGCTTAGAACGACCGACACGGAGCACAATAGCTTCCAAGGAATCATCGGCGCTCGTTTGCTGAAATCGATCGCGCTCGCTCAAAGCAACTTCGATTTCAACGCTTACGTCAACTGGACGCACGAATTCCTGGACGCGAACGTCGAGGGAGATCTCGCGATGATCGCGGGTCCGAACAACACATTCCACATTGTCGGGAACGGCGCGGGACGCGATTGGGTCTACGCGGGTCTCGGCGGCGATTGGTTGCTTAGCCAAAACTTCGACATATTCGGAGGCGCGGACGTTCAAGTCAACAAATACACGACCTACGTGAACGGCCACGGCGGTTTCCGGATCAAGTGGTAGTCCGAGTCGGACGGGCGCGCGCTCGCAAGGTCGCGCCCCGTTAAAAGAAAGAGCCGAGCGACGCGATTTGCGCCGCTCGGTTTTTTCTTTTTTTAACCGCCAGTAGAGAAGGGACTATTGGAGTTGGTATCTCAATTCTCCGGCGACGAAGACGGCGGCGGCGCGCCCCTTCATCTTGCGCCCCAAATAGGGGGAATTTTTACTCTTGGAACGAATTTGATCGACGTCGAAGATCCATTCGAGATTGGGGTCGATAATCGTAACGTCGGCGTCGGCGCCGGGTTTTAACGTTCCCTTGTTAACCCGTAGGATTTTCGCGGGATTGAGAGACATTTTTTCGACGAGTTGAGACCAAGAGAGTAGCCCTGAATCGACGAGGGTCTCGATCGCGAGCGGTAAGGCGGACTCCAGACCAATGATTCCAAAGGGGGCGACGTCGATTTCGCGGCGTTTTCTTTCCTCGGCGTGAGGGGCGTGGTCTGTCGCGATGGCGTCGATCGTTCCATCAACGAGCCCGCGCAGACAGGCGTCGAGGTGTTTTTGGCTCCTGAGGGGAGGGTTCATTTTGAAATTGGGATCGAAGGAGCGCAAGTTCTCGTCGGTCAGGGTAAAATGATGCGGCGCAACCTCGGCGGTAACGCGAACGCCTCTAGCCTTCGCTCGTCGAATGGCGTCGACGGCGCCCGCGGAGGAGACGTGCATAACGTGCATAGCGGCTCCGACGCTTTCGGCGAGAGCGATATCACGCGCGACCATAATGTCCTCGGCTTCGGCGGGGATACCGCGCAAGCCGAGCAAATTAGAGACCGCGCCCTCGTGCATAACGCCGCCCTTGGCGAGCGGGGCGGATTCCTCGTGGCACAAGATGGGCTTGTCGAACATCTTGCAGTATTCAAGGGCGCGTCGCATTAGTTCGGCGTCTTCGACGGAACTACCATCGTCGCTACAGGCGACGGCTCCGGACTCGAAAAGGACGCCGAGCTCCGCCAATTCTTCGCCTTTTCGTCCCTTACTGATACAGCACATAGGAAAAACGTTGCATTGACGCGCGGCGGAGGCAAGCTCGCGAATCAATGCGACTTGAGCTCGGGTATCGATAGGGGGAACGGTGTTCGGAGGACAGGCGATCGAGGCGAATCCCCCGCTAAGGGCCGCTTTCGCGCCGGTGGCGACGGTTTCGGCGTCCTCGCCCCCGGGTTCTCTAAGGTGGACGTGCATATCGACAAGCCCGGGGACGACGATTTTTCCGGAGGCGTCAAAAATGTTGGCGTCGCTAGGGACGGCGTTGTCCGGGACGTCGACGGCGGCGATTTTTCCATCGACGAGGAGTAGATTCGCGGTTTTGTCCAGTTGTTGGGAGGGATCGACGACGCGACCGTTTTTAATGATAGTCGACATATCTAATCGCTTGAAATTTCTATTGCTCGAGTTGTCGTAGAGAACCGGTTTGATCGCGAAAATCAACGCTTGGCGGCGACTGAGAGGGTCGCCCAGAGGACGGCCATCCGAACCGCGACGCCGTTCGTAACTTGGTCTAAAATAGCGGAACGATCTCCGTCGGCGACTTCGGGAGTGATTTCGACGCCGCGATTAATGGGGCCGGGAGCGATGATGAGGGCGTCGTTCTTACAATGAACGAGGCGCTCGGAGTTCATCGCGTACAGGTGGGCGTACTCGGCGATGGAGGGGAACGGTCGAACGACCTGACGCTCAAACTGGATTCTCAATAAGTTGAAGACGTCGACTCTTGGGAGCAATTCGTCGAGAGAATAACAGACTTCGACGCCCAAATCGCGCCAATGTTCGGAGACGAGGGTCGAAGGACCGCAGACAATAGGAGTCGCGCCAAGTTTTTGGAGGGCGAAGATATTGGAGCGCGCGACGCGGCTGTGCTCGATATCGCCAACGACGGCGACAGTCAGTCCTTCGACGCGCCCGAAGCGTCTCCGAATCGTTAAAATGTCGAGCAGCCCTTGTGTCGGATGCTCGTGAGCGCCATCGCCGGCGTTGACGACGGCGCAGCCCTTTAGATTTTGGGCGAGAGTAAGAGGAACGCCCGGACAACTATGCCTGACGACGACCGCGTCCATCCCCATGGCGCAAATATTCTTCGCGGTGTCGACAACCGTTTCGCCCTTTGCGACGCTGCTCGTGGCGGCGGCAAAATCGACGACGTCGGCGCCGAGTCTCCTCCCCGCAAGCCCGAAACTCGTGCGAGTGCGAGTGGAATTTTCGAAGAATAGATTGACGATCGCTTTTCCGGCGAGCAGGGGAATCTTTCGGCGATTATCGGGATTTTCAAGGACCTCTCGTCTGAATCGATCCGCTAAGTCTAGGAGAATTAGAATTTCTTTCGCGCTCAGATCCTCGAGCCCGAGGAGGTGAGAACGGTTCCAGCCTTCGGGCACGGAACCCCAATTTTCAGGCGTCCAAAACATTATCGCGTCGCGCTCCTTTGAGATGCTTTTCGGCGAAACGCCGCCGAAACAAATACGGAAGTAATTCTAGCGCTCTTTTGTCGGAGGAAAAGGGGCGCGAATTTGCCGACTTGCTCGCGGCGTAAAAAAACGCTCGAAATCGAGGGAGCGATTTCGAGCGCGTTCTAAGAGGAAGCCGTTGTTGTAAAACGCGTTGGAACAATGGTTACTCGGTGGGTTGTTCGGGAGCGGGTTGTTCGGGCGCGGGTTGTTCGGGAGCGGGTTGTTCGGGAGCGGGTTGTTCGGGAGCGGGTTGTTCGGGCGCGGGTTGTTCGGGCGCGGGTTGGTCGGGCGCGGGTTGTTCGGGCGCGGGTTGTTCGGGCGCGGGTTGTTCGGGCGCGGGTTGTTCGGGCGCGGGTTGTTCGGGCGCGGGTTGTTCGGGAGCGGATTCCGTCGGGAGTCCCGCCACT
>JAFRXD010000011.1 GCA_017441605.1 Thermoguttaceae bacterium | reverse complement strand
GCAGACGTTGTACGTGCAGGTCTTCGTTTCGGGAACGATTTGGCAGCGCTTCTTAACGATCGTGCGAGTGCATTGTTGCGGAACCATGCGGCAGACGTTGTACGTGCAGGTCTTGACTTCCGGAACGCAACGAGCGACTTTGCAGGTG
This sequence comes from Thermoguttaceae bacterium, assembly GCA_017441605.1. Taxonomy (GTDB): domain Bacteria; phylum Planctomycetota; class Planctomycetia; order Pirellulales; family Thermoguttaceae; genus RUG369. The sequence goes on along the minus strand of JAFRXD010000011.1, from coordinate 9,254 downwards.
ATCGTCTTGTAGGTCGTGCAGGGCGTCATGACCGTGCAGGAGACTTCCTTCATGCAGGTTTGGGGAACCCAAACTTTGCGAGTGCACGTGGTCGGCGGGCATTGAACCGCGCAGATCTTCGTGCTAATGCAACCGCAAGGATTGCAGGGATCGCAGCACGCGACGCGACGATAGACGACGCGACCCGGAACCGTGTAGCATTGATCTTGCCAGCAACCGGTCGTAACCGGAACTTGGCGAGTAATCGTTTGCGGAACCATCGTCGTGCAAGGAACTTGCTTTTGGACGTCTTCCCAAACGACGCGGTTGACGGTGTATTGGCGAGTCTTCTGCTCGGTGACCGGAACCATTTGGGTGTAGGTAACCTGTTGCGGAACGTCGGTCCAGACCGTCTTGTTGACCGTGTAGGTCCGGGTCTTTTGCTCGGTGACCGGAACCATAACGGTGTACGGGATTTCCTTTTGGCGTTGCTCGTAAACGACGCGATTGACGGTGTACTGGCGAGTCTTTTGCTCGACGTGGGGAACCATCACCGTGTAGTTCACTTGTTGCGGAACGTCGACCCAGACGGTCTTGTTGACCGTGTAGGTCCGGGTCTTCTGCTCGACGTGGGGAACCATCACCGTGTACGGGACTTCCTTTTGTCGTTGCTCGTAGACGACCTTGTTGACCGTGTAGGTCCGGGTCTTCTGCTCGACGTGGGGAACCATCACCGTGTAGTTCACTTGTTGCGGAACGTCGACCCAGACGGTCTTATTGACCGTGTAGGTCCGGGTCTTCTGCTCGACATGGGGAACCATCACCGTGTACGGGACTTGCTTTTGAACGTTGTCCCAAACGACGCGACGAACCGTGCGGTTCACCGTCTTTTGGCAATTTTCCCAAACGACGCGATTGACCGTGTAGCAAACTTCGCGCGTTTGACGCTCCGGGACGTACTTCGTGAACGTGCACTGACGAGTAACCGGAACGCGCTCCACTTCGGTGCGGTAGCAAGTAACTTGCTGATTCTCGCACACGATCTTGCGGCACGTCTTCATCACGACGTTAGATTGCGTCGTAAAGGCCTGCGCGCAAGGTCGGCAACAGGTGTACGAGCACGCGCCGCAATACGCGGCTTGCGCTTGTTCCAGCGAAAACGCCGCGAACATAGCGACCGCCGCAAGCGCCGCCCCAAAAAACTTTTTCATCTTATCCTCCAATAACTCTAACGGACGAACCGTCTCCTTTATTCGTATCGTAAACGCGTTAGTTTCCGACGCCGATTTGCCCTGTTCGCGTTCCAAAACCCGCGATTGCGCGAATCGCGAATTTCTTAACCGGGGGGGGAGAAAATCGACCCTCGCGCGCGGAGCCGGAAAAGACCCTCGGCGCGGCGGGATTCGTCCCGATAAGGGGAGAAACGCTTAGAAAAACCGACTAAACGTTTCTTTCCCCATTTATCGGCGCTCCAACTTTTCGCGCTTGATAAAATTTTCAATTCGCGCGAACCTTGTTAAAATAGCAAAGGGGCGCGGCGACGCGTCGAAAATGCGTTTGCGCAAAGGAGAGGCGTTTTGGTCTTCTTTAAGTCGGGAACCCGTATTCTGCCGCGGAATACGCCCGATGGAGTAACTCGAAGCCAACCGCTCGCGGAAAGAATCCCCTCGTCGAAAGATAATGCCTCCGACGTCTTTATTATAGTTTTCTTGTTAAGATAGGGTAGATAGGATAAATAAAAAGCCTAAAAATTTATCTATTTCAATCGACGCTTTAGTCCGGTTGTACTAGTCGCGACAATTATTCGTTACTCCGTCTTGCGCGATTCGTCCCTTTGGCGTATACTGAAGCGCGTCGGAAAGACGGCGACCGCGCTCGCCCCGCCGACCTGTCTAAAACAAGGAGGAGATACCGATGAGAACGATCGCGGTAATGAACCAAAAGGGAGGCGTCGGAAAAACGACGACTTCCGTGAATTTGAGCGCCGCCCTGGCGGCTTCCGGAAAGAAAGTACTGCTTATCGACCTCGACCCGCAGGCCCACGCCTCGCTGCACCTGGGGCTCACTTTCGAAAAGGAGTTCGAGTCCGTCTACGACGTCCTCGTCTGCAATAAATCGCTCGAATCGGTCAGGCGCGAAGTCGCCGAAAATCTATGGCTCGTCCCCGCCCACCTCGATCTGGCCTCCGCCGACTTCGAGCTCGCGAGTGTCCTGGGCCGCGAGCTCATACTCCGCGATAAAATCGCCGACGACTCCATGGAGTTCGACTATATTATTATCGACTGCCCGCCGTCCCTCGGCGTCCTCACCCTCAACGCCCTCGCGGCCGTCGAGGAGGTCTTTATCCCCCTCCAACCGCACTTCCTCGCGCTCCACGGGCTGAGCAAACTCCTTCAAACGATCGACCTCGTCTCGCGACGACTCAATCCGAAACTCCGCGTCTCGGGGGTCGTCTTGTGCATGTTCGAGCGCACGACCCTCTCCAACGACGTCAAAGCGGACGTCGAGGCGTTTTTCAGCCAACACGAGGATCGGCCGCAAGCCTGGCGCGACGTCAGAGTCTTCAATTCAACGATCCGACGCAATATCCGACTCGCCGAAGCCCCGAGCTACGGGCGGTCGATTTTCCAGTACGACCCCAAATCGAACGGCGCCGAAGACTATCTCGCATTCGCGAAAGAAGTCGCCGAAATGTAAAACTCTAAAACGCGAGGAACACCAATGCCCGACGTTATCGCTAAAAAACCGACCCCCGATATTCTCGACGTCTTCGATAATCCTTATCCCGACCGAGATTACGTCATCGTCCACGTTTGCCCCGAGTTCACGTCCCTGTGCCCCAAAACCGGGCAACCCGACTACGGAACCCTGACCTTCGAGTACGTCGCCGACAAACTCTGCGTCGAGCTCAAGAGCCTAAAATTCTACCTCCAAGCCTACCGCAACGAGGGCGTCTTCTACGAGCGACTCACCAATCAAATCACCGACGATCTCGTCGCCAAGCTAAAACCTCGACGCCTCAAAACGACCGCCGAGTTCACGCCGCGAGGAGGGCTCCATTCCAAAATCGTCGTCGAGTACGTCGCCCCTCGCGACTAGTCCAACCCGCATTCGAGCGTCGCCGTCAATTTCCCGAACCCCTTCGCGACGACGCGCGCCCAGTAACCCGGCGCCCCGTCCGCGATCTCGACGACCGACCGACCCTGCCCGGGAACTTTGACCCGACGATACTCGCTCCAGCGCTCGTCCCCCGTCGGATCGAGTTCCAACGCGACCTCGACCGGCTCGCTCGACTCGTTCTCCAAAACGACGCGACGCGCGCGAAACCCGGTCGTCAACATCGGATCGGAAGCGTCCCCGTCGCGCGTTTCCCTCGCGCGCCAGAGATACCCGCGACCTCGCGGCCGACCGAGTTCCCAAAGCTCGTCGACCGACCCGAGCCAAAGCCCGCAAAGTCCGTCCGCCGAGCGAACGATCCGATCCGAATCGCGCGAAGCGTCCCGCGAAACGCCCGACAGTACGAGCGCCCCGCGAAACGACGCGTAATCGGAAACGAGCGCGTCGCTCGTCGCGATCGGGCGAATCTTCGCGAATCCCCCCGCGTTCTCCGCCGGTAGCTCGTAAAACGTCCCCGCGCAATGAAATAGATCGCGCTCCGTGCAGACCTCGCGATCGAGGCGGCAAACGACCGGCGAGCTCGCGCGAAGCGCCTCCTCCGAGCCGATCGGCAATCGATATCTCTTCCCGTTTAATTGAATCAATACCCCGAGCTCGTCGACGCGATAAACGTTCGGGTCGATCGGCTTAGGCTCGACCGTTTCCTTAACGCGAGAAATCGTCCCCTCTTCGCCCCCTTCGAAAACGCAAGGAACGCGCTCCAGCGCGCCGCTCTCCGTCAGCTCGTAGTATCGCTCCTCCCGAACCTCGCCGTCGGAAACGACTTGCGAAACGACCGCCAATCGCCCGTTGTCCGCTCGAGCCCATAGCCGCGCCCCGAGATAGTCCCGGCTTTCGTCCGCGCGAGCGAGCCCCGCGAACTTCGCGTCCGGCTCGACCGAGCGCTCGTCCTTCTTCCCGTATTGGAAAAAGACCGTCGCCCCCTTCAAATTCGCGCTCGCCTTAACCCGTGTCCACTCGAAAGATTCCGACGGTTCCTCGAACTCGACGAACCCGAACTTCTTCGACGCGTCGATCTTCGCGAACTCGCGCCAATTCCCGTCCCCGCGCGCGTCCGCCTCGAACGTCAGCTCGACCGAGTCCGCGTCCGCCGAATCGAACGAATAGAACGCGCCCCGATTGTCGTAACCCGCGAAAAGATACGGATCCGACGCCGCGCCCGACGCGACGTCCTCGTCGAGCCATACCGCGCCTCGACCCAAAGTCGGCCCGAACGAGTCGAGTCGACTCGGTTCGACGAACCACAAATTCGAGTTCGACCTACCCGGGCCCCCCAACCCCGGTTTGAGAGGGCTTTTGTTCAAAAACTCGTTCTTCGCCGAGTCGTCGCATCCGAAAGCGACCTTGCCGTTCCAATACTCCCAGTCGGCGATCACCTTAAGATACGTCGAACGAGGCCGAATTCCCCTCGCCGCGCTCGCGCGAAACTCGCGAGGGAAACGCCAAAACGTCCCGTGCATCGTCGCAAGGTAATTCTCCGCGTCGTCGATCTTGCGAATTCGAGGCCATTCGGTGTTCCAACCGTGGGCTCCGTCGTAGCAATGCGACGCCTTCGGTAGGCGAAACGCGCTCCACTTTCCGTCTTCCAAAACTTCTAAAATCAACGACTTCGCGTCCCAACCGAGCGACCAAACGACGTCCTCGCCCGTTCCTCCGTAAATCCCGTCCGGACCGACGACCTCCGTGAACTGATTCCGCCGAACGACGCTCCAGCCCTTCTCTTCCCCGAGCCATTCGGCGAGGCAACCCGACGGGGTCGTCGGCTCGACCCGCGCCTCCACCGAGTCCTCCCCGTTGTTAGCGTAAACGACCCGACCTTGCGACGCGAAGGCGCCTTTCCCGTGGTAGCCCGGCAACGCGTCCTCTCCCTTCTCGCGCGGAGAATTGCCGTCTCTGCAAATCTCTCGAACTTCAAGCGTTCGAACGTCGACCTCGTAAAGCCCCTCCTCCATCGTTAGGAAATAAACCTTGTTCTCGGGATCGTACAAATGCCGCGTTACCGCCGTATTGCGACCCGGCATGTCCTTATGGGGAATCGTCCGAACGTTCCGATCCGCGTCGATCGCGTGATTCCCGATAAAGAGTTGATTCGACTCGCGATGAACCATGCGATTCGCGTTCGTTCCACCGACGCTTTCCGGACGAATCGTCAGATTCAGATCGGAGTCGAGCTCGTACAACTTATCGGACGACCCGTTCGGCGAATGCGGACCGTAGGTCGTAAACCAGAGCCGATCCGCCCAAGCGACGACCGCCCCCGTTCCGCACTCGCCCTCGTCGTTGAAATACCCCAATCGCGGAATAATCCCTCCGAACTCCTCGCGCGCCGGAGCGCTCGACTCGTCCTCCCGCAAAACGTCCGCCAGCGCTTTCGCCGCCGAGCGACCGAATTCCCGCGCCGACTCGGGCGAGACGACCGCCCCCTCCGCGTTCGCGTATGGAATCTCGCAACCAAATGAAAAATAAATATTTGGCAGCGTCTCCGCCCAATGCTTCGACGAAAGCGTCTCCCCGCCGTCCTCTTGGCGAACGTAATTCTCGACCGTGTTCCACGACGTCCCGAACGACAAATTGTTCGACGCGCGATACGGGAGCCCCTTTCCTTGTTGCGCCTCCTCCAAATACTCGGAGTACCGGCGCAGCTTCGCCGTCATTTCTTTATGGGCGGTCTCCGGAAAATAGACCGCCTCGTTATATCGCCCTCCGCGAATCCAAGGACAATGCCAATCCGCGAACGCGACCTTCTTGTCGGCGAAATTCTTTTCGATATAAGACGTTAGCGCTTTGATCGACGGATGGATCTTCATCGCGTAGTCGCGATTGTGGTCGTGCGGCTTGCGATTCTTTCCCTGATCCCCCGCCTCGACTCCCGCCGCGTCGACCAGCGGAACGACGAAAAACTCGCAATTCTTTCGAAGAAAAGCCCCGGTCTCGTCCTCCGCGAGAATCCCGTCGATCAGCCCTTCCAAGACGAAACTCGCGACCGCCTCGCAGCAATGGTGCCGCGCCGTCAGCGCGACTCCAAACGTCGGTTTCTCCGAACTCGACGCGATCTTCAGCGCGGGAACCTCGATCGCCTTGCCCGTCCGAGCGCGCGAAAACGCCTCGCTTGGGTCGTATTCCTCGTCGGCGCCGACGTCCGACGTCGAACAAAGAACGAACGGCTCGAATCCTTCGACGTCGGAGCGCGACGCGACGAACGCGTCCCAATTCGCCCGCGTATAGAGCGGCGACAGCGCGAACAAAACCTCGCGCTCCTCTTCCCCAAAGGCGTAAGCGAACTCCCTCGAGTTCGCGTCCGGGGTCTCAGAAAGCCAGCGCCACGTCGCGCCCCCGTCCGAGCTGACCGCGGGACCGCGCGGACCGATCCGATCGTCCTTGTCGTAGACGAATTTCAGCGTCTTCCCTTGCGCCCCGCGAACCCGAAACGCCGTGAAGAACCAATCTCCTTCCGTGTCCCGAAGATCCGGTCGCAAGCGAACTTCCGTCTCGGAAATCGAATCGACGACAACGTTTCCGCCGGGAAATTCCGCGTCGATTCGCGGCTCCTCTCCGAGCGACGAAAAGACCCCGAGCGAAAAAAGGGAACCAAATACGATCGCGACAAATAAAGGCGAGAATTTCATTTGTTCGTTCCAAAAGCGGGAAAATGCGCGTCGAGCTCCCGCGACTCCGCCATCGCGAGCCGCCCGTCTCGCGTTATTCTAAAATACCGAAATCGAATTTCAAGATTCAAAAGGAAATCAAAAAAACTCTTGCGAGAAATCGAGAAAAAGAGTATCGTTCTCTCGGTCGTCGAAACCCGCGCCGGCGCTTCGACGCCCCCCTTTTCAAACGACCCCAACGCGACGAATTGACCGACGATGCGCGTCCTTTTCCTACTTACCCTCGGCGCGACCTCCCTGGGCGGGGCGGTCTCCTTGAGCGCCTTGTTTTACCGCGCGAAAAAAGCCCGTGAATCGAGAGCGAATTTGGCGAGGGAATCCGCCCCGCCGAGGCGAGCCGCTCCCGCTCCCGTCCTCGCGACCCCCTCGCCAGTCGCGCCCCGGAACCAAAACGACGCGCCGAAAATCGAACGGTTCGTTTTTAGCGCGTTCGACGACTAACGCTCCATAATTATTCCCCGATGTTTTCCGTCAAACTCGATTCTTTCAGCGGTCCGATGGATCTGCTCCTCTACTTGGTTCGCAAGCGCGAAGTCAACGTCTTCGACGTCGCGATCGCCGAGGCGACCGAGCAGTTCCTTTTCTTTATCGAGACCCTCCAAGCCCTCGATTTGGACGAGATCGGGGAGTTCCTCTCCCTAGCGAGCGCCCTAATCGAAATCAAGTCGTTTCAAGCGCTCCCCGGCGAAGAGGAGCGAACGATCGAAGAGACCGACGATCCGAGAAAAGACCTCGTCGTCCAGCTCCTCGCGTACCGAAAATTCTGCGAAAACGCCGGCGCGCTCGAAGAGCGAGGCAGAGAATGGCGCCGACGCTTCCCGAGGCTCGCCAACGACGTCCAAGTCGCGACCAGAAACGCCGCCGAGGAGCCGATCCAAGACGTCGAGCTATGGGATCTCGTCGGCGCGTTCGGGCGCATCTTGCGCGAAAAAACCCCCGTCTTTCGCCACGTCATGAAGCGCGAGGACATTCCCCTCTCCGCCAGAATGGAGCGCCTCTACAATCGCCTAAAGCGCGAGAAAGAAGTCGATTTCACCGCCCTCTTCGACGACGCCGATCAAAAGTCGACCCTCGTCGGCATTTTCCTCGCGATCCTGGAGCTGGTTCGCCGAGGCCGCGCGACCGTCCGTCAAGAAATTCCATTCGGCGATATTCGCGTCTCCTATAAAGAATGCGACGCTCCCTTCGACGCCATCTTCGACGACGCCGACCAACGGCCCGTCGCCCAAGCCGGGTAATCTACCCCCGACAATAAAATCTCGCCCCGGGGCTTGCGCGTTCCCAAATCCGGGGTATAATTTCACCGGTTTTGGGTCGCGTTTCGCGTCCGAGAACTTGCGCCCGTGGCTCAATTGGATAGCGCATCGGTCTTCGGAACCGAGGGTTGGGGGTTCGAATCCCTTCGGGCGTGCCTTGGGGGTTTTGGCGGTTCCCGTCAAAACCCCTTTTTTATCGTCTCCCTCGCGTTTTCTCGAGTCAATCGCTCTTTGGGTCTTTTCTAGAACGGTCTAGATTTACCGTTATTTCTGTATATTTATGCCCCTAATTATGCCCCTAATTTCGCGTTGATTAACCAAATTGTTAACCATTCTTCCCCGAGCCCGAGCACGACGTCGTCGGCGAAACCTTCTCCGTCAAATTCAAGGCGCTCTTTGTCGACGAAATGACGACGAGAGTCCCCGCTCCTTCGAGCGAAACGAAAAGCCAAAAAGCGACGCCCCGAGTTGTTTCGCGAAAGGACGTCGCCGGGATTTCAATCAAGGATCTCCCGACGGCGCGGTATATTATCGATCAAATTAAACGCAATGCGGCGACCAAAAGCGAGATGGCTAAAACTTCCGGTATCTCGCTCAGAACGATTGAACGGATATACAGAAAGTTAAAGAAGTTAGGAATACTAATAAGGACGGGAAGCTCTCGACGTCCAAATTGGCAAATCGATGATACAAAGTTATCAATTCTAGAAACAAGTTATTTGCAATAACGGTGGAAGTAATTAATTATCAAACGCCGTTGTTCCACCGTTGCTCTTTATTCGTCGTTTTTATACCGCCACTTTATACCGCCACTTTATACCGCCACTTTATACCGCCACTTTATACCGCCACTTTATACCGCCACTTTTTACCGCCACTTTTTACCGCCACTTTTTACCGCCACTTTTTACCGCCACTTTATACCGCCACTTTATACCGCCACTTTATACCGCCACTTTATACCGCCACTTTATACCGCCACTTTATACCGCCACTTTATACCGCCACTTTTTACCGCCACTTTATACCGCCACTTTTTACCACCGTTTTTATACCACCGTTTTTATACCACCGTTTTTATACCACCGTTTTTATACCGCCGTTTTTATACCGCCGTTTTTATACCGCCGTTTTTATACCGCCGTTTTTATACCGCCGTTTTTATACCGCCGTTTTT
>JAFRXD010000070.1 GCA_017441605.1 Thermoguttaceae bacterium | reverse complement strand
GCTTCTCAACCCGCTTCGCTCGACGTCGCGACCGAGGATTACGCGACGCTGGCGACCCCGGAGAACCTCGCGTACACCGCGACGACCGATTCGATCACGCTGACTTGGGACGCGGTCGAAGGCGCGACCGGCTACACCGTCAACTTTGACCTCGGCGGCGAGTACACCACGACCGAGACGACGCTCACGATTAGCGAACTCGCGGCGAACACGAGCCACGTCGTTTCCGTTATCGCGACGGGCGAGAACGTTTACGCTTCTCAACCCGCTTCGCTCGACGTCGCGACCGAGGATTACGCGACGCTGGCGACCCCGGAGAACCTCGCGTACACCGCGACGACCGATTCGATCACGCTGACTTGGGACGCGGTCGAGGGCGCGACCGGCTACACGATTTACTTCGACGCGGGCGGGGAATACACCACGACCGACACGACCTACACGATCGGCAACCTCTCCGTCAATAGCGAGTATAGCGTCGCCGTCGTCGCGACCGGCGAAAACGTCTACGCTTCTCAACCCGCCGCGCTGACCGCCTCGACCGAGGACTACGCGCAACTGGCGACCCCGACGAACCTCGCGTACACGGCGACGACCGATTCGATTACGGTAACTTGGGACGCGGTCGAGGGCGCGGAACTGTACACGGTTTGCTTGGGCGATATCCAAGACACGATCGCCGAGACCTCGTACACCTTCACCGGTCTTGAAGCGGGAACCGCCTACGAGTTCGAAGTTCAAGCGACCGCCGACGGAGCTTACGCCTCCGAAGCCGCGACGCTCATCGTCGAGACCGAGGCCGAGCCGATCGTCGAGCAAGGAATCGCCTTGGAAGACGTTGTGAACAAGGTCTACGAGGAAGACGCCGACGTCGCGATCGCGACGATTATCGCGACCAACCTCGACAATCCCGAAGTCGCGGTCACTCTCGACGGCGAAGCGACCGACGCGATTACGATCGTCGACGGACAACTCGTTTACGTCGGCGGACTTGAGCTCGGCGACTACGCGATCGTCGTCACCGCGACCGAAGGCGAGGGCGTCTTCACCGCCGAAATGACGCTGACCGTCGCCGAAATGACCGCGACGATCTCGCTCAACACTTACAATCCGATCGCCGGACAACGCGTTGTGGCTGTCATCGCGCCGAACACTCGCGCCAACTTCCAGTGGTACGTTGGTTCCGACGAAGACGGTTGGACGGCGATCGAAGGCGCGAACGTCTCCTACTTCTCCGCTCCGATGGGTTACGTCGGGCAATGCCTGAAAGTCGAAGCCACCTACGTCGGCGGCAAGTTCGACGGGCAAACCTTGTCCGATCAAACCGAGGTCGTCGGTCGCGAGCTCCTCAACGTCCGCATTCTCGGAACCGAGAACTTGGCGGTCGGCAAGAAGGTTCGCACCCAAACGGTCGCTTGGAACGCCACGGTCGATTATCAGTGGTACCGCGTCGACGCCGAGGGTAACGAGACCGCGATCGAAGGCGCGAACGCCTCCACCTACGTCGCGCAAGTCGCGGATCGTTTCTGCAGCCTGAAGGTCGTCGCGACCGGCAACGGCCTGTGGGGCGGCGAAGCGACCGCCACGACCGTCGAGACCGTCGCGTTCTCGCCGCTGTCTCTCTCGATCACCGAGCCGGTTCTTGGCGATAAGATCTTCGCCGTCATGGATCCGGCCGACTCGATGACGACCTATCAATGGTACGTCGGATCCGAAGAGGACGGCTGGACCGAAGCCGGAGCTTCCGTCTCTTCCTTCTCCGTTTCGACCGCTTGCGTCGGCAAGTACGTCAAGGTCGAGGCCACGTATCAACGCGGCGAGTGCGCGGGCGAGACCTACTCCGTCGTTTCCGACGCGCCGGTCTCCCAAGCGCTGACCAAGGTCAACTTCGGCAAGTACGTGCCTTACGTTGGCGGTAGCGTTGGCGTTTACGTCAACCCGGTCGCCGCGAATCCGTCTTACCAATGGTACCGCGTCGAAGCCGACGGCGACGTCTTGATCGAAGGCGCGACCGAAGCCGATTACGTCCCGACCGAAGCCGACGTCGACTGCTACCTGAAGGTTGTCGCGACCAGCGAGGGAATTTACTTCGGCACCGTCGAGGGAACCACCTACGCGCCGGTCGCCGCCGAGAACCCGGTTACGCTCTCGACCTACGACCCGATGCTCGGCGATACTATCGTCGCCACCTTGAATCCCGAAGACGCGACCGCGACCTATCAGTGGCAATATCGTTCCGAGGAGGGCCGTTGGACCGCGATTAGCGACGCCACCGACGGCTATATCGAACCGTCCGAGGAATATCTCGGTTGCTATCTGCGCGTTATCGCCAAGTACAACGACGGCGACTACGCCGGACTTTCCGTCATCGGCGAGACCAACTCCCCGCTCGCGATCGCGCTCGACGGAGTCGAGATTTCCGGCGACGTTGAGATCGGCGCGACCCTGACCGCCGTTACGACCCCCGCCGACGCGACCGCCGAGTACCAATGGTACCGCGTCGACGCCGAGGGCGTCGAGACCGCGATCGAAGGCGCGACCGACGCGAGCTATACGATCGCCGTCGCCGACCGCTTCTGCTACCTGAAGGTCGTCGCGACCGGAACCGGCGCCTACGTCGGCGAAGTCGAAATGACCGTTGCGGAAGCCGTCCCGTTCGATCCGATTAGCTTCTCGACCGATACGCCCGCTTGCGGTCATCGCGTCTCCGCGATCATGAACCCGGTCGACACGTTCGCGACCTATCAATGGTACGTCGGTTCCGAGGACGCGGGTTGGACCGCGATCGAAGGCGCGACCTACAGCTACTACTCCGCTCCCGTCGGGTTCATCGGCCAGTACCTCAAGGTCGAGGCCACGTATCAACGCGGCGATTGCGAAAGCGAGACCTACTCCGCCGTTACGGCGAATCCGCTTACCGCCGGCGTTTCCCAAGTCGTCCTCTCCTCGACCGACGCCTACGTTGGCGTTCGCCTTGGATCCTACACCCGACCCGTTAAGGCGACGGTCGATCTCCAATGGTACCGCGTTGACGGCGACGTTGAGACGGCGATCGACGGCGCGACCGATTACCGCTACACGCCGACCGCCGACGATATCGGGTACGTCCTGAAACTCGTCGCGACCGGAACCGGCTCGTACGGCGGCGAGGCGTTCGTCGTCACCAACCCGGTCGTCGATCCGAACGAAACGCCCGAAGAAGTCCTCGTTGCCGAGCAAGACGTTCTCGCCACTTCTTCCTCGAGCGCGATTACGCTCTCGAACACCGAGCCCACTTGGGGTCGTCGCGTGATCGCGGCTCTGAATCCGTCCGATCAGTTCGCGACCTACCAGTGGTACGCGGGCTCCGACGAGGCGGGTTGGACGGCGATCGAAGGCGCGACTTACAGCTACTTCTCGCCGAACGTCAACTACGTCGGTCAATGCCTGAAGGTCGAAGCGACCACCTCGGCCGGAGACGTCGTCGAGGCGCAAACCTCTAAGGTCAACTTCGACGTTACCGGCGTCGCGATTGACGAAGGCGACCAAGTTATGGTCGGCGCCGCCGTTAGCGCGCAAATCGTTTCTCGTCGCGCGACCGCCGAGTACCAATGGTACCTCGTCGACGCCGAAGGAAACGAGACCGCGATCGAAGGCGCGACCGACGCGTCCTACACCCCGGTTATGGCCGACGTCGACTGCTTCCTGAAGGTCGTCGCGACCGGTCTCGACGAATTCGATTCGACCGGAACCTACGAAGCCACGACGACGCAAGCCGTCGAGTTCGTCCCGGTTATCCTTTCGACCAACGACCCGGTTCTGGGCGGTAAAATCGTCGCCAAAGCGACGGTCGATCCCGCGTTCGCCAAGTTCCAATGGTCTTACGGCTCCGACGAAGCGGGCTGGACCGTCATTGAGAAAACTCGCGTCGCGTACTGCACGCCCAGCTACGCTCAAGTCGGTTCGCAAATGAAGGTTACCGTTTCCTACAACACTGGCGAGCTCGCCGGTCAAACGTTCGAAGCGGTTACCGAGAACATCGTTACGCGCCAATTGACCGAAGTCGCGCTTCGCTCCGACCTCGCGTTCGTCGGCAATACGATTACCGTTTACGCGAAACCGATCGGCGCGACCGCCGATTACCAATGGTACCGCGTCGACGCCGAAGGCGTCGAGACGGAAATCGAGGGCGCGGTCGAAGCCAGCTACGTCCCGACCGACGAGGACGCTGGGTCGACCCTGAAGGTCGTCGCGACCGGAACGGGCGCCTACGTTGGAACCGCCGAAGTCTCGACCTCCGAGATCGCGGCTCTCGACGCGGCCTTCGACGAGATCGACGAACTTGATCTCGACCTCATCGCCAAGTCCCTCGTCTGAACTCGATAGATAGGGAATCGGCGCTCGCGCCGATTTCCTCGGGTAAATAGCGAGCCTCGTCGTTCCTCCTCGGAGCGACGGGGCTTTTTTGCGCGCGTTTCCGCCGGGACGCGAAACGACGCGGCGCAAGAAATTTTGCGGCAAAGACTTGTGCGAGAAGAACTTGGAATAAAAAAGAGCTCGACGCCTCGCGCCGAACTCTTCGATCGAAACGTTCCGACCGTCTATCGAGGGTCGTTTACCGAGACTTTTTCAGAAACTTCGCGCAGAGAGACGCGGGAAGGAGCGATGCGACCGCGCTTCGCAGGCGCGTTTTCCAATTCCTTCGCAGGTATTTTTTAACGACGACGCGGATCGGTTCCTTTTTCAAATCGGCGAAGAACGCCTCGCGTCTCCGATTCGACTTGGCGGGGCGCTCCATCGCTCTTTGAACGAGCTCGTCGCTTTTTCTCTCTTCGATAAAGCATCGCTCTTTAATCGCCTCGATCGCCATTTCGCCTCGCGGCGTATTGCATAGGACGGCGGAAACGCCTTTTTTCTTGGGATAAGAGACCGGATCCAAAGAGCCGAGCCCCCAGTAGTCTCCGATCGTAAGATCCCCGACGCGCGTTTTGTTCGCGTAAGGGCACTCGTCGCAACAGGGTCTGTTGAAAAGACGATTGTAAAAACCGGTTTTAAACCAATCTTTTTCCTCGCGCAAGATCCTCTTCGATCCGTCTTCCAGAACGACGGAAGTTCTTGGGAATTCCCAAGATTTGGTTTTGTCTCTCATATTGATGGAGCGGATTCCTCGCCCGAGGGTCTCGCGCAAATAATCGAGGTATTTTCGGAAGACGCCCGGGGACGGGGCGCCTCCGCAAATCAAGTCGGCGGTCCAGAGGAGGGGATCGTTTTGAAGGTCTCCCAAATAGGCGCGCGCCCCGGCGACCTGGCACGGGGTTCCGACGAAAAGAACGCGCCGTCCCTCTTTGAGCGCCCCCTTAATTTCGCGGAGCGAGGTTCCGACGTCGCTTTGCCAATACTTCGATTGTCTGACGGATCCCAAATCGGACTCGTTTTCGACTCGTCGAACGCGCAAATAGAGGTTCTCGTCGCACCCGGAGGCGAAGACGACGCCCCCCTCGCGCAAAACGGCGAGCGCCAATTCGGAAAACGCCCCTCCGGACGTGCTGTCGAGCCGAACGGGGTTGTCGAGAGACCAGCAGGCGAGCGCCTTTGGGGAGGGCGGATTGAGCGCGACCGGATTGAGGACCGGGCAACTTTTGTCGCACAGTCCGCAACGAACGCAGGCGGACTCGTCGATTTGGGGTCGCGAGAACCCCTCGGCGTCCTCGACCATCGAAATCGCGCCCTTGGGACAGGCGTTAAAGCAAGCGGCGCAACCGCTGCAAGAGTTTATGTCGCAAAGCATTCGGTTTTTCCTCTATAGTCCAAATCGGAGGGGCGTTGTTTCTTCGAAGCGCGAGGGGAATCGGCGCTAGGACGGGTCGCGCGCCTCGACCGAGTCGAGGGCGGTTCGCAAGTAGGTCAGCGACTTTTCGCGCTCGTTCTCGAGTCGCGCGAGGGCGCTCGACAAATCGCTTTCCAGGGTCGCCGACTCGATCTTCGCCCCCGGGAAAACGAGGCGATCGTCGAGCCCGATCAGTTTCGACAACGACGTCATTCTCGAATTGGAATTGCGCGCGGCGTTTCCCTGGCAAACGGTCAAAAACGGCTTGCCGTAGTTGACGGCGAACGCGGTTCCGTGGAACGACGAGGTGACGACGTAGGAGGCGCGATCGAACGCGGTCAGCCATTCTTGGGGACCGAGATCGTATCGATTTTTAGTGGCGGGATTAAAGGCGAGCCGCTTGGAGAGATCGACGCCAATAATCGGCAGATTCAACAATTTTTGAACCTGCTTGGCGACCTCCAAGCACGGGGTCGTGTTTTGCACGGCGTAGAGCAGAATATATTTTTCGGGGAAGGGTCGAGCCGGCTCTTTTTGCCATTTTTTCCAATCGGCGGCGCTCAATAGCAAGGTCGGGTCGAGCACGACCGGGACGTCCTTGGATATAAGGTCGCGAATAATCGCGGCGCCCTCGATTTCGCGAACGGAAAGAAAATCGAACTTTTCGAGGCGCGCGCGATAGGCGCTCTTGTCCTCTTCCGCGACCGACGAAGTTCCGAAACTCGGGGCGTAGGCGACGCGCTTTCGGGGGGGCTTAACGAAGTCGAGAAAGAAGAAGTCCTCGTAAACGCGAGCCCAAATTTGATCGCTTCCGCACACGAACGCGTCGAACGAGTCGAGCGCGTCGTTTTGGGCGAAATCGTCGCCCAGCTCGGGGGTTAAACGGTAGTTGGCGTCGAACTGTCGGAATCGCTCCTCGCCGAGCGCCAAGCTCCGCCCGCAAACCGCCTCGACCGCCGCGTTGTAAAGGCCCTTCGCGTTGAGTTTGAACGATTTGTTCCGAGCTTTTCTCTGCGTGACGGGAACGTAGTTGAGCAGCTCGCAGCGCGCCCCCGTCGAATCGATCGCGTTTTGAAGGGCGAAGGCTTGAAGCCTCGCGCCGTGATTAATCGGGGTAAAAAAAGTCGCTAAGCCAATCTTTTTCATTAGTTCTCCTAAAAGTGGAAACGCTCCCGGGCTCTCGGCGCGGGGGCGCCGACAAACGGTCTCACAGTTCGCTCAACTTTCGCTCGAGTTCCTTGCCGGCGAGCTTCTTTTCGAGGATTTTCCCGTCTTTGTCGACGAGGACGGCGCAATTAGCGGAAAAGTTTCCGTATCGCTCGGAGAGGTCGCCGAATCGGGCGCCCTCCGATTCGCAAGAGAGGTATTGCGACAAAACGGGGAAGGGGAGCTTTCGCTTTTTGACGAATTCGGCGAGGGCGTCGAGGTCGTCGTCGAGGGAATAGGCGACGATTTCGACGCCTTTGGATCGGAGCCGCTCCGCCTCGCGCGCGAGCAGCTCGACGTCGTCGACGGAGCGCTTTTGCCAGGCGGCGAAGAAGACGAGCAGGAAGCGCTTGCCCTCGAGATCGGTCGGATCGAAGGTTTTGCCGTCGAATTCGAGCCCCTCGACGACGACGCGCTCGGACTCGCTCTCGGATTCGGGGGGCTCGTTCGCGACGCCGCTCTTTTCGTGCTCCTCCGGCTTGGGGAGCGCGACTTTTGGCGCGTCGGGGTCGGTTTTCGCGGGCTCGGCGCGGTTTGGCTCGGGATTTTCGTTCGGCTTTTCGGGGTTTTTCTCGTTCGCCTCGGGGGCGTCGGCGCCTTTTTCCTCCTTCTTCTCCTCCTCTTTCTTGCTTTTCTTGTCCTTCTTTTCGTCCTCCTCTTTGGGGGGTTGGGGGAGGAAGGAGTACGGATTCTTTTCCAACTCGTCGACGAACGCGCGGACCTCTTGGTACAGTCTGTCCCAGTCGTCGGTGAAGAAGGTCTCGAATTCGTTTATTCGCGTTAGCGCGGGATAGGACGATCGGCGCTGGGAGGCGGTGTGGTAGAGGTACCCCGCCAGCCGCTTGGGATGTTTCTTGTAGAGGTACGAGAAGAGCGCCCAGGACGCCTCGTAAGAGCCGGGGACGTCGCCGTTAATCGACTCGGAGGAGACGACGCGTCGCAACGGGTTCTCGGTCGACGATCTCGCGAATTGTTGGAACTCCCTGATGCGCCGCAAGTTGGGACCGAAATCGGTCGTTACTTTCCATCCTCCGTCCTTCGCCTCGCCGACGGGGGCCTCGAAGAGCATGGCGAGCCCCTCGTTCGCCCAGTCGGGGTTTTTGCTAAATCGAGCGAATAGTCCTCGATTGGCGGAGACTTGGTGGGTCGTTTCGTGAACGACGACCGAGAGGGTTTCGAGCCCTTCGGGACGGGTAACGATCTCCGTCGCGATTTCCTCGAGGGTTTTCTTCTCTTTCGGCTCCTCGACGATGTTTCGCTCTTTGAGAGTCATATCGAAGAACGCGGAGCGATTCGACCCGGAGGAATAGAAACCGATCGGCTTGTTCTTGCGCCCCGCGAACTCCGAAAAGACGCGCGTCGCGTACGCCTCGTAGTCCTCCTTGTTCGTAAAGACGAGGACGATCATCGGATCGGTCAATTCCTCCCGACCGACGCCCATATAGCGAACGAACTTCTCGTAGGTCGACTCGACTCGCTCGCAGAGGAGCGCGACCCACTTCGCGTAGGAATCGGTCGTGTCGTAAATGTACACGAAATGCTCCGTTACGCCGTAT
This sequence comes from Thermoguttaceae bacterium, assembly GCA_017441605.1. GTDB lineage: Bacteria > Planctomycetota > Planctomycetia > Pirellulales > Thermoguttaceae > RUG369. The sequence goes on along the minus strand of JAFRXD010000070.1, from coordinate 46,603 downwards.
TTAGCGTTGGGTCCGAACTCTTCGAGCAGTTTCTCGATCGTTTCCTCGAGGGACTCTTTTTCTTTCTCGCCGTTTTGGAAATCGCGGTAGTCCGGCTCGGGAATTCCGGCGAAGCGCCTGTAGAGCTCGGGTAGCCGAACCTGAGGGGGCGTCGGGGGAATGGGGACGTTGACGGTCGGAATCGAGGGGATTTGGGGTAGTTTCCCCTGGGCTCGGACGGGGGAGGGGATCGCCGCGGTCGCCGCGAGAAGGAGGAAAAGAATCGCCGCGTTTCGCATGGTCTCGCGCCTTTGTCGGTATCGGTTGTTTCGCGTGGTTCGAGGGGTTCCGAGATCCGGGTTTCTCAGAGCCTCTTAACGAATTTCAGGATATTCTCCGTTAGTTTGCCCCAATCGTCGCCGAAAAATTTCTCGAAGTCGGCGACGCGGTCGTTGGGGGAGTACGCCGTAAAGGGCGGTTTGCTCTGTATTTCCCTCATATAGGCGGCGAGCTCCTTGGGGCGCTTCTTGCTCAGGTAGTAAAAGAGCGCCCAGGACGAGGCGTAGGAACCTTGGAGATCGGCGTTGAACTTGTCTTGGCGAACGAGCTCCTTGAAGGGATCCTTAGCTCGGGTCGAGCCGGCGTAGTTCCTAAAAAACGCGAGCTGGCGCTCGTTGGTCGGGAAATTGGCGCGGTAGGACCAGCCCCCTTGGGACGCCTTGCCGGAGGGGGTCTCGAAGACGAGGGAGAGCCCCTCGACGGTCCAGAGCGCGAAGGGGCCGGTTCGGTGGAACAGCCCGAGATTGAACGCGAGCTGGTGGGTTCCCTCGTGGACGATCGTCGCGACGTTGAAGGCGGCGTTCGGGCGCGAGAGGAACTCCTTGGTCTCCAAATAGGTTCGCCGACGCTTGGTCGCCGCTTCCGACGTTCCCTCGGTTTGGGAGAGGTCGTAGAGCGCGACGCGGTTCGTCTCCATATTGTAGTACGCGGCGATTTTATCGGCGCCCGGGGTCTCTTTCGAGGCGTAGCGAACGAAGTCCTCTTTTTTCGCGAAAATGACGACGACCATCGGCTCGAGCCGCTCTTTGAGCTCGAGGTCGTTTTTCGCCGCGTATTTCAGAAAACCTTTGGCGAGATCCTCGTAGAGGCGCGCGCACCATTCGGCGTACCCGTCCGACGCGTCGTAGACGAAGACGTACCGGTCGGTCGTTTTGGTCGAGAACCCCTCGCCGAACTCGTCGAGCAATTTTTGAGCGAGCTCGCGGCGCAGCTCCCCGAGGGTCGAGTCGGGGGCGTCGTCGATCGAGACGACGCTCTCGCCGGGGACGGTTCGCATTCGCCCGAACTCGTCCTCCAAGACGTACTTGCCCGCGCCGGAGACGGTTCGGTAGTCGGCGATCTCGCGCCCGACGAAGGTCGTTTCCTCGGGCGCTCCGCCCTCGGACGCCGGGTCGAGCCGCGCGACGACGCGCTTGCGCCCCGAGAGGACCGCGTCGTCGCCGCGATCGATTTTCGGGTCGCTTTTCGCCGTCTCTTGGGGGGCTTCTGGGGGTTCGGGTCGCGCGTCTCGCGGGTCTCGCTCGCTCGCGAGCGCGACGGCGGTCGCAATCAAACAAACAAACGTTAAAACGGTTTTGGTCATCGGGTTTCGCTCCTAGGGCGCTCGGCGCGTCGCCGCCGCGCGCCCAACGCCTTCTATAGTAATCGAATTTCGGTCGGATTTCAATAGTTTGGGTCTCGGATCGTCGTCTTTTTGAGAAGTCTCGGGAAACGCTTTCGGCGCCCCTTGGGGGGAATCGCCGTTTCGGGTACAATACGGTCGGCGCGGGTCGCGTTTCGGCTCGCTCCTATGGAAGGAACAGGCGCGATGTGCGGAATATGCGGAGCGGTTTGGACGTCCCGGAGACGTCGAGTGGAACAAGAAACCCTTGATCGAGCGACCGACGCGCTCTTTCCGCGCGGACCGGACGATCGCGGGACGCTGATTTCGCCCCTCTACCCGGGCGCGCCGGTCGAGGAGAAAGGGTTCGCGCTCGGTCATCGGCGGCTCGCGGTGGTCGATCTTTCGAGCGCGGGTCGCCAGCCGTTCGTCAACGACGACGGGACCGTCTTTCTGACGTTCAACGGGGAGATCTACAACTATCTCGAACTTCGCGAGGAGCTCAAGGCGCGGGGTCGAACGTTCCGCACGGAGACGGACGTCGAGGTTCTGCTCAAGGCTTACGAGACGTTCGGGCTGGACTGTCTCGCGAAATTCGACGGGATGTTCGCGTTCGGGATCTGGGACGCGAAAGAGCGGCGACTCCTGCTCGCGCGGGATCGGATCGGCAAGAAGCCGCTCGTCTATCGGGTCGAGTCGGATCGGATCCTTTTCGCGAGCGAGCTAAAATCGCTCAAACTTTTTCCGGGCTTCCCTCGCGACCTCGACTTAATCGCGGTTCGACAATACTTTGCGTATCAATACGTTCCGTGTCCGCGAACGATTTATCGAGGCGCGAGCAAACTCCCCCCCGCGTCCTTTTTGCTTTGGCGCGAGGGGGAAGAGCCTCGGGTCGAGCGCTACTGGCGCGCGGAGGAGGTCGGCGATTTCGACGAGAACTCCCCGACCCTTCGGGACGACTACGATCGGCTGGTTCGCGAGGGGGCGATCGGCGCGGCGCGACTGGACGCGGCGGAGCCGAAGTCGTTCGACGGCGCGACGTTCGAGGAGACGAAGCTCGAGCTTCGGCGCCGACTCGAGGACGCGGTTCGGATTCGGATGCGGTGCGACGTTCCGTTCGGGGCGTTTCTCTCGGGGGGGATCGACTCGACGATCGTCGTCGGTTTGATGAGACGCTTTTCGGAGACCAAAGTTCGGACTTTTTCGATCGGGTTCGCGCAAAAGGAGTACGACGAGTCCCCGTTCGCCAAGCGGACGGCGGAGCGGTTTGGCACGGACCATACCGAATTTTTTGTGGAGCCGGACGTCGAGAAGGTCTTGCCGGAGCTGGTCGCGCGGTTCGACGAGCCGTTCGCCGACAGCTCCGCGATCCCGACCCTCTATTTGTGCGAAACGACGCGTCGCGAGGTAACGGTCGCGCTGGGGGGCGACGGGGGAGACGAGCTGTTCTGCGGGTACGATCGCTATAAGGCGGTCGCGCTCTCGGGGCTAATCGATCGCGCGCCAATGGCGATTCGCCGGCTTCTCGCCGGACCGATTCGCGCGCTTTTGCCCAATTCGGTCGCGCAGCGCTCGATTTGGCGTCGCGGGCGACGGTTTCTCGAAACGGTCGGGATGGACGCGTTGGAGCGGTATTTTCAGTGGATCGCGATCTTTAATCGCGCGCGACTCGACGCGCTGCTAAGCGACGACTATTGGCGGCTTTGTCGCGAGTTCGACGAGAACGACCCGACCGGGCGTCAAGACGCGGCGCGCGTCGATTGCCTCGATTTTCTACGGGACGCCCATCGGAAATTCTCGCGTCGCGACGCGACCGGCGCGATCTCGTTCGCCGACCTTTTGACCTATTTGCCGGGGGACGTAATGACGAAAGTCGACGTCGCGTCGATGAGCCGGTCGCTCGAAACGCGCGCGCCGCTGCTCGATCCGAACGTCGTCGAGCTGGCGCTGAGAATCCCCTTGCGCTATAAATTGCGCGGGAAGCGCGGGAAGCATATTTTGCGCGAGGCGTGCGCGGAGCTTCTTCCGGAGGAGATCGACGCGCGCCCCAAGACGGGGTTCGGGGTTCCGCTCGACGTCTGGTTTCGCGGACCGCTCAACAAGCTCCTGCGCGAGGTTCTGCTCGACCCGTCGACGAAGCGCTCGCCGCTATTTAACGCGGGGTTTATTGAGCGCCTGATTCGGGAGCACGAGGAGGAGAAGTTCGACCACGCGGCGCGGCTTTGGGCGCTGCTCGTCTTTCGGACGTGGGAGGCGCGAGAGAACGAGGCGTAGGGCGCTTTCGCGCTATTGTCGTCGCGCGTCGGCGCGACGCGCGAGATTATCGAAGAACTCCGCCCATTTTCGCTCGACGACCGTTTGCCGACGCCCCTCGCAACGTCGGTGGAGGGCTTCGCCGGTTTCTCGCGCGAAAGTTTCGTCGCGCCAGAGTTTTTCGACGATCCCGAGCCAAGGGGCGAGTTCCTCGCGGGTCGGGACGAGATCGCCGGAAACGGAAACGGAGAAGCGCTTTGGGATAGGGAGGGCGAAACGGGGGTCTCCGACGACTTCCGGGAGGGCTCCGCGATCGGAGGCGACGACGGGGATTCCGTTGAGCGCCCCCTCGACGACGACGCGCCCGAACGACTCCTCGCAAAGGGACGGGACGAGGAGGATTCGGGTCTCGGCGAGGAAAAGACTCGGTTTGGAGACGTTTCCTATCGAGCGCAAGTTGGTCGTTTTAAGGGCGTTCGGGATTCGCGCTAGATCCTCGACTTTGGAACGCGCGTCGACGAGGAGGAACGACGCCTCGGGGAGGGTTTGGGAGAACTCGCGCGCGAGCGCCAGAAAAACATTTCGCCCCTTTTCAACGGCGGGATTGACGAGGGTTATGTATTTCTCGTCGCGCTCTTTGGCGACGACGCTCTCCTCTTCGATAATCGGCGGTATAACGACGGTTTCCAGCCCGAGAGCGCGTTTATAGAACGCTTTGGCGTATTCGGAAGGTACGACGACGGCGTCGAAGGGCGCGAAATGACCGGGAAAGCGATAGGCGAGATTGTGGAGAAAGAAGACGGTTCTGGCGCCTTGCTTTTTGGCTTGTTTTGCGGCTTCAAGGATTCTCGGATCGCCGCCGTAGGTCGTGAAGACGTCGGGCGGGTTCGCCGCAAGCTCTTTCGCGAGGTATCGATAGAAGGCGCTTCTCTCCGACGGCGGGATTCGCGAGGGAGTTGGGGCGAAGGCTTCGTCGGCTAGGAAGATCGTCGAAAGAACGCCCGCGTCGTCGAACTCGATCGTTCGGAACTCGAGCGATTTGCCGTCGAGTTTGGCGGCGAATCGGTTGATTCTTCGCTCGGCGGTTTGTCTTCGCAACGACCTGGTTAGGTCTTCTTCGCAAAAGGAGTCGTCGTCGAAGATCGAGCCGGTCAAGGCGCGGACGCTATGCCCGGATCTCGCGAGGGCGCGCAGGGTCGAGCGGGTCGAAATGGCGGCGCCGCTCGTTTGATCCATATGGTTGTGGGGCGAGGCGAAGAGGACGTTCATTGTTGGGGATCGGGTTCGGGGGAGGGCTCGGAGGAATCGAATTTTAGCCTCGATTTTAAGAGCTGGTCGGCGATATCGCCAAGGGTTTTGGAGACGAAGGAACTGTTGCCCGCCTCCGGTCTCGGAATCGCCCAAACATCGTCAATTTGCCAAACGAACCAGTAGTCGCGCAAGGCGAACTCAATGTCGAACTTTGATCGGGCGGGATCTTGTTCTAATTCGTAGATTTTTTGTAAAAACTCTTTACTATGTTCGAAGTTGGGCAAATCGTTTCCGAAATGTTTCATTGAAACTCCAAGTTTCTCTTCGACGAGTTTTCTACAGCGTTCCAAGTTCTCTTTCCACAATTCTTGAAGGTTGTCGTCTGGAGCGGGAGGGTAAAATTGGGGAAGGCCGAAATCCATTTTTGGAACCCCCTTGGTCGGTTCAAATGAAGGAAAAGCCATATCTTTTGAATTAACGCATTTATAGATTAGATTGAGCCATTGATTCCATTTTGGGGTATTGATCGAATCGATAGGGGCAAAGCGCAACAAGAACGCGACATAATCGTAACCGCCACTATTGGGCAGATAAAAAGGGTAGTACGAGAATTCGTGCATATAACTACCGTTGGGTATTTGTCGACTCTTGTTAGCTAGCGAACGACGATGAGCGCGTTCAAATATGTAAATCCCCGTTATAACTAGCGCCTTTTCTTTTACGGATAACTGTTCAAATTGGTCGACACAATCGTCGATTTCTTCTGGCGACGCCATAATAACTCTCGTTTTGAAACGAAAGAAGGGGAGATATCGATCAAATGTCAATTCATATCGCGCGCGCCAGTTGTCGATAAAAATGTTCGACTGCGAGCTTTGTTTTTGATAAATGGCGCCTTTCCAGTAATTTGCGATCATATCGACGGGGAAGACTTCCATATTCGCCGCTTCGATTTTGATCGTTTCCAAGAGGGACTCGTTTTCTGGGCGGCGCTCCTCTTGGGCGAAGAGGTTGATTGGCAATACGAAAATGATAAATGCGATAATATGTTGTAAATAATTAGTATATACGAGCTTCATTGAAGGACAAACTCCGTTAACGTTATACTGACTCCGACATTTGTCTTGCATTCGGATCGTACTGAAACGGGTTATGAAATGACTTCTAGTTACGGTTTGGATATGTGGTGAATTCGATTAAATCCAAGATGCTTTCAATGTCCGCTTCGGACGAAGCCACTATTGTTGGTTCATAATAATAAGTTCTGCTTTCAGTTATTTTATCATCTCCTGTTCCGTACATAGACTTTTTACCATAGCTATGAACGCTCATTTTTACAAAGTTGGTGAGGGCATTGTCTTCATCCTCTTGTTCTTCTTGTGGCACATACTCCCTCCCATAACACAGACCATAGGAAGGATCGTAAATCTTTCCCTCGTATTTAATCAAAGCGTGACCATGCCAGATCCATTCTTGTGGAGAACTAGTTCCTTGAGCGTCGTTAGACTTTATTTTTAACAGCATTTCTGGATCTATCGTTTTCACAAAGTAACTAGTTGCGCCTGAAATACCTTGTACCCCAATCACCGCATGTGCAAAATATTGCCACATACCGCAAGTTCCATCTTTAACGCTTAACAGACCAATGAGGTCTTTATTACAGAAAGCGCGCGCGTATGATACGGTTTGCTGAACAGAGGAAGTCGGATCGTCCAATAATGCGGCATCGCATGCGGCGTAATTTTGAATTGTACCCGAACTAGAACTGGTTCCCGGAACAGAGAAACTTGATTCTAGGGCTTTCCCATAGAAACTTAATGTTCCGTCGGTTTGGATTGATCCATTGTTTAAAATAACTTTTGAAATTGTTTTTGATTGGAATTGAGTCCATATACGATTGAACATTACAGATTCGGAAGAACAAGGGACTCCCGACGAGGCAATACACCCCGTATGTACTACGGTAAGCTGAAGCGGCATACCATAATTGGGCGAATTGTATGTTACATATAGTGGATTGGAGCTGATATTGGAGACGTTTCGAATAACGTTTTCACCCTCTATGTGAAATTGCCATTCTAACGTATAGTTGCTATCGTAAAGAGACATATGAGAACCAAGTATGGTTTCAAAATCTTGCGATAAATTCGCGCGCGCCGTATTGCCAATCAGTTCAACCCAATTGGAAAATTTATTGTTTTTCGTCTTGAAACGCACATAATAGGTTAAAGAATCATCCTTCGTTCCGTTAATTGTTCCATCGCATACCAAAACGTCATTACAAGAATAGGCTATTGGTAATGTCAAATTAGGAAAAGCATTCACCCAATGTATCTCATCTTGCCAAGAAACAGATGGAACGATTTCATATGTTGTAGGATCCCAACTTGGATCTGATCCCAAAGGTAGATTGTTTCGAAATTGCACGTTTACTAATGCGAATTTATCGTCGTCCTTGATGCGATTCGAAATTGTAGTGGTAACGAGATCGTATTGATTGGCAAGATAGTGGGGATTAGCCGGAGAAACGCTAAGCGTTTCGTATAATCTTTCAATAACGAGGTCGTTATTCGCTTCAACGCGCAAGAGTAAATTAGTCGCTCCAATGGGGATCGCGACTTCGGCGGTTATTCCGTTTTGGTTTTGCGGAGCAACGCTCATCCACTCTTGTTCGTCGACGTCGTAATAACAAAGACCGAAGTCGGCGGTCGTCGCTTGCCCGCTATAGTTCAACGCGACGGTAATTGGGTAAGTCAGATCGCCGGAACGAACGTCGCCGTTGTCGTTTCGTTCGAGATTGACGTAAGCGTATCGCGAACCCTCGCTCGCGTCTTCGTAGATATCGACGACTTGGGGAATGAAGTTTCCGTTTCCGTCTTGCTCGAGCAGCGGCGTTAGATCGGCGCTAACGGGAGTCGCCGAGACTTCCCAATGGTCGTCGTCAATGATCGTGGCGGTAACGCTTTGGTTGATATAATAAAAAAAGTATTCGGCGCCGCCGGAGGCGCTTGGGTCTCCGCTAGGCATAGTGGAGCTGTCGCCGCCAAGTTTCACTTCGATCGTTTTGTCTTGTTCAACGGCGGCGTTGTTTTTTGCGAGCAAGTAGTAAATATCGCCCACGCCGCCGCCCGAGTAGCAGTGTTGGAATTGACCGTTGACCGTATTAACGATGGTTGGAACGCCGTCAAGGTTTTGGCGAGCAATCTGAAATTGGTCCGTCGCGAGGGTTCTGACCCCGTTGACCGTAACGTAGACGGACACTGGGATAGAGTATCCCGCCGGAAGCGTTGGCAAGACCATCGTTACGTATTGCGACTCGGAATTGAACCCGCCGCTGGCTTTGTCGCAATGTTCTAGAAGCGGATATGGTTTGTTCGGGTAATTGTTGGCGGGAAGCCCGTTGAATTGGGAAACGGTTATCGAAAGTCCCCAATAAGTTATATCGCCTCCGGATTTCGCGCCGGGACGCTTCTTCTCTATCGAACCGATTTCGTTGTTATCCGAATCGTAGAGAATAACGACGTCGTCGGACGCGGCGTTTTCCGGTAGCGAGGAGGGATCAAAAACGACCGAGCGAACGCGCCCTTCGGGCTCGTCGTCGCCGACCGTCTCCGTATCAACGGTCGTTTCGATCAACTCGCATTCAAAAGTCGAGTCGTCGCCTTGCTCGATATTGACGGGGATAACGACCGAGGAAGAAGCCTCGGAAGCCGAGGCGAGGCTCGTTTGCGAAGCGAGCCAAACCTCAAACGTTGGCGGACCAACAAAGGGCATTGGACTCGCCGATAGGAGTTCGCGGTTCTCGAGCGTTTCAAGCCTTAATTTACGGGAGGCTTTTTGCGCGGCGGGACGAGCGGAGCGGGCGAAAAGGCGGAATAGGTTGCGGAACATTGTATATCGTCTCCTTTGGGAGGTCAAGGTTCGAGCGCTCCTAATGGAACCCTCGTCGGTGGGAAATCGCTTTGAGGAGCGCCAAAAAGCCATTTTTGACTCCTTTGCGACCTATGCGGAGAATTGTAGACGATGAAATATTGACGTCAAGAGGGGCGAGAAAAAATTTTAAAATTTTATAAAACTATATGTATTGAAAAGGAATAGCGCGGTATTTATCGAACGAACGCAATTGTTGCCTTTGTTTTCCTCGTTCTTTTCCGTTAGTTTTATGTCGGAGGAGACGTTGGTCGATTCAAAGTTCCTTTCGTTTCCGCTCGTCGATTAATCGCGGATAACGCGCTCAATAACGCGCGAGGTTTTGACGGGTTTTGCGTCGGATTTCGCCGCGTCGAGTCTTTCAACAAATTCGAACCAAAGCGAAGACTCTCCGCGCGTCGGAGCGGTTCGCTCCGTTCGGTAATTAGAGAATCGATGGAGGATAGGGCAACGAAACAATTTTCTCGCGTTTTGGCGAGACGCGAGAAAATCGCGCCAACTTCTCTATATTTTGGATAGCGCGTCGACGAGGAGGAACTTTGTCTTGACGAGGTATTGGAGAACTCGCGGGGGAGCGCCAGAAAGATATCGCCCCTTTTTTCGACGGCGGGATTCGCGAGGGAGTTGGGGCGAAGGCTTCGTCGGCTAGGAAGATCGTCGAAACGAGGCTCGCGGCGCCCAAACTCGATCGCGCGAGTTTACGCTCGGCGGTTTATCTTCGCAACGAGCGGGTTAGATCCTCTTCGCGAAAGAAGTCGTCGTCGAAGACCGAGCCGGTCAAGGCGCGGACGCAATGTCGGGATCTCGCGAGGGCGCGCAAGGTGGAGCGGGTCGAAATGGCGGCGCCGCTCGTTTGATCCATATGGTTGTGAGGGGAGGCGAAGAGGACGTTCATTGTTGGGGTTGGGGTTCGGGGGACGGATCGGCGGAATCGTATTCGAGTCTCGATTTAAGGAGCTGGTCTGCGATATCGCCAAGGGTTTTGGGAACGAAGGAGCTGTTGCCGCTCACGGGAGATTCGGCGTGGTACCGAATATTGTCCATAGGATCTTCTTGGAGGGCAAAGTAATAGTCCCACAAAGCGAACTCGTCCTCGAATTGAGAGCGCGCGGGATCCAAACTTAATTCGTAAATTTTTGACAAGAATGTTCGTTCGATCATAAATTCTCTCTCGCGAGCAAATTGGTCAAGCGTAATGTTGAGCCTTGTATTAACCTTGCGCTTGCATTCTTCTAAATTTCGTTTCCACGAGAGAAACAACTCGTCGTTCGAGTCGGACGTTTCTATTGGCAAAAAAACGTTCTGAAGTTTTCCTTTTTCGGGTTCTAATGCGGGAAAAGCCTCTTCTTGATCGAGAAGGCAATCTTCTATGACCGAAATCCATTGATTCCATTGGTTGTCAGTAATTGAATCAATAGATTCGAATTTAGGGAGAAGAAGCGTAACTTTATTGAAAAAGAATCCGTTTGGCGGAGTGTTTAGCAACCGTTCCAAGGAAGAAACATATGGATCTAAATCCTCGTCGTTTTGAGACGAGCGTCTGTGGATTCGTTCAAATATGAAAATTGCGGCGATGACAAGGGCTTTCTCTTTTACGGAAAAGCCCTTGAAATTTTCGACGCACTCTTCAATTTCTTCGGGAGTCGCCAAGCCAACTCTCGTTTTAAAACGGTAAAACGGGAGGTATCTTTCAAAGGTTAGTTCGGTTCGATCAACCCATACGCCAACTTCCTTGCCGCTCGCCTTTTCTTGTTTTCGATTAATGGCTCCGAGACTGTTTTTGGCAATCAGATCGACGGGGAAGACTTCCATATTCGCCGCTTCGATTTTGATCGTTTCCAAGAGAGACTCGTTTTCGGGGCGGCGATCTTCTTGGGCGAAGAGGTTGGCGCCGAACGCGCAGAGGGCGAGCGCGGCGATACTAAGGGAAAAGCTATTTCTACGTTTCATCGAGGGGACCTTTTTGGGGAAGTCGCGCGGATTTGGTTGGTCGTTGCAACGGGGTTAGGGCGTTTGGATTGGCTCGGACGGTTCGTATTCGAGTCTCGATTTTAGGAGCTGGTCGGCGATATCGCCTAGGGTTTTGGGAACGAAGGAGCTGTTGCCGTTTCGCAACGATAGGATTTGACCTCGACGGATATTCCAATACTCTTCATCGTTCTGAAAAGTAAACCAGTAATCGCGCAACGCGAATACAAGATCGTATTTAGAACGCGATGAATCCGTTTCCAATTTGTCAACTTTTTGAAGAAACTCTCGACTATTATCAAAGGACAATGTGTCCTGTCCAAATACGGACATTTCAACGTTTAGTTTCAATTTAACAAGGTTTAGACAATGTTCTAGGTTTTTCGTCCATTGGTCGCGATTATCTTCGTCGAAAACGCTCGCCGCATCGTTAGCCGGGAAGTTTGTCGGATTTAGAAGAGAGTCTACTTCCGGAAATGCTATTTCTTTGTTCCCTAAGCAATTTTCGATCGTCGCGTTCCACTTTTCCCATTTTTCTTTTGATATCGCCTCGTTTGGAACATATTTGGGGAGTAAAAGCGAAATATAGTCGTAACGATAGGGATGAATAGGGTAATATGGGAAAAATGGAAACCGAGCGGCGTAAGAACCGTTCGGAGTCAATTTGTGTTCGTCTTTGAAAGGTCGCCGTCGAACGCGTTCAAAAATGAAAATCGCCGTTATCGCGAGCGCTTTTTCTCTGACCGTCAGTTTATAGAACTCGTCCACACACTCGTCAATTTCCTCTGGCGACGCCAAGCCGACTCGCGTTTTGAAGCGATAGAAAGGCAGATAGCGCTCAAACGTTAATTCGCGCCGCTCCCCCCACTTGGGAATATAACAGTTCTTTCCGAGCCTTTCTTGGCGCGCGAGATTTGCCTTTTGATAAACGGCGCCTTTGGTCGAGTTTGCGATCATATCGACTGGAAAGACTTCCATATTCGCCGCTTCGATTTTGATCGTTTCTAAGAGAGACTCGTTTTCTGGGCGGCGCTCCTCTTGGGCGAAGAGGTTGGCGCCGAACGCGCAGAGGGCGAGCGCGGCGATACTAAGGGAGAAGCTAATTCTACGTTTCATCGAAGTAACCTTTTTGGGAAAGTCGAGAGGATTTGTTCGTTCGTCGCGGAACGGGGTTAGGGCGTTTGGATTGGCTCGGACGGTTCGTATTCGAGTCTCGATTTTAGGAGCTGGTCGGCGATATCGCCTAGGGTTTTGGGAACGAAGGAACTGTTGCCTCTTCTTGGACTATTCCCTCTTACGTTTAATTCCTCCTTTTTTGCCACAATGAAGTAGTAGTCCCTAAGCGCGAACGTTGGATCGAAGCGCGATCGCGACGGATCCAATTCCAATTCGTGAACTTGCTTAAGAAAGTCTCTTCCTCGTTGAAAAGAAGAGTCGTCCAATCCGTAATAGATGTTCGAGTCGTTGAGGAGACTCGCGGCGAGATCGCGGCAGTAATTAAATTGTTCGTTCCATAACAAATAGTTTTGGTTATCGGGAGGAAGCGGCTCGCTATCGGTATCCGACGCCGTTATTTCATCGGTTGTTTTATACGCCGGAAAGGCTTCGTCTTCGACGTTAAGACAACTTTCAATAGTCGAAAGCCATTTGTCCCATTTATCGTTTGGGATTGAATCGTCGGGTTCGTACGGCGGGAAGATTAACGTTGTCAGGTCGTAATATTGAGGTCTAAGGGGATAAAACGGATAATAAGGGAATCGTTCTTTTAGAGAACCGTTCGGTTTCATCCTATTCTCGTTCGTTAAAGGACGTCGTCGTATTCGCTCGTAGATAAAGATCGCCGTTATGGCGAGCGCTTTTTCCCTTGTCGTCAAACTATCAAACCGGTCGGCGCACTCGTCAATTTCTTCCGGTCGCGCCAAGCCCGCTCGCGTTTTAAACCGGAAGAGAGGCAGGTAGCGCTCGAACGTAAATTCGTAGCGCTCGTCCCACCTTCGCGCTCGCAGTTCGCCCCCGAACTTCTTGGAGCGAGCGGCGACGGACTTTTGGTAAATCGCGCCGTCCCTTGAATCGGCGAACAGATCGACGGGGAAGACTTCCATATTCGCCGCTTCGATTTTGATCGTTTCTAAGAGAGACTCGTTTTCTGGGCGGCGCTCCTCTTGGGCGAAGAGGTTGGCGCCGAGCGCGCAGAGGACGAGCGCGGCGATACTAAGGGAGAAGCTAATTCTACGTTTCATCGAAGTAACCTTTTTGGGAAAGTCGAGAGGATTTGTTCGTTCGTCGCGGAACGGGGTTAGGGCGTTTGGATTGGCTCGGACGGTTCGTATTCAAGTCTCGATTTCAGAAGCTGGTCGGCGATATCGCCTAGGGTTTTGGGGACGAAGGAACTGTTGCCCGACTTAGGTCCCGAACCGCTATGCATAAAGCGGTCGTTGCGTTGTATTGCGAAATAATAATCTCGAAGCGCGAATTCTTGTTCGAATTTGGAACGGGACGGATCCAATTCAAGCTCGTAAACTTTTTTTAAGAACGTTCTTCCTTTTTGGAACGCAAACGCGTCCAACCCAAAGTGGGCGTCCGAAATGTTAAGTTTGTTTTCGACGAGAGCTCGACACGCTTCTAGGTTTTGTTTCCAAGACTCGAAAACGCTCTCGTTCGACGAATGTTTTTCATTAAAAACGCGATCAAACGAGGGGTTCCATTGATCCGGTTTGAAAGCTGGAAAAGCCTCGTCGCTTATTGTTCGGCTTCTTTCAATAACCGAAATCCACTCGTTCCACTTTTCTTTCGCGATAGAGTCTGTTGGAGCGTATCTAGGGAGAACGAGATCTTCCGGATAGTAATATAAAAAAGAGACGGGATAAAACGGATAGTATGGGAAACGTTGACTTAAATTACCGTTGGGGGTTAGTCGTTCTTCGTTTTCCAGGGGACGGCGTCGCGTTCGTTCGAATATAAAAATTGCCGTAATAACAAGCGCTTTTTCTCTTGGGGACATTTGATCGAACGCGTCGACGCAAGCGTCAAGTTCGTCGGGAGTCGCCAAACCCGCGCGGGTTTTAAAGCGATAAAAAGGCTCGTATCTCTCAAAAGTTAAATCGTATCGGTCGCCCCAATGCAAAACGCCTTGTTTCCGATAGATCGCTCCCAATCGTTCCGTAGCGATCAAATCGACGGGGAAGACTTCCATATTCGCCGCTTCGATTTTGATCGTCTCTAAGAGAGACTCGTCCTCGGGACGGCGATCCTCTTGGGCGAAGAGGTTGGCGCCGATCGCGCAGAGGAGGAGCGCGGCGATACTAAGGGAAGGGAAGCTCATTTTTCGTTTCATTGGAGGACTCCTTGAAGGAAGGGCGCGGGGCTAGCGGGGTAGGGCGAGAAGCCCGGATTGTTGGTTCGTGGCGTAAACGAGTCTCGACGCAAGGAGTTGGTCGGCGATTTCGGCGAGCGTTTTGGGGAACCGCGAACCGTTTCCTTTTCGCAATTCTCTATGGAATCCCGAATGCATTGAGAGGATAAACTCGTCGTTTTGCAGGGTAAACCAGTAATCGCGCAAGGCGAGCTCAACGGAATATTTGGACAGAGCGGGATCTAGATCGAGTTCGTAGGCTTTTTTCAGGAACTCTCGGCTTTTGTCAAAGTTGGGCGAGTCGCAACCGAACGCGGCTAGAGAGACTCCCAGTTTTTCTTCGACCAGTTCGCGGCAGCGGTTTAGATTTTGCGTCCATTCGGGGCTCGACGAGTCTTTGCGAAGAACTCTGCCGTCGGCGGAAAAGACGGGGCGCCCTTCGTTCTCGCCGTCGTTGTCCGAAGGGGAGTCGATCGCGGGAAACGCGATTTCGTCGATCTTTAAGCAGCTTTTAATCGTCGAGATCCACTCGATCCATTTTTCGTTCGCAATCGAATCGTTCGGCTCGTATTTGGGAAGGAAGAGCGCGACGTAATTGTACAAATACGGGTTAATAGGGTAAAAGGGGGCGTACGGGAACCGTTGCCCGACCGGTCCGTTCGGGGTTAATTTGTTTTCGTCTCTTAGCGGTCGGCGTCGGATCCGCTCGAAAATGAAGATCGCGGTAATCGCGAGGGCTTTTTCTTTGGCGCTCAAGGAATCGAAGGCTTCGACGCACTCGTCGATTTCCTCCGGGGTCGCCAAGCCGACTCGGGTCTTGAAGCGGTAGAAGGGCAGGTAGCGATCGAAGGTCAGCTCGCGGTGCTCGCCCCATTTGGAAACCCCGTAACGAACTCCGAGGGTTTTTAGGGCCTCCCGTTGTTTCTCGAGGTAAGGTCTTTGGTAAACCGCGCCCTCGGTCGAGTCGGCGATTAGATCGACGGGGAAGACCTCCATATTCGCCGCCTCGATTTTAATCGTCTCCAAGAGAGTTTTGTCCTCGGGGCGCGGTTCCTCTTGGGCGAGGGCGGTCGCGGCGAACAGGCAGAGGGCGAGCGCCGCGAAACTTCGCGCGCGCGAAAGGGCATTGCGTTTCATTGGCGGACTCCTTGAATAAGCGGCTTCTCGAGGCGGGGAACGAGCGCGTCGAACATCGCGGCGCCGCGCCGAATCCCGCCCCCGGGTTTGTTATTTTAGCGGGTCGCGATTTCCGAGTCAACTAAATCGCTTTTTTAAGTTCGTTGCCGGAAAGCGCTCGTTCTTTCGGCAAAACGGGAAAATCTCGGGAGCGCGAGGAGAGAAATTCCGAAATTTGAACAAAACGTTCCGGTCGCGCGAAAAAAACTGAATTTTCTATCGGCGGCGCGCCGATAGCGGGGAAGACGCGCCTTATGGACGAGACGCGTCGAGGCGGTTCCCAAGGAGGGGAATCGAGCGCTCGCCGCGAGGCGAGCCGGAACCGGACGGAGCGAGGCAATGCCGGAGACACGAGAGAACAAGGACGTTCGCGGACCGTTTTTAACGGCGCCGGATCCGCGCGCCTACTACCCCGCGTCCTCGATCGAGAGGGCGCGCCGAGCCGTCGTTCGCTGCGCGCGAAGGAACGAGGGCGTGGCGCTGGTCGTCGGGGGAACGGGAGTCGGCAAGACGCTGCTGGCGCGAGCGGCGGCTTCGGAGTTCGAGTCGGAGGATCCGACGTCGATCGTCACGGCGACTCGAGGCCTCGACGTCAAGTCGTTTTACCAGCAGTTTCTATTCGGTCTTCACCAGGGATTCTCGGGTTGCGACGAGACGGAAGTCCGCTTGATGGCGCTCGATTACCTGGCGAATTCTCGGCACGGTCGTTGCGTTCTTTTCGTGGACGACGCGCAATATCTGTCGCCGCGGGTGTTCGACGAGCTTCGCGGCTTGATCGACCAGGCGTCGGGGGCTTCGAAGCGACTCGCGGTCGCGCTTTTCGGGTCGAGTCGGCTCGAAGATCGGCTCAATTTGCCGATTCTGTTTCCGTTCCAGCAGCGGATCGTTTCGCGGTCGTATCTCGAGGTCTTTACGCAAGCGGAGACGGCGGGTTACGTCGAGTCGGAACTGGCGCGAACGGGGGTCGCGATTCGTTTCGACGCGGGGGCGAAGGACGCGATCGCCAAGTTGAGCGGGGGCTCGCCTCGGGTCGTCGCGCAGTTGTGCGATCGCGCGGCGTTTTTGGCGTCGGGCGGGGAGTTGACCTACCCGGAGGAGCTCGAAGAGAAGGGCGAGACGGCGGTCCCGGCTTTGGTGGACGAGCGGGTCGTCGAGCGCGCTTGGAACGATTTGCAGAACATCCCGGAGGAGCCGGAAGAGACGGCGATCGCGGTCGCTTCGGGCGAGGTCGTGGAGTTCGGGGAGCTCGACGACGAAAAGGACGAGCGGGAAGAGCGCGACGAAACGCGCGAATCCGCGATCGAGTTTTCCTCGGAATTGAAGGACGAGGAAGAGGGCGAAGAGCAGGTCGAAGCCCCCGTTGTCGCTTTGGACGAGGCGAAGCCGGTCGAGGCGCGCGAGTCGAGCGAGGAAGGGGTCGAGGAATCGACGGCGGAGACTTCGCCGAAGGAGAATTCGCCGGAAGATCCGGAAAAGACCCCGGAAAAGGAGCCGGAGCCGAAGGCGCGATTTAGCTTTCGCCGCCCGTTCGGTCGCGGGAACGGCTCGACGGTTTTCGTGGCGGGGTTCGATTTCGCGCCCGGGAGGAAAGAGCCGGAGGTCGACGAGGAGGTCGAGGACGAGCTCGAGGAGCCGGGGGAGATCGACGACGATTTGGACGCGCGCTTGCGGGCGAAATTCGGGTTCGATTCGGAACCGTCGGAGTCGGAACCGGTTAAGCGAGCGCGACCGACGTACGAATTTCGTCGCGGCGGTCTGAGGTTCGAGGCTCGAAACGGGTCGGAATTGGCCGCGGAGGATCGTCTGGACGCGATCGCGAAGTTCGTGGCGGAGAAAGAGGCGTCGGAGAAAGACGCTCGGGAATTTCCGGAACGCGCGGCGTCGGACTCGGTCTACGAGTACGACGAGGGGCTCGAAATGAAGGCGAGCGGCTCGGGTTCGACGACGCACATCGAGAATCCGAAGTCGTCGACGCGTCGTCCGATCGAGGGCGGCGAGGACGGCTCGCGGGAATATCGGGAGCAAAACGGGTTCGACGCGGAGGACGCGGCGAAGGTCGCGATTTCCCAGCCGGAGCCGGGGGAGACGGAATTGTCGCTGGCGGACAAGGCGCATTCGCAGATCGCGTCTCGCGCGAGCGGGGAGTCGGAAATCGACGAGCGAGACAAATACCTCGGGGAATTGGACGAGCTCGAGCGCGAAATCGCGGAAGAGGCGGATTTGATCCGGAGGATTCGCGACGTCCATCGTCGGCTGAAGGAGTCGGTCGAGGGCTCGGGGCGAGACGGGAACAATTCGTAGCGAGCCGGTTGCGGTCGCGGAATTCTTTTGGTACAATGGGGGCTCGGGCGAGAGCCCCCGTTTTTTTTGACCAGAAGGAGACACGACAATGATAGCGACCGCCGCGATTATTTTGGTTTTTGGCGCTTGGACGGCGCGATTGGACGAGGCGACGCAAGAGCTGGCGCTCTCGCGTCCGGACGTTGGAATCGAGCTGGTCGGCGAATTTTCGTTCGAATCGGAGGGGGCGCGCTGGCGCCTCGAGAAATCGCGGGACGGCGTCAAGGACCGCTTGGCGCTGGTCAATCCGAACAACGACGCCCAGGGCTACGTCTCGTTCGACGATCGAGGGGATCGGCTCGAGCTGCTCGTCTATCACCGCACTCGCCAGTTCTACGAGGGGGAGTGGTCTTTTAAGGGGCGGGTTCGCTTTAAGGACGACGCGTTCGCGTGCCGGACGACGCCGAGGCTCGGGGAGCGGGTTTTGGCGCTGGAATCGGGCCGAGTCGGGTCCGGGACGTTCGACTCGCTCTTTTCGCCGAAGGAGGACGCGGCGCTGCGCCTGAGCGCGGGTAATTTGGCGCCGAGCGCGCCCGAGGGCGCTCGGGACGGGGAGTTCGCGTTCGAGGCTTCGGGGAGGATTCAGGAGGCTTCGGAGGCGACGTTCGCGATCGAGCTGGACCGGGGATATTTCCAGAAGCGCTGGGTTCCGTACTACGCGCCGATCGATCGGGATCGCTGCCCGACGCCCCCGACCGGTTGGATGTCGTGGAACACGTATTTCGACAAGGCGACGGCGGAGGACAACTTGGCGGAGGCTCGAATCGGGAAGGAACTGCTCCAGCCGTTCGGTTGCGAGATTTGGTCGATCGAGAGCTGGCAGGGGAACTCGGACCAGCTGCCGGTTTCGGAGTTCTACAATTTGGGGCTGGAGCACAACGAGAAGCAGTTCCCCGAGGGGATGAAGAAACTGGCGGACGATATTCGCGCGCTTGGGTTTAAGCCGGGTTTATGGACGGCGCCGTTCGGGACCGGTTCCAAAGAGTTTTACGAGGCGCGCAAAGACTGGTTCCTCCACGACAAAGAGGGGAAACCTATGCGGACGTGGAACGGGGTCTATACGATCGATCCGTCGAACGACGAGGTAATCGATTGGTTGCGCCACATTCACGAGGTCGCGTCGCGCGACTGGGGCTACGAGTACTTCAAGATCGACGGGATGTCGGGCTCCGGGGCGGGGTACTGCGCGCACTTCTTCGAGCGCCCGGAGGTTCGCGCGGCGTTTAAGAATCCGGACGTCGAGGCGCCTTTCGAGCGGTGCGTCAAGGCGCTGCGCGAGGGGATCGGCGAGGATCGGATTTTCTTGGCGTGCCAAGGGCACTTCACGGGTCCGGAGGCGAAATACGCGGACGCGGCGCGGACGGGGGCGGACATCGTTCACCCGAACCAACCCGTGAAATGGGAGAATATTAAGCAGCAAGCGGGTCGAACGCTCAATCAGATTTTCGTCAACAATATCGTCTTCTTCTCGGATCCGGACAACTTGCTCGTGAGCGAGGACATAACGCTCGAAGAGGCGCGGGTTACGACGACGATCGTGGCGCTGCCGGGGCAGTTGACGTTCTTCGGGGACAAGTTGGCGAAGTTGCCTCGCGAGCGGGTTCGGCTCTTGCAACAAACGCTGCCGGTTTGCGACGTTCGACCGGGCGCGCTCTACCCGCATTTCTCCTACTTGCCGGTTTGGGATCTCAAAATCGGGAGGTCGTTTGGGAGTTGGGACGTCGTTGCGCTCTTTAATTGGTCGGACGAGGCGGAGACGATCGGATTCGACCTGTCGGAGCTCGGATTGCCCGAGGGGGAGTATTGCGGCTACGAATTCTGGACGAACCGGTATCTGGGGAAGAGCGCCGAGCGATTCGAGACGGAAGTCCCGGGGCGCGCGGTTCGGCTCTTGGCGGTTCATCGGGTCTTGGATCGACCGCAGTTCCTTTCGAGCGATCGGCATATCTCGCAAGGAGGAGTCGATTTAAGCGATCTTCGGTGGGACGCGTCGAAGAAAGAGCTTCGCGCCACTTTCGCGCTGGTCGGAAAGAACAAGACGACCGCGCGATTCCTTTTGCCGGAAGGGTTTAAGCTAGACGAGGCGCGCTGCGAAGGCGCGACGATCGAGACGTCGCTCGAAGAGGACGGCAAGATTCTCGCGGTTTCGCTAACGTCGGAGGAATCGGGGGATCGCGAGCTGGTTCTCGGGTTCTAAAAAAGATAAAGGAGCGCTCGCCTTTGCTCGAGCGCTCCTTTCGACGCTAATTCTCGGCGCGGCGCTCGCGCCGCTCTCGCGCTACTCTTCGGCGGCGGGCGCTTTGGAGGGCGCGTCTTGGGGCGCGGGGGCTTCGCTCGCGTCCGCCTCTTTCTTTTTCGGCTCGCCGAGTTTCTCCATAATAATGCGGATATTCTCGACCTCGGGGTTCTCGCGAACGGCGACGCGGGTTTCTTTGGCGCCGACGTAGAGTCGACAGACGGGACCGCCCGGGACGTCGCGGAATTTCTCGGGGTTGGAGAAGCGCAGGGCGAGGGATCCGGCGGTTTGGACGTACTCGTTCATCTTGTCGGAGAGGACGGGGTTTTCGTCGCCGAACTCGGGAGCCTCGTCGGTAACGAGCATCGCGCTGGCGCCCATGTAGTTGTCGGGGTAGAGCAGGGCGCATCGGGAGCGCTTCGGGGAGGCGAAGAGCTCGTCGAGGACGTCGCAGTCGGCTTTGCGGCGAGCGACGATGCAGTAGGCGTTTTCGTCGATTCGGAGGCGGCGCCCCGGCGCGAGCGCTTTGGCGTCCCAGATGGTCGGGACGTCTTTGTGGCGGAGCAAGTCGCGGATTCTCGGGGCGTAGGAGTTTTCGCAGAGGACGCAGCCGGTCGAGGGCTGCGGGATCGTTTTGAGCCCGAACGCCTTGCGCCCGTAGGAAATGAGCTGGACGCGGCTTCGCCCGGTGAACGCCTTCATTTGCTCGCGGTCGAGGGTTCCCTCGATTTCCATATCGGTGCGCGAGAGGGTCTTGGCGCTGAGGGGGCGCAGGAGCTTGCCCCCTAGCCCGGACTCGCGCGCGACGAGCGCGAGCTGGTGGATCTTTTGACTGTTGGGGCGCTGCCCCGCGATTTCTCCGGTCGCGACGAAATCGGCGCCGATTTCGTCCATGAGCTTTTTCGCCTCGCGACACATCGCGGTTCGGCAGTCCAAACAGGGATTGACGTTCGAGCCGTAGCCCCACTGGGGATGGGCGACCATTTTCATGTAGTCTTCGCCGAAACTTCGAACGACGAGCTCGATTCCGATTTCTTTGGCGCGCTCTTCCGCCTCTTTCGAGCAGTCGTGGAAGGGGGTGATCATATTGAGCCCGACGACCTCGACGCCCTGAGATTGCAATAGTCGCGCGGCAAGAATGCTGTCGAGCCCTCCGGAAAATAGAACGATCGCTTTCATTAGTCGAGTTCTCCGCTCGCGGTAACGCCAAAAAAAAAGGTCGCCGAAAGGCGACCGGAAAAAGCCAGCGGGGAGAATCGAACTCCCAACCTTAGCATTACGAATGCTACGCTCTGCCAGTTGAGCTACGCGGGCGCAAAGTTTAAACGGGGCCGACTCGAACAAAAGAACGAACCGCCCAGAGCCAGCGGGGAGAATCGAACTCCCAACCTTAGCATTACGAATGCTACGCTCTGCCAGTTGAGCTACGCGGGCGCGCTTGACAAACCTTCAAGCGTCGCCCATTCTACCCCGGCGTTTTTTCTTGTCAAGGGACTAAGCGCCTCGGGTTGGGAAATTTTTCTTTTATCGCCATTTCAGGACGAAATTGGCGATAAGGAGCGCGAACTGGAAGAGAACGGCGGAGCCGATCAGGGGCTGGCGGAGCAGGGCGACGAGCTTTTCGAAACCGTCTTCGTAGGCGATTTGCAGAGCGAGGACGGGCTCGGCGTCGCGCATGGCGCGCGCTTCGCGCTCGAACATGTCGTCGAACTCGGGGTCGTCGGTCGGGACCATCGGCTTGTTTTTAACGGCGAGCTTTTTGGGGGGCTCTTCGCGACGGTCGTCGACGGGGATCGAGCCGGTCGGGGAGCCGCTCCAGCCGTATCGCTTTCGCAAGTGGAACTCCAAGGCGACGAGGGCCGAGAGGAAAGAGGCGATAAGGATTAGGACGAAGACGACGCCGAGGGATCCGGTGGAGCGAGCGGCGTAGAGGGTTCGCGCGACGATCCAGACGACGAGGGCGACGATTCCGAAAGTGAAACGCGCGAGGCTGGCTTGGGCGCCTCGGAGGGTTAGGTTCGCGCAGTACAGGACGAACATAACGACGCAGGCGAAGGTCGGGATATAGACGGCGCCGATCATATGTCGTTGGACGAAGTCGTCGGAAAAGGCGCCTTTCCAGTAGAACGGGAAAGAGGCGACGCCGAGGGCGCAGGCGGCGACGAGCAGGGCGAAGCCGCGAACGATCGAGCTTTTGAAGGTCGCCCCGAACCAATAGGTCAGGACGGAGAGAGCGACGGCGACGAGGGCGGCGGCCTCTTTGACGCGCCAGATGGAATAGTCGGTGCAGAGGATCCAGACGCAAAGGAGGAAGTAAATCGCGGCGATACTGGCGCTCTTTCGCTTCCACGCCCAGTACTCGCCAATGGCGCAAAAGACGATGGCGACGATTGCGTCGCGGCCGGTGGAGTCGACGAGCAGCCAGAGGAAGACGACGGCGGCGGCGCAGTAGTGCAGGGTTCGGACCCGGAAAGTGGCGGCGAGGGCGAAGGCTCCGATCGCCCACAGGGGCGCGATCGAGGCGAAGGAGTTGGCGAGTTTTCCGAAGCAGTCGACGTTTAGGGCGTTGGGAGCGCCTTTCGAGGAGAGCGCGAGCGCGACGCCGAAGAACGCGACGCCGAAGACGGAAAGGAGCTTCGAGAGGGGCGGATTGCCCAGTCGAGCGGCGATGAGGGAGGCGGTGTAGGTGAGGGCGAGAACCATGCCGAGGACGACGAGCCTCAGGGCGGGCTGAAATTGCGCCCAAGGTTCGCGCAATCCGGCGAAGACGGCGGCGAGGACGGCGATATAGGCGACGCCGCCGATGGCGGCGGTGGCCCAGAGCCCTCGCCGAACGGAGTTGTATCGAGCGATGCGCGCGTCGGCGTCGAGCCTTCTGACTCTCCGCTTGACGGAGGGATCTTCGTCGGTTTCCGTAGTTCTCTCGGGGGAGAGGGTTTTCTCTTGGTATTCCGCGCTGTCGTCGAAGACGTCGCTTTCGTCGTCTTTGTTTGGATAGGGAGTCATGGGAAAGCGCCTCAAATCGAATGGCAAAACCAAACGAGCGCCAACGCGCCGTCGCTCTCTATGATAAGCGAAAACGCCGAATATTTCAAGAGAAAAAAGGGGAAGAAGGAGCGGCGAAACGGAACGAATTCGCCGCTAACCTCGGCGCTCGCGTTAGAATCCAAACAGTAGGGAGAGGCTTCCCTCGTTGAGGGTTTGGTACTTGTTGACAATACAGTCGTAGTCGGCGGAGACGGCGAGCGCGCCCATGAGGGAGAGTCGCAGCCCCAGCCCGCCCCAGAAGTAGTCGCTTCCCGCCCCCTGGCCTTGGAAGAACGGTTGGGCGGCGGAGACGGTTCCGGGGACTCGTCCGGAGTTGAAGATTCGGAACGACTCGCTCTTTTTGCGGAGTTCCTTGACCCACGCCATGCGCCCTTCGAGGGTGAAGACGTCGAGCCCCGCGAGATTGAGGTCGACGCGCGAGCCGAGGGTCATGAGGCAGGTGTTGTAGCCTCGTTTTCCGGGCCCTTGCAGGAGTGTCTCGGGGTCGAAATTTCCGTGCTTTAAGTTGGTGTATTGGTAGGAGCCAAAGGGCTTTAAGACGAACATGCCCAATGTCGCCATTTCGTATCCGGTTTCGAAGAAGGCGGTGGTTTGGTATCCTCCGACGCGGATCGCGGAGCGAGCGCCGGTCGCGTCGCGCGCGGAGTAGTCGTCGTCGCCGTAGGTTCCGAGGGCGGCGAAGTAGAACCCTCCGAGGTTGGCGTAGAAGGAGGACCCGATCACGCCGCTTTCCTGAAGGATTTTGCGCTCGGAAAAGTTCGAGCGATTGCGATGGTAGTTGTAGTACGCGGAGAAGGTTCCGACCCCGACGGGCAAGTTAATCCCCGCGGCGGCGCCGGAGTTTTCGTCTTTGATTCGCCCGTTCCACGCTTTGGGCTCGACTTTTCCCTTTCCGAAATAGCCGTTGCCCCAGAATTGGATCGCCTTGATCGAAGGCAGGTTGACGGATCCGCGAACCACGACGTCTTGGGAGGCGCCGAAGGAGTCGCCGGTAAAATAGCCCTCCGCTTTGGGGAGCTCGACGCGCTCTTCGAATCCTTGGCTCAATTCCTCGCTCGGTTCAACGGAGCCCGACGGGGAGAGCCGGTCGAGGGACGCGAACTCGTCGGGGTCGAGCCAAATCGCGGACTCGCTCGGAATTTCCGGAGCGGCGAGCAATTCGGCGAAAACGCCTCGACGATCCGCGGGCGCGGAGCCGGATTCTTCGATCCAAACGGACGCTCGAGCGAGCCCCGCGAGCGCCAAAATTCCCAACGCGAGGGCGCAAGTTCGGAAAACGAACCCGCGACGCGACAATTTGCGAACGGAAATAAAGGACAAGCCCATGGCGAACTCCTCGAAACGAATACCCACCCGCGAGAATCCAAACCGCGCCAAACGCGAATCCTTGGACTCCGCCGTTGTTGGTAATTATCGATACTTTCGTTATAAAACTTAAAACAATTACCCATTTTTTTCGTTTCACGGTTTGAAAAAACTAAAGAATCGGCTATACTGTCTATATTACGCTCCGGGATTCTCTCGAGTTCGCTTCGAGGGAGACGGTCGCGCGGGTGGACGGAATCTGCGTCCCGTCGCGATCGGGTCGGGGCGCCGCGTAAGCGACGGCGCGTTGACGGCGCGCCGCGCTCGAACACCATATCCGCGCAGGCACGGACAAATCCAATGGCTAAGAAACACAATCCTTTCAGCATATTCCGCCGCAACCAGAAAGCCTGGATGGCGGGATTGACGCTCTTCACGATGTTTTCGTTCATCGCGCTCGGCTCGATGCTTCAGTGCGTTGGTTCTCGCAATCAAGGAGGCGGGGTCCACTATATTGGAGAGGTCGCGAAAAGCTCCGAATTCGGAACGCTCGACTACAACGAATATCTCGCTCTTCGCTTGGATATGTCCCGGTTCAAAGCCTTCTTGGAGACGCTGCTCACCGCGTCCCAGTCCGCGACGAATCCCTCGATGCCGTCGCCGAAATTGTTCAATCTTTTCTTTGAGGTCAACGCGGCGGAGAGCGATCCTCGCGCGCTGGTCGATCGTTGGCTCATAACGAAATTTGCCGAGCGCGACAAGCTGTTGGCGGACGACGCCGCGGCGATCGCGTATCTCGACTCGCTTACGAAGATCGGCGCGGACGGTAAGCCGGTTCAGTTTAACCAAGACGAGCTTAAGGCGGCGATGGGTCGCGCGGGGCTCGGAGAAAAGGGGCTTTTCGACTTGGTCAAGGGGCAGGTGGCGTACGAGCGATTTATTCGGAAGTTCGACGGCGGCGCGCAGACGGGGCCGTCGTATCTTTCGACGTTCATGCGCAATCTTATGGCGATGCGGTTCCCCGGTTACTACGGATTCCAAACGGGCCCGGCGCAGTTGTACGGCCAGGGCGAAATGCGCTTTACTCCGGCTCAAAAGCTGCGCGCCTACGAGGCGCTTCACCGAGCCGCGAAAGCGAAAGTCGCGGTCTTTAAGGCGGAGAACTACATCGATCAAGTCGCGGATCCGAGCGACGAGGTCGCGCGCGCGTTCTACGAGCGCCACAAGGACATTGTCGACACGGGCAGCGCGAAAGAGCCCGGGTTTACCCAGCCTCTGATGCTCGCGATGGAAATCGTTCGCGCGAGCGTCGCGAAGGTCGCCGAAACGATTGGCGACGACGAGGTCAAGGCGTTTTACGACGAGCATAAAGAAGAATTCCGCATTCCGAAAAAGGCGGTCGACGACGCGGTCGACGCCGACCTTCCGCAAGAGACGATTTCTCTCGACGGAAGCGACTCGCTGAACGCGATTCCCGACGCGGCGCTCGACGCGATCGGAACCGAAGAAGCCGCGCCCGCGGACGCGACTCCCGCGGAACAGCCCACCGAAACGGCGCCCGCCGAAGCGGCTCCCGAACAACCCGCCGAAGAAGCGGCTCCCGCCGAAGAAGGCGCGTCGAATTATCTGAAATCGGACGCTTCGAGCGCGTACGCGCAAGAGGCGCAAGAAGAGCCCGCGCCCGCGGAGGAAGCCCCCGCGGAGCAACCAGCGGAAGAGGCGGCTCCGGCGGAGGAAGCTCCTGCCGAGCAACCTGCGGAAGAGGCGGCTCCGGCGGAGGACGAGCCGGTTCTCGACCCGGTTCCCGCCGAAGAAGCCGAGCCGGAATTTTACGAATTCGACGCCGTTAAGGAAAATATTCGCAAACACCTCGCGGCGGTTCGCGTCGAGGAAGCGCTTGAGAAACTGCAAGAAGGTCTCAACGGGGACTACCAAAAGGCGCTCGTCGACGATTCCGGCAAAACGGAGCCGGAATTCGACATGGCGAAATTCGCGGCGGAGAACGGGTTCGAGTATCACATGACGACCCAAGGGGACGAAGAGGGCGACGCGACTCCGATTCTGATTTCGCACCAAGGCGCCGAGATTAAGAAGTTGCTTCCGAGTTACGAATTGAGCTCGATTTACGGGGACTCGGTTCCTCAAGTTCTCGCGCCGCGTCGCGTTCCTCGCGATCCTTACAAGCTTAGCTCCGTTTCCGGGCTCGCCAGTCCCTACACTCCCGTTCCCGGCGAGTTCTACTTCTATCGCGTTCTCGAGCGCGACGCTCAGCGCCAGCTGAAATACGAGCGCGACAAGAATCAGGCGCTCAAAGTCGAGGACGGGGAAACCCCGGAACAAGCCGCCGAGCGCGAACAAAAAGAGTTCGACGCCACGAAAGAGAAGGTCGTCAAGGCTTATAAGCTGATGGAAGCGTCCAAGCTCGCGAAAGCCGCCGCCGACGAGTTCGCGGAGAAGGCGAAGGCGGACGGCGCGGACTTCGACGCGCTCGCGAAGGAAGCGAACGCGGCGGTCGTCGAGACGGAGAAATTCACGTGGTTCGTTCCCGGTCTTTACGGAGCGGGTCCGCAACTGAACGAGGTCAAGGAAGCGAAAGCGGAGGCCGCCGAGGGCGAGACCGAGGCGACGACCGAGGTTTCCAATACGGAAATCTTGGAGCCGGATTGGAGCTTCTACGAGACGGTCTTCGGGCTGGAGCAAGGCGGAATCGGGACCTGCGCGAACGCGCCGGAAGACCGAGCGTTCGCGATTAAGGTCGTCGAGAAGGATCCGGAAGACGCGATTAGCGCCGAAGAGGTCGTTGCGGACTCCGACGCCGACGCGGTGATGGGAACGTTCTATATCGTCGAGCAAAACAAGTACCGCGAGAGCTTTATGGAGACGCTTCGCAAGCGCGCCGGTTTCGAGTGGGTTTGGATTCCTCGCGCCGAGGAGCTCTAACGGGCGAGCGCGAGGCGATTCAAGCGAGTTAAGTTAACGCGAGGCGTTGAAATTCTTCCGAGAGTTTCAGCGCCTTTTTCAGTCCGCGAACCGATGATTTTTACTCCAGGTCGATTGACGCGCCGTCGAGCGCGCGCGATATTCCGAACGACGTCGGCGCTGCGCCGCGACCCGAAATACTCGGGAAAATCGCGTCGCGCGATCGCGGAGCTCGCGCTGGCGAAAAGCTCTCCTTGGCTCGTTCGAGCGGCGCGACACTTCGCGCTGGTCGTTCGGCACAAGTGGTGGGCGCTCGTCTATTGCGCCTACGCGGGGATACCTTGGCGCGGGTTTGCGCACGATTGGTCGAAATTTTCGCCCTCGGAGTTTTTCGAATCGGTCAAGTATTTCAACGGTCGGCGCTCGCCGGTCGGGCTTTGTCGCGAACTGGAAGGGTATTCGTTCGCTTGGCTTCATCACAAGGGTCGCAACAAGCACCACTTTGAATTTTGGATCGACGTCGTTTCGCCGGACGGTCTTCCCTCGCCGGTTTACGGGCAATGGTTCGCGCTCCCGATGCCTTTCGAATACGCGCTGGAGTCGATTTGCGACACGATCGCGGCCTCGCGCGCGTACAACGGGCGAAGATTCGGTCCCGAGGTTCTCTACCGGTGGTGGAAGCGCCGCCAGGAACGTCCCGTTAACATGCATCCCGCGACCAAGCGCTTTGCCGACGAAATGTACGAAACGATTCGCGCCGAGGGGAATTTTTCCGTCTTGCGACGCGCGCGAGCGATCTACGACCGCGCGCAAAGGGAGGCGTCGGAATCCCCCGTTGATTTTCGTTTTTCGGCGTCGTATAATGATAATAGCGTCGGGGATCGTTAGCCGACGCGTTGACGCGCTCGCCTTTTATAGGGGGACAAGTAATGTCGAACAACCGTTTGTCGCGTTTCTTCGTCGCGGGGCTCTCGCTCGCGTCGACGGCGCTCGTTTTATTCGCCGGTTCCGCGCTCGCTCAAGAGGGCGGGGCGCTCGGTTATTGGCGATTCGAGGAGTCGAGCTCGGAGGGAGCGATCGAGAACGCGGCGCGCCCCGAGTTTTCCCCGACGCCGTCGAATCCGCTTCCTCGGGTCGAGGGGGTCTTGGGCTCGGCGCTCGATCTTTCGGGGTCGCCGACGATCGCCTTGCCGTCGGATTTCATTCCCGCGGATTTGAAGCAAATTTCGTTTTGCGCGTGGGTTCGCCCTCGAAATTTGTCGAATTATCGAGAGATCGCGCGAAAAGAGGACGGGGACAAGCGGTTGCTGTTTTCGTTCCAAAACAACGGGGAGATTTTGTCGCTCGGGCTCAACGTGAACGGAGCGTACGAGGAGTGCGACGCGAAAATTGAGCCGGTCGATTTTCTCGACGGGTCTTGGCGCTTCGTCGCGGGAACGTACGACGGCAAGGTGGCGCGGGTTTACGTCGACGGCAAAGAGATCGAGCGCTCGGAGCGCGAGGGAGTTTTGACGACCGGGAATCAAGCGCCCCTTATGATCGGGTCGAGCGGCGGAGTTAGCGAGTTCTTCGACGGGGCGCTCGACGAATTGCGAATTTACTCTCGGGCGCTTTCGGCGGAGGAGCTGGAATCGCTTTACGCGGAGGGGCGCGCGATTTTGGACGCTCGGGACGCGGCGGCCCTGGAGACGGTGAAGACGTTCTACGCGAAGGGGGACTCGTTTGTCGCGACGCTCGGGGAAGCGCGGCGGAAGTTGGTCGCGAGCGAGGAGCTTCGGTCGAAGTTCGACGAAACGACGAAGAGCGTTTTCGCTCGGAAGATTCGAGAGGATTTTCCGGAGGACGCGGAGTTTTTCGCGGAGCGATTTAAGAAAAGCCCCGCCGATTTCGTTGCGGACGGGGCGTCTTGGGCGCGGGAGGCGGCGTCGCTCGAGCGCGAGCTTTACACGGAGTATCTCCCGCTGACCGACGAGCAATGGTCGAACTTAACTCCGGAAGAGACCGACCATTGGAAGCGCGTTCAAGAGGTCGCGAAGCGTTTCGACGAGGCGCTCGAGACGCCGGACTCGCTCGACGAGGTCGGATGGCTGGAGTTGGCGTTCGAGATCGCGCGCGAGGTTCGGGAGCGCCCGTATTTACGAGAGGCGGTGGCGCCGTACGTCAAACCGGAGACGCCGCCGGTCGTCGATCCGACCCCGGAGGAGGCGCGAGCGCAGTTGGAGAGGGAGTGGCTTTTCCAATGCGACGGGGCGCCGACGCTCGACCGAGTTCGCTTCGAGCTTGGGCGAATCGCGTCGCTGATCGAGGAGTACGCGGAAGGGGACGAATTCGAGGAGGAAACGAAGCGCCTCGTTAGTCTTCTGACGGAGACGGGCGAGGCGGTCGATTCCGACGCGGAAGCGGTCAAGTCTCTATACTTTAAGGCTCGCGAATTGAAGCGCGAAGTCTTTTTGCGGAATCCGGTCGTCGACTTCGATTCGGTGCTTTACGTGGACTCGCCGTATCCCCAAGGGAGCGAGTGGCGGCACGAGACGCGGCATCGCCTCGGGTACATGGCGGTTCCCGGCGGTCGCCTGATGACGCTTAAAGGATTGAGACCGGACGGGAAAAGAACGAAACTCGCGCCGGAGGAACCGTTGAGCGGCTCGTTCTGGCGACCCGATCTTTCTTACGACGCAAAGAGAGTTATATTTAGTTTTAAGCCGCATAACGAGAAGGCGTTTCACCTCTACGAGATCGGGATCGACGGGAAGGGCGCGCGACAGTTGACGTCGAGCGTTTTCGACGATCTCGACCCGGTCTATCTGCCGGACGGGGAACACGTCGTCTTTTCCACGACGCGCGGTCACTCCTACGTTCGCTGCATGCCGCCGACGAACGCGTTCGTTTTGGCGCGCATGAAGTTGGACTCGAGCGATTTGTACTTGATCTCTCGAAACAACGAGCCGGACTATACGCCCTCGATTCTTTCGGACGGACGAACGCTGTTCAGCCGCTGGGAGTACACCGACAAGCCGCTTTGGCGTTGCGTAAGTCTTTGGACGATGAACCCGGACGGAACTCAAACGCAGGTTCTCTGGGGAAATCAGACGGTGTGGCCCGACTTACCGAAGGACGCGCGTCAAATCCCGAACAGCTCGCGCATTATGTTCACCGGCAGCGCGCACCACGACTGGTTCGCGGGGTCGATCGGGATCGTCGACCCGACGCAAGGACTTAACTTCCCGGACGGTTTGACCAAAGTAACGGCGGACGTCGCTTGGCCGGAATGCGGGAACGGTCCGATCGATCCGATCGAGTCGCCGCGCTATAGAGCGGCGGGCAAATACGAGGCTTACGATTCGCCCTATCCGCTGAGCGAGCGGGACTTCCTCGTTTCGGCGCGCCGGGACGGGAAATACGTCCTTCTTCTTATGAACGTGGACGGGGACCGCGAGTTGATTTGCGAGGGAACTCACAACGTCTTTTACGCGCAGCCGATACGCGAGCGCCCCGTTCCGCCGACGATCGTCGATCGCGTCGATTGGCCGAGTTGGGAGGATCGCGAGAATCCCAAGCCGGGCGTTATCTACAGTTCGGACGTGTACGAGGGCGCGCCGGAGGAATTGCGCGGCAAGGCGAAGTTTTTGCGGATCTGGAACATCGAGCCAAAGACCTACACGCTTTGGGATTCTCGCCCCTACATATCGACGGGTCCCGCCGTGTCGATGGTGCAGTCGGAGGGGGTCAAGCGGATTCTCGGGGAGGTTCCCGTCGAAGAGGACGGGAGCGTGTCGTTTTACGCGCCTTCGGGCGTCGCGTTGCACTTCCAGCTTCTCGACGAGAACCACAAGTGTCTGCAAACGATGCGTTCGTTCACGGGCGTTATGCCCGGGGAACGGAGGGGTTGCGTCGGGTGCCACGAGTCGCAAGTGGCGACGCCGGGCCCGCAAACGCGCTCGATCGCGTCGCTTCGGGAGCCCTCGACGATTCAGCCTCCGCCATGGGACGATATTTCCGTGAGCTACGAGCGCTACGTCCAGCCGACGCTCGACAAACATTGCGGTCAATGCCACTCCGGGGAAGGGGAGGCGCGCGAGGTCTTCGACACGACGTTGCGCCCGGGATTCCTGCACTTTAAGGAGCCGTACATAACGCTCATTGGCAATCCGAGTTGGGCGGCGCCTCCGAAGATCTATCGGTCCGGCAGTCGCTCGAATTGGTCGAACCCGACGGAAGAGGAGTTGCCCGAGGCGCCTCCGGGATTCGGAATCGCGGACACGATCCAAGTCGAGGCGTTTACGGTAACCGACCCTGCGGGCTACGCCACGCCGAAGCCGATGGAGAAGCTCTCTTACGCGAGCCGTTTAATCAATAAATATTGCGCGAAAGAACATTACGGAGTCGAGTTAAGCGACGAAGAAATGCTCCGTATGATCTGCTGGGTCGACGCGATGTGCCCCTATATGGGTTCGGACGATATTCGCAACTTACCCGATCCGAAGTTTCAAGGGAGCGATTGGCTTTCGGTAACGCCGCGGCTTGAGACGGCTCCGTCGGTTCGCCGCCCGGGTCCGTTCGACGCTTTCGGGAAGAAGGACGACGCGTACGACGCGCCCTCCGACGCGAAGGTTTACGCCAATCCCGCCGGCGGAGGTCCGATTATCAAACCTCGCGCCGCGAAATAACGCGACAAGACGACGAGCGCGGGAGAGCGTTTCCCCGCGCTCGCGGTTATTTCGTTCATTGAATTAAGCTCGTTTGTTCGATCGTTTAATGAAGATTTCAAGATTTTTAAGCAGACTTTGTTTTGGTTCGCGTCCTTCTCGCGAAATATCGATACGCGAGCGTTTCGTTCAATTTCTCGTCTTATACGCTCCTTTTTCGCTACTAATCTCGCTGATCGTCGCGACTTTTTACGAGACGAATTCGACGACGCGGAATTTCCGCAATTTTTCGTCGATCAAGATCAACGAGTTAAGCGCTCAGACGGAATTGGCGGAGACCACGACCGCCGAACTTCAAAAAGCGATGGACGAAACTGCGAAAACGTTCGCGGAACGGGTCGCCAGTTTTGTTCAGAACGATCCGTCGATACTTGTAGTTCCGCCCCATATGAGCGACTATCAACAGTCCGGCTTGGGAAAGCTCGCGCTCGTTCTCGACCTTGACGAAATCAACGTAACGGACGAAACGGGCACGGTGATCGCCGCGTATCCGTCCGACGGACTAGGGACGAATTTTGACGATCCCCCGTTGAACGAGTTTCTTCAACTAATTGACAATCCGGAACTAACGATCGTTCAACCGGTTCGACTAAGCAGATCGAACCCCGCCGCCGGGATGTTTTTGTACTCGGGCAAAGGGCGTCGAGACGCGCGCGGTTTCGTGGAAGTGGGGATTAGGGCGGAGCGTTTGCGCGAGCTGTTTAAAATAGGGGAAGTAGAGAAGTTTATCTCTCGCAACCCCGACGAAAACAATCCTTTCGCGGTTTTTCGCGATGGAAAGTTTATCGGCGGCGCAGAATGGCTTAAAGACGCGCCTTGCGAGAAGATGGGCAAGAATAAAATCTTTGTGATGAAGGGGAAAAAGGGCTATTTCCTCGTTCATTCCGAGACTCGAGGAAGATACTGGTTCGTGTGCGCCGGAAGCTCTCGAATGCTCGTGCGTAAGAATCTAATCGGACTTCTTTGGGCGACGGTCGCGAATTTTTTCATTCTCTTTTCCATACTCCTAGGCGGATCTTATCTTATCGATCGTTTCATCGTTTCGAGCATATTGAAACTCAACGGGTCGCTTGAGAAAATTGCGAACGGGGACTTGAACGAAACGGTGGAGGTGAGGAACACGCGCGAATTCTCCTCGCTTTCGGACGAGGTCAACTCGACCGTCCAGACCTTAAAGGACTCGATGGAAGAAATTAAGCGCAAGGCCGACGACGAACTAGAACTCGCTCGCAAGATTCAGGTCGCCTCGTTGCCCGATTTGGAGAATCGCTACGCTCGCGACGATCGGTTCGACGTCTTCGCCGTCAATCGCCCCATGCACATGGTCGGCGGGGACATGTACGACTTCTTTTTCGTCGACGACGCGCGAGCGATGTTTTACGTGGCGGACGTTTCCGGACACGGGGTTGGGGCTTCGCTTCTGATGATGAAGACGATGGCGCTGGTGAAGAATCTCGTGTTGTCGGGGAACGGGCTTGCGCGAACGGTCGAGGTCGCGAACGAACGCCTCGCGGAAAACAACGAGTCGATGTTCGTTACCGGGTTTTTCTGCTTGATCGACTTGACGACCGGGAAGACGGAGTATGTGAACGCGGGTCACAATCCTCCGTTCCTGCGACGCAAGGGCGGGCGCTTTGAGGAGATAAGCCCCGAAATCAATCTGATACTCGGGGTTTCGGCGGACGAAAAGTACCAAAGCGCGGAGCTGGAGCTAAGCCCGGGAGACGAGCTGATGCTCTACACGGACGGGATCACCGAGGCGACCGCCCCCGATCTCGACTGTTTCGAGACCGGTCGAGCTCTCGGCGTTCTTAACTCGGTCGACGAGAGCGCTTCGGCGAAGGAGACGGCTCGGAGATTGTTCGAGGCGATAGCGGAGTTTGTCGGTTCGGACGAGCCCTCCGACGACGAGACCTTGCTTTTGTTCAAATTGCGGCGGATTGGACGATGAAGATGGCGCGATATTTCCGCGCGCTTTTGCGCTATTCGAGACTGTTTCAGATTATTCTTCGACCTTTCGCGGCGGGGCGAGGATCGAGCCGCGTTACGCTTCGGCGACGGTTTTTGCGCGTCTTTTATCTTTACGCGGCGTTTTCGCTCTTGTTTTCTACGTGCTCGTCGATCCTCTTCGAATACGGAAAGACCATGGATCGTTTCGAGCGAGCGTCGCGGTTTAAGATCGACGAGCTCCGCGCGCAGACGAAAAACGCGCGCGCGACCTACGATCGGTTGCTCGATCAGATGAAAAGGGACGCGGTCGATCGCGCCGACGCGATTTCGCGATTCATCGCGCTTCAGCCGGAACTGCTCTCGGCGACCGGATCGGAGGTCGACGAGCAGACGGCGGGGTTGGGCAAGTTGGCGAAAGAGCGCGGGGTCGCGGAGATATCCGCGCTCGGTGAGGACGGCGTGGTGTTCGCCTCCTATCCGACGAAGAATATTGGGACGGACTTCCACACTCCGCCGATGGACGAGTTTCTCCGACTTCTCGAGCGCCCCGACGAGCCGGTCGCTCAAGACATACGCTTTAGCGCGAACGCCCCGGAGCAGGGCGAGTTTATGTACGTCGGAGTTTCTCGCAAGGACGCGAAGGGTTTGATTCAAATCGGGATCGCCGCCAGTCCTCTCCGCGATCTCTATCGGCTGGGCGCGGTCGACAAATTCCTTTACGCGAGCTCGAATCCCGACAATCTTTTCGCGGTGTTCGACGACAAGAAGCGGGTCGTCGGGGATCCGGTGTTCGACTTCGTCGATTTCGACGCGGCGCTCGAGTCGGGCATTTCGACGATTAAAACGCCGGACGGCTTGGTTCTCGTTCGAGCGGAGCGGAACCTCGATCCAAACGACGGTCGGGTCTATCTTTTCGGTCTGAATCTTTCGCGCTCTTTCAAGCAGACGGTCTTGGCGGTTCTTGGGATCGGTTCGCTTCTCTTTTTGCTTCTCATCTCGGTCTTTTTCGGGGTGTCTTATTTGCTAAACCGATTTATCGTGGAGAGCGTCTACAAACTCAATCGCTCGCTGGACAAGATCGCTCGAGGCGACTTGGAAGAGAAAGTCGACGTGAGGAGCTCGCTGGAGTTCTCCGAGCTTTCCGACGGCGTGAACGCGACGGTGAGCGCTCTAAAAGACGCGATGGAGTCGATTAGAGCGCGCTCGGAGGAGGAATTGACGCTGGCCCAAAAGATCCAAGCGGCGGTTTTGCCGGACGTGGGCAAGCGCTACGCCCGCGACGAGCGATTCGACGTTTTCGCGGTCAATCGTCCGATGCGCCACGTGGGAGGGGACGTGTACGACTTCTTCTTCGTCTCGGAGACGGACGTTTTCTTTTACGTGGCGGACGTTTCGGGGCACGGCGTCGCGGCGGCGCTCGTAACGATGAAGACGATGGCGCTGGTCAAGAATTTGGCGATGTTCGGGTGCGAGTTGTCGGAGGTCGTGGAGCGAACCAATCAATATCTTTCCGAAACCAACGACTCGATGTTCGTAACCGGTTTCTTTTGCCGACTCGATTTGACGACCGGGAGGACGGAGTACGCGAACGCGGGACACAATCCCCCGTTTTTGCGTCGGAAGGGCGGGCGATTCGAGCCGATGAACCCGGAAATCAATATGATTCTTGGAGTAAATTCGGACGAGACTTACGTTTGTTCGGAGTTTTCGTTGGAGCCGGGGGACGAGCTGGCGCTCTACACGGACGGGATTACGGAGGCGACCGCGCCGGGCGTCGATTGTTTCGAGTCGAGGCGGGCCCTCGCGACGCTGAACGCCGCCGAAGAGAACGAGCCGGCGAAGGCGACCGCGGAGCGATTATTCGCCGCGATCGCCGAATTCACCGGGACGGAGGAACCCTCGGACGACGAGACGCTCCTCCTGTTTAAAATGAGGAAGTTCGCGAGAAAACGGGATCGGATACGAGACGAAGTTCGCCCTTAGTCGCGCCGCGATTTCTTTTCGCCGACTTCCTCCCATTTGTCGCGCTTTTTCGGGAGCTTTTGCATCCGGAGCGCGACGAATTGAACGAGGGTCTTCGGGACGCCGAACGACTCGAAGCCGAGGAGCTCGGATCCCTGCAACTCGGTCTGAATCGCGACGATGGGGCAGGGGCGATCTTCCATCGCGACCGAGTCGTCGACTTTTCCGCCGATCTTCTTTTGGATTTCGGTCGCGTCTTTAAGCTTGTCCTCGTTCATTTTGCCGACGAAGATCAGATACCCGACCATCGGGAACTTGGCGCGTTTTTTCAGCGATTCGAGCGGGGAGAGGGCGTTGTACTTGCCCTCGTCGTCGCTCGCGTCGGGACTGAACATAACGACTCCCACGACGTTTTGCGAGACGCCGTCTTTTGACGCCCAGTCGGATTTCGCCCAGGAGGCCGCGAGCGCGGCGCCGAACCCGGAGCCGACGAGAATCGTCTTCTTAATATTGCAATACTCGAGGTTGTTCAAGTAGGCGAGGAAGTTGAACCAAACGCGCCGATCGACGTTGATCATTGCCATAATATCGCGGTTCGAGGCGCGGTCTCGCATTTGGGGACGATCGTTCGGGGGATTGTTGTTTCCGGGGCCTCGTCGCAACTCGCCGCTTCCCCCGGTTCCTCGCAGATTTGGAATCAGGACGCCGTATCCTTGTTTCGCGAGGGTTTCCGCCAGCGGTTTAAAGGCGTCGGCGCTCCCTTTCAGATCGCCGATCAGCACGACGACGGGCGTGTCCTTATCGCCTTTGCCTTTATAATAGGTTCCGGTCAACTTCACTCCGTCGGGAGCGGTGAAGTCGTCTTGGTTCAATTCGACGGGCTTGACGCCGGACGCGCTCTTTAACGCGTCCTCCAAGGGGACTTTCGGCTCTTGGGGTCGTTGCGCTTCGCCTTCGCCCCCGTCTTGATCGCCGCCTCGGTCGCGCCCTCGGCCTCCCCAAGGATCGCCCTCGCCCCATTGCCCGGGACCGTTCCATTGCCCTTCTTCGCCCTCGCCTTGCTCGGGGAAATTGGGATCGCCGTTTTCGGGAGCGCCGAATCCTTGATCGTCGTTTCCTTGCGGCGGGGGCGCGTCGTTTCCGCGATCGTCGGGACGACCGGGTCGCTCTCGCCCCTCTCGATTATCTCGCCCCTCTCGCCGGGAATCGCCGGGTCTTCCGGGTCGATCGCCTCGCCCGGCGCCGGGCCGCATTGGCGGTTGGGCGATCGATGTCTCGGAAAACGAGAGGGCGACCAGCCCGATCAGCAAACAAGACAAAGCGAGCAAAATTCGCCGCTTAACGAAACCGAAAACCTTCGAGAACGAGTCGCTCGTCATAGCAAATCTCCCAATGGACAATTACGGGTTGGCGTTGTTGGGACGCGGTTTAGTCGCGAACGGCGAGGCGAATCGTTTTGCCGCGAACGAAGGGGGCGGCGTCCAATTCGGCGATGGCGTCGTCGAGTTTTTCGCTCGTCGCCTCGTGAGTTAAGATGATTAGAGACGCGAACTCGTCGTCCGGAGAGGCCTTGGGGGGCTGGAGCATCGAGGCGATCGAGACCTCTCGCTTGGCGAGCGCTTCGGCGACTTTCGCCATCACGCCGGGTCGATCCTCGACTCCGAGCCTTAAGTAGGCTCGCCCGCTCACTTTCTTCGCGTCGACGGTCGCGATTTTCTCGCGGTTCTCGCCCCAGAGCTCCAAGGAGTCGAACGTGATTTTCGCGCGTCCGAGGGCCGCGTCGATCACGTCGCCGCAGACTGCGGACGCGGTCGGTCTGCGCCCGGCGCCCCAGCCTTGATAGAAGACCGAGCCGACGAAGTCGCCGACGATCTCGATTCCGTTGTAGGCGTCGGAGACTTTCGCGAGCGCGGAATCTTCCGGGATTAGGGTCGGGGAGACGCTCAGGGCGAGCCCTTCGGGCCCGAGGGCGGCGGTGGCGAGCAGCCTGATTTTGCGCCCAAGTTCTTTGGCGTACTTGACGTCGATGGCGTCGACGGCGTCGACTCCGACGCGGGCGATTTGTTTCCAATCGACGTCGGCGCCGAAGGCGAGCTGCGCCAAGATGCAGAGTTTTTGGGCGGAATCGGACCCGTCGACGTCGAGAGTCGGATTCGCCTCGGCGAATCCGCGGCGCTGGGCCTCTTTGAGGGCGTCGGCGTACGCGGCGCCCTTGGTCTCCATCTCGGAGAGGATAAAGTTGCAGGTGCCGTTGACGATCGCCTTGATAGACCGGATCTTATTGGCGGTCAAGGAGGTTCGAATCGATTGGAGGACGGGAATTCCTCCGCAGACGGAGGCTTCGAACCCGATCGTTCGCCCGAGGGCTCGCGCTTTTGCGAAGAGTTCGGAACCGCAGTTGGCGATCAGCGCCTTGTTGGCGGTAACGACGTCCTTTCCGGCCTCGAGGGCGCGCAGCACGAAGGAGCGCGCGGGCTCGACGCCGCCGATGAGCTCGACGAGGATCGAGATCTCGGGGTCGTTCATCACGTCGTCGAGACGATCGGTCAGGACGCCGTCGGGGACGGGGACTCCTCGGTCGGACGTCAAGTCCTTGTCGCAAATCTTGACCAATTCGATCCGTTTTCCGGTCGCGCGCTCGATTTCGTCCGTTTTGCCGAGCAAAATCTCCGCGACTCCCCCTCCGATCGTTCCAAATCCCAACAAACCAACTTTTACCAAGTCCATCCGGAGTCCTTTTCGCCAAACGCCCTCGCGGGGAGGTCGTCTCTCATGTGGAAAATTGACAAGAAGCCCGGCGTCGGACTTCTTGACCCGCGCGTTTTCTAAGGTATCATTTTGACGGCGGACGTCGAGGACAATTCCTTCCGATCCGCCGCGGCGCGCTCGCTTCCATTATAAGCGAAATCGCTTTTCGACAAAACGGGAGAAGCGCGATTTTTTGTCGTTATCCCCCATTTTTTTAAAAAACCGCGAAAAAGCGGGCTCGCGACGGAAGAATGCCGACGTCCACGACGACTCCCTCTCAATTCGTTCTCCTAACGCATCAGCGCGGGGCGGAGACGGCGCTCAAGAAGGAAATGGCGCGCCGCCGACCGAACTATCGCCTCTCCTACTCTCGCCCCGGGTTTCTCACGTACAAATTGCCCGCGCCGGAAGCGCTGGACAAGCGGCTCGGAATCGACGTTCCGACGTTGGGAACGATCTTCGCGCGCTCTTGCGCCCATTCGCTCGGGAGCGTCGTCAAAAAAGACGCGGTCGGCGAGACGGGCGAGTTCGATTCGCGCCGGGCCGCGGAGCGCGTCTGGGAGCTGGCGCGCTCCGAGTTTGGTTCCGAGTCGCGCTCGGCGCTGGAGATGGGTCGCGCGGGCAAGGAGCTTCCTCGTTTGTCTCGCGTTCGGGTTTTCGAGCGCGACCAATTCGAGATTGGAACTAGAGGTTACGAGCCGGGTCCGACCGACTTGACGCGGGACGTCCATCGCGCGATTTGCGAGGGGGCGCCGAAGGAGTTCGCCGATCGGCTCGCGTCGGACGCCGACCAACCGGACGTTCCGGCGGAGTTGGGGGAGGTTTGCCTCGACGTCGCGCTCGTGTCGCCGGAGGAGTATTGGGTCGGCTTTCATCGGGTCTCGGACTGGCATTCCCGGTATCCGGGGGGGCTTTCGCCGCTAGCGCTTCCGACGGACGCGGCTTCTCGGGCTTTTTTGAAGTTCGAAGAGGGTTTGCGCTGGTCGGGACTTCCGATCGGGGTCGGCTCTCGTTGCGTCGATATCGGGTCCTCGCCGGGAGGTTGCTCGCAAGCGCTCTTGGCGCGCGGAGCGGAGGTGATCGGGGTCGATCCGGCGGAAATGGACCCTCGGGTTCTCGCGTATCCGAATTTCGTTCATTTGCGGGGTAAAATCGGTCAACTGAAGCGCAAGTCGTTTCGGAAATCGCGTTGGTTTTTCGCGGACATGAACGTGGCGCCTCGCTACGCGCTCGACGCGCTCGAGGAGTTGATTTCCCGCCCGGACGTCGACGCGCGCGGAGCGCTTTTTACCTTGAAATTGTTCGAATGGAAACTCGCCGACGAGATTCCCTCGTACATTTCCCGGATTAAGAGTTGGGGCTTTAACCGCGTCAAAGCGCGGCAGTTGCAGTTCAACCGCCAAGAGATTATGATCGCCGCGACCAAGAAAGGGAATCGGCGCCATTAGACGCTCCCCCGTTGCCATTTGGGAAAACGTCGTATAATTAACGATATTGATTTAGAACGAGCGAGTCGACTCGCGCGATTCGCTCGCCCTCCCGCACCACCGTCGAATCGAATAGAATGATGGGACGCTCCAAATGAGTTCGAGTCAGTTGAAAATTTTTTCCGGAACCTCTAACCGACCTTTGTTCGAGAAGATCTGCGCTTATCTCGACCAGCCCGCGGGGCAAATGACGGTCGAAAAATTCCCGGACGGCGAGTCGTTTTGCCGCATCGAGGAAGACGTGCGAGGGAAGGACGTCTACATCGTTCAACCGACGTGCCGCCCCGTCAACGACACGCTGATGGAACTGCTCGTGATGATCGACGCGGTTCGTCGCGCGAGCGCGGCGCGGATCAACGCGGTGGTTCCGTATTTTGGCTACGCGCGCCAAGACCGCAAAGACGAGGGGCGGGTTCCGATTTCCGCGCGCTTGGCGGCGAATCTTCTCGAAGTGGCGGGGGCGGATCGGGTGATCGCGCTCGATCTCCACTCGGCTCAAATTCAAGGTTTCTTCAACGTTCCTCTCGACCATCTCTCCGCCTCCCCGGTTCTCGACGAGTACATTAATTCGCTCGGTTACGATCCCGACGAGGTGGTCGTCGTGAGCCCGGACGCGGGCAGCATCAAGCGCGCGACGAAACACGTGGCGGCGCTCGGGGGTAATTTGGCGATTATCGACAAGCGCCGCAAGAGCGGTTCGGAAGTGGAGCAGGCGCACCTGATCGGGGGCCCGATCGAGGGTCGCGTGGCTTTCCTTTTCGACGACATGATCAGCACGGCGGGCTCGATCTGCGGGGCGGCGAAAGTCGTAAAAGAGATGGGGGCGAAAAAGGTTTACGTCGCGGCGTCGCACGGGATTCTCTGCGGTCCGGCGATCCAGCGGCTCCAAGAGGCTCCGATCGAGGAGGTCGTTCTTTCCGACACGATTCCGCTTCTTCCGGAGCACAATATTCCGAAGATCAAGACGCTGACCTGCGCGCCGATTATCGCCGAGGCGATCAAGCGGATCCACAATAACGAGTCGGTTAGCGAAATGTTCAAGACGATGGGCTTTACGTCCGGACAATTTTTCTAAGGAGAATTTGCATGGCGCTCGATCCTCAAATTTACGGGGCGTTTCCGACGGCGCGTCCTCGCCGTTTGCGCTATCATCCCGGCGTTCGCCGTTTGACGCGCGAGACGATTCTCTCCCCCGATCGATTTATTCACCCGCTTTTCGTTCGCGAAGGGAAGGGCGTTCGCGCTCCGATTTCCGCGATGCCGGGGCAGTTCCAGCTCTCGATCGACGAATTGGTTAAAGAAGTCGTCGAGCTGGAAAAGCGGGGCGTCGGAGGGACGATGCTGTTCGGCGTTCCGGAGACGAA
Organism: Thermoguttaceae bacterium; assembly: GCA_017441605.1. GTDB lineage: Bacteria > Planctomycetota > Planctomycetia > Pirellulales > Thermoguttaceae > RUG369. The sequence continues at coordinate 4,969 of JAFRXD010000070.1, read as the reverse complement.
AGACGCGGTCGGCAGCGACTCGATGAGCGACGACGGGATCGTCGCGCGCGCGATTCGAGCGCTTAAAGAGGTCGTTGGAAAAGATTTTCTTGTGATCGCGGACGTTTGTTTCTGCGAATACACGGACCACGGTCACTGCGGCGTTTTGAAGAAATGCGGTCGCGGCGACGCCGACTGGGACGTCGACAACGACGCGACGCTGGCGAATCTGGTCAAGCAGACGCTGGTCCAAGCGCGCGCGGGGGTCGACATGGTGGCTCCGAGCGGGATGATGGACGGGATGATCGCCGCGATTCGCAGAGGATTCGACGACGCCGGTTTCGAGCGAATTCCGATCATGAGCTATTCGGCGAAGTACGCGAGCTCGTTCTACGGACCTTTCCGCGAAGCGGCCGAAAGCGCCCCGAAGTTCGGGGATCGCCGCTCCTATCAGATGGACCCCGAGTCCTCTCCGGGCGCCGCGATGAGAGAAATCGCGCTCGACGTTCAAGAGGGGGCCGACATTATCATGGTCAAGCCGGCGCTTCCTTATCTCGATATCGTTCGCATGGCGAAGGATCAGTTCCCCGGGCTTCCGCTGGCGGCGTACAACGTTTCCGGCGAGTACAGTATGACGAAAGCCGCCGCGATGAACGGTTGGATCGACGAAAAGCGAGTGGTTCTCGAAACGCTCAATTCGATCCAGCGCGCGGGGGCGACGATAATCATCACCTACTGGGCGAAGGACGTCGCCGAGTGGTTGGCGTGAACCGACGGATCGCCAACGCGCGACTCGCGAGCGCGTTGGCGTGTTTTTTGTTTTTTTCTCGAGGATTGTTCTATGAAACGCTCTCTGTATCTATTCTTCGCGCTTATCGGAGTCGTCGCGACGCTCTCGACGCCTTCTCGCGCCGAAGATTCGCAAGAACCGATCGACCTCGCCTACCGACGCGAGCTGTTTATCGACGACTATCTCGTCGAGAGCATGGACTCGGTCGAGCTCGTTTTGCATCGTCCGGAGCGCAAAAACGTCGAGGTCGAGTTTGATCGTCGCTGGGAAGGAGGCGGCGAGGGATACGCCACGGTCATGAAAGTCGACGGCAAGTTCTATATGTACTATCGCGCTTGGGGGATCGGAGACGAGAGCCCTTATCCGGCGATTTATTGCATGCTCGAAAGCGCCGACGGGATTCATTGGACTCGCCCGAATCTGGGTCTTTGCGAGTTTATGGGGAGCAAGGAGAACAATATTTTCTTGGAGAAAGTCGACGGAACCGAACTGGGAATCCAAGACTTCTCCCCGTTCGAGGACGAGAACCCGAACTGTCCTCCGGAAGAGCGATTTAAGGCGGTCGGATCCGGTTACGGGACTTGGGACGGCAAGGGGCCCGAAGGGCTCTTCGCGTGGAAGTCGCCGGACGGAATCCACTGGACGCTCATGAAGGACGGCCCGGTCTATACGAACGGGAAGTTCGACACGCAAAACGTCGCGTTCTGGTCGGTTACGGAAAAGAAGTACGTGTTGTACTACCGCCAATTCCGCAACGAGGTTCGGGTCGTGGAGCGCGCGACTTCCGACGACCTTATCAATTGGACCTACGAGGGCGAGATTCAGTTCCCGAACGGGGGCGGACCGACGATTCGCGAGCAGTTCTACACGAACCAAATTCAGCAGTACTATCGCGCCCCTCAGCTTTACATCGGCTTGCCGACGCGCTACGTCGACAACGGCATGACCGCGTCGACGCCGCTATTGCCGGAATGGGGCATTCGTCAAAACAAGATGAAGCTGTACAAGGGGGGCGAGCGTCTCGGAACCGCGACGACCGACATTATTCTGATCGCGTCGCGGGATGGAACGAATTTCGAGCGCGCGGACGACGTTTTCGTGGCGCCGGGTCTGCGAACCGCGTCGAACTGGTTCTACGGCGACAATTACACCTCGTGGAACTTCGTCGAAACGAAATCGGAGGACGACGACTCCCCGAACGAGCTTTCGATTTTCGTCGTGGAGTCGTGCAGCTCGAACAAGCCGACGCGCATGCGGCGCTTCGCGCTTCGCGTCGACGGTTTCGGTTCGCTCCACGCCAAAACGAAGGAGGGGGACGTCGTCACCAAGGCGCTTCGCTTCGTCGGCAAAGAGCTTTCGCTCAACTACGGAACCTCCTCCGCGGGCTATATTAAAGTCGAGGTCGTCGACGAAAACGGCGAGACGATTCCCGGCTATTCCTTCGACGATTGCGATTTGATCTACGGGGACTCGCTCGATCGCCGCGTTACCTGGAAAGGCAACGCCGACATGTCGCAATTGGTCGGTCGCTCGATCAAATTGAAGTTTAAGATGTACGAGGCTGATCTTTACTCCTTGAAGTGGGAGGAATAATCTTTTCGCGTTAATAAACGCGACTCGATTCCAAAGAGAAAGAGGGGCGCCGCCAATTAGCGACGCCCCTCTTTTTAGTTTTTTTTCGCGCGTTGGAAACTACTTGGCGCTCTTTTCCTCGTAGTATTTCTTGATCGAGGCCATCGTCTCGGTCGGATAGTCGGTGGCGAAGGAGGCACAACCGCAGTCGAGGAGCGTCTTGTAGGTCAAGTACTTGTCGCCGTTGGTCCACGAGAGGGTCTCGAAGATCACGCCCTTTTTGCGGAGCTCGGTTCCGCAGTAGCGCAAGACCTCGGGGGTCGGCTTGACGTTCCCGTCGGCGTCGACGGTAACGTGGACTTGCAGACCGTAAAGCCCCGCGAAGTCTTGGTCCTTAATCTTGTCGAAACGATCTTTGAGATCTTCCGGGGTGCCGGACCAGGTGGTCGGCATCCAAAGCATCGCCTTGGAGCGAGGCGCGAACTTCTTCCAGGTCTTGATCTGGTCGTAACTCGGGCTCGCGAGAATGATTTGCGGGTGAACGGAGACGGTCAGCTTCGCGAGGAGTTCGAAATCGACCTGCTTGACGTCGAAGAAGACCATGCGGCTCGAATCCTCCTTAAGAGCGGCGATCATTTCGTCCAAGGACGCCATCTTTTGTCCTTTGAACTGCTCGCCTTTATAGGCTCCGACGTCGAGCTTGCGGCACTCCTCGTAAGTGAAGTCCTTGACGCCCTTCTTGCGGACGTCTTCCGGCGCGTCGGGAATAATGCGTTGGAAATTGTCGTCGTGGAACGACATAATCACGCCGTCTTTGGTCATGCGGACGTCGGCTTCGGGAACCAAGCCTCGTTCCCACGCGACGCGGAAGGTGTCGAGGGTTCCCTCGGGCATTTCGTTGCCCATGCCTCGGTGCCCTTGGACGAGAACCTCGTTTAACGGGATATTGTCGACAATATTCCAGTCTTCGGGGGACTCGGCGAGGAACTCGTCGAGCGCTTGGAACGCGATATCGGGTCGATCCGTACTGAGCGCCATCGCTCCGAGACGAAGCAGCTCCTTATAGAAATCGAGATCTTTTTCCGCTTCCGGACAATCCTTGGTTCTCCAGGGCATCGCTTGGAACTCGATCCCGCGGGCGCGGCACTCGTCCGCTTTCGCGCGAACGCACTCGGGGCTGGGACGCATATTTCCGTCGGCGTCTTTGGCGATATGGATTTGCAGACGCTTGATCCCCTTAAAGTTTTCCGCGCGGAGCTTTTCGAATCGCTTCTCGACGTCCGCGTCGTCATAGCTTCCCAAGCCCATCCAGAGCATTCCGTCGCTAGCTTCTCCGCAAATTTCCGCCCATTTGACGAGATCGGCGTCGTTTCCGGACGTCAGCACGACTTGGTATTTCACGTCCTCGACCGCCTTCGCGAGTTGTTCGAAGTCGACCTTTTTTACGTCGATCACGACCATGCGACGGTAGTCTTTCTTGAGGGCCTCGACGATCTCCTCGATCGAGACGACCTTTTCGCCCTTAAATTGTTCCCCGCGGAAGGAGCCAATATCGATCGCTCGAACCTCGTCGTAGGTCAACGATTCGACGCTCGAGTTTTTCACTTCGTCCGACGCGTTCGGACAAACGCGCGCGAAGTTTCCGTCGTGGAACATCATAATATGGCCGTCTTTGGTCGTTCGCACGTCGACTTCTGGAATCCCGCCCATACCCCACGTTAGTTCGAGGGAGGAAATGCAGTTTTCCGGGGCGAGGTCTCCGGCGCCTCGGTGAGCGATCACCGTGATCGAATCGCGCTCTTTATTGCGAACCGTCCATTTCGCGCCGTCCGCGGACGCGAGCGAGCCGGTCGCCAAAACCGCGGCGCAGGCGAGCGCCAAGGTTCCCATGATCTTTCGCGTTTTCATTATGGTCCTTTCGGCTTGCGTCGACAACAAATTGAGAAAAGTCGCGGGTTTCCGCCGACGCTTGTCGGAAACCGCGACTTTTGTTCGAACGCGTCGCGTTGAAAAACGCGCGCGGAGAGGAATCAGGCGTCGTGAACCAAGTCGTCGGCGTCGGCAATGTCGTCGGCGGCTCCGGCGGCTCCGAGTTGCATACCGCCCTTGCTCCAGAATTGACGGCGCAATTCGTCGAGGGCGTTGAAAACGCGGCTTGGCTCGTTCATGTTCGTCAAGGGGAGCTCGGGGTTAGACTTGTCTTTTGTGAAGAGGGTGATCGTGCCGACCCCGCCCTTGAAGTACTTTTGCCAGAACGATTGCGAACTGCGAATGTCGACGATGTCGCCGATGAGCATCGTGTCGGTCTTCTTATTGAAGATGCCGGAGGTCATGAGGAAGGTGGTCGCGCGGGGATTGTCCGGATCGGTGCGGAGTTCGTAGAATTTTCCATAGACCGTAAAAAGCCACTTAATCGAGCGCCAAACGGTCAAAACGATCGGAAGAACGAGGCAGAGAATCCAGATCGCCAAGATGCGCGAGCCTTTCGACCAGGTGCGAGGTTTGTACCACTTGGACTCGGATTTCGTCGGCGTCGCGGGGGGATCGCTCGCGACCGGAGCGGGCGCGTCTTCGGTCGCGGGTTCCGTCGCGGCGGGCTCGGGGGCGGCCTCGGCGGGAGCTTCGGGG
>JAFRXD010000069.1 GCA_017441605.1 Thermoguttaceae bacterium | reverse complement strand
CCCGACAAAAACCTATGACTTTTTGTCAATTTGGCGAATATCGTAACAAGAAAGACAACAATGCGTTAGCGCGAGACAATTCCGGCGCTTTTCGCGTCGGCGCCGCGCCGAGGCAACGGTGGAACAAGAGAAGGGTACCCCGTGCGAGAAGAAGAGTTGAATCAAGAGGACAAAGCGACGCGAGAGACGAATTTGAACGGTTTGCTCGTTACGGAAGAGACGCCGCGAGGGGATCGAGAACCAAACGATTCCAAAGGTAAAACCAAGAAGAATCGCGCTCCCTCTTCGTTAGAGTGGATTATTGGCCTTCCCGTGTTGATTGGGCTTGCGATGTGGAATCTGGGCGTTTGGGGCGGTCTTTTGGTCGACGGTAACGTATCCTTTGCCTCTTTCTTTCTCCTTATGCTTTTTCTGTTTATTTATTGGTTGTTTTTTAGCGGCGTTCGTTTTTTGGGATTGTTCTCCGCCGTTCTTCTTGTCCTTAATCTTCTCGCGACGTCATTCGGCGCGATCTTAGGGGCGCTATAGTCATTGGGAGCGATTATGACGATGTAACTGAGAACGACAACCGGTTTTCCTCGTCTCGCCCGAAGACCTCGAGCCAAAGGCGCTTTTTCCGGAGTCGGAGTTCTCGACGATCCATCGCTCGATTCCGACTCCCTACCTCTTCCAACCGGCGATTTGACGAGCCGACGGCGAAGAGCGCCGTCGGTTTCGCTAGGGCGCTCCAACGCGGAGCGAACGACTCGCGCTCCGCGGGATCGGGGTCGCTATTTCAAAATCTCTTCCCGTTTTCCAAAACGACGACGGACCGCGCTCCTTCTTTAGCCTTGCCGATTATGCCGATTTGTTTTGAAAAGTCCGCTTTCGCGCCGCGCAACCCTCGCAACGCAAACCGGCGATCTGTTTGAAGCTCAATTTGACAATATTGGGAATTTTGTCGCGACGACTGATTTTAATTGAATCGAATCGCGCGCTCTCATGGGTAAAGCCCGTTTTGGAACTTGTCTCGCCTTTATTATAACGTCGTTGAAATCTTGACGATTCGCGCAAACGCCAGTTGAAAACTCGTCGAAAAAATAAAATTTAAAAATTTTGCCAACAAACCGGATTTTTCGCTTGACTTTGTCGGAAACATTGGTTCCAATATACTCCGGAGGCGAGGAGGAGCCCCGCTCGTCGCGGTCGCGCGCCTCGCGCTTCCAAACGGTTCCGTTGGAATGGGGAACGGAGCGTATCGCAAGGGTTTTGGGGAGCCTTGACCGGCAAGTTCGCGCTTCCTTCGACGCGAGGGACGTCGCGGACGCGAGGAAAAGGATCCCGCGCTTGTCGACGCGCTTAGGGCGCTCGCCGGACGGGCTTGGTCCCGCGGCGAATCCCGGAGAAAACGCGTCGACCGACTTCGTCGAACGGAGAGGCGACAATGAAAAATGAATCTCGCGTTGATCGAGCGCAACTAATGAGGATCGCCGTCGTTTGCGTTCCCTTTTTCCTAATCGGGTTCGTTGTCGTTAAGTTCCAACTCGGCGTTCACAAACACGACGTCTTTGGAAAACTAGCGGCGAAATGTCGAAAGGATATCGACGACGGGAACGCCGACGAAGCCCTGGCGCTCGCGCAAGAGGGCTGGCGACGGTTTAGAAACGATTCCGATCATTTTTATCGCGGAGAATTCTCCTTTTTGTTGCCCAACGCCTACGAATTGGCGGGGGATTACGACAACGCTTTAAAATACTACTCGCAAGTTACTAGCGATTCGATTTATATCTCGTTAAGCGCCGTTAGAGCGCGCGTCAATTATAAGCGCGGCGCTCTCGAAGAGGCTTTTCGCGACTACTGCTTCTATTTGAGGGAGTTTCAAGAATTTCGTCGCGTCAAGAGGGACGACCCTTTCGACGCCGTGAATCAAGGATTATTGAGAGAAACCATTAGGGGATCGGTGGGATATAGCGTCGATCGCTTGTCCGCGTTCGCCGATTACTCCGAGTTCTTAGCGTTTATGGAAGACGAGTTCGAGCGCTTGGGACGCCCCGCGGAATACGAGGAGGCGATGAATCGATTTCGATCTTGCGCGGTCGACGCCGACGAAGCGGACGCGACCTAACGAGAGACCAACTACGGCTCGGCGACCGTGTTTAGCGAACGAAGAGGGGCGCGATGAAGAAGCGTTTTTTGAGAAAGTTGTTATTTTGGGCGGTTGTTGTCGTCTTGATCGCCCCGTTCCTTTTGCGAGCGTTTGTATTTGGGGTCTACGCGCTTAATGGGTTGGCTCGCGCCGGTTATGATCGTCATACTGCCGATTGTTATCGAGCGCTTCGAGCGGGAGAGTCCGAGAAGGCGTTGCGTTTGGCAAAGATTGGTTACAGTCGATTTATTAGAATGCGCGAATCGAGACGTTCCTTTTATAACGATTACGCGACGCAACTACCGAGAGCTTACGAGTTAGCCGGAGATTACGACGCCGCCCTCAAATACTACGGGTTAGTCGAGGACGGGTATTGTCGCAACCTATTTAGACCGATATTAATTTTCCGCGCTCGCATCGCTTACAAAAAGGGCGAGTTTGAAGAATCGTTCCGAAACTATTGTTCGTATTTTCAAGACTTTCCGCGGCAAGAGCGAGGAGTCGCCTATACCGACGCGGAAGGGAAGGACAATTATCTTAGGGAACATTTATCGATAAGGCGCGTTATAACGGGCGAGAAATCGCCGGACGTCAAACGTTTGTCACCATTTACCGAGTTTTCCAACTTCGCGTCGTTTATGGAAGGAGAGTTCGAGAAATTGGGGCGTCCGAAGGAGTTTGAGGAGGCGATGGTCGAAGTTCGCTCGATCGATTTGAATCGAGACAAAATCGACGAAATCGAACAAGCGGAATGGGAGCGCTGGGGCGACGGAAGAAATCCCACGATATTGGAGGAGCGCGAGATCTTGCGCAAGGAGCGCGACCAAGCGAAAGCGCCGAGCGCTTGACGGAGTAGAGCGACGACCGCCGCGACTCTTTTCGGCTCGCGGCGGTTCCGTTTCGACGGGGCGAACGATTCGTCTTCGTCTTTCACGCAGGATCTTGACATTGTAAACCGATGGTTCGTTTAGATTGAAAGATGTGACAATGAAAAAGATAAAGTCTAGAAGCCGACGCTTTTACGTCGTTCTAACAATCGTCCTTTTAGTACTTTTTCTCAATCCTTTCAGCGTAATGTTTTCGTGCGCGCTGATCAACGCCGCTCTTCATTCCGCCTATTCTCGTTTTGTTGGAAAGTGTCATAGCGCGTTGCAAGCGGGAGACTCCGAAGAGGCGTTGCGCTTAGCTAAAATCGGTTACGGTCGATTTAAAAGGACGCGCGAGCCAAGTCGCCCATTTGTTTGCGATTACGCCTTGCATCTACCCCGAGCGCTCGAATTAGCCGGAGATTTTGACTCGGCGATCAAATACTACGAGCTGCTAGAGGAAAGGTATCGCGGTCGTACGACGACAACCTTCCGCGCTCGCATTGCCTATAAAAAAGGCGAGCGCGAAGAAGCGTTTCGCGACTATTGTTCTTACTTTCAAGACTATCCGTCGTCGAATCGAGGGGTCGTTTATTCCGACGCGAAGCAGAAGGATCAATATCTTAGACAACGAGTGATAGTAAGGCGTCTTATAACGGGCGAAGAATACCCCGACGTCAAACGATTGTCTCCATTTACCGAGTTTTCCGACTTCGCGTCGTTTATGGAGGAAGAGTTCGAGAAATTGGGGCGTCCGAAAGAGTTTGAGGAACCAATGTTCGAGATTCGCGAGATCGACGCGATTCAAGACAAGTTCGACGAACAAGAGCGCGCCGATTGGGAGCGCTGGGGCGGCGGTTCCAAGAATCCCACGATATTGGAGGAGCGCGAGATCTTGCGCAAGGAGCGCGACCAAGCGAAAGCTCCGAGCGCTTGACGGAGCTCGACGATGATCGGCGCGCGCGAACGCAAAATCCTTTTCGCCTCTTGGCATTTCTATCTCGACGGGTCGAACGGCGCCGCCGTTTCGACTCGCTCGCTGTTATTGGAGTTGGCGAGGCGAGGTTGGGAGGCGAGGACCTTTTGCGCGCTCGCGCAAGATTTCCGCTTGCCACGAGCGTTGGACGATTTGCTCGCCGCGCGCGGCGCTCGCTTAAAGAAAAAGGTTCCGATCGGCGATTACTTCGTCGCCTCGTTCGAGGATCGCGGAATCGAGTCGCTCGTTCTCGTTCCGAACCGCGGAGAAACGCGCCCGACGGCTCGCGACGCCGACGTTTACTCGCGCCTTTTGCGGGACGCGCTCGCGAGGTTCAACCCCGATTGGGTCGCGACTTACGGTGGGTATGCGCTCGGTCCCAAGATTCTCGAAGAATCGAAAAAGAGCGGCGCGAAAACCGCCGTCTTTCTTCACAATCTCGCCTATCGCGACCCGCGCTATTTCCAGAGCGCGGATCGCGTTTTTGTTCCCTCGGAATTCGCCGCGCGAGAATACCGCGAAAGACTCGGGTTGGAAACGGTCGCGATTCCCCCGTTGATTTCTTTGTCCGTCGACGCGACCGAGCCGGATTCGGACGAGCGGGATCGGGTTCTGTTCGTTAATCCCGAGGTTTCCAAAGGGATCGGTTTTGTCGCGGCGCTCGCGCGCGAGTTGGCGGCGACGCGTCCCGAGATTCGTTTTTTGATCGTCGAGGGGAGCGCGGGCGCGCGCGATTTGTGGCGCGTCGGAAAAGACGAGTTAAAAGGGGTTAAGAACGTCGATTTCGCGCCGAACGCGGAGAATATCGCGCCGCTGTGTCGCCGCGCCAAGATAACGCTCGTTCCGTCCCTCGTCCCCGAGACGTTCGGACGAACCGTCGCCGAATCGGCGCTCTTTGGCGTTCCGGTCGTCGCGTCGACGCGCGGGGCGCTTCCGGAAACGCTCGGCGCCGCGGGGGTTTTGATCGATATTCCCGAGAAGTTTACCCCCGACGTCCTCCGCGTTCCAACTCGCGAAGAGATCGCGCCTTGGATCGACGCGGTCGTTCGCTTATGGGACGACAAGTCGTTCTATCGCGAGAAATGTCGACTCGCGTTGGAGCGCGCGAAGAAATGGTCGCGCGAGACGGTCGGCGATCGATACGAAAACGCTCTTTATTTCTGAAATATCAAAAGTTGCGAGCGCTTTCGCGTTGTTTCCGCCTCCGACGCCCGTCGCCCTTTCCGGTCGCCCAATCTCCGCCTCACTCGAAGTTCATCAGTCCAAAGGCGTTTTCTCCGGAATCGGAGTTCTCGACGTTCCAACGCTCGATTCCCACTCCCGGCTCGACGCGGCTAATCGCCGCGCGCCAGACCTCGCCGGAGTTCGGGCTATGGTCGCAAAGGTCTTTGATCGCGATCGCCGCCTCGATCGTCCAACTCGCGGGCGTTTCCGTGCTCGCGACGTAGATCTCCGGGTTCCACGACGCGTCCCCCCAGTTGGAGTCGAAGACCCGACCTTTGGCGTCGAAGACGAACCGATAGGTCGTCGCGTAGTCCCCGTCGAGGTCGAACTCAAATTCCAGTCGGTCGCTTAACTCGAGATAGGGATCCCGTTTGCGCGGCGGCGCGTCCTCGCCGCTTCCGGAGCTCGACTCCGGCTCCGCGACTCGATTCGGCGATTTCGGACAAGTCGCCGCGATATAGAGAAAATCGGCGTCGCGCGCCAGCGCCACTTCCGTTCCCAAGTCCGTCGAGAACGCTTTGTTCTTCTCGCGCCAGCGCTTGACGCTTCGCTCCGCCGCCGTTGGCTCGCGCGCGGGGGGCGCCTCTTGGAACGGCGTCGACAGCTTTAATTTCGGGATCCCGTCCCAGATTCTCGGCTCGAACGCCCCGTCGAGATACGGCTTTTCCGGAATCCGAGCGCACGAAAACGACGCGAGCGGGCAGTAGAGCTTATCGACCGAGCGCATATCGTTTTGCGGGGCGCGAAGCCAGTACTCCGCCGCCGCGCGAACCCCCCAAACGTCGTCCTCGGACGCTTGCGAGCGCGCGAGATAGAATCGCATGGCACCGTCGAGATCCCCGCTCTTGCTCTGCGCGACCGCCAGCGGAAACCGAAACTCCGGCGCCATAAACGATTCCGGCGCGACCTCGCGAAGCGCGTCCCCGAGCCGCCTCGCGTTGAGGTAGCGCGCGCCCTCCGCCTCGTCGAGGGGCGCTCCCCCCTGAAGCTCGACTCGTCGCGCCGGTTCGGAGCCGCAGTAGTACCGCGCGAGCCAAACGAGCGCCTCGTTCGCTTTAGGATCGTCGGGCGCCAAGAGCGCCGCGAGCGAATAAGCCTCTTCCGCCGCCGTTAAGTTCCCGGACGACGCGAATTGGCGACCGACCGTCGTCAAGTACTCGAGCGCGAAGTCCCGATCGACCCCCTTAACGTTCTCTCGCAGTTGGCTTAAAAGAAAGTCTCCCCCGCGCCGATCGAGCGCGTCGCGACGAGATAACGACGCGACGATTCCCAGCTTCTGGCGCCGATCCCCGGCTCGCGCCGCGAGTTGCTCCGAGCGCTCGAGAAGCCCGGTCTGTCGCGCGCGCCGAGCCTCCGAGCCGTAGGGCTCCTCGAGCCCGTCGAAAAAGGTCTTGTCTCCGAGTTTCGTCGGGACGGCGCAAAAGAGGGTCTGGAAATTAACGACGTCGCGAACCGGAGAGGAGTCGAGAATTCCTCGCGCGCTCGCGGCGATTTCCGCGACGGGTCGCCCGAGCGTCGAGCAGAAATAGGACGAGTCGACGATCGAATTCCCCTGCGTTTTGCCTCGACAAGTCGCGCGCGCTTTCTTAACGGACCAAGGCTCGAGCCCGCAAAGGGTTATGTGCTCGGGGTATTCGGTCGGATCGGCCGCTTTTTGAATAGCGCCCGGGAGTTCCCTTAGCAAAAGCTCTTGGAACGGGTCTCGGGGTCGCGCGTCGAGTCGGCTCGAGTCCGCCGCGAGCGCGTCGACGAGCGCGCCGGGCGGAAGATCGTTGGGTATTTGAACGGCGTCGGAGTCGTCGACGTCGAGCGCGGAGTCGGCGGTCAGCAGGACGCTAGGGCGCCAGACGCGAATTAGGCGAACGAGCGCCTCGCGAAAGCGCGCGAGCCCGTCGCCGTCGTTTTCCGCGTCGAAGCGACGAAGTATTTGTTCGATCGAATCGCGCCGCGCCTCCGGCTCCAGCGAAAAGAGACTCGCGAACTCCGCGCCGTCCGCCCCCGTTTCGACCAGCGCCTCCGCGAATCGCTCTTCGATCGGGATTTCCTCCGCCTTTCCGAGCGCTTCGAGCTCTCGCGCGACGATCGCGATTTCCGAGATCCGACCCTCGTCCCCCGCGAGCTGAACGAGCGCCTCGAGCGGAACGTCCCCGACGCGCCCGAAAACCCCGAGCAGCGCCGCGCGCGAGCCGCCGGAGCGCTGGAGTCGCCAGGTTCGCCCCCCGTCGCTCGTCGCGACGACGACCCCGAGGTCCCCGACCGCCCAGCCGACGTTGCGATCGAGGAAAAAGAGTTTCCGAAGGGGCGTCGAGACCCCGGTCCGCGAGACGTTCCAGACCGCGCCCCCGTCGTCGGAGTAGAAAAATAAGGAGCCAGGCGAGCCGACCGCGCCGACGAATCCGTCGCGAGCGACCGCCGCTTTGAAATCGAAGTAGTTTTGGGAATTGCCGGGCAGGCCCCCCGGCGCCGGCGACCAATTCGCGCCGAAATCGGTCGAAACGAGAACGAGCCCTCGGTCCCCGACCAGCCACGTCTCGTTCGTCGACCCGTCGTGAGCGACGTCGGTCAAGCGCCTCGCGCCGATCGAGAGCGGAATTCGCTCGGCGCTCGTTCCGTCGACGCTCTGCGCCGCGCCTCCGACCGTCGCCCCGACCCCGAGGCGCTCGAGCGGGTCGTAGAGAACCGAGCGCCAACCCTCGCGCTTGTTCCCTTCGACCGGAGCCCATTCGAGCCCGGAGTCCGCGCTATAAAATAGTCCCGACGGATACAGATTGGAGGAGTCCCCCGCGATCCACGCCATTTCCTCGTCGACGATTTTGACGTCGCGCAAAACGGGAAACGACGCCGTTTCAACCTCGCCCCACGTTTGTCCCCCGTCGATCGTGCGCAACACGACGCCTTGCCCGACGCGCGTCGTCGGAAGGATTCGCCCTCCCACCGCGAGCCCAAAGTTTTCGTCGAGGAACGAGACCGCGAACAAGTTGGCGTCGGTCGGGGTTTCGACGAGCTCCCAGCGCTCCCCTCCGTTCGTCGTTCGCCAGATCGTCCCGCGATCTCCGACCGCCCAACCGAGCGACGGCGATTGGAACAGAACGTCGTTTAAGCGCGCGTCGTTTTTCTGCTGCGGAAAGTCGCGGTAAGACGGAAGATTCGGCGCGAAGGTCGGCTCCTCGCGCATTACCGGGAGATTTTCCGCGTCCCCGAGCGTTTGCGCCGCGTCGTCGACCAGCTCCGACGAGAAATCGAGGAGCCCGCCGTTGGAGACCGGGGCGCGAACGTCGCGTTGGACCGGCTCCGCGTCCTCCTCGTCGCTCGGTTCGCTCGGAATTTCCGCCTCGCGATCTTTGCGAGAGACGTCGAAGAGCGGCGGCAAGTCGTCCCCCTCGTCGGCTCTCGACTCCTCCTTCTCCTCCTTCGCTTTTTGCGCGTCCTCTTTGATCTTTTTCGAGAAGAGTCGCCAACCCTGCGCGCTCCCCGACGCGGCGAAAAAGGCGACGAAAAGGAAAAAAAGAAGCGCCGACAGGCGCAAAAAGAAGGGATAATAATTTCGATCGCGCATGGACCCGCTTTCGAGCGCTTTCTTCGCAGAGGACACGTTCTCCGCGCCGCGAGCGCGACGCTCGCGACGTCCGCGAAAACCTAACGAATTTGGCGCTTGGCGTCAATAAAAAAAACGGGAGACCCTCTCGGGCTTCCCGTTCAATTCGGTCGTTTACGCGATTGCGCGGTCGACGATCGCCGCGTCGAGCGAACTCATTGTTGAACCGCGTTCATATCTTGGTCGACGGCGTGCAGGTGGTCTTTGTCAATGTAGACGACTTCTTGAGCGTCTTTCTTTTCCATCGAGTAAGGAATCGGCCAACCAACGCGAACGTTTTGCTCGAAGTAGACGGTGCACTTCCAGTGGACGTGGTGAACTTGAACCGCGCCGACCATCGGGAAGAAGCGAGGAGGATCGACGTAATCGGCGACCAGCTCTTTAACGACTCTGACGTCGTTCCGATAACGGGTTTCGAGGAACGGGACGCCGCCGTTGTCCGGCTTGGCTTTTTCGAGAAGACGAATGACTTCGTCGTCGGAAGGCGCGTCGAGACCCTCGGGAATTCCGTCGACGATCGGCGGAAGAACCGGGACTTGGTTGTAGCGATCTTGCTCGAAAGCCATATCTTCGTAGGCGCCCTGGAAGTACGGACTCACCGGAACGGGGACGCTGAAGATCCCGAGCGTGAAGCCGCCGAAGCCGAAGCAACCGCTCGCGACAGCCGCGGCCAGAAGGGTGAGGCAAGCGGCGATTCTGAAATTCATTTTTTTCATTTCTAACTTCCTTGACAAATGATTTTCAAGAATGAACAACTGGGGACGCGCCCTCGGGCGCCTTGCTCGCGGAGTCGCGTTCTTCCGAGCGCGCGCCGCCGCGAACCGTCCTGGTGTGAATCCTGATCCCGCTTGTTCTCTCGTTAAAGCGCGACGCGTTTCAATGCGTTATCGCGCGAAACCGACCGAATTTTTCGACGAATATCGCGGGCCGTTCAGGACCGACGCAGAATAAAACCTCCCCGCCAATCCTTGTTCGGAGGAGCGACTTGTCGTCGTCGCGTCCCCGTTTGGCTCTATATCGTAAAACGACGCCTTTCAACTTGCGCCTTTTTCGAAATAAAACCTAATATAAACGCCAACCTTTCGGGTTCCGCCTCGCGAGCCGGGCTCGCTCGGAGCGATCCGAAAACCTCCGGCGCGCCGACTATCGCGCGCTCAAAGTTCGTTTGTCGTATTATCGGAGAGCGCCTTCTCGAAAGTTCACTCTTTTTGCTCATTTTCTCGGGGCTCGTCGCGTTTTTCGCCAATCGCTTTCCCTATAGATATATGGATATATTGGGAACGATCGCGCCGGTCGCGAGCGCGCGCCGGATTCAATCGTCGCGATTCCCCTTGCCCGACCTCGTTCGTCGACAAGGGGTTTTTTTCAAAAAAAGCCCAAAAAGAAACGGGAAGACGCCAGTTAATCCGCTTATGCGAGGAGCGCCGAAAATGGGGGACCGCGTTCGGCGGAATGGCGCGAAAACCGTTGAAAACCGGATGAAATCTTAGATGGAAACGTCGATAATGGAGTTTGGTCGAACGGGAGCCCTCTCGGTCGCGCCTCGCGCGGGTTCGAGAGAAGCGAGTTCTCACTAAGGTTTCTTCCGCGCAATCGGAACGACCGAACCAGAGCGTTCGACTTGACAAATCGACCGTTTCCGATTTGTCGGCGCCTTTGGTGAAACCGTTATAGCGTATCAATTTACGGTTTTAACGGATTGCGCGTTTTTAGCGCGAAAGAATTGTCGCGACTTGGTTTTTTGGGCTTGAAAACTCCTTGAAAAGTTGCGGCGCCCTGTTTATACTGGTATACGACGTTCGCGTTATCGCGCCTTTCGCGGCGAGGTTTACTCGTTAAAATGCGTTGAATGGGGCGAATAAAAAAAGTAAGAAAATCAGCTAAATTTCACTCGGCTCCAAGCCGATTAAAAGCGAATAAGAAACATTAGGCGATAAGCCGAAAGTAACAACCCGATTTTAGGAGATTTTTACAGATGAAGACCCGTATCCTTCTTTCTGTTGCCGCCGTTCTCGCCGTCGCCACGAGCGTCTTCGCTCAAGACTGCGCGCCGTGCGCTCCCGCCGCGTGCGCTCCGGTCGCCCCGACCTGCGAGGCCACTTGCGCTCCGGCTCCGACCTGCGCTCCCGCGTTCTGCGTTCCTTGCGTTCGTCCCTGCGCCGTCCTGAAGGGCGCCGTTTGCAACGCCTTCGCCGCCGCTAAATGCGCTCGCGCCAACTTCTGCGCTCGCATCGCCGCGTGCAAGCCTTGCGTTTGCGTCGCTCCTTGCGCTCCCGCCGCTTGCGATTGCGCTCCGGCTCCGGCCCCGTGCGCTCCCGCCGAATGCGCTCCGGCTCCGGCCCCGTGCGCTCCCGCCGAATGCGCTCCGGCTCCGGCTCCGGCCCCGTGCGCTCCCGCCGAATGCGCTCCGGCTCCGACCTGCGACGCCGCTCCTTCCTGCGACGTTCCCGCTTGCGCTCCGGTTTGCGGCCCCTGCGTTAAGGCGCCCTGCTGCTTCAAGCCCTTCCAATGCTTGAAAGTTCGCTTCGCTCGCCCCTGCTTCGCGACCTGCGCTCCCGTTGCTTGCGCTCCCGTCGCCGACTGCGCCGTTCCGGCTTGCGCTCCCGCCGCTTGCGCTCCCGTCGCCCCGGCTTGCAACTGATTGTAACGGAATTTTAAGGACGACGGTAAAATCCGAGTTTTTTCTCCTTTGACTTATCGCCGTCGACCCTAAACGAGAAAACCGCAAAACGCCTCGCGCTTTGCGGTTTTTTTTATTGTTCGGAAACGGCTTTTCGTATTTTGAGAACCGTTTCGAGCAGCCCCGGCAGCTCGTCGAGCGGCAGCATATTGGGCCCGTCGCTCGGAGATTTCGAGGGATCGAAGTGCGTCTCTAAAAAGAGCGCGTCGATTCCCGTCGCGACCGCCGCCCTAGCCAGCGGCGCGACAAACTCTCGATCGCCCGACGATACCCCGTCCCCCGCGCTAGGGCGCTGAACGCTGTGGGTCGCGTCGAAAACGACCGGAACCCCGATTTGACGCATAATAACGAGCGATCGGAAATCGTTGACGAGCGCCCCGTACCCGAAGAACGTGCCTCGCTCCCCGAGCAGGACGTTGGCGCAGCCGAAGGCGAGCAGTTTTTCGACGACGCGCTCCATATCTTTCGGGGCCATGAACTGCCCTTTTTTGACGTGAACCGGCTTTCCGGTTCCCGCGGCGGCGGCGAGCAAGTCGGTCTGTCTCGCGAGAAACGCGGGGATTTGGATTAAATCGACGACCTCGGCGACGCGCTCCGCCTGGATCGTTTCGTGAATATCGGTGGTAACCGGCGCGCCGGTCGCCTCTTTGATTTCCGCGAGGATTCTCAGACCCTCGTCGAGCCCGGGGCCGCGCCACGAATTGGCGCTCGTGCGATTCGCCTTGTCGAAAGACCCTTTGAAGACGAATTGAAGCCCCTCGCCGCGCGTCTTGAAATCGCGAACGATTTCGACGAGCCGGACGGCGATTTCGAGCGACGTTTCTCTTTGCAGAACGCACGGACCCGCGATCAAGAGCAAGTCTTGACCGCGACCGCAGCGAACCGAACCGATTTGAACGGGATTGTTGGGAGTCATTGCCTAAGCGCTCCGTTTGTAGGGGGGTGAGCGGCTCTATTTACCGAGTATCTCGCGCCGGTCGATAATATACAATGCGCGCGGTTCGCTCAAGACCTTTTCGCGCCCCGTCGGGATCGGGCGCGCTTTATTGACGAATCGTCGCGAGTCGATACAATAACTAATAAATACCAGTTTCGAAGTTAAAGCGCTCGCGTCCTTCGACGCTCGAGCGCGGCAAAGGCGGTTCTTATATGACCAACTCGAAAAATCGTCGGCGCGGCGCGCGGTTCCTCGCGGCGCTCCTCCTTTTGGCGCCGCTTATGTCCAACGCGGCTTGCGAGCGCGAGAAGACCGCGCCGGTCGATCCCGATTCCGCCGTCCCGTCCGGCGCGCCTCGCCCGGTTCAGGTCTACGAAATTCCCGACGGCTCGCGAGACGAGATCGGCTCCTTTCCGGTCTTCGTCAAAGGCGGCGCGACCGCGAAACTGTCGTTCCGCGTGCCCGGGCGGCTCGTCGACTTCGACGCGAAAGTCGGAACCCGTTTCGCGGAGGGCGACGTCGTCGCCAAATTGGATCCTCGCGATTACCAACTCGCCGTTCAGCGGGTCGAGAAGATGATCGAAGAGGCGAGCGCCGGGCTGAGCGCGATGGAGACCGGGGCGCGCTCCGAGGACGTCGCGTCGCTGGAAGCGGCCCTCGAAGCCGCGAAATCGCAGTTGGCGACCGCGAAGAAACAGTTCGAGCGCATGGAGAGCCTGCACAAGGACGGCTCCGTGTCCGACGTCCAGTACGACCTCGCGAAGACGACCTACGACGGGGCGCTCGCCGCCGAGACCGCCGCCGAGAAGACGCTCGAAAAGGCGAACAAGGGCTCGCGCGACGAAGAGATCGAAATGGTTCGCGCCAAAATCGCGGGGTTGAAAGTCGATCTCGAGCTCGCGCGCAATAAACTAAAGGACGCCGAATTGGTCGCGCCGTTTTCCGGCGTCGTTTCCGAAAAATTCTTCGACAATCACGAGACGATCCTTCCCGGCGTCGCGATCCTGACTCTCGTCGACGATTCGACGTTCGAGGGCGAATTGAGCGTTTCCGAGGAGTTCATCGCGCGTCAAGGGGACGTCGAGTCGATTAAATGCCGATTCGACTCCGTTCCCGGCAAGACCTTTTCCGCGACCCTCAAGCAAACCTCTTCGGCCGTTCAAAAGGGCAACCGCTCCTACCTCGCGACGATTTCGATCGACTCCGAGCCGGGCGACGGGCTTCTCGTCGGAATGGTCGGAGTCGCCGAGCTGACCCTCAAAGATTCGAGCGAGTTCGTAACGATCCCCGCGTCCGCCTTGGTCGGCGATCTGTCCGAGTCCGAAAACGAGGACGGAGGCGCCGTCTCGAAGAAATCGTTCGCGTGGGTCGTCGACTTGGAGAAATCGACCGTTTCCCGGCGCGAGGTGAAAGTCGGCGCCTTGGTCGGCGACCGCGCGCAAATCTTGGACGGGCTTCGAGGAGGCGAGACGATCGTCTCCGCCGGCGCGCGTTTTCTGACCGACGGTCAAGAAGTTAAACTTTGAGACGGGAGGTCCGATTATGTTGCCGCGTTACGCCGTCGAGCATCGCGTCGTCGTTGGTTTTTGCGTTTTCTTAGTCGTCGTCGGCGGTATTTGGTCCTATTTCACGCTGGGGCGCTTGGAGGATCCGGAGTTCGCCGTGAAGACGGCGGTCGTCGTTACCCTATGCCCCGGCGCCTCCGCCGACGAAATCGAGGAGCGCGTTACCAACGTCGTCGAGCGAGCCGCTCAGCAAATCAAAAATCTATCCCGGGTTCGCTCTATCTCCAAGCCCGGCCTCTCTATGGTGTTCGTCGATCTCGTCGAGGAAACCGAGAAAGAGCAAATGCCCGAGTTGTGGCAGGATTTGCGCAATAAAATGGCCCTCGTCAAGACCCAGCTCCCGATCGAGGCCCTACCCCCGATCGTTAAGGACGATTTCGGCGACGTCTACGGCTGCGTCTTCGCTCTCGTCGCCGACGGGTTTTCCGACGCCGAATTGATCGAGCGCGCCAGGGAATTGCAAAAAGAGTTCTTGCTCGTCGATCAAGTGCGGCGCGTCGAGTTGTGGGGGCTCCCCGAAGAGCGCGTCGAGGTCGAGATTTCTCGCGCCAGAATGGCCGAGCTTAATATTCGACCCGAGCAAATTCTCCTCGCGCTTCAATCCCAGAATTTAATCGCCGACGCCGGGACGATGAAGTTGGACGGCGCGAAAGTTCGCGTCGCCCCCTCCGGTAAGTTCGAGTCCCTCGAAGAGATCGAGAATCTCCTGATCCCCGACGGCGACGCGGCCGGCGTTCTCGGAATCGCCTCCGGATATCTCGAGGAAACGTCCCTCGAGGGGATCGCCTCGCGTTTGACCGAGGCCCGCGGCGACGGCGCCCGGCAAATTCGGCTCAAAGACGTCGCCAACGTCGTTCGCGTTCCAAACGACGACCCGTCGCAGATTATGCGCGTCAACGGCGAGCGATGCGTCGGGATCGCCCTTTCGCCGATTCCGAACGGCAACGTCCCGAAGATGGGCGAGGAAGTCGAGGATATTATCGAGCGCGCCAAGGCGAATTTGCCCGTCGGGTTCGATATCCTCCCCGTGAGCTTTCAGCCGGACAGCGTCCAGGTTTCCGTAAAAGCCTTTACGAAAAACCTGCGCGAGGCGATTATCATCGTTACCGTCGTCGTCATGATCGCGATGGGGTGGAAGAGCGGGATCCTCATTACGAGCAGTCTGTTAATCGTTATTTTGGGAACGTTCTGCGTCCTTAAAGCGCTTGGCGTCGACCTGCAGAGAACCTCCCTCGGCGCCCTGATCGTCGCGCTCGGCATCTTGGTCGACGACGCCGTCGTCGTCGGCGACTTGATCCTCGTGAGAATGCAGCGCGGCGTCGAGCGAAAAGAGGCGTGCGTCGAGGGAACGAATCGGGCGGCGAAACAACTGCTCGGCGCCACGATCGTCGGAGCCCTCGCCTTTTGGCCCGTCTACTTATCTCCCAATATGACGGGGGAATACGCCGGTTCGCTCTTTATCGTCGTCGGCTTCTCGCTGATGATCAGCTGGTTCGTCGCGATGCTGCAGACCCCGGTCGTCTACTATATGTTCGTCAAAGTGAAACCGAGCGCCAAGAACAAGGATCCGCACGGCGGGTTTGTTTATCGCTTCTATCGCGGGACGCTGGAAGCGGCGTTGCGTTTTCGATACCTTACGATTATCGTCCTTTGCCTCGCCCTTTACGCGGCCTTTTTGGGGTTCGAACGGGTGCCGCGGATTTTCTTCCCGCGCGCGCAGCGAACCCAGTTTATGATTGACTTCTGGGAACCAGAGGGAACCTCGATCGCAAAAACGTCGGAGGATTTGCGCAAGCTCGAAGATTACCTTCGCGAGCGCGAGGGCGTAACCTGCGTCGCGAGCTTTATCGGCGCCGGTCCCCCCAGATTCTATTTGCCCTACGAGCCCGAGGTCAACAACTCGAGCTACGCGCAAATCGTCGCGAACGTCGATTCCCTCGATCGCATTTCCGAACTCCTCGAACCGACCGAGGAATGGGCGATTAAGAATTGTCCCGAGGCGGAGGTTCGCGCTCAGCGCTTCGCGATGGGGCCCACGACAAAGTCCGAAGTCGAGGCGCGATTCAGCGGCCCCGATCCGGACGTCTTGCGAGAAATCGCCGACCGCGCGAAGGAGATTTTGCGCGCCGATCCCGACGCCAAATTCGTTCGCGACGACTGGCGACAATCGATCCCAGCCTGGGCCCCGAACTATTCGCAACCGAAAGGACGACGCGCCCTCGTCTCCCGAAGTCAAGCGATCTTCGCTCTTCGGTGGGCGACGAAAGGTATCCCCTGCGGCGTCTTCGCCGACGGAGAGGAGAATCTCCCGATCGCCTTGCGCGCCGCGCCCGAAGATCGCGACAATTCCGAAACCCTGAAAAACGTTCCCGTTTGGGGGCTCGCCGCCAAGAGCGTTCCTCTTTCGCAAGTCTCCGATTCGACGAGCGTTCGCTGGGAGCGCGGGATTATCGCCCGACGAAATCGCGTCCCGACGATCACCGTCGGCGCCGACCCGATCAACGGAAATTGGTCCGATCTCCTCGCCCGCGTTCGACCCGAGCTGGAATCGATCGAGCTGCCCGAGGGATACCGACTCGAATGGGGCGGTCAATACGAGCGCTCGCAAGACGCGACGAAGGCCCTCGCGAAAGTTACCCCGATCGCCTTTATTTTGATGGCAATTATCGTTGTCGCGCTCTTTAACGGGTTGCGCCAGCCCCTGATCGTGCTCATGACGTTCCCTTTGGCGAGCATTGGCGTTACGATCGGTATGTTGATTATGGGCAAGCCGTTCGGGTTCATGGCCCTTATCGGCGCGATGAGTTTGCTCGGCATGATGGTCCGAAACGGCGTCGTCCTTATGGACCAGATCGACGAGGAGTTGAAGAACGGAGAGTCCCCCTACGACGCCATCGTCGACGCCTCCGTCGAGAGAATGCGACCCGTTACCGTCGCCGCTCTCACGGTCATCGTCGGCATGGTTCCGCTATTGCGGGATCCCCTCTTCGACTCGATGGCGACCGCCATTATGTTCGGGCTGATCTTCGCGACCGCGCTAACCCTTTACGTCGCCCCGATCTTCTACTCGATCCTCTTTGGCGTCGGAACGTCGAAGCGCGCGAGAAAGCGCGCCGCCCTCGCCAAGAGCGCCGGGGCGAAACAATAGTCGAGCGGCGCCGTCCTTTCGACCCGATGGAAAAAAGGCGTCTCGAGCGATTTTTTCGCTCGAGGCGCCTTTTTCGTCGATTGGGGGACTGGCCGAGCGACGCGCTATTTCCCGTCGCTCCAGTCGTTGGGCGCGAACCAACGCGCCTTGTAAAACCTAGCCCCGGAATACGTTCCGACCGCCGAGTCTTTGTCGTCCCCGTAAAAGATCGTCTCCGACCACCACTCTTCGACCGCCCGCTGCATAAGCGGAACTCCCTCGGGGGAAAGCGATATGCTCTTGACCCGTTTCATCGGCGAGACCGTATAGAATTTAAGGTTTTCCGGATCGAAGACGTTGACGCCGGCCCCCGTGGTCATTAGCGCGTCGTAACCCGGCGCGGGGTAGAGATCGTGCCCCCCGCCCGCGGTTCCCTTCGTCTCGATTCGATGGACTTCCTTCAGTTCCGGCGCCTCTTTCGTTCCGACGTACTCGAATCCCAAAATGTATTTGTAGCCGAGCGCCCAAAGGATCTTCCGCTTGGCGTCCCAAACCACCCCGTGCGCTCCGACGAGCTCGTACTTCTTAAGAATCGGCGTCGGCTCTTTCGCCCCCTCCGTTTCGTTTTCCGCCGGAACCGCGAAAAGCCCCACGTACGCCCCCGTGCTCGACGCCGTCGCGACGTTCCCGTCCGGGAGTTTCGCGATCGAGTGGGTGTTGCCCCCCGCGTTGCCGTAGAACAGGACTTTTTTGTCGGAATAGCGAATTCGCGCGACCCCTCCGCTCGACGCCGCGACGAGAACCTCGTCCAATCCCTCGCTCGGCTTGACCTCGCTTATGTGCGCGAACCATTTCCCGCGGTTCTCCGGGAGCGCTTCCAGTGGCGCCCATTCCCAGACGATCGATTCCGGCTTGTTCCAATCGGCTCCGCTCTTGAAGACGATCGCCTTCGTGTCGCGCTGCTCGGCGGTTAAGACGTCGCAAGAAAAGGTCGTCGGAATCTCGAACGACTCGCCAATTCGGCTCTTCAAGTAGTTCGCGAGCTCTTCCGCGCTTTTTAACTCCGCCCCCGCGCAAGTCGACGCGACGACGCTCGCCGCGACGACCAAAAGACCCAATATCGTCCAATTCCTCGTTCGTTTCATACTCGCTCCTTGTTCGCGTTTCGCGTTGCGCTCGCGATCGAACGGCTCGACCGCTCCGGCATTATACCCCCGCGCTCGGGAAAAATCAACCTTGCGCCGTCGCCCCCCTTTTGCTACGATTCCAACGCGTCTCGAACGGACTCGAGGCGCGTCGCAACGGAGTGTTCCTATGAAAAAACGACTCGCATTTCGCCGAAGGAGAAGGCGAGGACCGGAGACCGTCGACGACGGGCAAGATTCGTTCTTGGACGTCGTGTCGAATCTTGTCGGCATTTTGATTATCTTGGTAATGGTCGCGGGGGCCCGCGCGCGCGACGCCGTTTTGGCTTCGCGAATTCCCGACGCGAGCGAGGAGGTCGTTTCCCCCGAGGACGAGGCGGAGACGGCTCGTCGCGCGGAGTACGTCGCCGCCGCCGACGCCCTGACCCAAGCGCGTCAAAAGCTGGAAACCGAGGGGCAAACCGCGAACGAGAGCGGCGAAACCCTCCTTATGGTGCGCCAACAGGCGGACGCCGCCGAGGAGGAGTACCGCGAGCTGCTCGCCGAGTCCGCCGAGCTCGACGCCGCGATTCGCGCCGAGGCGCAGAACCGCGAGGAGAGCGAGCGCGCCGAGTTCGCCCTAAAAAGCGAGATCTTCGCGAGGGAAAAGACCCGCGAGGATCTCTTGCGCGAAAAGACGGCCCTCGAGGCCGCGCGGCCCAAAGCGACCGTCTTGGAAAACCTGCCGACTCCGATTTCCAAACGCGTCGAAGAGGGGCGGGAAGGGTTCTTTCGCCTGAAGAACGGCCGGATCGCCCACGTCCCGCTCAACGAGTTCCAGGAGCGCCTGCGCCTCTCGTTCAAGAATTTCCGAGGCGATCTAACGCAAAAGACAATCGAGGACAAAATCGGGCCGGTCGAAAAATTTACGTTCCGCTACGTCGTCGACATAACCTCCTCGCGCGACGCCAACGGGACGAGCTACTATATGCAGTTGCGCTACGGCGAGTGCGTCCCGATCAACGACGAGATCGGCGAGCCGGTCGACGTCGCCCTCGCGAGCAAGGAGTCCGATTTTTACCGAGCCCTCCTCAAATACGACCGCGACGACGCCGCGATCACCGTGTTCGTCTACCCCGACTCCTTCCAGTACCTGCGCGACGTCAAAAAGGCCCTCTTTTCCCTCAAATACCAAATGGCGATGCGCCCTCTCCCCGACGGAACCCCGATCTCCGTGTCCCCCAACGGAACCGCCTCCGCCACCTACTGATTTGGACGGGGGATTCTCTTGAATTTCCTTTGTTCAAGGCGCTTTTCCCTCGCGAAAAGGGCCTTTTTTCGTCTTTTATGATATTTCTTTTTCCAATTTTGAATTCTCTTCCTTAGTCTATCCGCAAGGGCGTCGACGACGACTCGCGACGCTCCTCGTTGAAACGAAGTTTTACGCAAAAGGGGGAATTATGAAGATCCAATTTCAATCGTTCCGCGCCGCGGGCGCGGTTTTACTCGTCGCTCTGTTCATCGTTGGCGGAACCGTCGCGCGAGGCGCCGACGATTCCGCGAAAAAAGACGATATCAAGACGCTTGTCGCAAACTATCTCTCCGAAACCCTCGAAACCCCGGACTCGCTCCCTCCGATTCGGAGAGCCGTTCTGACCGCCGAGAACGAGAACCGCCTCGAGGGAACCGCTTTGGAAGTCGCCTATTCCTCGGCGCGACTCCTCGCGAATCAGGCGAGCGTAAAGGGCGCGACCAAGTCTCCTTTGATTTACGCGACGACAAGGATTTTCGACGACGCGACCAAAGAAGCGTTTATTTCGACCCTCGAGTCGCTCGACAAACTAGGCTCCGAGTCCCTAATTCGTGTTCGGGACAAAGATGAGGCGGAGTTCGCCGAACTCGTCGCCCCCATCTGGCGCGACGCGCTTCGCGAGGCGTTGGTCGACGCTTTCTCGGAGTATCCGAACGCCCCGCGCGAAGAGCCTCCCCGCTGGTGCAAAGCCCTGATCGCCGCGACGGGAAGCGTTTTGGAACGATACGATATGGATCGCGCGATCGACTTTCTTTTCGATTTTTGCGCGTCGGCGGAGACGGACGCCTTTAAAGCCGCGCTCGACGAGGTTCTCGCCGCTTCGGGCGAAAAGTTCGACCCCAACGATTCCGAATTCCTTCGTCGCGCCAACGTCGCGTTGGAAAACGCGATGACTCGCGCGATCGAGGACGTTTTACCGGAGGGCGTCGCGTTGGATCAGTCCGAGGACGCTTTTGCCCCGGCGAGAAAAGTTCGGGTTCCGGCGTTGCAAGCCGCTGGAATCGTCAACGCGTTTCACAAAGAAATGCTCGACGCGGTTCTCAACCCGGGAAAAGAGAACGAGTACGTAAAAATCGCGGTTTCGGAGGCGGTGAAATCGGTCGCCGATATGAAAGTAATGGACTCGTCCGATCCGTCGCAACTCTTCGTCCCTCGATATTTCGGGCTGGAAGCGAAACTGGAGCCGTCGAAATCGAGTTTTGGCGCCCTCCTCGCTCTGATACTAGGGAGCGCCACGACGAAGAACCGCGCGGAGCGCCGCGCTTTGATCGTCGCCTTTGACAAACTGTTCCAAGAGTCCCTGACCCAAGCCTTAGACGCGACCGACCCGGGAGAGTTGGTCGATTTGTTCTCCGAAGGAGAGGCGGAAAAAATCGCCGAATACAGCGCGACTCGTTTGCAGAAGGCGTTGGTGGAAAACGCGAAAAACGTCGCGGAATACTATCGCGACGCGAAGGAAAACGAGAGCGAAACTTCCCCGTGGGTCGAAGAATTTTTGGACGGCGTCCAAATGTACCCCGACCTGAACGGCGACCTTAGCAAAGAGATGCAGGCGCTGGGGGCTCACGGCGGATTCTTCGTCGCCGGCGCGGTTACCGACGCCTACCTCGTCGCCTATTGGAACTCCGTCGCCGCGTTGAACTCGATTGAAGAGAACGATTCCGAAGAGATCGAAACCGAAGAGCTCGCCGAGGCCGCGATTAATTCCGTTTTCTCCGAACTCGTTAAGGTTCGCGGGCAAAACCCGTTTAAATAGGCTCCGATTCTCGGTTTGACAACGCGGAAAGGCGTCGCCCTTGCGGGAAGACGCCTTGTTTCGTTTGTTTCGAATAAATGCCGGAATTCGACGAAAAAGACATTGAAATGAACGAACCGTTTGGTTAAAATGGGGTAGTGGGAGTCGCGTTGCGATTTGCGGGGCATATGGGAATTCGCAACTTTAACGCCGCGCTTCTCTCAACGCGCGGTGCGATCGGACGACATAACGGGGCTGTCGTCGATCCGTCTGTTCGGTTCGAATCAGTGAGCCATCGGCGTCGCTTCGCGCTCAATTTTGAGCCCTTTGCGCGAGAAACGCGGAGTTTCTCGGGATCCTACGCGCTAAGGAGGCGTCTAATGTCCAAAAACCAATCTTGCCGCGGACTTCTTGATTTCTTTCGTTCCGCCAATAACTCTAACTCCGACCGTGCCCCAAAGTCGCGCGGATTGCGACTCGAAACGCTCGAAGACCGGCGGTTGTTGAGCGTCTCGCCGAACTTTTCGGATCGCGCGCTCCTCGGGGAGTTCGTCGAGGCGACGGAGATTCTCCCCTCGAGCGACGACGGCGACGCGCTGGTAAAGGAGAGCGAACTAGAGAGCGCGCCCTCCCGGACGAGCTCGACGCGCGCTAGTCTCGTCTCCGATTCCGTCGTCGACCCGTCGAACGAGCTGGGCGTTTTGCAAGGGGAACTCGTTCTCGAAGGGCGCGAGTTGGAGAACGGAGCCGAAGAAGTCTATCGATTTACCGTCGCGAATTCCGACGAAACAGCTTTTACTAAGTTTACCGTCGCGTTGACGACCGAAGCGGAAGACTTTGAGATTTGGCTCGAGCTATTCGACTCCAATGGCGCTTCTCTGAGCGAAGCCTATAGCGACGAAGATTCAAGCGAGGTTTTTCTCGGCGCCTATCTTCCGAACGGCGAGTATTGGCTTTACGTTCAGTTCCCGGAGGGTTATGCGGACGCGTCCGTTGGTAGCGTCGAGTATTCGCTCGCGCTAAGCGCGACGGAAGGTTCCCTTGATCCCGGCGATTTGGCGCTCGTCCAATCTTGGGGACTCGATCCTAGCGACGCTGAAGTCGTTACGTGGAACGAGGAGGGACGACTGACCTTCCTCGACTGTTCCACCGCCGCCGCTGAAGAGATCGACCTCTCCGGTCGCGATGCGTTGACGACCTTTTATTGTTGCGGCAACGAAGTCTTGACTCGAATCCGGTTCGACGATTTGCCGTCGTTATCGGAGGTTTACGTCTATGGCAATCTTGGTCTTGTCGAGTTCGAGCTTGTCGACGTCGATCCCTCGTACTTGGAAGTCGACGGGAATACCGAGCTGAGAAATTTCGCGGCTTCAAATTGCGAATTTGGCTCCGTCTATTTTTCCAATTGTCCCTTCTTGTCGACCGTCGCGTTCTCCGAATGCGAGATCGCTGGGGGCGCTTATTTTTATTGCAATAGAATAGGGCTTCTCCAAGCGACCGACTGCTCCTTGGAGACGCTCTCTATCGAGGAACTCAGGTTAAGCGAGCTTAACTTAGCCGGAACTGGCGCGTTCGAACTCGTTTTGACGACCGATAACGTTTACAGCGACGAGGAAGAGAATTTCACGTCTCGCGTTGTCGCGCGCAACGCGAGCGGAGAAACTTTCGAACTCCAAACCGAGGGGCGTTTTGATGGTCGTCCCCATATTGACTTCGATCCGAGTATGGTCGAGAACGGGGCTCTGACAATCGAGTTCCTCCAAGAAGACTCCGACGAGCCCGTTTACTCGTTTGTCGTTACGGGGAATCGAGAACCTCGCCCGCGGCTCGCCTCCCCCGTCGTTACCGCGACCGAAATTTGCAACTCGTCGATCGATCTGGAAATAAGCGAGGTCGAGGGCGCGACGCGGTACTTCGTAGAGTATTCCTTGGACGAGAACTACTGGGATCCGGTAACCGCGATCTTCGACGCGCCGGGCGTTAAAACGTTCGAGAACCTTGACCCAGACGCGACTTATTACTTCCTCGTCAAGGCGATCGGCGCCGGGCTTGTCGACTCCAAATGGGTCGCGCTTGAAGTCGACACTCGAGCCTCGTTGCCCGGCGAGGAGCCGAACGATACCCTCGAGACGGCAAACGACCTTGGAACGATCAACGAATACGCGACTTACGAGTTTAATTTGGAGTCCGGATCCGACGTCGATTGGTACAAATTCGAATTGCCGAGCGACTCCGCGTCCACCTTTCGAGCTTTGGTCGTCGAACCGTCTTACGACCATTCCTCGACGGGCGCCGTCGACGTCGCCCTCTACGACGCCTCGGGCTCCCTCGTCAATTCTTCCTTATTGGAGGACGGCGAGGAGAGGATCGAACATTTTCCCGCGTTCTCCGGGGTTTACTATCTCCGCGTTTACAACGACCTGTCAACCGCCGATCCCGCTAAGTACCGCTTGACGATCGCCGTCGAGCATATGGAACTCAACGAGCGCGACCTTGCCGTCGTCGACGCTTGCGGTTGCGATCCAAATAACTCGGAGCAAACAATTTGGAACGATGACGGGCGTTTGATTTATCTCAAATGCTATGGATCTTCGGTCGTTTCCCTCGATCTTACCGGTTGCGAATATTTGGAGACCTTTATTTGTTCCAATAACCCCGAATTGACGAGCGTCGATCTCTCGGGATTGCAAAATCTTGACGACGTTTCAATCTTTGACAATCCAAATTTGATCGCGCTCAATATCGACAATATCGACGTTGCCGACAGCGTCGATATTTATAGGAACAACTCGCTGGCGTCTCTCGATATAACGGGCGTTAACGTCCAATACTTTAATTGCGATTCCAACGCGTCCTTAGCGCGCGTCGCGACAACGAGTTGTTCCAGTTCCAACTACTTCGTTTTGTTCGACAATCCCTCGCTGGTTCAAGTGGAGATCTCCGACGATTCCGATCTCTATTTGGATATCAATAGGTGCGCGTCCCTTACAAGTTTGGATCTAAAGAATTGTTCTTCGCTGAAGGGGCTTAGTGTTCGCAACCTTCCTATAACCGCTCTCGATCTTTCCGGATCGACTTCCATTTCAGGAATCTATGTCAATAATAATCCCGAACTAACGAGTCTCGACCTTTCCTGTTCCCAAAATCTATACACCGTCCAGATTAACGATAATCCAAAGCTTGTCGATTTGAATTTGGACAACGTAAAAGCGACCGGTAACGTCTACGCCGATTACGCTATCGAAGTCTTCCGAAACGACTCCCTATCTTCGCTCGATATAACGGGAATGAGCGCGTGGCAATTCCGTTGTTACTCGAACGCGTCGTTGGAAAGATTTTCCGCCGCAAGTTGTTCTTCGGCTTTTGGAATGAGCGTTACGGACAATCCGCTTCTATCCCAAGTTCAGATTTCGGAAGACACTAGAGGGAGTTTAACTCTCAATAACTGCGCGTCTCTCGATTATCTCGATCTTTCCGCTTGGAAAGGGCTAAACCGCCTAGTACTGGGCAATCTTCCCATAACGAGTCTCGATCTTACTGAAACGACGGCGTTGCGGGGGCTTTCTGTCAGCAATAATCTCGTTTTGACAAGCGTCGATCTTTCCGGTTTGCAAAATCTTAATTCGGTGGCGATCGCTAATAATCCCGCTCTTATCGATCTCAACCTGAATAACGCAAAGATATCTTATTATTCTCCGTCCTCTTACGTCAATTACGGGCAAAACGGCGTCTTTATCGAAGGGAACGACTGTTTGAAGTCGCTCGATATAACCGGATTGAGCGCGTATAAATTTTATTGCTACGGAAACGACTCGTTGGAAAGTATTTCCGCGACAAGCTGTTCGTCGAGCGGCGATTTCGATATTTACGACAATCCCGTTCTGACCCAAATCGATTTGTCCGAAGATACTACCGTCAATTTGGAAATCTACCGTTGCGACGGTATCGCCTCTCTCGACTTGACCGAATGCGCTTCGCTTAAAGGAGTTTCGATTTACGATCTTCCGATAACGAGTCTCGATCTGTCGGGTTTAACGTCTTTGTCTTACGTCAATGTCTACGACAACGCGAATCTAATTGATCTCAATCTGGACAATATCAAAACGTCGGGCGAGGTTTTCGTTTATAGGAACGACGCTTTGACCTCGCTCGATATAACGGGCGCTCGCGCGTATTCTTTCAAATGTTACGAAAACGCAACGTTGGAAAAGTTTTCGGCTTCGAACTGTCTAACGTCCTCCGAATTTGCGATTCAAGATAATCCCTCGCTCGCCGAAGTCGATCTTTCCGACAATCCCGAGCAGAGTATTTTTGTTGTTCGCCAAAACGCCGTCGAAAAACTAAGCGTCGCCGGTTGTTCCTCTTTGTCGTATCTCTCGCTTGAGGAACAGGCTCTTCAAACGCTCTATCTTTCCGGTTCAAAATCGCGCCAGCTTCGTTTTCCAGTCTCCGACCGGTACTCGACCGTCGGCGCTCGCTATGACGACGGGACGGAAATCCCCGTTTTTACGGAACGCGATTGGTGGGGAAACGCCGAGTATTACTACTTTTCTACCCCTTCGAGCGACGCGAAACAATTCTCGCTCGAATTCTATCGCGACGGGGACGAGTCCCCGTTCCGCGCCGCAACGGTCGTCCTCGACGACTTTTATCTCTCGCAAGGAACGGTTCTTTCCGGCTTGGTCGACGTCTCTTGGGCGCGTCCTTGGGGCGAGTTCAAAAACTGTTCGACTCGATTGACTTGGACTTCCCCGACCGAAACGATTCTCTTAACGACCGGAACGAGCGAGGGAACCTTCGTCTTCGACGCGACGCGCGTTAAAGACGGTCCCGGCGCGCTTTCCCTCGACTACCTTGACGAGAGCGGAAACGTTGTCGGAACCTCGTCCGTTCGCGCCGTCGTTTTGAATTCCGGCGCGCTCGTCGTCGACGCCCTCGAAAACATTGTCGACGACGCCGACGACAAACTCTCGCTCGCCGAGGCGATCAATATCGTCGACGAATACGAGCTCGACGTTCCTATCGTCTTCGCGCAAAGTCTCTCGGGTCGGACGATTCAAGTCGACGGGACGCTCGATCTCAAATCGGCGCGCATCGACGCGACGAATTCCAACGTCGCGATAAGCGCCGACGCCGTCGTCGCTTCCGGAAACGCGCGTTTAACGGGATCGCGGTTCTCGACCAACGCTTTGACCGTTTCCGCGCCGCTGGAAATCGTCGACTCGACGATCGCGTTCCGCGGCGACGCCCCCGTTCTGGCCGCGACCGCGGTGGCGACGTTCGAACGGGTCGTCTTCGAAGGCGCGCCGTCGACTTGGCGCGTCGCCAACGGAACGTCCTTTATCGACCCCTCTTTCCGTTCCGACGTCGCCTTTGTCGATCGCTCTTCGCCGACGCTTATCGGAACCCTAACGGCGGACGCCGAAATCGTTTTAACGAACTCGACTTTTCGCGTCTCTTCCGACGCGACCCTCGCCGGTTCCGGCGCGCTCGTTTTCGCCGGAAACGGGCTCGAAATCGCGGGTTCCGAAACCGACCCGATCTCCTTTATCATAGCGAGCTCCGCGACGCTTCGCGGATCGGGACGCGTTTCCGGACAATACTTTGCGCTTCGCGTCGAGGGCTCGCTCGAGCCGACGGGCGCCCTCGAGCTGGCGGGAGATCTAATTCTCGCGCCAAGCGGCGCTCTCCGATACGGGATCGCGTCTCTTCGCTCTTGTCCAACGATCGTTTGCGCGGGATCCGCCTCCTTGGGCGGAACGGTCGTTCTCGAGCGCGTCGACTCCGGCTTTGTTCCGACTTCGGAAGACTCCTTCCTCGTTCTGCGCGCCGCGTCCTTGGACGTTTCGAGCGAAGTCTTCTACGCGACCGAATCGATGAGCGTCGTCGGAGAAATGGTTCCCGAGACGACCGAGAATTCGCTCGTCTTCACCGTCGGCTGGATTTCCGGCGCTCGCGTCGTCGCCGTTCTTCCAGTCAACAATCGATCCGTCGACGCCTCCCGACCTTACGTCGACGTCTATTTTGATCGCTCGATCGATCCGGAAACGTTCGACGTCTTCGACCTCGCGATAACGACCGAAGAGGGAGAAACGGTCGAACTAGAAAACCCGCAAAGTCTTAACGAGAAAAATAACGCGTTCCGGATCTATTTCGCCAACGACGATCGAACGAATCGAACCTATTCGATCCAAATCGGATCCGACGTCCGAACCCCTCTCGGCGTCGAAATGAACCAGAACGGCGCGGAGCCGAACGGCGAGGCGAGCGACGCCTTCGTCGGATCGTTCGAGATCGAGACCCCAGATTTGCGACCGAGCGTCGCCGCCGACGCGATCCCCGCCGTCGCTCTTCTCGGAACGAAATTCGACTTCTCCTTTAACGTCGAAAACGTCGGAACGGCCGACGCGATTGGGAATTGGAAGAACGTCGTCTATCTTTCCAAAGACGCGTCGCTATCGGGCGACGACTATCTCCTAACGACCATTTCCCAAGGCTCCGAGTCCAATTATTTGGCGGGGCTTGCGGCGGGCTCGGTCGAGACGCAAACCGCCAAATTCGTATTCCCGCTCGACAACGTCGCCTGGATCGAGGACGACTATTACCTTATCGTTGTCGTCGACTCCAATTCCTCGGTCTTTGAAACGTCCGAAACGAACAACGTTTGGGTCTCGGAAAAGATCTCGCTTTCGTATCCGGAACTCGCCAACTTGCGCGTTTCGCAAATAATCGCGCCTCAAACGGCGACCGCGGGGTCGATCGTCGAGCTCGTTTGGGACGAAACGAACGAGGGCGCCAGAGACGTTCGCGAGGTTCGGCGCGACGCGATCTATATCTCTAACGACGGAACCCTTGAAAACGCGAAGCTTATCAAAACGACGCGCTATACCGACGCGATCCTTTCGGGCGAGACGGTTCGTCGGCGTCAAACGGTAACCGTCCCGTCCGTCGGATATTGGGGCGACGTTAAGTTTATTGTCGTCGCCGATTGCGACAATTCCGTTCCCGAAGACGACGAAACCGACAACTTCCTCGTTTCTTCCGAATCGACGACTCTCGCGCAAACGTTAATCGTTTCCCTTAGCGAGACAACGATCGACGAGGGAACTCAAAACGTTCGCGGAACCGTCTCGCGAACCGGCGATCTCTCGGAGCCGCTAGTCGTCTCGATCGCCTCAAACGACCCGACCGAACTGACCGTCGCCGAGGCGGTTACGATACCCGCCGGTCAAGCGTCCGCCGCGTTTTTCTACTCCGCCGTTAAGGACGACGAGTACGATTCCGACTCTTATGTCGAACTGTCGTTCTCCGCCGACGGGTTTGAGACGAAATACGCGAGCGTCAAAGTCGCCAATATCGATTATCCGACCCTCTCGCTCTCGGTCTCGAAATACTCGCTCGACGAGGGCGAGGAGTTTACCCTAACGGTCGCGCGAAGCTATGTTGCCGACAAACCGATTACCGTTCGCCTCGTCGCGTCGAGCTCCTCGCAACTAACGCTGCCGGCGAGCGTCGTTATTCCCGCGAACGAAGCCTCGGTCGCGGTAACCGTCGCCGTCGTCGACGACGATCGCCCCGAGAGCGTCGAGGAAGTTAAGATTACGGCGACGAGCCCGACCTTTACCTCCGGAACCAAAACGATTTCGATTCTCGACGACGACGAGCCGACGATCGCGATAACGCTCGACGGCGACGCGGTTTCCGAAGGATTCGGCGGAGGCGCGTTCGTCGGAACGGTTACTCGCGCCGAGAGCGCGTCCAGCGCCCTGCGCGTTCGTCTGACAAGCTCCGACCCCGCCAAAATCGGCGTTCCGAACGAAGTTTCGATCCCCGCCGGACGAACGTCCGTCAAGTTCTACGGCGCGTCCTACGACAACGGAACCGTCGACGGGGACGTCCTCGTAACGATAACCGCGACGGGAGTTCAGGAGAACTGCGACTGCTCGATGAGCGCCGATTCGACCGGAACCGCGACGACCGAGATTCTCGTAATCGACGACGACGGCGCCGCGCTGACCGTCCAATTGAGCAAAGCGATTCTTTCGCAAGGAGAAGAAAACGTCGCGACGATAACGGTTTCGCGCAATACCGCGACCGACGCCGATTTGGTCGTTTCGCTAATTTCCTCCGACCCGATTTTGACGGTTCCCGAAACGATAACTATCCCCGCCGGAAGCGCTTCGGCGACGACGACGATCGCGACAAATTACGACGAGACGTTCGCGTTGGAATCTTGGGCGACGATAACCGCGACCGCGCCCGGGTTCTCGCGAGGAACCGCGAAAGCGCTCGTCTCCGACGCGTTGTGGTCCGACTTGCGCCCCGCGAACGTCCGAGCCGTTCAGAGCGAAAGCGATCTTAGTTTGTTCGACGTCTCTTATTATGTCGTCAACGAGGGGCGCATCGAAACGCGAGCCTCTTGGAAAGAGCAAGTGTGGCTTTCGACCAAGCCGACCCTCGACGCGGACGCCCAACTCGTCGCGACGTTCGAGCGCGCCGATTCCATTTTGACGACCGAAGGCGCGAATTCGGTCTATCGCTCCTTCTCCTGCTCTCCGCTCGATATGGGCGACTCCGTCTACTGGATCGTCGTCGTCGATTCCGAGGAAACGCTGACCGAGCTTTGCGAAACGAACAACCTCGCGACCAGCGCCGAGCAAAACTACGTTCCGCCTTACGCCGCTGTCGTTCAAACCGACGTCGAGAAAGCGGATCCGTCGACCCCGATTCCCCTTTATGGTTTCGCCTACGACGTCAATACCGGCGCGCGCGTCGGTGGCGTCGACGTAACGATCGATATTTCCAACGGATCGATAACGCGAACGATTACCGCGACGACCGAGGCGGACGGATCGTTCGCGACGACGTGGACGCCCCTTTCGACCGAAGTTGGGAGTTACGCGATCGGCGCGCGCCGACCGGGCAAAACGACCTCCCCCGTTCAAGACCGTTTCAGCATTATGAAGTTGAGTCTCGCCACAACGAGGGGCGCGTTCAATATTTCGGCGGGGCAAACGGTAACGGGCGAGTTCGTCGTTCGCAACGAGTCCTCCGAACCGATAACGAACCTAGGATATCGCGTCGAGGGACTTCCCGACAACGTTCGCTTGGAAGTCGTTTTATCGTCGACGATTATACCCACCGGAGGTTCCGCGACCGTCGCGCTCGTCGCGACCGCGCTCGACGCGAGCGTTCCCGTCTCCCAAGCGAAACTCTATCTGACGAGCGACGATACTCGCGACGCGGAAGTCGCGCTCGGTTTTAACGTTTACCCCTCTTACGCCGTCCTGACGAGCGACAAGCAAATCCTCTCGGCCTCGATGACCGTCGGCTCTCAAAAGATCGTCGAATTCGAGATTTGCAACGAGAGCGGCGTCGAAACCGGCCCGATTACCGTCGATTTGCCGAGCGATCTCGCCTGGCTCTCATGCGTCAACGGAACGACCCTCGACTCCCTCGCCCCCGGCGAGGCGCGAACCGTTCAGTTGCTCCTCAATCCTAGCGCCGACTTGCCCTTGCAAATGTACCAAGGGCGCCTCGTCCTTCATTACGGCAATACCGGTTTGCCCCTCGACTTCAAATTCCGCGCCAAGAGCGAAGTCTACTCTGATCTAACGATTAAAGCCGTCGACGAGTGGACTTACTATACCGAGGACGGTCCCGCGCTTTCGGGCGCGAGCGTCAAGGTCGTCGACTCCCTGACCAAACAGGTCGTCTCCGTCGGGACGACAGGGGACGACGGGCTTTGGAGCGTCGTCGGGCTCGCCGAAGGCTATTACGATATCTACGTCGACGCCGAGAACCACAACAACTACCGCGAAACGATTTATCTCGACGACGATCAAACTTGCGAGGCGTTCCTCCAAATGCAAACGGTTCGCTACGAGTGGACCGTTACTCCGACGACGATCGAGGACGAGTACGACATTACGATCGAGACGATCTTCGAGACGAATGTTCCCGCGCCGGTCGTTACCGTTAGTCCCGCGTTGGTCGACGTGAGCGATATGGAAATCGGCGAAATTCGCCAAATCGATTTCACGATTGAAAACCATGGACTGATCGCCGTTTACGACTTCACACCGGCGTTCGGTTCCGGAATCGACTACGGCGAGTTCGTCGTTACCCCGCTCGTCGACTCGCTCGACGTTCTCTCCGCAAAATCGAGCGTCGTTATTCCGGTGATCTTCGAGCGCCGCGCCTCTGCGACCTCCGACGCCAAGATTGACCTTGACGAAGCGCTCGTCGTCTCGAGCGGCGCTTCCGGAGCCGCGCGAGGCGTCGCGATGAATAGCGTCCTTTTTGACGCGTCGAAATTGCCCGTCGTTCAAAACGCGGTCAAACCCGTCAACGAGACTGACGACGAGCTCGGGCTCCCTCTCGCGACTACGGGCGGCTCTTGCTGGTTTACCACTTGGTACTACGGGCGTTACAAGTGCGCGGGGGATCGGTACGTTCAAGTCGGCTCGACCGTCGTCCATAGTTGGGGCTGCTTCGTTGGAGGCGGAAGCTCTTCGAGCGGGGGCGGTTTCTGGGATTGGGGCGGAAGCGGCGGAAGTTCCTCGAGCGGAGGCGGTTCTTGCTCTTCGTCCTCGAGCGTATCGGTAACGAGTAACTGCGGCGGTTCGTCAAACGACGGCGATGGAGGCGGAGACGACGGGAACGGCGGCGACGATGGCGACGACGATGGCTGCCATAAGTGCGGCGGCTCGTTCGGAGGTTCGATCAGTCTCGAAAGCGCCATCTTGGGTAAGGTCTTGGAACTAGTGGGAAAACTGTTCCCCGCTCCGTTCAATGTAAAAGATTTGAATCCGCAACTTTCAATTTCCGTTAGCGGCGGAGTTTGTTGCGATTGCGGCGGAATAACCGGATTGGGCGCTCGTATAGAGGCGGAAGTTGCCGGATCGGTTTCCGCTAAATTGCACTGGGGACCGCCGACGTTTGAATTAGGTCATAAGATTCTGTTGTTGCCGACCACCGACGCTTTTTTGAATTTTACGCTCGACGTTGGCGTCGACTTGGAAACGACGATTACTATCTCTGGAAAGTACGTAAAGGAGTGCGGTAAAGACGCCGAATGGTGCGTTTCGGCGGGGGCGTCCGTTACGTTGACCGCGGGCGCGGAAGTTAGAGGATCCGCTAAGATCTTCGCGGGCGTTCCAGGGGAATCGCCGATTACCGGCGCGCTTGTGGGCGTCGCGCAAGTGAGTTCGGGGTTGACCGCGACGGGATCGTATTGCACTAATTCGGGTTATTCCGCCAAGGTTTGTATAGAACCGCTTGAACTAACCCTTGCGGCTTACGTTGAATATAATGGCGAAAAACTCGGTTTCGAAAAGACTTGGACTATTGTGGACGGAGGTTGTCTTGGAGGTCCAAGTAGAAGTTCGTCCTCAATCCAAGACGATTCAGAAGAACGACCCGAAGACGAAGAAACGCGCTACTCCTTGGAGGAAATTTATAGCTATCCCGACGATTTAGATTATTCCGACGCCGGTTTTGCCGAGGCGCTCGCCAATTACGCTTCAGCGGACGAAGCCGCCGAACTGTTGGGGTATTCGACTCGCGCCGACTTGGAAGCCGATTTGGGCTATGTCCTGAACAATACTCTATCTTTGGACGAGTTCGTGCAAGCCTATTACGACGTCTATCAAAAGTACCATACCGCCGAAAAAGGCGTCTGCGCCAAAGTCAAGCTCCAGCTCAAGCAAAAAGCGGTTCTAACGCGCGATGCGTTCGACGCCAAGCTCGTTTTAGAGAACGAAACGGACGAGCCGCTCTCCGACGTCGCCGTCGATATTATTATCTACGACGAATGGGGTAACGACGTTACGAATATGTTCGGAATTTATCCCCCGACGACCGAGAACTTTTACGACGCCGACCTCGACAATCTCGGAGATCTGGAGGGTATGGCGGCGGGCGTCGCCGACTGGATCTTTATCCCGTCCACTAATTGCGCCAGCGACGATCCCCAACGCTACTCCGTCGGCGGAATCCTTCGCTACATAGCGGCGGGAAAAGAGGTTGCGATAACGATGGCGCCCGCTTCGATCACGGTTTATCCCCAACCGGAGCTGGAGTTGAACTACTTCTGGCAGCGCGACGTTATCGGCGACGACCCGTGGACCGAGGAAGTCGAGCCGTCCGAGCCGTTCGAGCTCGCGGTTTTGGTTCAAAACAAAGGGGGCGGGGACGCCCAAAACTTGCGAATTATCTCGGCGCAACCGGAAATCGTCGAGAACGAAAAAGGTCTGCTCGTCGACTTTACGATCGTCGGGTCGAAGATCGACGGACAAGACGCCTCGAACTCCCTGACCGTCGATTTTGGAACGATCCCGGCGGGCGGAACCGCCGTCGGACAATGGTTTATGGAATCGACCCTCCAAGGACATTTCGTCGACTACAACGCGACGTTCCAGCACGTCAACGGGTTCGACGACTTGCAATTCTCGCTTATTAAGAGCGTCTCGATTCACGAGTTGATCCACACCGTCCAAGACGATTCCGACGGAGCCGACGACTTGCCCGATTTCCTCGTCAACGACAACGACGTCGTCCGCGATTACTACGATCTCCCCGATACCCTCTATCTTTCGAGCGGCGAGGTCGAATCGGTCGCGACGACGACCGACTACTCGATTTCCGGCGCCTTGGGTTGGGACGCCCTAACCGTCGATCTAACCGTTGGCGCCGCGAACTCGGGTTGGAACTACGTCTGGGTTCGTAACGAAGACCCCGGCGCGAGCGACCGCGAGCTCTATCGCGTCGTCCGTTCCGACGGCAAAGAGTTGAACTCGGCCAACTTCTGGCAAACTCATAGAACCTTTATCGACGGAGTCGACGTCAAGAACGAGAATACGCTTCACATTCTCGACAAGTTCGAATCCGCCTCCGACGTTTATACTTATACCCTTTACTATCGTTCCTGCGACCAAACCGGACCGCAAATCGCGTCGTTGGAGGAGTTGCCGTCCAATATCCGCGTCGCGCCGCTTGAAAGCGTCGACGTCGAGTTCTCCGAACCGATCGCCGAGTCGACCTTTACGACCGCGAACCTGACCCTGACCCGCAACGACGGGCGCAATCTGATCGACAATCTCGTCACGATTCAAAAGATCTCCGACAAGGTCTATCGAATCGCCGGGCTCGCCTCCGCGACCGGCGCCGACGGCGCGTACAAACTGACCGTCTCGACGCTGGGAATCGCCGACGTTTGGGGCAATATCGCCGAAACGGAGTCCGCGACTCTCGAGTGGATCAACGCCGTCGAGTCCCCGACCGTCGTTGGGATCGATCGACCCGCCGCCTACGGACAAAACTCCGTCGAATCGTTGACGATCGCCTTCTCTCAACCCGTCGATCCGACGACCTTTGCGATCGACGATCTAACTCTAACTCTAACACGCGATTCCGGCGAGAACCTCCTAACCTCCGGCTCCGGCGCGACGTTGATCGCCCGATCCGCGACCGAGTTCGTTCTCTCCGGCTTGACGGCGCTCACGAGCCAAGACGGGGAGTACGTCCTCTCCGTCAAAGCGACCGGCGTTCGCGGAACGAACGGCAAGAGCGGCGTCGGCGCCTCGACGGTCGAGTGGGTCAAAGACTCCGTCGGTCCGACCAACGCCGTTTGGTCGGGATTGGAGCGAACCGCGACCAACCTCGCTTTCGACGCGCTCTATCTCGGATTCGACGAGGAAATCGAGTTTTCAACCCTAACTCGCGCCGACTTTACGCTTACGAGAGACGGCGTCGTCGTTCCGCTCGACGAGCGCTTGAATCTCGGCGTCTTGCCAGAGTCGCTCAAGACGACGACGAGCCGCCAAGAGTGGAAGTTGGTCGGCTTGCGCTCGCTGGCGAACGAGGAGGGTAATTACGTCCTAACCGTCGATCTCGCGAACGTTTCCGATCTCGCGGGCAATCTCGGCTCGGGACGATTCTCCGTCGAATGGACGCTCGACGCGACCGATCCGGTTCTCGATTTGCCCGACTCGATCGCGAGAGACGGTCGAGAAATCGCGCTAACGGGGCTTTCGGTCGAGCCCGGAACCGTCGTTCGCGTTTACGACGACGCCAATTCCAAAGAGCTCGCCGCCAAAACCTTTTTCGAGACCGATTCCGAACTGCGCTTCCAACTCCCCGAAGAGGGCGCGCGACGATTGCGCGTTCGCGCGACCGATCCGGCGGGGAACCGGAGCGACGCCCTCGTCGACGTCCGCGTCGATTTGACCGCGCCGTTCGTCGCGAGCGCCGAGATCCAAGACGACTCCGTAATCGTCGCGTTTTCCGAACCGACGAACGTTCAAGCGCTTATCGCCGACGGATCGATTCTCGACGCGATTTCCGTAATCGACGAGTCGACGGGCGCCTCGACGCCTCTCGCGCTTTCTCAATTCGCCTACGACGTCCCGTCTAGAGTCTTGACGATCGCCCTCGATCGCGACGCCTTTGCCGAAAGGAACGCGGTCGTCCCGCTAACCCTCAAAATAGACGGCTCGTTCTTCCGCGACGCTGTCGGCAATATGCTCCGAGGAAGCTCGAGCGCGAACTCCGGAGAAACGACGCGTTTCTCCCTCGACGGAACCCTCGCGACCGCGTGTTCCTACTCTGTTCCGTTCCTCGTCGATTGGAACGGCGACGGCGTTCTCGACCTGCTAGTCGGCGAAAAGTCCGCCGACGGACTCGGGCGCGTCCAAGTCCGACTCAACAACGGAACTAACGCCGCTCCGAGTTACGCCGACCCCGTCTTCGCGACCTATCGCGACGCCAACGGCGAGATCGTCGAGCTGACCGTTCCCGGACAAGGCTGCCAAGGCGCCGCTCCTCGCGCCTCGGACGTCGACGGCGACGGGAGTCTCGACCTGTTCGTCGGACGCGCCGACGGAACGATCCTTTTCTATCGCGGCGAGGGAACCGGCGCGAACTGGACGTTGACCGCTCCAGAGTTCGTAACCTACGGGTTCGACGGCGCCAAGACCCAACTTAACGTCGGAAGCCGCGCGGTCTTCGAAATCTGCGATTGGAATCTCGACGGTCGCGTCGACCTGCTCGTCGGCTCGGGGAACGGCAAACTCTACGCGCTCGTCGATTCCGCGCGCGAAGGACTCTTCGACTTCCGCGCCGCGAATCCGCTAACGAGCGTCGACGGAACCGGCGAGCTCGTCCTAAGCGCGGGGCGCTCCGCGCCGACTCTCGCCGACGCAAACGGCGACGGACTACTCGATATCGTCTCGGGAGACGCCAACGGCGCCTTTTACTTTTACTTGAACGTCGGAACTCCCGCCAATCCGAAATTTGGAACCCCGACGCCTCTGACCGGCGTCGACGCCAATCTCGAGCTCCCGAACGGCGCGAAGCGCTCCCGTCCCTTCGCGACCGACTACGACGGGGACGGAACCACCGATTTGCTCGTCGGTTCCTCCGACGGGAGCGTCTATGTCTATCGCGGCTTGAAGTCCTCGAAATTCAATTCCGACGGCGAGCCGGGGAGCGGATTTCGCTATTCCTTCGATTGGAATCTTGTCGCTTCGCAAGCGCCGCTCGAAACTCCCGGGCTTTCGCTGATCGTTTCCGGGACGTCGATCGTCGCGATCGTCTCGCGAGTCGAGGGCGCGACGTCCTATGTCTTGCAATACGGAACGGATCCGACCTTCGCGACCTTCGCGACCGCGACGACCTCCGCGTCGGGCGCTCGCGAGATTGCGGGGCTAATTCCCGGGACGACCTATTATTTCCGAGTCAAGGCGACCGCCGAGGGGTTCGTCGACTCCGAGTGGGCGCTCGCCCAGGGGACGCTCGAGCGCGAGCCGTTGTCCGAGCCGACCCTCTCCGTCTCCGCCGCGAAGACCGCCGCCGTCGTTAAGATCGGCTCCGTCGACGGGGCGACGTCCTACGTTTTACAGTACGGAACGGATCCGACGTTCGCGGCCTTCGCGTTCAAAGTTTTCTCGAACTCGGGCTCAAAGTTGGTTTCCGGTCTAACCCCTGGCGCGACCAACTACTTCCGCGTCAAAGCGATCGCCGACTCGCGGCTCGATTCCGCGTGGATCACCGTCGCCGCCACCGCGAAAGTCGCCCCGTCCCTCGCCGCGCCAACCCTAATGGTCGTTCCCTGCGTCAAAACCGCCCTCGCGACGATCGGAGCGGTCGAAAGCGCGACGGCCTACGTTCTGCAGTACGGAACCGACCCGACTTTCGCGGCTTGCGTCTCCGCGACTTGCCTCGCGTCCGGTGAACTTGCCTTAACCCGGCTCGTAGCCGATACGACCTATTACTGCCGTGTCAAAGCGACCGCCCTCGGGTTTGCCGACTCCGCTTGGACGACCTTCGAGACGAGAACCTCCGAAGGTTTTTTGAATCTCGAAAAGCCGAGCGTTGTCGTTACTCCTGGAAAGACTGGGGCCTCGATAAAGATCGATCCCGTCGAAAAAGCGAGCGGGTTCGTCCTGCAATACGGAACCGATCCGAATTTTGAATCGTTCGTTACCAAGAGCTATTCCTCCGCCGGAGTCAAATTGCTCTCCGGTTTGATGTCCGGCTCGACCTATTACTTCCGAGTCAAAGCAGTCTCCGAATCCGATGGGTATTCCGAATGGACAGCCATCGTCGCGTCGACCAAATCGGATTCACCCGCCTCGAGCGCGGTTTTCCACTCCGACTCGGTCTTCGATAACTACTTCGAGGACGAGCTCGAAGAATTCTGGGACGTCCTCGCCAAATCGATCGCGAAGTAAGCGAGCGAGTTTGACGAGCTAAACGAAAAGAAAACGGCTCCGCGTCGCGTTGGCGCGGAGCCGTTTTTTTATAAAAGGAGAGCGGGTCAAATACCAGATTTTTTGAACAAAACGCGGGAAAACCGGTATATTGCCCCGAAGTCCCGCGATTATCTTAAAAACGCGGCGCCCAAGACGCGACTTCCAATAATCGACCGTTCCCCAAACCCCGTCCGACAAAAATGCCGTCCCAAACGCGCCCGAGCCCGATCTACCCGACCCGCGACCTAAGAAGCGCCGCCTTGCGAAGCAAACTGGGCGCGCGAGGCTACGGAATCTATTGCCCGATTCTAGAGGAAATGGCGAATCAATGCGCCGAATACCTCCGCTGCGACCTTAAAACCCTAGCGTGGATTCTAAGAGCCTCGGAAAAAATGATCGAAAGCGTGATTAAAGACTTCGACCTCTTCGAATTGACGCCCGACGGCGAGTTCTTCCGCCACCGCGAAGCGATGGAACGACCAAAAGCCGAGAACTCGCCGACCGAGCGCCCCCTAGAACCGTTCGAGACAAGCGGCGCTTCCAACGGAAGCGCGGATAGTTTCCCTCTCCCCGCGGAAGACCGAACAAAAGCGCCCCCGGCGCCTAGAAACGCTAGTCCGGCTACGGATCCAGAGATCGACCTCGCGCTAAGCGCCGCGGTGGAAAAATGTACCAGCGATCAATTAATAGAGGTAATGAACCTCGTTAAAGAGGCGCGCGAAGACTTTCGGAGAAAACGAGCGAGCGCAAGGGGCGATCCGCAGTCGCGCGAAAACGAGGGTCGCGTTGCGGCGCGCGGCGCGGAGAGCCAAAATGGGAGTTAAGACCGACTAAGTTAAACGACCGACGGGAGCGGGCGGTTTGCCCAAGTTGCGGCGGCAAAAAAAACCCGCCCTCGGAGGGAGGGCGGGCGGACTTGCTTGGCGAGCTCAAGAACAGACTAGTTCTGCCCCGGGAGTTGGAAGAGGGGCCCGCTGCCGCTGCCGGTGCCGCCTTTGAGGTCCTTGGGTTGCTTGATCGTCGCGGCGATATTCTCGACGACCGGTTCTTCCTCGGCGTCGACGCCTTCGGCGTTCGGCTCGGCGCGTTTGCGGGACAGACCGATTTTGCGATCGGCGGAGTCGACGCGAAGAACCATGACTTCGATTTCCTCGCCGACCTTCACGACCTCTTCCGGATTCTCGACCTTATGATTGGCCAATTCGGAGATGTGGAGAAGACCTTCGAGATCGTCTTCGAGCGAAACGAAAACGCCGAAGTTCGTGATCTTGGTGACCTTGCCCTTGACGATTTGGTTCGGGCGGTACTTCTCGGGAATGCGAGAGACCCACGGGTCTTCGGTGAGCTGCTTGAGACCGAGCGCGATGCGACGATTTTTCTTGTCGACCGAGGTGACGACGCACTCGATTTCCTCGTTCTTCTTGACGACTTCGCTCGGATGCGTGATCTTGCGGACCCAGCTCATGTCGCTGATGTGGAGCAAACCGTCGACGCCCTCTTCGATCTCGACGAACGCGCCGTAGTTCGTGAGGTTGCGAACCACGCCCTTGACCTTCGAGCCGACCGGGTACTTCTGATCGACCGTCTCCCAAGGATTCGCCATCGTTTGCTTGACGCCGAGCGAGATCTCTTGCTTCTCTTTGTTGATTCCGAGAACCACGACGTCGAT
Source organism: Thermoguttaceae bacterium (assembly GCA_017441605.1). Classification (GTDB taxonomy): domain Bacteria; phylum Planctomycetota; class Planctomycetia; order Pirellulales; family Thermoguttaceae; genus RUG369. Next base: position 14,563 of record JAFRXD010000069.1, on the reverse strand, counting down.
CTCGTCGCCGACGCTCACGATTTCGTTCGGATGGTTGATGCGCTTGGTCCAGCTCATCTCGCTGATGTGCACCAGACCCTCGACGCCCTCTTCCAATTTGACGAACGCGCCGTACGACATAACGTTGACGACCGTGCCCTTGACCTTCGAGCCGACCGGGTATTTCTCTTCGACGCGCTCCCAAGGAGACGGGGTCTTCTGCTTGAGACCGAGCGAGATCTTCTCTTTCTCGTAGTCGATATTGAGGACCATGACCTCGATCTTCTGATCGATGGAGACGACTTCCTTAGGATCGGTGATGCGGCCCCAGCTCATATCGGTGATATGGAGCAGACCGTCGATGCCGCCGAGATCGATGAACGCGCCGAATTCGGCGATGTTCTTGACCGTTCCCTCGCGGATCTGACCGACTTGCAGTTCGGACAGCAGCGCCGCTTTCTTCTCTTTGCGCTCTTGCTCGATGAGCTCGCGGCGGCTGACCACGATATTGCGGCGCGCCTCGTCGATCTTGAGAATCACGCACTTGATCGTTCGACCGATGAACTCGTTGATATCCGCGGGACGACGAATGTCGACCTGGCTCGCGGGCAGGAAGACGTTGACCCCGATGTCGACGAGCAAACCGCCCTTGATCTTCTTGGAAACGACGCCCTCGACCACGTCCCCTTCCTTGACGCGCTCCATCATGCGCATCCAGGCCTCGATCTTCGCGGCCTTGCGCTTGCTCAGCACGATCATGCCGCGCGCTTGAACTTCTTCGAGGGTCATCGCGTCTTCGAGCTCTTCGACGAGAACCTTGACGCTGTCGCCCGGCTTGGGAGCCTCTTCGCCCTCTTCCCATTCGGAAAGGGGAATGGCGCCTTCGCTCTTATAACCGACGTCGACGATCACGAATTCCTTCTCGACGCGAACGACGACGCCGTCGAGAATCTGGTTCAGTTCGATTTCGGCGTCTTCGCCGATGTACTCGTTAAACTGCTCTTCGTCCAAAATAACGTCGTCGACGTTGACGTCCAAACCGCGGATCAAAGTACGATTTACCACGACAAAATTTCCTAGTTGCTGATACGTTTCCGCGGACGGCGCTCGGCGATGCCGAGGCGGCGTCCCCAATAAAAAACTAAGGTTCGCTAAAAGCGCGCTCCCTTTCGAGCCGACCCGAGGGCGCGCGCCACCAATACGACGAGCCGCCAAAAGCGCCTCCCGCCCTATAAAAACAGGGGCGATTCGACGAGACGCTAGTAAGCGACATTGTAATTGTAGCGATTTTCCGATTCTTTTCAAGCGGGAACGCGGCGAAATGCAAGTTTTTTTCAACTTTTACGCCATTTTTTTCTCGTCCTTTTCCTCTTGACCTACGAACCGCGATTCGCTATACCTACGGGGCCTGTCGCCTTCGCGGCCGGCGAAGCAAGGATGGTTTCGTCGTCGAACGGATTTTCGAACAATGAACGAACGCGCGTTGACAACGCTCTTTTTTACGGCTCTTATCGGGGCGCTCGCCTTCGCGCGCGCGGCGTCCGCGATCGACGGCTCTCTCGGCTCCGACCTCCCGTTATACGACGATTTTGCGAGCGATTCGCTCGCGCTCGAGGATTCTTGGGACGATCCTTGGGGCGCGAGCGACCCGCTCGAGAACCCTAGTTGGGGCGAGAAAAACGCCCTCAACGGCGTCTGGGGCTCCCTCTCTCGCTCCGAGCTCGACGAGCCGCTCGCCGTCGAGTCGGACTCCGACTCGCTAGGCTACCCATCTCCTCTCGCGTTCGACTCGCGCGACGATTCCGTCGGCTTTTTCCGCGCGCAAATCGCTCCCCCCGTTGTTTCCCCCACCACCTCTTCCAACGACTACTACCAATACGACTACGACGAGGCGGTCGGCGGCGCCTCCAATCCCCCCGTTACGATGAGCGAGCCGACCACCTTTAAAAAGATGTTCAAGTACCAGCAAGACTGCTCCAAGTCGTTCGTGTACGTGCCGCGAACCAAGAGAGGCGTCGGGCTGCTCGAAGGGGGAACCTCCCTCTATTTCGCCATTCCGTGCGACACAATGCGCGGCGTCAATATCAACAACGGGGTGTTTCGCCTGAATCCCTCTTTCGACTACACCGGTTTTCAGTGGCCAAAGAATTACCCCCTCTGGCTAAAACTTCCGAACAACGTCTTCGACGCCGGGCTCGCCACGTCCTTCTCCTTTTCCGCGAACGATCTCGACGCGACCGTCGAAGTCAAAGTCGGCGTCGCGTCCAGTTTCAAGAAAGTGACGAGCAAGGCGATCTACGTTCGAGGGCGCGCCGAGGGGTCCCTGCCCGTCGACGACGATCGGCTCGTGCGAATCCTGGGGGGCGTCGCGTACTACGGGCGCATCAAATTCAAGCTTCTCCCCGTTGCGGGCGTCGTTTGGCGCCCCAACGCGCGCAACGAGCTTCGACTCGTCTTTCCCGACCCCAGATGGGGCCATTTCTTAACGAAAGTCAACGAAACCGACTGGTGGTTCTACGTTCAAGGGGACTTCGGCGGCGGTCGATGGCTCATGTCCGATCCCCTGCATAAAATCGGCGGGAAGACCTCTTACAATTTCGATTACGACGACTATCGCGTCTCGGTCGGATTGCGATTCGATTGCCCGAAAGGGGTTGTCGGTTCCTTCGACGTCGGCGGAGCCTTTGGCCGCGAGGTCAAGACGAAGGCGGGAACCGTCTACAAGCCCAAGAGCGCCGTTTTGCTGCGCGCCGGGCTCTTCTTCTAAACCTTTCTTCCTCGATTCGCGCCGGGGGGCGTTAAACGATCCTCGTTTTCCGTTATAATGGGGGTTTCAACGTCGACCCTTGAAAAACGGACGGATTGGATATGAGCGATTTATATTACGTCGCCCCTTCGGAACGACCCGCGCTCGAACGAGGAACCGCGATCCTCGTCGACGCCGAGGCGCGCCATTTGACTCGAGTCATGAGAAAGAAAGTCGGCGACGAAGCCGATTTGTTCGACGGTTCCGGAACCCTCTTTCGCGCCAGAATCGCCTCGATCGAGCGCGATCGCGTCGAGCTCGACGTGCTCGAAACCCGCGACGACGACCGCGAGCCCAATCTCGCCCTCTCCGCGATTATGGCCCTGCCAAAGGGCGATCGTCAAAAGTGGGCTCTTGAAAAACTCACCGAACTCGGCGTCCGGCGCCTTATTCCGCTCGACGCCGAGCGCGCCGACGTCAAATTCGATTCCGACGTCCGCGTCAGACTCGAGCGCCAAGTCCTCGAAGCCTCGAAGCAGTGCGGAAGGCTTCGAATCGCGACGATTCTCCCCTCGATCAAGCCGAGCGAATTGCCCGGGCTCGTCGAGCTCCTCGACGCGAAACTTTCTCCCGAGGCGCCCTCGGAGCGCTCCGAGCTCGCGAAACGCCTGGAAGAGCGCTTCGACGGATTTGGGCTCTTCGACGAATTTCAGCCCGGCGACGAGGTCCTGCGCGTCGTCGCGCATCCGATTTCTGACGGGTTCTTCGGGCAGCGCTCCTTCGCGGAGCTCGCGCGAAGGCTCTCTCGGATTCCCAAAGGCGTCCTTCTCCTAATCGGACCGGTCGGCGGTTTTACCGACGCGGAGGTTCAAAACGCGGTCGACCAAGGCTGGGCCCCGTTGGACTTGGGAAAACAGGTCTATCGCGTCGAGACCGCCGCGATCGTCGCCGCGGCGCTCTTTCTGCATCTCGAGTGAAACCGATGATGGAAACTTCTTTGATTCGAGAGCGAGCGAAGAAACCTCCCCGCCCCCCGAAACCGGGCGGAGTTCGCGAGGTCTTGTCCCTCGCGATTCCCATTATGCTCTCGTTTTGCACCGTGTCCCTCATCGCCGTCGTCGACAGGCTCTGCCTCTCGTGGTACGATCGCGACGCGATGAACGCCGCGTTTCAAGCCGGGAGCCTCTTCTGGACTCTCGCCGTTTTTCCGAACGGGATCGGGACGTTCGTCAACTCCTTCGTCTCCCAATACGAGGGCGCGGGACAGAGTCGACGCGTCGGCGCGATCGTTTGGCAGGGCGTCTTTGTCGGGGTCGTCGCGGGGGTTCTGTTAATGATCGTCTCCCCTTGGATCAAGGCGTTCTTCATCGCGGTCGGTCAGGACGAAACGATGGCGATTCTAGAGCGCAAATACTGGACTATTATGACGTTGGGCGCGATTCCTATCATCGCGTTCGAGTCCCTCGCGTCTTTTTTCGAAGGGTTGCGAGAACCCAAATACGTTACGATCGTTTCGATCTCCGGGGTCGCCTTAAACGCGCTTCTCGACCCGATTTTGATTTTTGGACTCTTTGGGTTTCCCGAACTCGGGCTCGTCGGTGCCGCGACCGCGAGCTCGATTTCGATGTGGGCGATGTTCGTCGCCATTTTGATTCTCGTCCTAAGACGCGACAAACAAGGAAAATACGGCGTGCGATCCGGGTTCCGTTTCGTCGCCCCCGAGATGAGGCGTCTCATGACCTTTGGTTCGATGAGCGCCGCCCAAGGCTCTATCGAACACTTCTTTTTCGGTATGTTCACCTTAATGATGGGCTGGATTAGCGTGGAGGCGAGCGCGTCCACCGCGATCGGCTTCAACATCAATTCGTTCCTATACATGCCCGCGATCGGATTGGGGCTCGCCACCTCGACCCTCGTCGGCAATAGCATGGGAGCCGGAAAGCCGGACCTAGGCGTCGCCGCGACCCGTACCGCCGTTCTCCTTGCGATCGCCTTTTCCTGCTTTTTCGCCTTATTGTTCCTAGTGGCCCCCGAGCCGCTGGTCGACGTCTACGCGTTGAACGATCCCGAAGCGTTCGCCTCGACTCGCCCCATCGCGATCAACGTCGTGAAGATCGTCGGAATCTATTTGGTCATGGACGCGCTAAACCTAGTCCTCGTCGGCGCGTTGCGCGGCGCGGGGGACGCGCGATTTATTATGGTCGAGTCCTTTGTCGTCGTCGCGCTCGCGCTGATCGCGCTCTTCGTCGGAGTCCATAGGTTCGGTTTGCGCGTCTATTGGTGCTGGTGGGTGATGACCGGGTATTTAATCGTCAACGTCGCCGTGCTTTACGTTCGATTCCTCGGCGGAAAGTGGAAGGAGAAATCGCTCGTCGACGCCCCGCTCCCGATCGACTCGGAGGAGACGAAATGAAAAATCCCCTTAACGCGCGACCCGAAAAGAAATTGGAGCCGGATCTCACGTCCACTCTCGACGTCGTCTTCCTGCTCCTCATCTTCTTCGTTTGCACGAGTTCCTTCAAAGCCCCGGAGAAACTCCTCCCGACCAATCTCGGCGGCTCCGGCGCGATTAAAGTCGACGCGCCCCAAACCCAAAAAGAGCGCGACCTTGGAAGAATCGTCGTCCGCTTGGTCGCGACCGAGTCCGGCGTCGAGCGCGTCGTCAACGGCTCGCGCGTCGAGTCGCTCGACGAGGTCGAGCGCGCTCTCGTCGCCCTGAGCGAGATCGATCCCGACGTCCCCGCGATCGTCGATCCCGACCGCGAGGTCCCTTTGGAGAGCGTTCTCGACGTCTACGACGCCGCGAGGCGCGCCGGACTCGCGACGATCAAATTCGCCGCCTCTCCGGAGGCTCTCGCTCGCTAACCCGCCTTTCGATACGGAGCGCGTTTTCGCGCGCGAATTTATGCCAAAGATCGTTTTGCTCGCCCTCCCGACCCTCTTCGTCGCGTTCGTCGCGCCGATTCTCGCCGACGATCCCGGCGCCTCTTCCCCGAGCCGCGCCCGCGTCGTCTGGAAACCGAGCCGCTCGAGCGACCCGTTGGAGCGCGACTTGCGCTTCGTTCGCTCGCTCGTCGAGTTGGGCGCCGTCGACTTGGCGGCGCGCGAGCTCGAGTCGCTCGAAGGCGCCCCCCTTGAGTCGAGCTCCTCGGAGGTTCGCGACCTCTACGGCGTCGTCGCGACCGAGCTCGCTATGGAGGCGGCGCGACTAACGTCCGTCGAGGGAAGGCGAGAAGCGTTTGAGAGAATCGAGGCGATTCGCGAGTCTCTCTTGGGCGCCGACGGCAAAGTCGAGGCGATTTCGACCGAATTGGCGGTCGTCCGCGCGCTCGTCGCTCTCGGTCGAATCGCCGACGCCTTTGGGGACGACGCCGCGGAAACTTACCTTAACTCCGCGACGGAGAAGGGGAGAGGCGCGGTCGAATCCCTCCCCGTCGAGAGCGCCAAACCGTTCGTTTACTACTGCGCCGAAGCCGCCGAGGGAGTTCGCTCCGATCCCAAGCGCTTCGAAAGAGCGGAGAAACTCGCGAGTTTCCTGGTCAAAAACTCGACTCCCAAACGCGACGAATATTACTTTTACGCGAGGCTCGCTCTCGCGCGACTCGCTCGCGAGCGCGGCGATTTGGACGACGCCGCCTTGAAAATCGACGAATTGGTCGCCGAAACCGGCGCCCCCGCCGAGCTCGCGCTAGGTCTCCTCGCCGAGAAGTCTTTGCTCCTTTTGGCGAAAGGAGATACGGACGAGGCTGTTCGCTTGGCGGCGAGCGAAGTCGATTTGCGCGGCGAATCCTTGCCCGAGAATCTGTTCCGCTTTGCCGACCGCTTGCCCGATCTCTTTTTCGAGCGCGACTTGGCGAGCCAAGAGGTCTTTTGGAGGGCCTCGGAGAGCGCGCCCGAGGAGCGAGAGGGCGCCGCGATCTCTAACGTCGCGACCAAAGGCGTTTTATTAGAGGCGGCGAGAAACGCCGGAGCCCGAGCGCGAACCTCCTCGCGAAAGGCCTTGGTCGCCGGTTTCGCGCGCTCGCGCGGCATGGCTTCGACCGACCGAAACGCGCTCGAGCTCTCGGCGGAATCGGCGTTTAGAAGCGGCGACTTGCTCGGCGCCCTCGACGCCTACGACGCCGCGAGTCGAGAGGCGAGCGCCGAGGGGGACTCCGAGACCGCCTATCGACTCGAGCGCGTCGCCGCCGGAGTCGCCGACAAAGCGCTCCGCGAGCGCGTCTCGCGCGACCGCGAGGAGTTCGACGAGCCCGCTCGGCGCGCCGACGTCGCGCGCCGCTTCGAAGCGCTCGCCAAATCCCGACCCGAATCCGAGGACGCGCCAAGCTTTATGCTGCTCGCGATCGATCGCGGCGCGGGGGCTCTGCCCGACGCCGATCGCGACGCCCTGCGCCTCGACTTCGCGCGCCTCTTTCCGAACGACCCGAACCGCGACGGCGTCGCTCTAACCCTCGCGCGCGACCTGTTTTCCCGAGGCGACTTAGAAGGCGCCTCCTCCGCGCTCGACTTGATTTCCCCCGACGGCGACTCGTTCCCCGCCGCGCTCGACTTGGAGCGCCAGCTCTTCGCCGCGCGCTCCGCCGAATCGGACGCGACCCCCGAAGCCGCGCTCGTCGCGGAACTTGCGCGCTCGCTCGCAAAGACTTCGTTCCTCGATCGCGCCGCCCTCGAATCCCTCGCGACCCCCGTCGAGCTCCTCGACGCCGCGACCGACGCGATTCCCTCCGAACTATCGCTAGGGGACGAGCGCCTCTTGGCTTGCGTCGTCGAGACGTCCCAGCGCGCCGAGCTCGAGCGCGACCCTGGGTTCGCCGCCGCCCTCGAGCGGCTCTTAACCGCTTGGGGCGCCAACTCTAGCGACGAATCGTTCGCGACGAGGCGCCGCGTCGCGCGCTTGGGCCTCGCGATCGCGAGCCGATCCCCCGAAGAGCTGGTCGCGCTAATCCGCGACGGCGCCGAGGGCGTCGACGCCGACGCGCTCGCCGGAATCCTCGCGCGCGCCGAAACCGCCCCCGAAGGCTCGAAGAAGCGGCTCGCGAAGTTCGTTCTCGACGCGTCCAAGTCGCTCGAAGACCAAAAGAGCGCCCGCGTTAAGCTCCTTCGCGCCGACGCCTCGCGCCTCCTCGGCGACGCCCAGGGCGCGCTGAATCTTTACGCCGCGCTCGTCAAGGAGAACCCGAGGAACCCGGGCGCGCTAAAAGGCTTGGCGACCCTCCTTGGCTCGCGCTCCGACAAAAAGGCGCGCGAGCTCGCGATCAAGTACTGGTCCGACCTCGCCGATCTGCGCGAGGAGGGAAGTCCCGAATGGTGGGACGCTAAAGAGCGGTGCGTCGAGCTTTACTGCAAACTCGGCGACAAAACCCGCGCCGAAAAAATGGTCAAAGCGCTCTGGACGACTCGAACCGACCCGAGCGACCCCGATAGGAAGCGGCGCTGGGAACGTTTGGTTTCCGGCTCCGGAAAGTAGCGCTCTTTATAAGCGCTTGGAAACGATTCTACTGAAAGGAATTCGCTATGAACAGAAGAAACGCCATCGCCGGTCTCGCGACCGTCGCCGCCGGTATGGTCGTCGGCTCGTCCGACGCGTGCGCCGACTTGATCGCGCCCGGCGATCGCCGCCGACCTCGAGGAAGGCGCCCCGTCGATCTGATCGTCGACGTTCGACAAGCTCAACGTTTTACCGACGATCCCGTTCCCGAAGAGGACGTTAAGCGGATCGTTCAAGCCGGGCTCAACGCGCCTAGCGCCCTGAACAAGCAACCGTGGTTCTTTAGTGTCGCGACCGATCGCGAGCTCCTTCGCGAGATCGACAAAGCGGCGAAAGTCGATCCGAACGGCCGGCTTTCGGTCGGCGGTTCTCCGCTCGCGATCTTCGGCAGTTGCGACGGCTCGACCTACGGCAAGTACGACCTCGGCGTCGCGATCGACCGCGCGAACGTCGTCGCCAATCTGCTCGGCTACGGCTGCAAGTCCGTCGCGACCGCCGCTAAAGCAGCGAACGAAGGGTTTAAAGATCGCCTCCAAATCCCGGAGGGGTTCGATATTTTCGTCGCGCTCCTGATCGGCAAAGAGATCGAGCCCTCCTTCGACGGAGTCTCCGGCGCCACGACTCGCGAGCCCGCCGAGAAGAAAGTCGTCTACGTTAAGTAATCTCGCGACAACCGACTAAGCGACCTCCAAAACGAAAGCGCGCGCCTCTCCTCCTTGGAGCGGCGCGCGCTTTTTTTATTCAATCCTCGCCCTTTGACTAGCGCGTAACCATTGGGCGCGGCGGGAGGAACTGGCTCGGAAGGGAGCCCTGAGGCGCGTAAGCGCCCGAGCCGTAGGGAAGCGCTCCCGAGTAGGACGTTTGCGGAACCGGTTGAACCCCGACTCCGTTCGGCGCCGGAGACGGAGCCGAATCGTAGCGATTGTTCAGCGGGGAGGAGCTCGACGACTCCGTTCCCATAAACTGACCGCTAGGCTTGGTCGCAGCCCCGGAGTTGACTCGCGCGTCGTAGTCGTCGGTCGTCGCCGGAACCGGCTCGCCCGGGAGCCCGCCCTGGATTCCTCCTTGAATCGGCGTCGCGTCCCCTTGCGTCGGAGCCCCGACGTTCGTGAGCTGCCAGCTATTCTGCGCTTGCAAGAACTCTTGAGGCGGAGTCGTCGTCATATTGCCGTCCGAGTCCATATAGAAGACGCGCCCTTCCATAAGCTCCGGCTTCTGCTCGAACGTCTCCATTTCGCGCTCTTTCGCGGTCTTCGCCTCCCGCTCGTAGCGCTCGCGCGCTCGCTTCGCGTTCGTCGCCGCGATCCGCTCCGCCGACAGCTTTCGCCTGGCGGGCGGAACCGCCGCCGCGCGCGCCGCTTGGCTCGGAGGCGTGAAGATCGAGCGCTTCCCGATCGACGGGTCGTCCGGCTCGTATCGCGTTTGCGCCGAGCGATAAAGCACGCCCGGACCTCGCGTAAAGAGCGGGTTGATTTGGAACCGATTCGGGTCGGTCGGCGCGGGGACGATCGGGCGCTCCTTGCGCTGCTGCGCGCGAACCGTTCGCTTGGAGTCGCTCTCGGGGTCCTTCGTTTCCTCGCGCGCGCGATCGATTTCGTCCGCTTCCTCGTCGCTTTTGGTCGCGCTCGACTCGGCGCCCTCGTCCGACTCGGAGCTCGTCGTCTTAATGAGCGAAATCTCGTCCGAATCGTCGCTCTTCTTTTTGAGTCCCTTCTTGCTCGATTTGGCGCTCTTGCTCGATTTCTTCTCCTTAACTTCCGTTTCCTTAAACGGTATTGGCGTCTTTACCGTCCCGAGCGCCTTCTTGACGATCGGGTCGTTCACGTCGACCGAGTTCGAGCTGATCTCCTCGAACGCTTGCCCCTGATCGTCCGTTACCGTCAGGCGAACGTAGAACGGGCTCATGTCGAGCTTGGTCGCGACCCAACCGAACCCGTTTTCCTCGAGCGACAGATCCTCTCCGACCGACTCCCAAGGCCCCTTCGCCGTCGGTCCGCGCTCGATCTTGAGCGTCGCCGGACGACCGCGAAATTCCTCGTCGATCTCCTCCGGACGGAACCACCGCACGAAGACCATGAGCCGATCCGTGTCCTCCTCTTTTCCGAACGAGACCGTCTTGAGCTTGCCGGGTCGAGGCATGTTCGGATCGATCGTTTCCGCCCCTTTCGGCTCCGCGCTCTCCGTCTCGTCCGACTCCCCTTGCGCCGCGGTTTCCCCGACGTACAGCGAGTCGTCCGTCGGCTCGTTCCCGAGCGGGAGCGCAGGGGGAGCCTCCTCGTCCGGAGGGAGCAAGTCGAAATTGGAGTCGTCCGCGCCGAGCGAGAAATCGTTCGACGCCTCTCCGACAAAACGATAGGCGCGAGGCGCGCTATACGCGACTTTTCCGCTGAAATAAGTCGTTTTAAGCGCGAGCCAATACTCCCCCGACTCCGGAGGATTGAACTGGAACGCCCCGCGATTCTCGTTCGAACGAACCGAGTCGTAGACGAACCACGTTTTCCCTTGATCCTCCGAGCAGAGCAATTCGACCGAAGAAGCCGACCCCGAATCGGATCCTTGTGGGAAAACGAAAGGAACCCGCTTCGTCAGCCCGTCGATTTCCGCCGTCTCTCCTTTCGGCGCCGCGAGCGAGAGCGAGACCCGCTCCGCCCGAGCGAAAGCGTCCTCGCCGGACTCCGTTCGATCCAAAAACGCCACTTTTTCGACCGTTCCCGAAGAAAATCCCGCGAAACGATTGCTCGAGGCGGTGGAATCGTTTATAATGGTTCGCGCGAGGGTCGGCGCGCTCGCCAGAACCGCCGCTCCGAAGAGCGCGACCCCGAGCGCGAGCGCCTTCCGCTCGGTCATTGGACCGCGCGAGCGCGTTTTGCGAGCGATCGAGCGTTGCGGCATCGTTCGACTCCTTGTCGGTTGAGCGAGGGATCCGAGGCGCTACGAGCGCCGCGGACTCCGGCTCGAGATTGATTTGTTATTTATAACGAATCGTCCGATAGTAGCGATTTGCTCGACTTTGTTTTTTAAAATTCCCGTTGGGCGCTTTGGGTAAAATGGGCAACCGTTTCCCAAGCCCTCCAGTTTTCCTCAAACCCTCCCGCGCGGAGCCCGACGACGCGATGTGCCGACTCCTTAACGCCCTTATTTTTTTCGCGGAACGTCGACCTCCGCAGCTCAATATGGACTCCCTCCCGAGCCTGATTCTCTGCCTCGTCGCGCTCGGGATTTTCGTCGCGATCGCCTTCTATATCGCGTCGAAATTGCGCGAGGGAAGCGTTGAGGACGGGCTCACTCCCAGCGAGTCGATGTCCCTATTTAGCGAGATGTACGAGAAAGGCGAGATGACCCTCGAAGAGTACCGAGCCGTGAAAACAAGGCTCGCCGAGACGCTCTCGACCTCCTTTTCCTCCCCCTCGCGCGACGGGGGCGGCGCCAAGGACGAAAGCCGCTCCGACCGAAAGAAATCGAAGTCCAAAAGAAAAGGCGCCGCGACCGTTGATCGCGACGCCGAATTAGAGCGTCTATTGAGCTCGGAGCGCCGTTAGAAGCGCGCCCTCGCTATTTCTATCGCAGGAGCGCTCGAGCCTCCGCGCGGGCCGTCAGACGCGCCGAGGAAGCCAGCGCCTCCGCCATGCGCTCCGCCAGCTGGTCTCCCGACTGCTCCGCCGAAAAGCGTTGCAACAACGCCCCGCTTGGATCCACGAACTGCACCGTCGGCGAAATCGCGACCCCGTACTCGTCGCACAGCGCGTCGTTGGCGGGGTCTCCCATGTCGACGCGAACGCAGACGAACCGCTTGGCGAGCCGCTCGACTCGCGGATCCGCGAACGCCCCGTCGAGCATTTTCGCGCTATAGCGGCAATTCTTCGCCATAAAGAAAATCAGAACCGGCTTGCTCGCGCTCGACGCTTGGCGCAGCGCCTCGTCGTAGTCGGCGAGAAAATCGACGCGTTCCGAGCCCGGCTCGCTTTCCTCGGAGACCTCGGCTCGGACCGGTTTGTCGGGAAATTTAAGCTCGCCCCGCTGAGTAAAGTACGCCAGCGCCAGCAGCGCCGCCAAACTCAACCCGTAAAACGCTAGTTTTTTAAGTATTGCCATTTTCGTCAATCCCTCGACCTCGCGGCGCTCCGCCGAGAGCGCCGTCCCCGGAAACTCGATCCCTCGCGTTCGCGATCCTCCGGGTTTAGTTATTATCGGTCGTTTTCTCCCGGGGGGTTAGTTTTTTCGCCTCGTTTTGAATCCCCTCCCTTTTCCCGCGCTTTTTTCGATTCCTCTCCCTTTTTTCTCGTCGGTCGTTTGCAATTCGATTTTTTTTCGTTAGAATGAGGCGGACAATTTGAGCGAGGAACGGTTCGCCGACGTCGGCGACGCCCCCTCGAAGCCCGTTTCCGCCCCGCGCCTTTCCGCGCTTGGCGACCGGGCGCGGTTGCTCCCCGCGCCGGGCTCGTCCCGACGCCGAGCGATATTATTAGGAGATTGATATGAAAATCGTATTTGCCGCCGACCCGTTCGCCCTTGGACTTCGCAAGGCGATCGTCGCTCACCTCAAGGAAAAAGGCCACGAAGTTATCGACTACGGCGCCTCCGAAGAGAATACCGAGATCCCGTATTTCGAAAGCTGCCCGAAGGCGTGCGAAGCCCTCGTTAAAGGCGAGGCCGAGCGCGGAATCCTCCTCTGCGGAACCGGCATGGGCATGAATCAAATCGCCAACCGCTTCAAGGGCGTGCGCGCCGCCGTCGTCGAGTCCGTCTTCGCCGCCAAAATGTGCCGCGCCATCAACAACTCCAACGTCCTCTGCCTCGGCGCCATGATCTGGGGCGACTGGATGGCCAACGAGGCCGTCGACGCCTTCCTGACCACCAATCTCGGCGATGGGCTCGAAGACCTCAAGTCGTTCCTCGAAGACGCGGCCAAAACCGTCGAAAAAATCGATCCTTGATTTCCCCTTCGACGGCGCGTTAACCCTCTCCAAAGACGCCGGAACCGATCTCGCGATTCCGGCGGCTTTCTTTCGCGATCTTTCTCGATTTTTTAAATTTTCTCGTCGCGCTATTTGCGAATCCTCGTCGCGTTAGATTCGGTTTTCTACGGGCAAAACGAATCGGCTCTTTGAATCGACTAAAAAAACGACCTTTTTGCCCCGTTTTTTTTCGCGAAATACTTGACGCCCAATTTCGCTTCGATTACCCTTTTCATTCGGAAGTGAGGCGAGCGAGAAACGGCGTCGCGAGCCGCGTGTTTCCCCGGATAATTGCCGACTTCCGTGAAGAAAAAGGAACCCTATTGAGATGAGACCCCGCGTTTTGCCCTTGATCGTCGCGTCGTTGACCCTGGTCGTCGCGACGGCGCTCCTCGCGTCCGCCGAAGAAACCGAGACCTCGGACGCGCTCTCCAATTTCGCCGAGTCCCTCCGAGCTATTGTCGACGTCGAGGGGTTGGATCCTTCCGACTACTTTCAACTCGAAGTCTACGGCGACAACTTCCGGCTCGCCGACAGGATTTACTACAAGCTCGATTTGAATCCCAAAATCGACGAGGCGACGCGCGAGAAGATCGCCGACTTTCTTTACGCCAACAATATAGCGTTCGCGTTGTATTTGCAAAGCGGCGACAAAGAGGTCGTTTACATAGCGCCTTCCAACGAGATTTCGGTCGATAAAACGAAATTCCGCGCCATCAAGCAAGCCCATCTTGATCCGGCTTTCGGCTTTCCCATTTACGAAAGATTGTTGGGGGAGAACGCGCGTCAATCGTTTCCTCTATCCGGACGTCAAAACTCTGAGGACGAATCGACGCCCGATAGTCTATCGTTTCGGATCGCGGCTCGTCCCGTCGCGATTGAAAACGACGAAGTAAAAAAAGACGTTCCGGGTTTGGAATTGTTGAAGGCGACCTCGCGCGAGTTGACGTTGCGATTAAACGAGCGCGACCTCGCGACTCCGCTCGTCAAAGATAACCTCGATATCGCTATGGACGCGTTTGCGGCGAGGGTTGATCGCGATTATTCGAACGATGCGTATTTGGCGGCGCTCTTGCGCGAATTTGAGGTTTTGCTCGAGTCCAAAAAAGAGTATGTCCGCGCCTATTATTACCGTCGCGCGAGTCGCGCGCTTCGGTTGGGCGCGGGACTTGATCCGCGCGGAGCGCTCGCTCGACAAATCGAGAAAATGGAAGAGAAAATAAGATTGCGAGCGATCCCCTATCGCGACGAGCGCGAAAAAGTTGGAACGAACGGGGAAATAACGAACGAAACTTCTTGGCTCAACTCTATTTTTGAAATAAAGACCTCGAAGCGATCTTATCGATACGGCGAGGACGTCTTTTTCAAGATCGATTTTAAAGAGGGCGTCGAACT
>JAFRXD010000068.1 GCA_017441605.1 Thermoguttaceae bacterium | reverse complement strand
GTCGTTCGGTTGCAAGTGCATTTTATGCTGGACTTACGCGGGTTATCAAGACGATTTCCCGTCGCTCGTCGACACGAAGAGTCGCAAAACCCAAGCGTGGAACGACGCCAAGCCGGTCTTTTGGGAACTTCGCGCGCTGTCAGACGAGTTCGTCAAGTATCGCAATCTCGGGGTCTTTACCCATAATTGCTCCGACGCGACGCCCTACTTAAAGATGAGCGGCGAGTATCGCGACTTCGACGCGATTCAAGAGATCCAGTGCGACCAACCCCTGCTCGTCGGGTGTTTCGAGAAGAAAGACGAGACGAAGGGCGCGGCGTTCACTCTCGTGAATATGTCGGAATTGCAAGACGAGAAGTCCGCGACCGTTAAAATGAAGTTGCAAGGGAAGGTCGCGACAGCGTGGCGGCGCGGAAAGCCGGTCGACGTCGAACCGGATGCCGACGGTCTGTTTACTTTCGAACTTGAATCGGGGGACGGGGTTTTCGTAACGGTTCGGTAGCGCTCGATTTTCTCCTTAAATAAAGGAACCGCCCGGCGCGTCGTTGAAACGCGCCGGGCGGTTTTTTTACGAGCGCTCAAATCGAGCTATTTCTTCGCGACCTTGCTCCAGGAATCGCGCAGCGACGCGGTCCGATTGAAGACGAGTTTCTCGGAGGTCGAGTTCTTGTCGAGGGCGAAGTATCCGACGCGCTCGAATTGGAATCGATCCTCGATTTTCGCGTCGGCGAGGGCGGGCTCGACTTTCGCGGACTCGACGATCTTGAGCGAGTCGGGATTGATGTAATCCTTGTAATCGCCGGCGTTTTGCGGGTCGTCGGGATTCGGAACGTTGAAGAGCCGGTCGTAGAGTCGAACCTCGGCGTCGAGCGCGGAGGAGGCGTCGACCCAGTGGATCGTGCCGCGCACTTTGCGCCCGTCGGCGCTCTGACCGCCTCGGGTCTCGGGGTCGTAGTCGCAATGGACTTCGACGACGTTTCCGTTTTCGTCTTTGACGCAGCCTTTGCAAGTAACGTAGTAGGCGTAACGGAGGCGAACCTCGGCGCCCGGGGTCAGGCGGAAGTACTTTTTCGGGGCGTCTTCCATAAAGTCGTCGCGCTCGATGTAAAGGGTCTTCGAGAACGGGACTTCGCGCTCGCCGTCCGCCTCGTTTTCCGGATTGTTGATCGCGGCAAGGGTCTCGCGCTTGTCGTCGGGGTAGTTGTCGATCACGAGTTTGATCGGGTCGAGAACCGCCATGCGACGCGCGGCGATCTTATTGAGATCCTCGCGAACGCTGTTTTCGAGCACGGTCGCGTCGACCGTGCTGTTGAACTTCGCGACTCCGATCGTCTTGCAGAAGATGCGCAACGACTCGGGCGTGTACCCGCGGCGTCGCAGGCCGCAAATCGTGGGCATGCGCGGATCGTCCCACCCGTCGACGCACCCGGTTTTGACCAGCTCGAGCAGCTTGCGCTTGCTCATGACCGCGTACGTGAGGTTGAGGCGCGCGAACTCGATTTGCTGCGGATGATAAACGCCGAGCTCGTCGAGGAACCAGTCGTAGAGCGGGCGATGGTTTTCGAATTCGAGAGTGCAGATCGAGTGCGTGATCCCCTCGATCGAGTCCTCCAGCCCGTGCGCCCAGTCGTACATCGGGTAGATGTTCCACTTGTTCCCCTGGCGATGATGCTCCGCGCGGACGATGCGGTACATCACCGGGTCGCGCAGATTGAAGTTCGGGGACGCCATATCGATTTTGGCGCGCAGGGTTTTAGAACCGTCGGGGAACTCTCCGTCGCGCATTCTTCGGAACAGATCGAGGTTTTCCTCGACGCTTCGGTCGCGCCAGGGGCTTGGGGTTCCGGGGACGGTCGGGGTTCCGCGCGTCTCGCGGATCTGGTCGGCGGTGAGGTCGCAAACGTACGCCTTGCCCTTTTCGATCAAACGGATCGCGAGCTCGTACATTTGCTCGAAGTAGTCGGACGCGAAGAAGAGTCGATCTTCCCATTCGGCTCCGAGCCACTTGACGTCCTCTTTAATCGACTCGACGTACTCGACGTCCTCTTTGGCGGGGTTCGTGTCGTCGAAGCGCAAGTTGAACTTTCCGCCGAACTCCTTCGCCATGCCGTAGTTCAGCAAAATCGACTTCGCGTGCCCGATGTGCAGATACCCGTTCGGCTCGGGAGGGAAGCGCGTGTGGACTTGACCTCCGAATCGGCCGGACTTCTCGTCGGCGACGATGATTTGTTCGATGAAGTGGAGGGAGCGGGTCGCTTCCGAGGATTCGTTCGTTTCGTTCGTTGTCGGTTTGAGTTCCATTTGCGCTTTTTAAATCCGTTTGACGCCGGTGATTGCGTTATGATAAAAAGGTCGATAGTCGAGAGCGATTAGAGCCGGTCGATTCGCGATCGCAACTCGCGAATAAAGTCGGGGTTCGTTCCGCAGCAGCCGCCGACGAACTTGACGCCCTCCTCCTCGACCAGCCGAATCGCTTGATCCGCGAAATCTTCGGGGGTTTGCGAATAGGTCGTAACGCCGTCGACCGTTTGC
This sequence comes from Thermoguttaceae bacterium, assembly GCA_017441605.1. Lineage (GTDB taxonomy): Bacteria > Planctomycetota > Planctomycetia > Pirellulales > Thermoguttaceae > RUG369. The sequence continues at coordinate 1,148 of JAFRXD010000068.1, read as the reverse complement.
GGAAGCCCGGCGTTGCTCTTCGCCCAAATCGGGAGCTCCGTTACCGCCTTCATGCGTCGGCAAATCTCGAAGAAGCCCTCGATTCCGCGGCCGCAGTTGGCGCCGACGACGTCGGCTCCCGCCGCCGCGAGCGTTTCCGCGAATTTCTCCGGAGTCGCGCCCATCATCGTGCGGTCCTTCTTTTTGCCGCTGTCGAACGTGCCGGTAACCGCGACGAAAAGCCCGAGCGACTTCGCCGCTTTGACCGCTTGCGCCGATTCCTGAGGATCGCTGCTCGTCTCGACCGCGATTCCGTCGACGCCCCCTTCTTTGAGGGCGGTCGCCTGTTCGAGATACGCGTCGTAAATCGCCGATTCCGGGACTTCGCCGAGCGCGAGCATGACGCCGGTCGGGCCCATGTCTCCGAAGACGAACACTTCGCGCTCGGTCGTCGCGTCGGCGACTTCCCGCGCGATTTCCGCCGAGCGGCGATTGATTTCCGCGAGCTTGTCGGCGGCGCCGTGTTTCTCGAGCACGAAGCGCGTCGCTCCGAAAGTGTTCGTCAAGACGATATCGGATCCCGCCGCCGCGTAGGAGCCGATAACTTCCTTTACGAGCTCGGGATTCGAAAGATTGAGCAAGTCGGGATGCGTCCCGGCGGGAACCCCGCGTCGCTGGAATTCGGTGCCCATTCCGCCGTCGAGCAGGACGACGCGTTTGTTCAAAAGAGTTTCAATTTTTGCGTTCGACATAGCGCGCTTATTCCCAATTGCGATTGTAAACTCGACCCCTCGGCGCTTTGGCCGGAGGTTGATTTTTTCACATTATAACCCTTTGTTGGGAAAATAATGCGGGGGCTTCCTCGTTTTGAGGAAGCCCCCGGGATTTGGTTCGTCGAGGATTAAAACGTTTCGCTCGGAAGCGCTCGGAGTTTAGTAAATCGCGGCGCTACCGGGGGCGAATCCTCCGCGGGAGGTTTGCTGCGGCTCGTACACGATCCCGGCGTAGGGATCCGCGTCGGTCGGAGAGCTCGCGGGAACCGCGTTGGGCGCGCTCGGGGCGGGGGCGTCGTAGTTCATCGCGACAGATTCGACTCGACCGGAGGCGGGAGTCGCGTAGGGTTGGGGATACTCGTCGGCGACCGGCGCGGGGAAGGGCGCGGCGCTCGG
>JAFRXD010000010.1 GCA_017441605.1 Thermoguttaceae bacterium | reverse complement strand
TATTATTCCCTTGCGAGAATCCTTCAACAGACGCCGAAGACGTAACGTTTTTCGAGTATTCTTCTTGTCGCTCTACAGTGTCGTTTGAACTCCGCCGACTCGCTCTCGCTCGTCGACGTCGACAAAACTATTTCGTTGGAGTGTGTGATACTACGCCACTCTTGCGTTTTCACCTGGATGTTAAATATCTCGCCGCGGGACGCTCGCGAGGAACTTCCTCAACGACGGTTTGAGGATTCTACCCCGGCTTTGCGTTTCGTCAAGCGGCGAAACCAAATTTTTTTCTTTTTTCTCGCCGACTCGGCGAAAAACGGGGCGCGTTTCGATTTACAACGGCTCGTCCAAGCGTATAATTGGTTTCGCTCGTCCGTTTGACCTCGGTAGGAGAAAAGCGCAATGTCGGAGAAAACCGAAGTATTGATCGTCAAAAACCCAATGTTCTACAAAGATTTGGCGCCGACCGCGTTCGAGGCGCTGATACCGGACGGGCGATGGATTCCGCTCGCGTTCGGCGCGATCGAGAAGGTCGTCCAAGACCATTTCTTCGCCCTCTGCGAGCTCGATTGGGACTATCTGCGCGAGCCGCCGGAATCGCTGGGCGCCGAGTACCAAAACTACAAGTCGCTATACTTCCGAGGGCTGGACGACGCGCAAACGGAGTTCGTCCAAAAAGTCGCCGATCAAATCGAAGAGGAAATCAAAGAGGCGGCCGAAGCCGCGCTGCTCGCCGAACAAGCGCGAGAGAGCGCCGAAGAAGAGGAATAAAGCGAGCGCGAGCGGCGAACGACGCCGCTCGCGTCGGTTTCAGTACCGCGCTTTCTTGCCGAAAACGTCGTTGTTTCGCTCGGGCAGCACGATCCCCTCGGCGAGCCCGGTATCGGAGTCGTCGAGCCCGCCGCGCGCGCGGGATCTTTCCCGCTCCGTCGCCGAGCGCGCGTAAAGAGCCTCGTCGTCGGTAGCCCTCGCGACGTATTCCGGCGCGTTTTCGCTCTTGTTCTCGTTCTCGTCGGTGATAAAGTCGAGCGACGCGATCGCCTCGGACTCGCGCTCGTCGTCCTCCGAATCGGCCGTCGCGAATTCGTCGTAAGCGTCGCCGCCGTAAGATTCGCCGCCGTAGGGGCCTCGATCGAGCGAATCGTCCTCCGCGAACTCGTTCTCGCTCGCTAAAAAGCCGCTTCTCGACTCGCTCTCGACGGGCGCGGAGGAAATTTGCGAGGGATCCTCCGCTCCGTCCTTATAAGCTTGGCCCCATAGATAGACCGAGCCGAACGCGACGACGACCGCGACGGCGATTCCGGCCCAAGGAAAAGAATAGCCGCGCTTTTTCTCGACGCTTCGCTTCGCGCGGCGCGCTTTCGGAATCTTCGCCCCTTTATCGGGCTCCGGCGCGTCCTCCGGCAAATCGACGATCGGAGCGCTCGGCGCGCAAGATCGCGGAACGGCTTCGACGGTCGCGCCGGGAGCGCTCGTCGATTCCTCTTCCCACGCGATATAGTAAAGTCTTCTTCGACAATTCTTTGGAACTTCGATTTCTCGCTCGAGACGATTCGTCAGCGCGTCGTAGACGCCCCCGACTTCGGCGAGCGCCTCGGGGGATTCGGCGCAAAGCCGCTCGTACTCCTCGCGAACCTCGTCCGACTCCGACTGGCAATCGAGATACTCCGCGACCACGTTGGCGTCGGGGTACGACTCCTCCGCGAAAATCTCGGGGGCTTTCAGGTTCCGGTCGGCGACCGCCGCGCGAAGTTTCCTGAAAAACGCGGCGCTTCGCGCGTTGTCGCGCATCTCTCGCTCGATCCGAAGGCGGCGTTCTCGACCTTCCTCGGTTTCGTTATCCCCCGCGTTGAACAACGCTTGGAGCGCTAATCGCATAATGGCGCCTTTCCGTCCGCTCTGTTGCCAAAACTATCGTCCTCCCGCTCCTTCGTCGCGGAAAAAGACGCCGACAGTATAGCAAAAAGCGCTCGGACGGCGCAAGAGCGCTTTTCTAGCGCGCGTCGAGCCAGCGGCGCAGTGCCAACTGGGTCGGGCGACTCTGTCGCGCGAGCCACAAGCCGGTTTCCAGATCGATCCAGAGCGCGTTGGCCGGGTCGCTCCAAGTTTTCGGCGCGACCGCGGAGGTCGCCTCCTCGGCCAGCTCGAGCGCGGAGGTCTTGTCGACCTTCCCTTGCGCCGAAAACATATGGACTTCGAGGGTCTTGAGACTTTCGGCGCGCTCGGTCGTCGCCACGAGGAAAAGATTGTCGTCGAGAACGACGCACGTCAGTTTCAGCGGTTCCAAGAGATCGAACAAGACGCGGTCGAGGGTCGCGTCGTCGATTCGCGCCAACGTCGTCGAATCGCGCCCGACGCCGTATTCGTTCAGCGCCGCGTCGTCCCAAAGGAATCGCAATTTCTGCGTTCGTTCCAAAATCTCGATCGCCTGCTGTAGCTTAATCGGCTCCAACAAATTAAACGAAATCTTCTTAGACAATCTCTTCCAGCCGAGATTCTCCGCGACGAGCGCCGTCGACGCGACGTCCCCTCGCGTTTCAAGTCCGCGCGGCGCGCGAAGCCGATCCAAAAGTTCCGCGATTTGCTCGCGCGCCTTGGCCCCGTTCGTTACGACGAGCGCCCCGTCCTCGATTCTCAACGAGCCGGTTCCTCCGTTTGCCTCCCAACTCTCCGGCTCGACCAGGGTCGTCGCGAGCCGCGCGAGAATCGACCCGGAATCGCTCGGCTCGTTCGACTCGTCGCCGAACTTAATCAGCTCGGAGCCCAAATCGAGCTCGAGCAAGTCGGAGACGTCGAAACGCTCCTCGACGGGGGGCGCGCTCGCGGCGCGAGGGCTCAAAACGACCCGATCCTCTTGGACGTCGACGTCCCACTTGAACAGCTTCGCCATCTCGCTAAGCGCGCTCTCGACCGTCGCGTCCTCCAACGAAAGATCGAGGTTCGCGTTGAGCGAGGGGCGCAACAACTCGAATTGCGACAGGTCGAAATCGATGGGAGCGCCCGAGAATTCCGCGAGAAGCCGAACGGCGGACGCGGGGGACTCCGGAAACGTTACGGACTTCAATTTCAACTGGAGCCGCTCGGCGACGGCAATTTTTTTCGGCTCGCGCTTCAGCGCCGGGAGAAAAGCCTGTAGCGAGGCGTCGGTCGTCGAGGCGACGGCGCCCAAATCCTCCTCCTCTTCGTCGTCGGAGCTCTCGGTCTCGCCCTCGTCTTCCGAGGCGTCGGTTTCGATTGCGATCGCGTCGTCGGGCTCGTCGAGGTCGTCGGGAACGTCGCCGATTTCTTCGGATTCGTCCTCCGGCCCCCCGATTTCGGCGTCGTCCGCTCTGGGCTCGTCCGTTTCGGTCTCGTCGAGCGGTTCCGAATCGGAATCTTCGACGGTCTCGTCGGTCTCGGCGTCGCCCTCTAATTCAAGGTCGGCGTCGGGATCGAAATTCTCGTTCGAGGAATCGACCTCCCCTCGCTCGAACGTCAATTCCTCGGACGCGTCGGCGTCGAGCGCGTCTCCGTCCTCGTCGCTCAGCTCCTCGTCGAGACCCTCGCCGGGCGCGGCCTCCCCATCCTCCCCTTCGGGAATCGCCTCGCTCGCGACCTCGGGGGCTGGCTCGGGTTCCGGCTCGGTCGCCTCCGGTTTCGGGGACGCGCCCCCTTCCCCGCTCGACGAGGAAGGGATCAACGTTTGCCCCGCCAATACGAGAACCAGCGCGCAAACGATCCCCAAAAGCATTAAGATAACGCGAGAGCGCCATATTTCGAACGTCGTCGCCTCGCGCTCCGGATTCGGTTCCAGATCGGGAATCAAGGGTTCCGGCGCGGGCGCGGGCGGAGTCTCGGGGCTCGGTGGAATCGGGGGTTTCGGCGGTTCGGGGACAATCGGGCGCTCCGTCCGAATCGGAGCGGGACTGGGCGGCGCGGGACGAGGAGGCTCGGGGCGCGGCGGGATCTTCTCGTCGGCGCGAGGGGGCGCCGACTCCGGCGCTTCGACGAGCATCATCCCCCCGCACTTTGGACACGCGACGATTTGCCCGATCAGACTCGGATCCGCGACCTCGAAAACCGTCTCGCAAGTCGAACAACTAACGTGAAAAAGCGTCTCGTCCATACAAGTTTCCCAACGCGTCTTAGGAACCGTCTCGCGCGAAACGTCGCGACGAAACGTCCGGAAAAAACGACCGCGCCGAATCAAAGTTTTTCAAAAAAACGCTCGTCGCGCTCGACAAAATCGGGGCGTCGTTTATATTTAAAAGGTCGAGCGAACGTCGACCACTTTTATCTATCGACCGTTTCGACCAATTACACAAGGAGCGAACAATGAGCGAACAGTCTCTCAACATAGCTTGGATCGACGCGCGACAAGCCGACGCCAACGAACAAATCGACGCGCTTCGCCAAAAATTGAGCATTAAGGGCAACGTCGTCGACAACAAGGGCAAAAAGAGCGCCGTCGAAATTTTCGGAGCGCCCCTTACTCCGGCGCAAGCGGTCGAAAAAATCTGCGCCGACGTCGCCGAAAAGGGACTCGAGGCCTTGCTCGACTACTCCGCGCGCATCGACCGCGCCCAATTGACCGGCGATCAACTCCGCGTCCCCGATTCCGACTTCGACGACGCGCTCGCCAACGTCGAACCCGAGTTTCTCGAATCGGTCGATCGAATCCGAGCGAATATCGAGCGGTTCCAGCGCGCCATCTTGACCAAATCGACGCGAATCGAAGTCCCGGGCGGATGGCTCGCGCAGCGCGTTCAACCGCTCCGACGAATCGGCGTTTGCGTCCCCGGAGGCGCCGCCGCCTATCCGTCCTCCGCCCTAATGACGATCGTTCCCGCTCAGGTGGCGGGGGTTCGCGAAATCGCCGTCATGGCCCCTCCGACTCCGAACGGCTCGTACAACAAGTATCTGCTGGCGACTTGCGCGCGGCTCGGGGTTCGGGAAGTCTACCGCATGGGGGGCGCGCAAGGAATCGCGGCGCTCGCCTACGGGGTCGAGGGAATCGAGCGGGTCGACAAGATCGTCGGACCGGGCAACCTTTTCGTCGCGCTCGCGAAAAAGACGGTCTTCGGCGCGGTCGACATCGACTCGATCGCCGGTCCGAGCGAGGCGGTCGTAATCGTCGACGAGTCGACGCGAGCCGATTATACCGCGTACGATATGCTGGCGCAAGCGGAGCACGCCCCCGGCTCCAGTATTCTGATCGGCTGGAACGAAAAAATCCTTCGAGACGCGCTCGCGGCGATCGAGTCGACGCTTTCCCAAATCGAGCGAGGCGAGTTGGCGCGCCGCGCTTTGGAGAATTTCGGCGCGATTATGCTGGTCAACGACGCGGACGAGGCGTGCCGACTCGCGAATCTCATCGCCCCGGAGCACCTGCACATCGCGACCGACAACGCCGAGGAACTCGCGGCGAAAATTCCTTGCGCGGGGGCGATTTTCCTCGGGAACTATACCCCGGTCGCGCTCGGAGACTACGCGGCGGGTCCGTCGCACGTGCTGCCGACCGGCGGCTCGGCGCGATTCTCCAGCGGTCTATCGTGCAACGACTTCCTTCGCGGCAACAGTCTCCTGCATTTTTCGCGAGAAGGGCTCGATCAACTGGCGGAGGACGTCCTTCGAGTCTCGACGATCGAGGGATTGACCGCCCACCGAGGAAGCGTCGAAATTAGGCGCTCAAAATAGCGAAAACTTTCACCAACCATAGAGGCAATCCAATGACGAAATCTTTAACGCTCGCCGTCGTCGCGGCGCTGGCGATCTCGGTCGTCGGTTCGACGCTCGCCCACGATTTGGTCGTTCCGAAAAACGAGAACGAGTCTTACGGCTACTCCGACTCGCCCAAACAGCCTTGGAGCGAGTATCGCGTACACGATCCGAGTCGCCCGATTCCCAAGAAGATCAATCCGACCCCGCCGACCTACTTCCAAGAGGCTCCCAAGGACGCGATCGTTCTTTTTGACGGAACCAATACCGACCAATGGGAAAAGACCGAGTGGAAACTGGTCGACGGAACGATCGAGTGCACGACCGGCGCGTTCCGCACGAAGGAGAAGTTCGGCGCGTTCCAACTTCACCTCGAGTGGCTTTCCCCCGCCAATTTCGAGGGCGATTGGGGCAACCAGGGCAACAACGGCGTTAGCCTGCTCGGCGCGTACGAAATCCAAATCTTCGATTCGTTCAAAGTCAACAATTACCCGGACGGCGCCTGCGGCTCGGTCTACGGCCAAACTCCGCCGCTCGTCAACGCCTGCACTCCCGCCGGTAATTGGCAAACTTACGACATTTACTTCACCCCCGCCAAATTCGACGGCGACAAACAAATCGCGTCTCCTCGCGTAACCGTCGTCCAAAACGGGATTATGATCCAGAACAACACCGAGATCTACGGCTCGACCAACCACTTCAATTTGCCCGGTCCCAATCCGAAGGGCAAGGGTCCTATCTCCCTGAGCGGCCACGGCTGCCCGGTTCGATTCCGCAATATCTGGATTCGCTCCTTCGATTGAGCCCTTGATTTTTCGAGACTTAACGCGAAACAAAAACGAAACGCGCGAACTCGCCGAGTCCGCGCGTTATCTTTTGCCGCGCGCGAGCGCTTTTCACGCGAGGACGCGTGCTCGCTCGGAGGTTCGAAGCGTCGAGTCGAGCTTCGATTCGAACCCTTTCCGCCTCGACGCTCGGACGAGCGCGACGAGACGCCCAAAGTCAACGCGCGATTCGAGCGAGAGGCGACCCGCGACGAGACGCGCGAGGGCAATAAAAAACCCCGACGCGTCGAGGCGCGTCGGGGGAAAGCCCGCCGTAAAGGAGAGGAAACGGAGGCTTACATCATCATGCCGGCCGGACCGGCGCCCAATCCCATCATATTGGCGGAGCCGTCGTAGCGGCCCAGCTCGCGCGCGTCCTCCTTCACTTCGCGAACGCGCATAAGCCCGTTGGGCTCGAGAATCAAGATCTTACCGGGCGCGGTATAGTCGGAGACGCCGGAAATCTTCTCTCCGCCCAATCCGTCGACGATACAGACGTTCGAGATGTGATTAACCGCCTTCTTTTGGTTCTTGCCGCCCTTCTTCGCGGAACCGCCGCCCATATCTCCGTACATCATGTCCATGGTCATACCGCCCGAAACGTTGACGGGATCATGGGTCTGACCCGGGAAGTTGCAGACTTGCCCGCGCTTAACGGAGATATCCTTGGAAATCGACTCGTTGGCGTCTTCCGCGTCGAAATAGACGGAAGAGACTTGAATCGAGGGCTCGGCTCCGGGTCGACCGGGCGCGGAAACGCTCTGCGCGTAAATGCGGGAGACCTCGCCGAGCGAAACCGGATTCGAGATTTGCGAAACTTCCGACTCGATCGTTTTTTTCTCCAAGGTGGAGGGATCGGCGACAAACCGCTCCTCGACGCCGTAGTTCGGATTCGCGAGGATCAACTTGACGCGATAGACGTAGGTCTTGTCGGGATCGACGTCGAAGTCGAAATAGCGGAAGAGGTAATAGTCGACGGAGACGGCTTGGCGAATCTTCAGACGGGAGTTGGCGATCGCGTTCTGGTTGATCATCCAAGAGTTTCCGCCGTTGGCGCCTTCCATGCCGCCGCCGGAGACGCCACCGCCCATCATATCGCCGCCCATGCCGCCGGCCATCATGCCTCCGCCCATACCGCCGGCCATCATGCCGCCGCCGGAGACGCCGCCGCCCATCATGCCAACGCCGCCCATGCCACCGCTCATACCGCCGCCGAGTCGCGCGTCGGAGAACGGGTCGCGGTTAAGCAGATCGCTCTCCTCGAACTGGTTCATCTCGTCTTGGAGCTCGTTCCACTCTTTGAGTTGCTCCGACTGAACTTTGATTTGATCGGTGGAGTTGAGCGGAATATTGGGCAGGTTCGCAACCTCCTCGCCGAACGGCTTGTTCATCATCGGAGGACAATTCATCGCCATCGGGGGGAAGCCCGGAACCGTCGGAGCCATATAGCTATAGCCGACTTGGTCGGAACCGACGCCCGCCCATTGTTTGTTCTCTTTCTTCATCGCCTTAACGACGTCGATTCGGCTCCATTCAGTGTTGCCGTTGACGGGATTGACGACGCCTCGCTCGAGCTCGTAGTAGACGTAGCGCGGTTGGTCGCGAATATCGTCGGTGTACTGAGCGGTCCCGAAGAGGTTGTTGTACGCCTCTTGCTGTTTGCGAATCGGAATCGAGCCGGTCAGGGTGATCCACTTTTTGCCCTTCGGCTCGCCCATTTGGCCACCCATCGCGCCCATGGCTCCGCCGCCCATGCCGCCGCCCATCATGCCGCCGGGACCGCCGCCCATCGCGCCGCCCATGCCGCCGCCGGGATTATTATTGCCCGAGGCGGAAATCTCGTTGTACATAATGGCGCCGATGCTGGCGACCGCTTTAAGATTCTCGAGCGGAAGCGGAACGACGTTCGGACGCTTAACTTTGTCCGGGAAAAGGGAGGACTCCCAGCGAACCGGGGTCTCGTAAGCGTTCACCTTAACGCCGCTTTTGATCAACTTCGAGTAGTCTTCGTAATCGAAAACGACCACCGACTCGTCGAACTGCTTCGGCGTGATTTTGCTATTCTTGATATTGTCGTCGGCTCTGCTCGAAGCCTGATTGATTTGGTCGGCGGTCAGCGTGAACTTCGTCAACCCGGAGCCCATCCCCAAGAACGCGCCGCAAAGCGCGATACCGACGACGATCGCCACATATTCCCCGTTGAGAAGGAAGAAATTGTACTCGTTCGCGCCGGCGTCTCGTTTCTTCGGCTTCGCCTTCGACTTCGCTTTCGCCTTTTTCTCGGCCTTGGCGGCCGCCGCGGCGGCTTTCTTCGCTTCTTTTTCTTCTTTCGACAAACTGGGCATAACGTTCCCTATCGTTTTCTAAGTATTAGCGACGACGTAATTTCCGAACGATTTAATCGGCGCGGCCCCGCCGGGCGAAACCGCGCGCGTCGAGACGTCAGGAAGCGGCGGGTTGTTCCGCCTCTTGCGTCGAGGGCTGTTCGGTCGCGGCGGGTTGCTCCGGCGCGGCGGGCTGTTCCGGCGCGGTCGGAGCGGGAGTCTGAGCGGGTTGTTCCGGCGCGGCGGACGAATCGGCGGGGGTCGCGGGGGCGCCTTCGGTTCCCTCGGCGTTTTCTTCGCCCTCGGCGGGAGCGCCTTGCGCTTCGGCGACGATCTTCTCCGCCTCGGCTTTGGCGTCCTCGGCGGACGCGCCGCTCGCGAAGTTCGCCTTGTTCGGCTCGTTGAAGATGTTGATAATGCCGTAAATCTCGACGCGAATCGTGTCGGGACCGTACTCGGACTGGCTCATTTCGGAACGGCCGATTTCAACTCCGCCCATGCCGCCCATCATATCGCCGCCCATGCCGTTGGCGGAGCCTCTGGCGCCTCGACCGCCGGCTTCTCCGGACGCGCCCATGCCGCCGCTAACGCCGCCTCCGAGCCCCATCATGCCGCCCATCATATCGCCCATGCCGCCCATCATTCCACTGGCGCCGCCTTCGGCGGTCATATTTTCGAGCGGGATCGGCATAACGAACGGGACGTTATTATCCGGACAAACGCGGATGTGTCGGATGTCGATCGGCATCGTGCTGTTCGCGCAGGCGACGAGCAGGTCGGGAATGCGGGTTTGGTCGATATCGACTTTGAGGCAGACCGGCATCTTATTGAACTCGGCGTACGGCGGTTTGTCGTCGTGCATCAAGGGCTGGTCTTTTTTATCGTCTTTATCGCCGACGTATCGGCCGATGAGGAGCTTGGTGAGGGCTTGCTTCTCGGCGGATCCGCTGAGAATGGACATGCCGGCGTCGGCTCCGGTCCCCATCGCGCCCATACCGGCGCTTAAATCGCCGCTCACGCCGCCGGAGAGATCCATCGACACGGCGCTCTTGCCGGTCAAGTCGCCGATCGTCTGGGATAGGGTGGTGAACTCGAGGGCCGCGTTTTGCCCGATGAGCATCTGTTCGACGCACTTGACTGGCGCTTTGGCGATATTGTCGGGATAATCTTTATTGGTTTCGGCGACGACGCGAATGAGGGCCTCGTAAACCCACAAGGTCTCTTGGGCGTACCAAACCTCGATCGAAGTCGGGTTCGATTGAGCGTCCCAAGTCATCATCGAGTAGATTTCCGGATCGGGCCAATCGACGTTACCGACGATGCGGCGACGATCTTTATAGCAAGGCAAACCGGGGTAAACTTTTTGCGACCAAGAGGGATCCTCGATATTGGTGGAGCCGCCTTCCAAGCCGCCTCCCATGCCGCCTCCCATCATCATGCCGCCTCGACCGCCACCGGAAACTCCGCCGCCGGGCATACCGCCGCCAGCGCGACCGCCGCCGGAACGACCGCCTC
>JAFRXD010000067.1 GCA_017441605.1 Thermoguttaceae bacterium | reverse complement strand
CTTCGTCCCCGACGGAGGGAGATCGGGACGAAGCGCGCGTTTCTCGGGGGCTCGCGATAACTAGGGGAAAACGATGAACTTATTCGCGGACGTCGTTAGCGACGGTCTTTTTGACAATCTTCGAGCCGACGGTCTCCTAACGCTCGTTGCCGGTGGTAGCGTCTCCATTCTCGTCTTCGAAATAGTGGTTGTCGCGTTCATCGCCGCCGCTATTTTTTTCGCGACGCTCGCCAAGCCGGGATCGAAGATTCGATCCGCGTTTAAAAAAGCGCTGACCGGTCTCGGAATCGCGCTCGTCTTGATCGTTTCGTTTCTCGCGTTGCCCCCCCTTGGACTACTCTGCGCAAAGAACGGACATTGGGTGGGAGCCATCTTATTGTGCGCGCCTGGATTCTGGATCGTTTTTGAGGCGCTGACGTACATTCGCGCCCAAGAGCAATACATCAAGGCCCTCGAGGGGCTCGCCCTCGCCAGCGAGCAACTTTTGGAACAAACCCGAGAGCTCGCGCGCGAAAGCGGGTCTTCGGCGGAACCGGGAATCGACGCTCCGTCGACCCCCGTCGGTTCCGCGTTCGACGTCCCGGTCGTTAATCTCGATATCCCCTCCAATATCGATCTTTTCGAGCGCGCGCTCGACGAATCGAACGATTTCGACTCCCTTCGCTATCGGACCGCCCGCGCAAACCTTGATAAAATGCAGAAGATGCGTCGCGAGCGTTTCGAGCGCAAATTCGCCGAGAACGATGGATTCAAAGAGCGTTTTCCCGACCAGTTGCGCGCCGTTCAAGCGATGGAGCTCGCCGACGTCGCGAACGATCGACGTCGCAATCTGCGGTATTCCCCCATCGAGGTTTGCGTTATCTCTTCCGACGACGCCCTCGTCGAAGGGCTCCGGAAATACGCCGCCTACTTTAAACGTCGCGCCAAAGCCGAGTTGACCTTCGGTTTGCCCTTCGAAGACGCGGAGCTCATTAAAACGAAACTTGTCGGAACCCCAGTTTCCGTGTTTATTGTGAAACGATAGAGCGAACGGAGAAAGCGAGAGCGTCCCGAACCGAAAGCGCTATGCCTGTAATCGGTTTGGGATCGCCTCGCGCGACGTTTCGCTCGATTCCTTTCCCTAACCTTTAGCCCTTAAAACGAGACGAAAATGTTTGCCTTATTTGCCGACGCCGCGCTACCCGCGGTCGATACGACCGCCGCCGCGTCCTCCGGTCATATGTCCTCCTTAATCGTTGTCGGACTGTTCTTTCTCGCGCTACTGGTTATCGCGGCGTGGGGGATGACGAAGACCAAGAACGTCGACGACTTCTTCTTGGCGGGTCGATCGCTCGGTCCCTGGATTCTCGCGATTTCCTACGGCGCGGCGTACTTTAGCGCGGTCGTGTTCATCGGTTTCGCCGGGACTTACGGCTGGCAATGCTCGTTCAAATCGCTTTGGGTCGGGGTGGGGAACGCCGTCTTGGGCGGGCTTCTCGCTTGGCTCGTCTTAGGAAAGCGAACCCGCAAAATGACGCGACGCCTCGGCGCCTCGACCATGCCCGAGTTCTTCCTCGCGCGCTATGGCTCCAACTTTATGAAATTCGCCGGCGCGCTCGCGATTTTCGTCTTCTTACTCCCCTATTCCGCCGGCGTCTTCGCCGGTCTGACCTATCTCTTTAAAGAGACGATCAACGTCGACGGCAAAACGATGTTGACGATCATCACCGCGATCACCGGCGTCTACCTCGTCGTCGGCGGTTACAAAGCCGCCGCGCGAATCGACTTCCTGCAAGGCGCCATTATGTTCGTCGGCGCGATCGCGATGGTCTTCTTCGTCTGGAAATTCTTCGCCGCCGACAACGGCGGATACATCGGCGCCGTTGAAAAGGCGAGCGCGCTCTTCAAGGAGCGAAGCGCCAATCCGACCGCCCCCGTTCTCGAGGGAGGCTTGGGCGGTAAACCCGTTCCCGGTTGGCTCTTCTGGTCCGTCGTCTTTATGAGTTCCGCCTCCACTTGGGGCATGCCGCAAATGGTGCAAAAGTACTACGCCATTAAGGACGAAAAGCAAATCGTCAAGGGCTCGATCGTCTGTTTTGCGTTCGCGATGATCGTCGGCGTCGCCGCCTACTCGATCGGCGCCTTCTCCCACCTTCTACCTCTCGATCAAATCCAGGGCTTGCTCAACGACAAGGGCGTTCCGGACGTCAATCAGCTCGTCCCCGTCGTCCTCATTAAGTCGATGCCCTCGTGGCTCCTCGCGATCGTTCTGATCCTCGTGCTGTCCGCCTCGATGTCGACCCTTTGCTCTCTGACTCTCGCGTCCGCCTCCGCCCTTAGCGTCGACTTCTTCAAGGGATACGTCGCCAAAAACGCGAAAGAGAAGACCTATTTGCTCGTCTTCCGTTTGAGCTGCGCCTTCTTCGTCGTTGGTTCGTATCTAATCGCGCTATTCCAGCCGAGTTGGATCGTCGCGCTGACCGCCCTGACTTGGGGCGTCGTGGCGGGAGGTTTCATCGCTCCTTACGTCTACGGGCTCTTCTGGAAAGGAACCACCAAGGCGGGCGCGATCGCGGGCATGATTACCGGATTCCTCGTTTCCAACGGGCTTTACTGGTATCTCTTCTTCGGCGTCAATCCCGGAACCGCGAAAATGTACTCCCCGGTCGTCGCCTCCCTCGCGATGGTCGTTCCGTTCGCCGTCGTGCCGATCGTGAGCGCCATTTCGCCGAAACTGAGCGAAGAGCGCGTGAAGAAAGCGTTCGAGGACGCTCCCGAAGCCTAGTAAACTTTGTGTAATCGGACGACTCGCCGAAAGTTGCGCGCGGCGAGTCGTTCTTGTTCGCGTCGCGCTCGAACCTCTTTGGACTCCGACGGCAAATGAAACTCTACTACTACCAAAACGGCGAGCGAAAGGGACCCGCGACGTCCGTGCGCGTCCGCGATATGGCGCGAAAAGGGGAAATAACCCCCGACACGATTCTCGAAAGCGAATTTGGAAGCAAGATTCCCGCCGGGGAAGTCGGCAGGCTAATCTCGGGGCTTTCGCTCGAGAAGGAATTCGCCGAAGCGAAGGGAATCGGAGCGAAACCGAGCGCGAAGCCCGCGTCGCAAACCGCTCCTAAACCCGCGCCGCCAAAGGCGAAACCCGACCCCAAGGAATCGAGCCAACCGAAGCCGACTCCCCCGAAACCCGCGTCCAAGCCCTCCAAACCGGCTCCCAAACCGGCGTCGAAGCCGGAACCTCCTAAGTTCGCGCCAACTCCCGAGTTGGCCCCGAGCCCCGAGCTCGCGCTCTCCGAGACGCCCGAGATTTCGTTAATCGATTCTTTCGGGTCGTCGAGCGCCGTCTCCTCGCGCCCCGCGATCAAGCCGGAGGATTTGTCGTCGTTCCTCGAACTGCCGACCGAGTCGAGCGTTGAGTCCGCGCTTTCCGAAGCGCCGAAACGCTCCTCGACGTCCTCGCGTCCGGCGCTCGATCCGAACGACTTGTCGTCGTTCCTCGATTTGCCCGCGGAATCGGAATCGCCGCAACTTCCGGGAGGATTGCGCGTTCCCGAAGCGCTTCGGAATTCGAAGCCGACTCCCGAACCGAAGCCGAGTTCGACGCCCAAGCCCACCCCCGAGCCGCCGAAGGCGAAGCCTCAAGACCCGAGTCCTAAACCGAGCAAAATCAGCCTGGATCGCCCCGATCGCGATTCCAAAAAGGAACCCCCTCGACAGCCGAATCCCCCTCGCCAAGCCCCGAGCCAACCGCAACGCCCCGCGAACCCGAATCGCCTCCCGCCACTAACCCTAAGCGACTCCGCGAATTCGCAACGTCCCGGAACGCGCCTCGATCCCCCGGTCCGTCCGAGCGCGTCCGCTGGCGCCGACGGCGCCAAGAAGGAGGACTCGTCCAATACCGGTTGTTTTTGGATTATTGGAATCGTTATGCTGATCGCGGGCATGAGAATGGAAACCCCGAAACTTGCGATCGCGGGCGGGGTTCTATTGGCGATCGGATTCTTTAAATCGTTTATGTCGGGAATTAGCGATCCCAAATAACCGAATTCACAAACTTCTTCCATTTGCCATAAGGGAACGACTATGCGAAAGATAGCCATTTGCCTTTTATCAATGATCGCGTTGTCGACAGCGTTCGTCGGCGCCGCGGAACCGGAGACTGAGGCGGGCAAGGCGGTCGAGCGCGCCGCGCTGGGCGCCGCCAACGTCGACGCCGACGCGAGCCAAATGAGGACGTGGTTCCAAGAGGCCCCCTCGATCCTTCCCGACGCCAAGATTCCCCTCAAAGGTCAGCCCCTTTGGCACACGAACGGGGAACTCTCCGACGAGATTATTCATGAAATCTTCGAAGTCGGTAAAGAAAACGGATTCGGCGGAATCACTTTTCTTCCTCTCACGAAAACGACTCCGAAATATCTGACCGACGAGTACTTAACGCAATACGGAAAAGCCCTCGATCTCGCCGACGAACTCGGGATGAAGGTGATCTTCTACGACGATCTCGACTTCCCGAGCGGCAGCGCCGGTTGGCGGCTCAAAGAACAATTCCCCGATTCCACGATCAAGCGCCTCGAGAAAGTCGAATGGACCGTCGAGGGCCCCGCGAAGTTCGCCGAAAAGTCACCGATCCCGTTTGGCGACAAGGTCTTGTTCGGTAAACCCGAGGGCGTTCTTCAGGCGGCGGTCGCGATGAACCTCGCCGCCAACGAGCGCGTCAATATTCGAGACAAGGTCGACGCGGAGGGGAACGTCGCGTGGGACGTCCCCGAGGGAAAATGGAAGATTTTCCTGTTCCTCTGCGTTTCCGACCCCAAGGGGATCGTCGACTATATGTCCCCGAGCGCGGTAAAGAACTTCTTCTCGCTCACTTACGACGTGTTCTACGAGAAATTCAAGCCCCATTTCGGAACCACGATTACCTCGATCTTCTTCGACGACATAACCAACACGCAAACTCAAGACTCGCGCAACTGGGCGCTCGAGTTTAACGACAAGTACCGAGAGCTTTTCGGTAAAGATCCCGATCTCGATTACCCCGCGCTCTTTTATCCGATCGGGGACGAGACCCCCTCGGCGCGCTTTAAGCTCTGGACGACCCGAAATCGCCTGTTCGCCGACGGTTACCCCGGCATGGTCAAGAAGTGGCGCGAGGAGCGCGGCCTGGACGTCGTGGCGACCGGGCATCCGCAAGGTCCGTACATTATCCAACCGGTCGATATGTGCGCCGACGCGATGGCGACCCACCGAGGCTCCGACGCCGTGCTCTTCGACTCGATTCACTACTACGGTCACGGGCGCGACGGGTTCAAACTCCCGACCTCCGCCGCGTTTAACTACGACTTCCCGCTCTGCTACGTCGAGATTTATGGAAACTATCGCGACAAGACCTTCGATCCCAAAATGATGATGAGAAGCGCGATGGAGATCTTCGCGCGCGGCGCGAACGTCTTTCTACCGCACGGGATATGGACCGATCCCGCGACCGTCTACATTCCTCCCGAGATCTCGTGGCGCAATCCGAAACTCGAGGGATTCCTCCCCGGCTACGGCGATTACGTTTCGCGCTCCAGTTTGCTCCTGCGCGGCGGGCGCCACGTCGCCGACTTCGGCGTTCTTTATCCGGTCGACAACTTGAAGTCGTTCTTCCACTTCCAGTTCGACTTCGCGAAAGGGGACTATCCCTACGGAATTTACGTTCCTCGCGAAACCGACTATCTCGCGGTCGGAAGTCAGTTCACGTCGCGGATTTGGAACGATTTCACTTTCGTTCATCCCGATATCGTCGACGAGAAACTGCAAGTCGTAAAGAAAGACGGGGAAACCGTTTTCCGACTCGACAACGCCGCGAACTGGGAAGAGTACCGCTGCTTCGTTATTCCCGGAATGGACGTTATCTCTTGGAAGAACTTGCAAAAGATCGCCGAGTACTACGACGCCGGCGGCAAATTGCTCGCGACGACCCGGCTGCCCTCGATGGCGGCGGAAGGCCCGGAGTATAACGAAAAGGTTCGCGAGACGATCAAGCGGATTTTTGGAATCGACCCGTTGACCCAAGCGAAACGCGACGCGATTCTCACGGGGCAGGAAGATATCGTTTTACCCGAGACCTTTATTAAGTGTCGGGACATTAACCGTCCGGGCGAGTACGTCCAGAAGCTCGCGAACGATCCGATCGTCTACGAGGACTCGATCTATCGGGAGCGCGCGGCGTTCGTTCCGCGCCCGACGACCGAGAACCTGAAAGCGGCGCGCGACTACCTGCTCGCCGACCTCGACGTCCGAATCGAGCCCGCCGAAGGAACGACGATTCCCGTTCTCAACGTCGTTCCGCGCTGGGAATACCCCGAGGACGGCATGTTCCAGTACGTTCATAAAGTCAAGAACGGCATGGACGTCTATTACTTCGCCAATTCCTCGAACTCCCCCGCCAAGTTCGTCGCGACCCTGCGCGGAACGTTCGGGACGTTGGAGACCTGGAACCCCGTTACCGGAGAGATTAAGCCGCTAAACGCGTCCGTCGAAAACGGCAAAACGACCGTCGATCTGGAACTTAACCCGATCGAATCGATCTTTGTCGTCGGTCGCCCGTAGGGCGCTTTCCTCTCGCGCGAACGCGCCGTCGAACAAACGACTCGAGTCCCCGGTTGGGGGCTCTTTTTTTAGGCGCCCCCGAAGGGGCGCGACGATTTTGACTCGGTTCCCCCGCTACCATAACCTGTCGTTCGATATGGCGTAGAAGACTCCAAATGCAAATCCAATCGCCCCGGCGATTTCTAGATGACCCGCCGTAATGTAACCTCCGTGTAAGGGCATAAAAAGACCGAGGCAATTGATACCGAAAACGCAACCGAGGAATCCGAACAGTATGACCTTTGCCAAACCGCGAGAAATGTCGATTTTGTAAAACTCCTTGGCGGAAATTGGTTCTTTTCGGTTCTCGCTATAGAACTTTTCCGCCGCGGCGGCAAGATCTTCGGGAACGACCGGAAGCGGTTTCGGAGCGGAGTCCGCCGCGGCGTCGTCGCGCCGGAGCTCTAGACGTTGGTTCCTTGCTTCCGTTAGCGAAAGGGTTCGGAGCGTTTTTTTGATTTCATAGTCGCGCGCGGCGGTCGCTCGGTCGAGATACTCCGAGCGGATCTCGCGACTCTTTCTTCTTCTCTTGGACATTGCCCCGCCTCCTCTCCGTCGAACTAACGTTGACGAAACGAACGACGCGTCCGGCGTCGGGCGCGTCCCATCGATCAAGAATCGTACAAACTCGCGCTAATAGAGTTCGCCGTCCAATCGGGCGCTTCTCTCTTTGCGCCGGGCGCCTTAGCGCCAGTCGTACATATCTCCTTCGTAATTTCCCCTTTTCCCAAAGTTGCGAACCATAAACGTTAAGAATCCGACCATTTTTTCCTTGGCTAACCGAAGATCGGCGACCAGCTTTCTCCACGACTCCTTTCTTTTCGGACAGAAAACGACCTTAAAGCTATAAAGGATCAACCGCCCCGCGTGGATCGGTCCCATGTACAAAAGGGGCAGCGTTACGGCGTAACCGGGCGCAACGACGGTCCAGATGTAATGACCGGTGTAGTCAACGTAATCCGTACTGGGGTTGTAAACGACGGGAGTGGGGTGTTGCGCGCTCCAAAGGAAGGCGGCGAGAAAAATCGGACCTACGGTGCAAGCGGCGAAAAAAGCGGCGCCCGCGACGACGACCAAAAGAAGCCCAAGCCCGTAAAGCGTCCAACTCGCCAATTTAACGAACCAATTAGACGATCCGAGAGTTCGACTTTTCAGCGAGTCCAGCTTTAAAAGACTTTCTCCCTTTCGCGTTTCCTTCGCAAAAGAGAGCAAGCTTCCGCGGACTTCGCGAGCTTCGGACTCTTTTTCGAGTTGAATTCGACGATTCTCCGTTCTTTTCTTTTTCGACGTCATCGCTTAGGTCTCCTCAACGGTCGCGCGACCTTTGCTCGATTACGACGGCGCCCCCGAAGGGGCGCCTCCAATTCGACTCGCCGTCCGATCGAGATCGTCGAACGGTCGCTACTTCTTTTTGTCGTCGCCCGTTAAGGCGGCGTAAATGCCGCGTCCAAACCCAATGACGCCGCCAACGACTCGCTCGGCTCCCGTAACGGGCGATCGGTTGTAGCGATACGAGTGGCGCCCTCTCGGCAGCAGGTATCCGTATCCGCATCCCATGACGCCGCACAGCAGCAGAACCATCGCGCTCTTGGCGACGGAACCGGCTTCGCTAGAGCTCTCGGCATAGGTCTTCGTTTCGCGAACCTCGGGGGCGCGCCCCTCTTTCGCTAGGGAAAGGGGCTTGGGCGCGCGGGTCTTGTTCGCGTCGGCAAAGTAATTCGGGTAAGTCTTGCGGTTCCTTTTATTTCTTCTCTTTGTCATCGCCCCGACCTCCTCGATTTCCAAATCAAAGTAGTCCGAAACGAAAAACGCGCCCGGGATCGAGCGCGTCCCATTGCTTCATTGTACGCGAAACGCCGCGCGAGACAACCGAAAATCGGTTGGAAAACGATCGGTTTTCCGAAAAGGGGCGCCGCGGGCGCTACTCTTTTTTGACGTTCTTTCCGACCGCGAGGGCGCCTCCGACAAACGCGCCCAAAAATCCTCCGACGACTCGCTCGCGGACGGTAACGGGTCTTGGATCGAAGTGACGTTCCGGATGCCGATCTCCGCCTCTTGGAGACGCGAAAAATACGATCCCTCCCAATATCGTGCACAAAACGACCTTTATGTCGGAATTGCGAGCCAATCGGAAAAGCGTCCTCGCCGCGACTCGCGCGCGAGCGATCGGCTTCTTCGACGCCGAAAGAACTTTCCGCTCGGACTCCCGAGCCCTCGCCTCGGTTCCTTCGCCAACGCGATCTCGCCAAGTTCCGAACTCTTCAAATCCTCTTCTCGCGGTCATCGTTTCGACCTCTTTACTCTCCTAATTCTAAAACCTTGAAACAAAAAACGCGCGCGCGAACGAGCGCGTTCCGTTGGTCTAGTGTAAGCGAATCGGTCGCGCGAAACAACTGGAAATCGGTTTGAAAACGGTCGGTTTGTTCCCAAAGAGGCGCCGACCGCCCGTCCGGCCGCGGACCAAAAACCTCCCTCGGCGCCCGAGTGGTATTGGCAAACCTCGGTTTTCGGATACAATGCCGAGAAACGCGTTCCCCATTTCCTTAGAAAGGCGATCCAATGGCGAAAACGCTCGACTGCGCGCTGTGCATCCTTCGACAATCCTTGGAAGCCGCGCGCTTCGCGACTC
Source organism: Thermoguttaceae bacterium (assembly GCA_017441605.1). Lineage (GTDB taxonomy): Bacteria > Planctomycetota > Planctomycetia > Pirellulales > Thermoguttaceae > RUG369. Next base: position 64,941 of record JAFRXD010000067.1, on the reverse strand, counting down.
CGGACGAGTCGCTGCAGAAAGAGATTCTCGAAAAGACGATGCGAACCTCGCTCGAAATGGGCTTGGACTACGATCCCCCCATGATGGGCACGATCCTGCACCGCATCGTTCGCGAGACGACCGGCGATCCCGACCCGTATTATAAAGAGAAAAGGCGCCACAACCGACTGGCCCTCGAGCGAATCGACGTCGTTCGCCGCTGGATCGCCGACTCGACCGACCGATTCGAGACCGCGGTTCGGCTCGCGATCGCGGGGAACTCGATCGACCTCGCGCTCGGGCGGCTCGACCAGAAAGCGGTCGACGAGGCGATTCGCAAGGCGGTCGACCAGCCGGTCTCCGGCGACTTCGGCGAGCTTCGCGGCGTGATCGACGACGCGTCGACGATCCTCTACCTAACGGACAACGCGGGGGAGATCGTCTACGACCGGCTTTTCGTCGAGCTGCTGACGTCGGAGGATTACGGGAAGAAGGTAACGGTCGCGGTTCGCGGGAAGCCGATTCTCAACGACGCGCTGCTCGAGGACGCCGAGGAAGCGGGGATAACCGAGGTCGCGCCGACGATCGGGAACGGCGGGGACGGGCTGGGCACGATCTTCTCGCTAACTTCCCCCGAGTTCAACGAGCTGTTCGCGAGCGCCGATCTCGTTCTCGCGAAGGGACTCGCGAACTACGAGACGCTGGGCGTCGGGCCGCGAGAAATTACCCCGAAAAAGATCGCGTTTCTCTTTAAAGCGAAATGCCCGTTCATCGCGGCGCGTTGCGGGGCGAAACTCGGAGATTTGGTCGTTCGGCTCCAGTAGCGCGAAACTACTCCTCTTCTTCCTCGCGGTAAACGTTTCGCATTTTGTTGGTTAAGACGGCGAAACTTTCGGACAATTTGACGTTTTCGCAGACGACGCCCTCGGGCAGCTCCAAGACGGCGGGGGCGTAGTTCCAGATCGCGCGAACGCCGACCTTAATAAGCGAATTGGCGACGGTTTGCGCCGCGCGAGCCGGGACGGTGATCACGCCCATTTCGATTTCGACGCCGTAGAGCGATTTGAGCGCCTTCGCGCAGTCGAGCATATCGTCGAACGCGAAGACCTTGCGACCCTTGATCTTCTTGCCCACGATCGTCGGATTCGAGTCGAAGACCCCGACGATATTGAGCCCGCGCGCCGCGAATCCGTCGTAGTTCAGAATCGCCGAGCCAAGATTCCCGCACCCGACCAGAAACGCGTTCGTCTTGCGATTCCAGCCGAGAAACGCCTGAATCGCCTCGATCAGCTCGTCGACCCGGTAACCGACTTTCGGACGACCCGCCACTCCCGTAACCGCGAGGTCTTTGCGAACCTGCACGCTCAACCTGCCAAGCTCCTCCGCGATGCGCGTGCACGAAACGACGCGCTCCCCCCTCGCCTTCGCCGCTTCTAGGAGGCGGAGGTAGCTCGGGAGGCGCCGAATGCTCGGCGCGGGCAAATTCTTGGGGGTGATCATCGCCTTTTTCGGGTCGCTCGCGTTGCCGTTCGCCGCCGGAACCGCGTCGCTCCGCGCGTCGAACAATGCGCTATTATATCCCGTTCCCCGCGTTGACAAGCGGGGGCGCCTCGTCCGCTCGCGCCGTTCGAGCCTTTTTTGGACGCGTTTTTTACAGAAAACTGGAGAAATCGGCAAATACCGCTTGCCAAGCGGAAATCGTCCGCTATAATGGAATCCGAAGTTGGTCGCGGGTTCCTTCGCTTCCAAATTTCCTCGCGTCCGTAGTGTAGCGGTAACACGGTAGCTTCCCAAGCTCCAGTTGTGGGTTCGACTCCCATCGGACGCTCTTAATTCGGTTCCGCGCCGTTGAGCAAGCTAGTCGAGCCTCCGTTGGAGGCTTTTTTCGTTTTAGAGCGGCTCGAGCCGCCTATTGACCGTTCAATTCGTCGCGACTCCGTCGGTCTTTCGATTCTTCCGTTGGACGCGCGAAGTCGCGAACCTTTTGACGCCTTTGAGGCTGGGAGAGAACAGTGGAAGATCTCAAGGAAAACCTCGACAATACCCCGGAAGAACCGACTCGCGACGAGAGCGCGTTCGACGAGCGCGATCCCCTTTTCGTCGCCATGCGCCAACAGGCGCGATACGACGAGCTGTTCCGAAAGGAGCCCGATTCGCCCGCGCTCGAATTTCTGAAAAGAGAACGGGCTTTTTTGCGCTGGTTTTGCTTTGGCGCGCTTTGCGTCGCGCTGGGGCGCCCGGGATTTGGTTCGTGGAAGAGCCCCTTCGCCACTGGCTGGACGCTCGTGGCGGGCTCTGGATTGACATAATTTTTTGGCGCGTTGCGTTTTTCGTCGCCATAGGGCTCCTGATTATCGGTTGCGTTCTTTCGTTCGTTTCCCCGTTTTGGGGGCTCGCGAGGTTATCCGCCGTCAAACGGGAGATCAAGTCGGTCCAAGACGCCTCGAGAACGGAGAAACAAGGGACCTAACGCGCGGCGGCTCGTGTTTCCGCGCGCTTTTTTCAAACTTTTTCCAAAATCTTCGAAATTTTTTCGCTCTAAAACGCGCCGTTGTTCCTTAGCTCCGCGAAGGGAAAACGGCGCGCTTTTTGTTCGCGCGCGAAGACTCCCTCGATACCGGGAAAGGGCGATACAATGGCGACGATTATTGCGCGCGACAACGATTGGGCTCTCGACGAGACGAGAGCCGCCGGAACGACGAAACGACTCGAACGCGCCGACTGGGCGCGGTTCGAATTTTCTTGGATCCCCGGCGACGGCTCCGAAGAGACCGGATTCTGGTTGCTGACGACCCCGATCGCGCAGGCGATGTGGGCCCCGATTATGGGGGACAATCCGAGCAAATTCAAAGGGGACGACCGCCCGGTCGAGCGGATTTCCTGGCGCGATTGCCAAAACTTTATCGGGAAGCTCAACGGTCGCGGTTTCGCGCCCGAGGGCTGGAAGTTCGCGCTTCCGACCGAATCGCAATGGGAGCTCGCGTGTCGCGCCGGGGGACGCGACGAGCGCTACGGGGAGCTCGACGAGATCGCGTGGTACGAGAGCAATAGCGGGGGCTCGACGCGGGAGGTCGGTCAAAAGCGCCCGAACGCGCTGGGGCTTTACGATATGCTGGGGAACGTCTGGGAATGGTGCGACAAGTCGGTCGATTTGTCCTCGACGGTCGTTTTGATCGACGACTTTATCGAATTTGAAGACGACGAGCCGTTTCCGGGGCTCGAAGATAAGCTCGAGCGAGAGTTCGACTTCGTCGAATGGTATCTGGAAGGGGCGGAAACCGGGGAGCGCGACCCGTTCGTTTTGGGAAAATGCGAGAAATTGTCGATCGAGCGCGCCAAAAAGTCGAAGGCGCCGATTCGGGCGCGGAACTCGTTCGGCGCGAAAGGGGGCGGCTGGGGCAGCCCGGCGTCCGGGTGCCGCGCTTCCGAGCGCTACGGATTCGATCCCGATTCCCATTACGACCGGCTCGGCGCCAGGCTCGCGCTGATCGCTTGCCCGTACTGAGCCCGCCCGCGCCGATCCGAAGCGCCGATCAAAAAACGCGACCCTTCTCGATGGAAAGGTCGCGTTTTCGTTTTGAATTAACGCTCTTTATTCGACGAAATCAGTTGGAGCGAACTTGATCGGTGAGCTCTTCGATGGTGTTGTCGAACTCTTCGGGCGCGTACTTTTCGAGATCCTCTTGGGCTTTCTCGACTTCCTCGAGCTCGACGGCGCGAGCGTCCGCTTTTTCGAGGAGCTGAGCGCCAAGTTGCAACTCGGAGGCTTTGAAGTAGCTCTCGGGGAGGCTATTGCGCGATTGCAACTTCGTCTTGGCGGCGAGCTCGTCCATCGTCAGCCCGTTTTCCGCGGACCAAACGGCGACTTGCACCGCGTTCTGATCGAGCTCCTCGTCGCCGAGCATCTCGCAAAGGACTTGCGTCGTCTTGTTGTCGGTGTAGTTGTCGATCGGGACGATCGTGTACTTCACGCGGGAGTTGGGCTCGGTTTTGCCGTGCTCCAAGCAGACGGTGCGGACGTGTTGCTTGAAGGTCTTATTGGGAGCGATCGAGAACATCCCGCCGCCGCCGCGACCGCCGCGACCCATGCCGCCCATACCGCCCATACGACCGCCGCCCATGCCGCCGCCGATCGACTGGTTGCCGCCGCCCATGCCGCCGCGACCGCCGCCGCCCATACCGCCCATGCCGCCGCGTCGACCGCCGCCCATGCCGTCTTCGCCGAACATACCGCCGCCGAAGCCGCCCATCGGACCGCCCATACCGCCCATGCCGCCCATCATACCGCCGCGTCCGCGCCCGCCCATCATACCGGGCTGCGCCACGACCGGAACCCCGGCGAACGCCGAGGGCATATCGACGACGATTTCCTTGTCGGTCTTGTTGGTAACCGACAAGCTACTTTGGAGCGAGTTTTTCGGAATCAACTTGACCTCGACGAGACCCTTGTCCATCGCGTCGAACAGCTCGACCGCCTTCGATTCGTCGACCTTAGAAGTCTCCGTCGCCTTTTCCGCGGCTCCGACAACGCCCGCCGTCGAGAGAACGACGGCCAGCGACATAAATAAATGGAACATGCCCGATTTCATCTGTTTCCTCCGCGTAAGCGCAAAGTTGCGACGGATATTCCTTCCAAACGCTTTTGTGTTCGTCGGTTAACCGACTCGAGCCCCGAACGAGCCCGAACCGGAGGATCCGCGCCCGACGGACGCGAGACCCCGCTTATAGAAATGATAATCTCACCCGCTCGAGTCGTCCACCATCAAACTAGTCAAAATCGAACTTTTTTCATTTTTTTTGAAAAAATCTGTCGTTTGCGCTAGATTTGCCAATTATCGCGCGTCGTTTTCGGCGACCAGCGGGTCTTTCTCAAAAATCATGCCCAAGTAGGTTCGCGGCTCCGGCTCGGTCAAATCGAGCGCGGTCGCCAAGGCGAGCAGGGCGCTTCGCGCCGCGTCGAACTCCTCCCGAGGGGCTTGGAGCTCCAGCTCCGCGAAGTCTCCGATTCCCTCGACTCGGTCGAGCGTCAGCTCGAATTCGCGGTCTTGGAACGTCGCCGCGCCCCGGCGCCTCGTTTTGACGACCTCCCCGTAGACTTTGAAACCGAGTCGCTCGTAGAACTTGATCCACGCGTCGCGCGACTCTTGGGCGCTCGCGCCGCTCGTCCCGAGGGGCAGCTCGATTTCCTCGCGGGTTTTGGTGGTTTTGTCGAGACGCGGTCCCTTGAAGGTCGCGGCGAGATAGTCGCCTCGGCGCCTGATTCTGAGGGACTTTCCCTCGTTCGGGAACCCTAGCGCCTCGTTGGTGAAGAAGACGTCCTCCTCGCGCTCGGCTTTTCCGAGCGAGACGCGGAGCTTTTCGGCGAGCAGGCGCTCGTAAGCCTCGGCGTCTCGAACGCGGAATTTCATTTCGACTTCCAGCACGGGGCGCTCTCCGAACTCACATAATCGTCGAGAACTGCTCGTTGACGCGCAGATCGCCGCAGTTGAGGTAGCGAATGTCGCGAATCCCGTACTTCATCATGGCCAGGCGCGTGAGCCCGACGCCGAACGCGAATCCGCTGTACTCTTTCGGGTCGATCCCCCCCTGGCGGAGCACTTCCGGATGGACCAGCCCGCACGGAATCAGCTCGATCCAGCCGGAGTTTTTGCAGGTCGCGCAACCTTTCCCCCCGCAGATGAGGCAGTTCAAATCGAGCTCGAACCCCGGCTCGACGAACGGGAAATACCCCGGCCGGAGCCGGACTTTCACGTCGCGCTTGAACGTCTGGCTCAGGATCGTTCGCATAACCGCGATGAGATTCGCGACCGATACGCCTTTGTCGACGTAGAGCCCCTCGCACTGGTAGAACGTGTTCTCGTGGCTCGGGTCGATCGACTCGAATCGGAAACACCTCCCCGGGAAGACCCCTCGGAACGGGGCGCCGAAGCGCTTGAGCGCGCGGACTTGCTGCGCGGAGGTGTGGGTGCGCATGACGAGCTGGTTTTTGAGCCAGAAGGTGTCTTGCATATCGCGCGCGGGGTGGTCGTGGGGAATATTGACCGCCTCGAAGCAGAAGTACTCCGACTCGACCTCGGGACCGTAGACGACCGTGAAGCCCATCCCTTGGAAGACGTCCTCCAACTCCATTTGCGCCAAAGTGATCGGATGGAGCGCGCCGAGCCTTCGCCCTTTTCCCGGGGCGGTCAAGTCCAAGTCGTTCGACTTTTTGCGGGTCGCGGTCGAGGCGAGGGCGGCGGACGCCGCGGCGATCGCGTCGGTCGCGAACCCTTTCAACTCGTTCAGCTTTTGCCCGAACCCCTTTTTCTCCTCGGCGGTCAACTTACTGAAATCGACGTTCTTCGCCAGTAGCGTAATCGAGCCCTTGCGCCCGAGGAAATCGACGCGGATCCGCTCCACTTGCTCGGCGGTCGTCGCCGATTTGAGCGCTTCGACGAGTTGTTCTTTTATCTGTTGCACGGATTGTACCCTATGTTCCTAGTCCAATGGCGACGTCGCGTCCGACCCCGCGTCCCGCTATTATACCCGTCCAATATAATGCGTCAACCGCCGCGATTCGCTCCTTCCGCGAGAGCTTTCTTTCGGGAATTTTTTTGAAAAAGAAATTTGATTGGCGCTCCCTTTGCATGTTTCGTTCTCGGCCGCTCCGAAACGCGAGCGGCGTAAGGAGGCAACCTATGAATTTCTCTCAGGATAAACTCACGACAAAATCGCAAGAAGCGCTCGCGGGGGCGCAACGCCTCGCGGTCGCCAACGCGAATCCCGAGCTCGGCTCCCTCCACTTGCTGAGCGCCCTGCTCGAAGAGCGAGACGGGAACGTCTCGCCGATATTGAAATCGTTCGGCGCCGACGAAACCCGTCTGAAACAGGCGGTCGACTCGGAAATCGGTCGACTTCCGCGCGTTCAGGGGACGAATCCGTCGATCGCCGCCGAACTCCAGAAAATCTTTATGAAGTCGGCCGAAGAGGCGACGACCCTCGGGGACGAGTATATTTCGACCGAGCATTTCCTGCTCGCGCTGACCGAGGTCGACTGCGCCGCGAAGCGACTTCTCGACCTGTTCGCCATCGATCGAACGAAAATCCTCGAGGGCGCGAGTAAAATTCGGGGGAACCATCGCGTGTCCGACCCCGACCCGGAAGGAAAATTGCAAGCCCTCGAAAAATACGGGATCAATTTGGTCGATCGCGCCCGAAAAGGAAAGCTCGACCCCGTGATCGGGCGAGACGCCGAAATTAGGCGCGCGATCCAAGTCCTTTCCCGAAGAACCAAAAACCACCCCGTCCTCATCGGAGAGCCGGGCGTCGGAAAGACCGCGATCGTCGAGGGGCTCGCGCTCCGAATCGTCGAGGGGGACGTCCCCGAGACGCTGAAGAACAAAGAGATCGTCGCGCTCGACATGGGCGCGCTGATCGCGGGCGCGAAATTCCGAGGCGAGTTCGAAGAGCGGCTCAAGGCGGTTCTTAAGGAAGTCGAAGACTCCCTCGGGAACGTGATCCTGTTCGTCGACGAGCTGCACACGGTCGTCGGCGCGGGGAACAACCAAGGGGGCGCGGACGCGGCGAACCTGCTCAAGCCCGCCCTGGCGCGAGGGGACGTCAAATGCATCGGCGCGACCACGCTCGACGAGTACCGCAAGTACGTCGAAAAAGACGCCGCGCTGGAGCGACGATTCCAGCCGATTATGGTAGGGGAGCCGACGGTTGAGGACTCGCTCGCGATTTTGCGAGGGCTGAAGAGTCGTTACGAGCGGCACCACAAAGGGGTTAAGATCACCGACTCGGCGCTCGTCGCGGCGGTCGAGCTTTCGAATCGGTACATTTCCGACCGATTCCTGCCCGACAAGGCGATCGACTTGGTCGACGAGGCGATGAGCCGACTCGCGATGGAGTTGCAAAGCGTGCCGACCGAAATCGACGACGTTCGGCGGCGAATCGTCCAGCTCAAGATCGCGGAGAGCCAGCTGGTCGACGAGACGGAGCCGAGCGCGGTCGCGCGGCTCGAGGAGATCCGCAAAGAGCTCGCCGCGAAGAACGAGGAGCTCGCCGAGCTTAATCTGCGCTGGGAAAAAGAGAAAAGCGGCGTCGGGGACGTGCACCAGACCCGCCAAAAGATCGCGGAAAAGGAGCGCGAGTACAAAAACCTCGACGCCGAGATTAAGCGCGCGTTCCAGACCGGGCGCCGCGTCGAAAACGCCGATTTCCAGAAACTCGCCGATTTGCACCAGGAGATTCAGAATCTCCAGCAAAGTCTCGGTCGCGCCGAGGACGAGGAGCGCGCCGCCGAATCGAACGGCGCCGGGTCGGGTAAGCCGCGCCCGAAGAAGCTGTTGCGGCAGGTCGTCGGACCCGACGAAATCGCCGACGTGGTCTCCCAGTGGACCGGCGTCCCTGTCTCCCGAATGATGGAGACGGAGCGCGCGAAACTGCTCGTTCTCGAAGACCGGCTCCACGCGCGAGTCGTCGGGCAAAACGAGGCGGTCGACGCGGTCGCGAACGCGGTGCGCCGGAATCGCTGCGGGCTGCAAGATCCCCGGCGCCCGATCGGGTCGTTCCTCTTCCTGGGACCGACCGGGGTCGGGAAGACGGAGCTGTGCAAAGCCTTGGCGGAGGCGCTCTTCGACGACGAGTCGGCGATCGTCCGGATCGACATGAGCGAGTTTATGGAAAAGCACACCGTGTCGCGGCTGATCGGCGCCCCTCCGGGATACGTCGGCTACGAGGAGGGGGGCGTCTTGACCGAGGCGGTCAGGCGCAAGCCGTACTCCGTCGTATTGTTCGACGAGATCGAGAAGGCGCATCGCGACGTCTTCAATATCCTGCTGCAAGTCCTCGACGACGGGCGACTTTCCGACAATCAAGGGCACACCGTCGACTTTACCAATACGATTATCGTCATGACGTCGAACCTCGGGAGCCAAGAGATTCGGAGAATCGCCGCCGAGGGCGGGTCGAAAAAGGAGATCGAAAAGGCGGTCGACTCGATACTTAAGGGGCAGTTCCTTCCGGAATTTCTCAATCGTATCGACGAGACGATCGTCTTCCATCCGCTCGATCGGTCGCAGATTCGCAAGATCGTCGACCTGCAGATCGAAAAGTTGCAAAAACTATTGGAGAAGCAGGGGATCGAACTGGTTCCGACCGAGGACGCGCTCGACGGGATCGCCGATCTGGGCTACCAGCCCGACTTCGGCGCGCGACCCCTCAAACGAGTGGTGCAGCGCGAGTTGCAGAACCCGCTCGCCCTCGAGTTGCTCCGGCGACCGACCCGAACCGACGAGTTCTCCGAGCCGGAAAAGCGCAAGATCGTCGTCGACTACGACGGCGAGGAGTTCCGCTTCAAGTTCGACCCCTCCGAGTCCGTCTAAGCCACGGCTCAAATCCGACTTCGGCGCGCCGCGAGCGCGCCGGGGTCGGGCTCTTTCTTCGACGCGGCGCTCTCTCGCGCCGTTTTTTTCTCGTTAGGCTCTTGACGGCGAACGATCTAGAAAACGCGAACCAAGCGCGGAGACTCCCTTCAAATTCGTTTTTCGCAAATATTTTTCTCGATTCCATTGCAATTTCAGTTCCCGAGCGCTATACTACGCGCCGGAGTCGGCGGATCCGGCGATTCGTCGGCGGTTTGGATTTCCTTCGGACGCGTCCCCGCGACGCGTTGAGAGGAGCGCCGGAGACGGCGCGATCGTTGGCGCGCCTCCAAATGGCGGTCGCGCAAAGGAACGGAGAAAAATGACCGGACGATACCGCGTAATACGAACGATTATCCTCTGCGCTCTGTTCGCGGGGTTTGGCTACGCGACGAAAGGCGCCGTCGATCAAGCGCGCCTTGCTAGGGAAGAAGTTGGCGATTCCGGACCGGGCGCTCGCGACGGTTGGTCGTTTGGACGTCTATTCAAGCCGAAACTTTCGGCCAAATCGTTCAAATACGATTCGATTCCGAAAGACAAGGGAACGCTCGCGTTGGATTACTCCGAATGGTTTGATCTCGATCCCATATCCGACGCCGACCCCGACGTTCGTCGTTTAAAAAGGCTAATTTGCGAAGGACGTTGCGAGGAGGTTTTCGAGGAGCTTCGGGGCGAGGTCGAAAGCGTCGATTTTTTCGCGCGAAACGAAGAGCCTCCTCGGAACTTTAGGGATCGGGTTCATCTTCTGGCGATCGCGTTGGAGCTCAAAGTTAGTTGGGAAAAAGCGCATCGCGTTTATTTGCTTCTCTATCCTTCCGACCGCGAAGCGTCTCGGTTTTACCTTAGCGGGCTTCGCGCGAACATCGACTGGGCGTTTGTGCAATTGAGAGGCTTTCTTAGTCCGTACCTGAACTTGCCCGTCGACGAGGCCATTGAAGAATTCGTCGAACAATACAACGATCCCAACGCTAACGAAGGCGCTCGGGAAGCCATTTGGACAAACGAACGATATCGACGTCTTTATTTCCTGCTAGATCAACTATTGCAAATAACGAATCCCAAGTATCACTTCGACGAAGCGCGCGAGAAGACGAGCAAAACTCGGTTCGTTAAACCGAATCGCGAGGCTAGGGAAGAATTTAGAACGTTTGTCGAGACGGGATACGAGAGATTTATGGCGGACCCTCGCAAATCGGATAGGGAGAGGGAACAAGTCGAGAAGACGATGGCGTTTCTTCGCAAACTCCTGGAGCTTCCCTAACGATTCCCCGAAATCTTTTTGAGGCGACTCTGCTCGCCAAAGTTGGAAACAAATATAAAAACGCGATTTATTTAAGCTCGAGGACATTGTGAAACCGACCAAGCGCTTCCGTTTGACGCGAACAACGCTCCTTTTCGCGCTATGCGCGGGATTGGGCTATTTCGCGAAAGGAGTCGTCGATAAACCGCTTTTCGACAACGCGGAGAAGGAAACCAAGGCGGCGCTCGACGCGACGAACTCCAACGCCGAGGCGCGCGACGGCTCCGGGGTTGAACTTTCGACCGACGCGAAAGTTTCGATCGAGTCGTTTAGGTACGAGGACGCGTCCCTCAACGCGTCGACGCGCGCGGTGGAATACGCTCAAGAATTAGATTTTGACCCGATTTACATATGGGAGCGAGATATTTTTCGTCTGAAAATGAAGATTGTCGACGGACAATACGACGAATTGATCGAAGAGATTCAAGACGATCTTAAAACGCTCGATTTTTTGAATCAAAAGGGGATTGTGCCTCCGCAAAGCGCGAGGTATCGAATTCATCTTCTCGCGGTCGCTCTAGAGCTCAAGGGAGATTGGGAAAGGGCGATTCGGGTTTATTCGTTTCTTTATCCCTGCGATCGCGAACTTATGTCTTGGGTTTACGTTAGAAAACTCTATTCCGAAGGGCGCGCCGAGCTCGCGTTCGAGCGAACGGTCGACGCGATCGAAGGACTTCTTCTCGACGGAACCGTCGACGAAATCATTGGAGATTATCTCCAATTGCGCGCCGATCCAGTCGTCGGCGACAGGGCGATTTTAATGATTTTGGGCAATTCTCAATACCGTCGTCTTTATTGCCTGCTGGATCAACTGTTGCAAATAACGAGTCCCAAGTTTCATTACAACGAGGGATACAAGGGAAAATTCGAATCGCGCTTTGCGAAATCGAATCGCGAGGCGCGAGAAGCGTTTAAAACGTTTCTTGAGACCGAATCCGCGAAGTATATAGCGGATCCTCGGCGCTCCGAGGAAGAGAAGGGGCGAGTCGAGAAAGTGACGGTTTTTCTTCGCAAACTGGTCAATTTGCCGTGAGATAGAGCGCGACGCGATTAGCGTCGTTTCGAAGAGCGCGCTTTAATAGAGACGCAATGTTGAGGATCAAATCGAGAGGACAAAATGAAACTGACCGGACGACTTCGTTTATTATGCGCGGGGCTCGTTTGCGCCGTATGCCTAGGGATCGGGTACTTGTTCAAGGGGACGACCGACGCGATACGAGAAGGCGACCGTCGACCGGCGCCGATAACATATTTCCCGTCGACGGGTTCCGCGCCGAGCGCTCCCGACGTTCACGACTTCGGCAAACTCTGGAGCGATACGTTTACGTACGATTCGGCGCCCGCGGAAATAGGAACGCTGACGTTCGATTACGCCGCGCGATTTGATAGCGATCCCATATTGAGTTCGGACGAATCCGTTCTTCGCGCAAAGGCTCTCGTTTGCGAGGGACGATACGACGAGGCGATCGAAGAGGTTCAAGGGGAGTTGGGCGCTTGGAACGACCTCTTTCAAGACGACGGAAACGCCGGAATTTGCAGACTTCGATTGCGACTTCTCGCCGCCGCGTTAGAACTTAAAGGAGATTGGGAGAAAGCGCTTCGGGTTTATTCGCTACTTTACCCCGACGATCGCGAACTTCTATCATGGGTTCGGATTAGAAAGACCTACGCGTCGGGAGATTGGACCGCGGCTTTCGATCAACTCGTCGACGTTGTCGAGCAGTATCTTGATTACCCCGCCGAAGGTATTATCAAAGAGTTTGTTCAGCGCTATAACGACCCCCGAACTAAGGAACGGGCGTTGGACGATATTAAGGAGAATCCGCGCTATCTTCGCGTTTATCGATTGTTAGATCAATGTTTGCAGGTAACGAATCCCAAATTTCACTTTAACGAATGGGACGAACAAACGAGCGAGACGCGTTTTGTCGAACCAAATCGCGAGGCTAGGGCGGCGTTTAAAGAGTTTATCGAGACGGAGTACTGGAAATTTAAGTTTGGAGGGAGGGAACAGGCTCCGAATCTTGGGGAGCAAAGGCAAACTAACGAAGCGTTCTTTTTTCTGCGCAAGGTGGTCAATTTGCCCTAACGGAACCCAATGCCTAGCGTATTGTTCGCCGCTTGGCGCTCGCGCCTAGACCAATCGAACGACGCGTCGATCTCGCCGCTGGAGCTTTTGCTCGGGCTATCGAGGCGCGGTTGGGAGGTCGAGACGTTTCGCGCGACGGGGAAACGACTGGAATTTGCGAAAACGCCTATGTCGCCTAATGGAGTAATTTGTCCGAAGCGAGACGAGTTGAGATAGGAAACGGAGATGAAAGGACGACTTTACGTCGCGATAACGGCGCTTTTGAGCGTCGCGAGCGTAGCGCTCGGGTTTTGGTTCAAAGGCGCGCTCGACAAGAAAAGCCTAGCCGCTAAACGCAGTGAACAGAGAAGAGCGAGCGCCGAGGCGCGGCTTGATTCGCTCGGGTTCGTTGAGATACCGAACGATCCAGAGAGCGCCTCGTTCCGATACCAAGACGTCCCAAGGGACAAGGGAACTCTCGCGATGGACTACGGAACCGAGTTCGATTTCGACCCGGTCGACGACTCGGACGAAGAGATTCGAAGTTTGAAGGAACTGATTTGCGAGGAGCGCTACGACGAAGTTATCGAACGAATTGAAAACGTCTTGGCTCAAACCGATTTCTTTTCGGAGGAGGAAATTCGTCGAAACGTTTATCGGAAGCGACTCCTGCTTTTAGCGACCGCCGCCGAACTTAAAGGGGATCGCGAGAAAGCGCTTTCCGTCTACGAAAGCGTCTATTCCCAAGACTCGGACCTTCGGACTTTCGCCGTCTGTAGAACGGGAGGAGCCATCGGGATCGCCTCCGCTAGATTTGACGCCATATGCGAGACGGCGGCGCGTCGCGCGGGGGATTTTCCGGTCGACGAGCTTATCAAAGACTACGTCAAGTTTAGCGCCGAATCCGTTGACGGGAATCCCATGGAACCGATCTTGCGCGAGGCGCGATATCGCGACGTTTATCGGTTTTTGGACCAATGTTTACGGCTTGTCGATCCGAAATTTCACTACCCGGCGAGATCGGAAGAGGGTTCGAGCGTCGAACGCGCGATAGAGCGCAATATTGCCGCGAGGGAGCGTTTTAAAGACTTTGTTGAAAGCGAATACGAGCTCTATATGTCCGATCCTAGTTTATCGGAAAACGACAAAGCGCTTTACGAGCGCTCGATAGTTTTTTTGCGCAAGTTGAGCAATGTCCCGTAACTCGCGTCAACGAATAAGCGGCTTCTCGAATTGAAAAAAGTTCCGGAGAATAATATGAACTGGGCAAAGCGCTTAACTCTATCGACGCTCTTATGCGCCGCGTGTTTTGGGGTCGGTTATTCGCTCGAATGGGCTCTCGGCGTCGCTCGCTCGCGAGACCAATCGCCCTCGTCCCAAACGAAAGCGCCGGAGTTATCTTTGGAGACGATCGCCCCGCGCGAGCGCGAACCTCAAAAGATCGATTCCTTTAAATACGAAGACGTTCCGGAGAAAAGCGGGAGTCTCCCGCTCGATTTTGGGAAAGAGTTCGATATAGATTATATCGACCTTTACGCTCAGGACGGCAAATATCTAAACGGACAATTTCAAGCTGGGAATTACGGCGCGGTCGTCGATATGGCGCGAGACGAGCTTAAGCGCTTCGCGAATTTCGTCGATCCGAGCATAGATCGGAACGGCGTTAACGTTCGCGTTCGTTGCGTCGCTTTGGCTTGCGAGTTCGAAGAGGATTGGGACAAAGCGCTTCCGATTTACAAACTGCTTTATCCGGAAGGTTCGGATCGACTGTCGTTTGCTTACGTTCGCATGTTCTACTCTCGCAAAGAATACGACGCGGCGTTCGACCGATTGATCGAATTGATCGCGGATCGTTATCTTCAATATCCCGTCGACGCCGTTTGGGAGTCGTTCGCGGCTTTGCGCGCCGATCCTAAGACTTCCGACCGCGCGATGTTCGAAACCGCTTGGACCGGTCGTAATCGAGACGTTTATTGCCTGTTGGATCAATGTTTGCAGATAGTCGATCCCCGGTTGCATTATCGAGATATCCGATTGCGGCATATTGATAAAAAAACCTTAATCAAGGCGAATCGCGAGGCGCGAGAAGCGTTTAAAACGTTTGTGGAGACCGAATACGAGAAGCGCGCCGCGGATCCTCGGCGCTCCGCGGAGGAGAAGGAGCGAGTCGAGAAAGCGACGGTTTTTCTTCGCAAACTGGTCAATTTACCGTGAGTTAGAGCGCGACGCGATTAGCGTCGTTTCGAAGAGCGCGCTTTAATAGAGGCGCAATGTTGAGGAACAAATCGAGAGGACAAAATGAAACTGACCGGACGACTTCGTTTATTATGCGCGGGGCTCGTTTGCGGCGCCTGTTTAGCGATTGGGCTTTTCTTCGGAGACGCTTTGGGGCGCGGGGCAAACAAGTCAAAATCTGAGAACGTCGCGATTGATCAAGAGGAAGAAATCGTTTTTTCCAAGGACTCCTCTAAACTCAACGCGATCGGGCGCCATATGGGAACGTCAATTGACGGCGGAAACATATACGACTTAGATCCGATCCTTTCGTTAGAAGATGAATTTGTTGGATCGTTAAGGGAGCTCGTTAGCGTTGGCGAGTACGACCGGGCGATTGAAAAAGCAAAGGAACGATTGAGTAATCTCGACGAGCTTTGGGAAGATAAGGAAACGCGTTCGGGCGCCAAATTTAGGGATTCGGTTCATCTGCTCGCCGTAGCGTTAGAACTCAAGGGAGACTTCAACGAGGCTTTTCGCGTTTACTCTTTTCTTTATTCGCAACGTTCGGAATTGTCCGATTGGTTTTACGTTAGAAGATTATATCAAGAGGGGAATACGGAATGGGCGTTTAGACATATTTGTGAAATAATTGCCCAACGTTATGCGCATTACCCCATAGACAAAGTTTTGAAAACGTATTGCTCGGACAGGGAGACCGTTGCCGTTCAACAAGGTCGAGATCCCGTCAATTTTCCAAGCGATTGGCCTTTATATCAGTTGCGCGACCAACTCGCGCAAATCGCAAATCCTAAATTACGCTATTTGGCGGGAAATACGGAGACAAGCGAACGTCTTGAAGAAAGCGATCGCGAGGCTCTGGAAGAAATCAAGAGCTTTATGGAGAAAGAATATAGTAAACTTATGGACGATCCAAACCAAAGTTCGATTGAAAAAGAACGGTACGCTAACATAATGACCTTTGCGCGCAAACTTTATAATTTGCCCTAACGGAACTCAATGCCCCGCATATTATTCGCCGCTTGGCGCTTGTACTTAGACCAATCGAACGGCGCGTCGATCTCGACGCGGGAGCTTTTGCTCGGGCTATCGAGGCGCGGTTGGGAGGTCGAGACGTTTTGCGCGACGGGCTTGTCGCCTAGGGACGATTTCGTATGAGGATGGGAGGCTCGTTTGCGCTCTTTGAGTCTCAATCCACGAACCGGTTTTCAACGCTTGGGAACCGGTCAACATTTATTCCAACGTTTTCTCCTTGCCCCACGACTTGTCCGCCGAAGTCCGACTCCCCGCGAGAGACTGATCTATGTTTTATCGAAAAAACTAACGCAAGACTCAAAAAAATCTAACTCCGTATAGGAAAACGGAAACGAATAGAAGTCTAATATGAGACTGAAATAAATCTTCTGTTTTTTTGAAAAAATATAAGATTGCGGCTTGCAATAAAATTCTCGGACGCTAAAATGTGAGACTAGCGTCGCTGGGTCTAATAATTCGGCGACGATTTTGGAACCCTTTTTTAGGAGCCGTCCGGCTTCGCGCCGAAGGAAACGGCGGTTATCGGTCGGCTTCGATGCGCGGAGCGGAGCCCGCTTTTCGAGTCCTTTTGCGGAGATGAACAATGCGTTTTATGTTTTTTGGCGATCGTAATCGAAATGACAATTGTCGCAACTCGCGCCGAGAAGGTCGCGCTTTGAGGTTCGAACCACTGGAGGATCGGCAACTTCTTTCTGCCGACGGTTTCCGTCCGAGTCCTCCTTGCTCGTCCTCAAACGAATTCTGCGCGGTCGCCGAAACTCGCGATTTATCGGCGTCGCGCGACGACATTGTCGTCGTTTCGCTCGCGAGCGACGAGAGCGCCGACAATGCGCTTGACTCCGCCGCGTTAGCGGAAGTCGACGCCGTTTGGAAGTCGTTGGGAAGCGTTGACGACAACGCGTCGGTCGCGAAATTGGCGCGCGACGAAGCGCCCGACGCGGCGATTGCCGTTTTGAATCTTGCCGACGCGGATACGGACGGCGGAGATTCGAGCGACAACGCCGACAATGGCGGTTATCGGTCTGGCGAAGGCTCCGGGGGGATTTCTTCCGGCGATCATACGATTCATACTAACGTTTTCGCTTCCGGCGGCGTTGGAAGAAACGTAGTAGTTGGCGGTAGGTATATGGTCAAAGAGGGGAGTAGCGTTCGCATTGAGCTTGAGGACGGTTCCTACGGCGACGTCGTTCATTACGACATAATTTGCGGAACCGCCAATATGAACGATTTTGGCGCCAATAGTTTGAGCGGAGACGTTGTCATCAATCCCGCAGGGGACAATTCCGTCAATCTCTACGTCCTTTTCGATTCAATTTTAGAAAACGACGAAACTTTTAGCATCTCGCTCAGTATGGCGTCCGGTATTTCCACTCTCGATTACACAACGTTCAACTTCACAATCGTCGCCCAAACAGATTTCATTTCGGATCCGGATTGTTTTGAAAACGTTCCGGGGCCCGCCGATTCCTATCTTGCCTACGTCAAGAAGAATTGGACGACGGGTCATGCGATAACTCAACGCGAAGCCGTAAGTCTTGAAGTAAACAACGCTAATTTCAGGTACGCGATTCTGTCTAACGACCGCGACTACTTTAATATTAACGCCACTACGGGCGTAATTACTCTAAAACGAGACGTGGAAGATTATTACGAATCGTTGCCGAGTCTCAATATGACGAACGACTATTATCGTTTCCAAATTTCGATCGGAGTATACGATTCGCGAATGCTCGATTTGTCCGGCGGCATTGTCTACTATTTGGACCAGGCGACCGTAACGATCGATATCTCGCATTGGTACGTCTCGCGCAATAGCGATTACGATAAAGCCTACGCGTTCGCCAACGCCGGATGCACTCTCGCCGAGTTGGGAGAAACGGTCGGTCTTACCGTTTCGGAATATAGCGATTGGTTGACGGCGGCTCACAATCAAGTTGAACTCTTTAGCGGCGGTTTTACGTACGCGGATCAACTGACAACGAGCGACGTCATAGTTGGGACTACTTCTTTGTCGATTCAAGTTCCAAACACGATTTTTGCGGCCTATTGTTACAATCCGTATCTAATCAGTTTTGGAGGCGAGCATTGTTTCCAATGGGGCTCCAACATTAATCAATTGCGAGCGCTCGGTTTTCACGTAGAAACTTTCTATAATAATCAATACGGTTTTACGAGCGGGGCTTCGCAGGCAAAAGCCGATTTTGTCGACGCGCTTTCTGATCTTTCATCGGATAAGAGTTTGCACGGTATTTTTTTGATTGGACATGGGGTATCTTTAGACGGACACCCTGACGATTCGTCATTTGGTTATACAGGACCATGTGAGCATTTTGATACCGATCCAGATAACGAAGAATGGCTAGAATGTTGGGACGAGGACTGGGGCCCCCAATGGACTATCGACTATATTGGAGACGGATTTGGGGCTGGTAATGCAGTAGGAGACGAAGAATATTGGTCTATAGCTAGCGCTTTGGAATATCATCTGGGGACCGCCATCATTTATGCCTGTGATTCATACGATTATGTTTCTGAACTTGTAAGTTCAGATGGAGATTTTCTTTATTATGGAGGAATAGGAACAGTGTATCCGGAGAATATTGCAGTGGGAACGCTTTGGACTCCCACCGGATATCAGGGTACAAAAACCGTTTCAATCTCTTGATTGTCCACCAAATAGATTATTTGTTTAAAATGATTATCAAGTGAAAGGATCGCGCGATCTTTATTGGCTTTAATATCTTATCGCGGATAAATTTTGCTCGATTCTTTCCACTTTTTTAATTGTCGGTTAGTTCCCTCTTTTAAGGTTGAATATGAATGTGAGTGGAAAATAATGAACGACCGAGGTCATTTAACACGAACGATCATCCTATGCGCTATGTGCATAGGAATTGGATATTTGCTAAAAGACGTGATCGACGCCAAAACAAGCGAGCAGAAAGCGGTAGCGGTCGAATTACAGACCGAGTTGAGCGCGCAAGAGAAAGAAGAGACCGTCTCCAAGTCTCCGGAACCCAATAGGTTCAAGCGTCCCAAAAGAATGACGCCCGTAATAAACGGAGGGTATGTCTACGATTTCGATCCCGTTATTACGCTAAAAGACGAATTTATCGATTCTTTGAAAGAACTTATTCGCGAGGGGGATTACGATCAAGCCATAGAAAAAGCGACGGCGAGATTGAAGTGTTACGATTCGTTTTGGGAAGAGAGAAAAGCCGATGAAGCCATCCTGATGAGAGACACGATTCATCTGCTAGCCGTCGCGTTGGAACTCAAGGGCGATCATAACGGAGCTTTTAGCGTCAATTCTCTTCTCAATTCGAGGCGTTCGGATCTTTTTGAATGGTTCAATATCCGAATGTCTTATCAAAACGGGCAGACCGAGTTGGCGTTTACTCGGATTTGCTCGTTGATTGCTAGAAACTACGTTTTCTATCCTATCGACAACCTTTTGAACGCCGACGCCGAAAGGGCGGCTTCCATCAAAAAACGAAGCGCTAATCCTATTGACTATCCAAACCATATCCCTTTTTACCAGTTGCGGGATCAGTGTTTGCAAGTCGTAAATCCCAAATTACACTACGCCCTCGACAATGCCCGCGCCTGGGACGAAAGGTATTTTGGCAAATTGGATCGCGAGGCGCTGGAGACCTTCAAGAACTTTATGGAGACTGAATATCAGAAACACATTGATAAATCGGGAGAAGTCGTCGAGGGGCGCTATTCCCAAGCAATGGACTTTGTTCGCAAACTTTGCGAGTTGCCCTAACGGAATCCAATGCCCCGCATATTATTCGCCGCTTGGCATTTGTACTTAGACCAATCGAACGGCGCGTCGATTTCGACGCGGGAGCTTTTGCTCGGGCTATCGAGGCGCGGTTGGGACGTCGAGACGTTTTGCGCGACGGGGAACGACTATTCTCCGCAACTCGGGTTGGAAGAATTGTTTCGAGCGCAGCGCTTGTCGCTAAAGGCGCCGGGGACCGCGCTCGACTCCGAGAGGTCGCTGATCCCGTTTAAAGACGAGGGGATCGATTCGGTCGTCTTTCGTCCGAAGACGGCGAGCCGAATTCCGACGCGCGAGGACGGACGGGCGTTTCTCGCGGCGCTCGAGCGAACCGTCGCCGTCTTGAAGCCGGATATTTACGCGACTTACGGCGGATACTGGGCGGGGAACCAAATCGTCGAAATCGGGCGCCGAGGGGGCGCGAAGGTCGTCGCGTTTTTGCACAATCTTCTGTACTCCGACAAGTCGTACTTCCAAAACGTCGACTTGACGATCGTTCCGTCGAGCTACGCGCGCGGCGTCTATTCCGAGCGGCTCGGGATCGAATTGGCGGTCGTTCCGCCGCTTATCGATCTCGCGAAAGTCGTTCCCGACGAGGCGGACGCGTCGAGCGCGCCCGAGCCCAAATGCGTTCTTTACGTCAATCCGGAGGTCGGCAAGGGCGCCTATTGGTTCGCCAAAATCGTCGAGGAGACGGGGAAGAGGCGCCCCGAGATTCCGTTTCTCGTCGTCAAAGGGCGAACCGGGTTCGGCGAGTTGGTCAAGTCGGGGGTTAATTGGGGCGTCGCGAACAATTTGCGAACGATCGAGAACACGGATCTCGCGCGCGAGTTTTACGGGGCGTCGAAGGTCGCGCTGGTTCCCTCCCTCGCGCCGGAGTCGTTCGGGCGAATCGTCGCGGAGGCGCAGAGCGCGGGGGTTCCCGTCGTCGCGTCGAATCGCGGCGCGCTTCCGGAGACGGTCGGGGACGCGGGCGTCGTTCTTCCGATCCCCAAGCGGTTCGTCGACGCGCCCGGAACCGTTCCAAGCGCCGAGGACGTCGCCCCTTGGGTCGACGAGATTGTTCGTTTATGGGACGATCCGGCCTATTTCGCGGTCCGGCGCGCGAAAGGGCTCGCCCGCGCCCGCGAATGGGAGACCGACGCGGTTCTCGATCGCGCCGAAACCGTTTTGCGCCAACTCTTAAACTAACGGCGCGCTCTAGGCGCGCGGCGAAAAAAACGCCCCCGGGCGCGAGGCTCGGGGACGCTCTATAACGATTCTAAGTCAACGATTTGTCGCGATTGTCAACGTTGGTCGCCCTGGGGACGGTCGCCTCTGGGACCTCTCGGGCGATCTCCTTGCGGGCGGTCGCCGCGCGGACCGCGACCTCGGAAGGAATCGACGAACTTAACCATTTTCTCGACTTCGGCGTAGTCGATACCGGAGATCGTCCCCGGGGGATCGACCGCTTGGTTTCTCATGCCCGGGAAGGGCCAGTCGAAGTTGACGAGCAAGAGTTTGCCGGCGAAAACGACCGCCTCGCACGGTTGGTCGAGGAGCCCTTCGGAGCCGTCGTTGTCGTCGTTGATCCAGAGGATCATCGGACGAATCGGTTGTCCCTTGTCGACCGGCTTGAAGAACCAAACGGCGTTGTTGACGGAGTCGTCGATATATACGCAATCAAGGTTGGCGTCGTAGAAGATACCGTCGCAGCACTCGAGTTTGACGCCGGCGTAAGGACCGCGCTCCCAAACGCGTTGATTCGCCGCGTCGAAGACTTGCTCGACGTTCTCTTGCTTGTACTCTCCGGCGTCGTTCGGGCGCAGGCAGTACATACAGCCGTTACCGAAGCAGCCGAACCAGACGTTACCGTTCTTATCGACGCAAATCCCGTCGGGACCGGTGTTGTCGCCGCGCCCGAGCTTCGTCACTTTAACGTAGGCGACGCAGTGGGGCTCGTCGGGACCCGCCTTGATCGAAATCGGAGCGGCGCCGTCGGTTCCGGCTTTCGCGAGCTCGTCGAGTTTGAACATAAAGACGCCGCCGGAGCCGATAATCCCGTTCGCCTCGTCGGAGTCGACGTCGAAGCAGGAGTCGGTGTAGAAGAGCATGTCTTTATACCAAGCCATGCCGTTCGCCAACTTGACGCCCTCGATTACGACCTGGACTTCGCCGGTCGGCTGACCGTCTTTAAAGACGACGCGCAAAATGCGGGAGCAGTAGTCTTTATTGTGGAAGTATTGGTTGTCGCAGACGTACAAATTGCCGTCGGGACCGAAGTCCAGCCCCATGGGACCGGCTTGACCGGTGCGCTCCAAGACGGGGTATTCCAAGACCTTGGTCGCTTTGCCCTCGGCGTCGACTTTGTAGAGGTAGCCGCCTTGAGCGGAGTCGGCTTTGACCATCTTGTCGTCCATGCGCCCGAAGTTCGGAACGTTCAGGTAAAGCTCGCCGGTCGCGTCGCTTACGGTCATTCCGTCGGGAGTGTAGCAGCCGTCGCCGAGATTGGCGAAGAGGGTCGGCTTGAGGTTGGGGCGCTCGAAAGCGGGACGGTCTCCGGCTTGGCGCCGGGGACGATCGCCGCGCTCGCGAGGAGCGTCTTGGGCGAGCGAGGTCGCGACGACGGACGTCGCGAGGATCGCGGCGAGAATCGCGGAAATCTTTTTCATTGAATTCCTTTCGCTGTATTAAGGTGTTGGGTCGAATTATTCTAGGGTCGGAACGACGACTTCGCCATGGCGCTGCGCTTGGAGGGAGTCCATTTCGTAAGCGCCGAAGAAGTCGCAGTTATTGTCCATCCAGAGGGCGAGCGATCGCTTTTCCTCGGGGGAGAGTTGAACGTCGTAATGCCCGTCGCTCAAGAGCTTCCACAAAGGCGAGCGATTGGCGCCGAATTGCCCCGGCATTGTCTTGGCGGGAGTGAAGGAGTTCCACGCGCCGCCGTGATGGGGCTGGTCGGTGATCGGAGGTCCGGGCATGGCGTTGCCGTTGCCCGCGACGTAGACGTAGGGTCGCAAGTTCATATAGGAGGTCAGGAAGTATTGATCTTCCGGACCGCGCCCGAGCTCGAAGGTCTTGCCCTCTTTGGCGCCTTGGTCGTGGCACTCGACGCAATGTTTGTCGAGGATCGTCTGCACCAAGGTCGGGTAATTGAACGGGTTGGAACCCTTGACGTCGGGCTCGATTTTCGACGGGGCGCGAGTGAACGCGGTCGGGGTTACCGAGTCGACGTTTTGGTTCGTATTAAAGCGCCCCTCGTGGCAGCCGAGGCACGTCAGGGTCTCGCCGGGGTGGACGTAAGTCGCGCTGCGCATGGTCTGAACGGCGACTCCGTTTTCGTCGAGCGCCTGCATGTAGAACGGGACGTCGACCGGCGCCTCGAACCGCGCGGAACCGTCCTCCTCGACCGGAACCGTGCCCAAGACCTTGCGCGCGCCGTTTTCTCCGGCGTAGCCGATCCACGGCATGTTCGCGTTCACGGTCGTTTTGGGAAGGACTTGCACAATGCGCAACTCTTTAATTTTGGTTCCTTCCGGGAAGGGTCTGGTCGTTTTATAGACGTCGACGACCCCGACGGTCGCGGTCTTCGGAAGCTCCTCGGGGACGTTCTTCGCCGCGCGCTCCGCTTCGGTAAGCCCGACGAGCGTTTGGTTTGGAATCGCCGGGGGGACTGGGCGCGCCATGAGCGGGATCGGATGCTGGCACGAGATCTTCTCGTCGCGATAGACGAGAACCTTATTTCCAAAGGAGTCGAGGAGATAGACGCTGTAGTTATTGTCCTCTCCCTTGCCGGAGCCGCTGAACGCGTCGTAAACGACGAGGAAGAAGTCCTCGCTCAACGGGTAGGGCTGCCCGTAATTGTGGGGAGGACCGTGGGTTCCGATCTCCGCCTCGGGGAAGAGCTGGTCGGGGGTAACGCGGCGGATCGGCGCCATCGGGTCGTCCCCGACGTCGTCGTCTTGAACCATCGGGTCGAGCAAAATGATCGAGCCGAAGTTTTGGGTGTGGTGCCCGCTCGCCGTGCCGACGAACAGATTGGAGTCGGGGACTTGCTTAAGGGAGGTCTCGAAGTGCGGGCGCGAGGTTTGGTCCTCGGAGTAGTTCCCTTGAATCGCGCGCGCGTCGCGACCGTCGGGGAAAGTGATCCAAGGATGGTGCGCTTGGTTGAACCCGCGATCGACGTAGTCCCAGCGCGTGTAGACGATCATCCCGTTCTTGTCGACGGTCGGGGCCCACTCGTTCGTCTCGTGAACGCTGAGGGGGACGATATCGCTTCCGTCGGCGTTCATCGAGTGCAGGGTGTAGCTGGGGCAGGGGCGCGCGTGGCAGCGACCGTAGCCTCCGCGGCGCTCGGAGACGAAGACGACCCGTCCGTTCGGGAGGAGGCACGGATCGATATCGTCCCAAGGACCGTCGGTGAGTTGGGTTAAGTCGGAACCGTCGACGTTGACGCGGAAGATGTGGTAGGCGTTTTCGGTCGTCCACTCGTAAACGTGGCGCGGGGTTTTCGTATCGGCGGCGGCGAAGTAGATCTGCTTGCCGTCGTAAGTTAAGTGCGGCGCGAGGTAGCCCCAGGTCGAGTCGAGTTTCGTTCCTTTGAGGCGACCGTTTCCGACGACCGAGTTTTCGAGGATATTAACGAGCTCCGGCTTGTCGGAGAACGCGTTTTTCAGAACGAAGAGCCCCCCGCCCGGGCGCGCGTGAAATCCGAAGAATTGGTCGACCATGTGATTGCCCTGGCGCTCCGACTCGGGGCAGTAATGGCGCTTGATAAAGACCAAATCGTCGAACGCTTCGAGAAGCGGATTTTTGAACGCGATCGAGCGGCGCAGTTTATACGCCTCTTCAAAGAGCGCGAGCCGCTTCAGAATCGTCTCGCGCGACTCGCCGTCCCCGTACTCGGCGTTCGACGCCTCGTACTTTTCGAGGAATTTCGCCCACGCCTCGGCGTCGGCGGCGAGCGCGTCGTCGTCCCGAGACTCTTGGAGAACCTCGAGAAGGGTCGAGACGCGACGAACGACGATATCGAGCGGGTCTTTGTCGGTCGGGAGGAGGGTCGCTTGCTCGTCGCGCGCGGTCGCGGCGACTTTCTCGCGCATACCCTCTTTGAGCTGCTGTCTCAGAGACGCGAACTCTTTGTGGATCTCGTAGGCGTCCGGGTCGTCGCTCTCGGAGGCGCGAATCGCGTTCCCCTCGTCGTCGAGGAAGAGCGGGCGAACAATTTTCAGGGAGCGCGCGTTGGGCGCGGCGCTCGCGTCGAGCTCGAAGCGCGCCTCGCCGATTACCGCGTGGTCGTGCCCGTACCCTTCCGGCCCCGCGTCGGCGTAAAGAACGAACGTCTCGCCCTCAAAGGAGACGTCGCAGGGAACGCTCGCTTGGTTTCCGACGACGTAGTCGCTGTTCCAAAGCTCTTTTCCGTCGACGAACGCGCGAAAGCGCATATGCCCTTGACCGTTCGTTTCGTCGGCGATTCCGAATTGACCTCGGAAGCGAATCGTTCCCGTCGTCGGGAGCTGGATCGTCATCGCGGCGGGGGCGTGCCAACCCACCCCGCGCGAAAAACGCGTTCCGTTGACGACCAGATCGTGGCCGTCGGTCGTTCGACCTTTGCGGGTCTCCCCGTATCCGCAGGTCGCGAGGGGCAGCTCGAGATCGTCGAGCCAGACGATCGCCTTCGGGGCGAAGGGAGGGGGAGAAACGGGTTTCATTTTGGGCGCGTCGGCGAGCGCCGCCGCCGAGGAAAGGACGGCGAGCGCGAGGGTCGCGAGCGCGGGCAATCGCAATGTCTTCATATTCGAGGGCGTCTCCTAATGGGTCGGCGTCGCGTTCACCGAGTCGAAAGAGCGACGATTCGCTCGACCTCGACTCGAACGCGACTCATTTTAGCGCTTGGAAAAACGCGCGTCAACGATTTTGAGAAATCGAATAAAATTTTGCGATTTTTTGACGCCGAATTTGAAAAGTGTATAATTGCGTCGAGTCGCGGCGCGGGGTCGCGACGAACGGAGAGCGCGCGCATTATGCCGGAACAAGAATCGAAACAAGCGGATAACCGACCTCGGATCGCGGTCGTCGGCGCCGGGATATCGGGGCTCGCGACCGCTTGGCGGATTCGGAAGAAGGCGCCGGAGGTCGACGTCGCGATTTTCGAGAAAAACGAGCGCGTCGGAGGCGTGATCGGGACGCGAATCGTCGACCGATTTTTGTGCGAATTGAGCGTCGACAATTTCTTCACGACCGTCCCCTGGGGGCTCGATTTGTGCAAAGAGCTCGGATTCCAAGAGGAGTTGCAGTCGACGAGCGCGCGCTATCGCCGGACGTTCGTGGTTCGGAATCGACGGCTCTACCCGCTTCCGGACGGGTTCATGACGATGGCGCCGACGAAATTTTACCCGATGCTCGTCACGCCTCTTTTGACGCCCTGGGGCAAAGCGCGGTGCGGGCTGGAGCTTCTCCTGCCGCGCCGACGGAGCGACGAGGACGAGTCGCTCGCGGGGTTCGCGATTCGGCGGCTCGGAAAAGAGGCGTTCGATCGAATTATCGAGCCGCTCGTCGGGGGCATTTACGGCGGCGACGCGGCGAAATTGAGCCTCAAAGCGACCCTTCCGCGCTTCGCCGAGATGGAGGAAAAAGACCGCTCGATTATTTGGTCGATGGTCAAGTCGGCGAAAAAGTCGCGCCGAATCAAACGCGAGGAGGAGAGCGGCGCGCGGTACTCGTTTTTCGTAACGCTCCGTTGCGGGCTCCAAGCGCTTCCGGAGCGGCTCGCGGATCGAATCGGTCGCGAGCGCGTTTTCCTAGGGCGCGGGGTATCGCGCGTCGAGCGCGACGGGGACGCGTGGCGGGTCGTCGACGAAGCCGGAAAAGCGGAGCGGTTCGACGGGGTCGTCTTGGCGAGCGATCCCGCCTCCGCGTCGGCGGCGTTGCGCGAGTCGGCCCCGGAGGTCGCGGATTTGTACGGCCAAACGGAGCGAACCGGGGTCGCGATCGTCCACCTCGCCTACAAGAACGAGCAAGTCCGCCGCCCGATGCAAGGGATGGGATTCGTCGTTCCGACCTCCGAGGGGAACGGCGTCGTCGCCGGGAGTTTTAGCAACTACAAGTACCCGAATCGCGCCCCGGAGGGAACGACCCTTTTGCGCGTCTTCGTCGGGGGCGCGAGGGCCCCGGAAATGCTCGATTTGCCCGAGGAGGAGCTGGTTCGACGGGTTTCGGACGAGATCGCCGTCTTGCTAGACGTCGCCGGGGCCCCGATTTTTACCGACGTCGCGCGATTTCCGAGCGCGATGCCGCAGTACTACTTGGGCCGGCTCGCGTGGCGCGAGCGCTTGGACCGCGCGCTGGAGTCGACCCCGACCCTCGCCCTGGCGGGCTCGGCGCTCGACGGGGTCGGGTTGCCCGCCTGCGTCAAGAGCGGCTACGACGCCGCCGACAAGGTTTTGGCGAATTTGAGAAAAAGTTAACGCGTTGTTTTTAGACTTAAAAGGATTCCATTATGAAGATTAAGCCGCGCTGTTTGTCCGCCGGTATTCTGTTCGCCGACGTCGGTTGCGCCCCCATCGACCACGCCCCCGTTCCGGGCGAATTGGTTCAAACCGATCGCGTCGAGCTCACGCTCGGCGGTTGCGCCTCGAACGTCTCGATCAACTTGGCGCGTCTCGAAGTGCCGACCGGGCTCTGCGGCCGGGTCGGGGACGACGCGTTCAGCGACCACATTCTGCGCTCCCTGGCGAACCCGCTGGTCGACGTGTCGGGGGTGAGCCGCGAGGCGAACTCGAGCCCGGGCTGCTCCCTGATTATCAACGTCAAAGGGGAGGATCGGCGCTTCGTGAGCACGACCGGCGCCAACGCGAAATTCGCCATCTCCGATATTCCGGAGGAATGGACGAACGAGGCGGAGATCTTGTACGTCGGCGGATACCTCATGATGGAGAAGCTCGAGACCCAGGAGACCGTCGACTACTTCAAGGCGTTCCAGGCCAAGGGGGGCAAGACGATGCTCGACGTCGTCCTCTACGGAACAAGGCCCTACTGGTCCGTTCTCGAGCCGCTTATGCCCTATTGCGACTACTTCATGCCCAACGACGACGAAGGGCGCGTCATTACCGGGTTGGACGATCCGGTCGACCAAGCGAAATTCTTCGTCGACGCGGGGGCGAAGACCTGCGCCATTACCTGCGGGGACAAGGGCTCCGTTTACTACTCCGAAAGCGACAAGTTCCGCGCCGATATTTTCCGAACCGAATTCGTCGGGGGCACGGGGTCCGGGGACGCGTTCGACGCGGGGTTCATCGCCGCGCTGCTCGACGGTTGCGATCCCTACGAAACGATGCGACGCGCCAGCGCCCAGGGCATGAGCTGCGTGCGCGACGGATCCGCCACCAAGAGCGTCTTTACGAAAGCCGAGCTCGAAGAATTCCTTCAAGGGCGCGAACTTAAGATCGAACAAATCAAATCGCGCCTCCCGGCGCGCCTCGCCGCGCCTCGGCGTTTTTTCACACCGCAACCGTCCCGTTGGGAGAGAGTTATGTTTTTAATTGGTAGTTACTCGACGGCGATTATCTTTTGCGTCGTCACGATGCTCTGCTGGGGATCGTGGGCGAACGCTCAGAAACTCGTCAACAAGAACTGGCGCTACGAGCTGTTCTATTGGGACTACGTTCTCGGTCTGCTCGCGACCGCGCTAATTTTCGCGCTGACGCTCGGGTCTCACGGGGACGTCGGTCGCGTCTTCAAAGACGACTTAGGGCAGGCGATGGCGACGACGCCGGGGCAGATCTCGCTCCTTTGGGCGTTCGCCGGGGGCGTCGTTTTCAATATCGCGAACATTCTGCTCGTTTCCGCGATCGATATCGCCGGTATGGCGGTCGCCTTCCCCGTCGGGATCGGGCTCGCGCTCGTCTTGGGCGTTTTGCTGAACTACGTCAACGACCCGGGCTCGTCCGGGAATCCGGTTCTCCTGTTCGTCGGAGTGGCGCTCGTGGCGCTGGCGATTATTCTCAGCGCGCTGTCGTACAAGAAGCGCGACGCCGCGAACGCCGATCCCGACGCGCCGAAAAAGCCGATCGGCAAAGGGCTCGCCCTCTCGGTTCTCTGCGGCGTTCTGATGTCCCTCTTCTATCTGTTCGTCGCGAAATCGCTCGCGAAACTCGAGCCGCGACCCGGAGAAATTTACGACTTAACTCTTGGAAATATCCAACTGTACGGCAACGCCCTCCAGCAGGACAAACTGACCCCCTACACCGCCAACGTCGTCTTCGCCGTCGGTATTTTGATCAGCAACTGCGTTATTATGCCGATCCTCATGCGCTTCCCGTTCACCGGCGAGCCGGTCGAGTCGGGCGCCTATTGGAAGGGCAAATTCGGCGATCACTTCTGGGGCTGGGTCGGCGGTCTGATTTGGGCGATCGGTATGACGTTCAACGTGCTCGCCTCCGGCGTCGCCTCTCCGGCGGTCGCCTACGGGCTGGGGCAGGGCGCCACGCTTATGTCCGCGATTTGGGGCGTCTTCATTTGGCGCGAATTCCGCGGGTCTCCAAAGGGCGTCGGCAAATTGCTCGCCGCGATGTTCCTCTTCTTTGTCGTCGGGCTCGGCTTGGTTATCGCGACCAAACTTGACGCCGGCGAGACCAAAGCGGTCGACGCCGCCGTCGAAAAGGTCGACGAGGCGACCGACGCGACCGTCGAATCGGTCGGCGACGCGATCGAGTCCGCGACCGACGCGATTGGAGACGCCATCGACGCGACCGTCGAGAAGGCGGGCGAATTGAAAGACGCCGCCGCCGAAAAGATCGACGACGCGGTCGACGCGGCGAAAGACGCGACCGACGCCGCCGTCGAGAAAGCCGGCGAATTGAAGGACGCCGCCGCCGAAAAGATCGACGACGCGGTCGACGCGGCGAAAGACGCGACCGACGCCGCCGTCGAGAAAACGGGCGAATTGAAGGACGCCGCGGTCGAGAAGGTCGAGGACGCGATGGACGCGGCGAAGGACGCGACCGACGCCGCCGTCGAGAAAGCGGGCGAATTGAAGGACGCGGCGGTCGAGAAAGTTGAGGACGCCGCCGAAGCCGTCCAGGAAACCGCCGAAAAAGCCGCCGACGCCGCGAAAGAGGCGACCGAAAGCGCCGTCGACGCGGTTCAAAACGCCGCCGAGAGCGCCGCCGAAGCGGTCGAGGAACTGGTTCTCCCCGAAGACGCCCCGACCGAGTGATCGTCGAGAATCGACTAATTTCCCAACTAAAACAAAACGCGACTCGCCTTTTTGAGACGGGTCGCGTTTCTCTTTGTCGTGGCCCCAACGCGCGATTAACGCGCTCGCGCGAATCGCGGTCCCTCTTCGCCGAGCGCTCCGGTCGGGACGAACCCGCATTTTTCCAGAACTCGCTTCGAGGCCGCGTTGTCCGGCTCGGTCTCGGCTTCGACGCGAACGACTCCGGGCCGACTCAGCGCCCAATCGACGAGCGCCCCGACCGCCTCGGTCGCGTAGCCTCGACCCTGGAATTCGTCGACGATTCCGTAACCGATTTCCGGGGCGCCAGCCGAATCGATCCCCTTAAAGGAAAGATCTCCTACGCGCTCGCCCTCTTTCGTCTCGATCGTCCAAACGGCGCGCCATTCCCATTGCTCGGGGACCGTTAAGCAACCGTCGAGCATTTCTCGATACGCTTCTTTTAGCTCCCCTTCCGATTGCGAATCGACGATTTTCTCCATCGTCTCGCGCGAGGCGACGCGAATTACTAGGCGGTTCGTTTCGATTAAAAAATCGCGCATGGGGTTATCGTTCTATTTTTTCGGCTCGAGCGCTTTGTCGCGAAGGAACTCGAGCGCTTTTCCAAACGGGGACTCCTCGAATTTCGGCTTCTCGGGCGCGGTTTTTTCGCCGGAAGCCCACGTCGGGGGCCAGGGAACCCCGTCGAAGAGTTTGCCGGCGTCCCCCCCGCCGATTTGGCGCGCCGCCCCGGTTTCAAGGACGTCTTTGTACCAGAGCGCCCTCGCGAGCTCGTCCGGCTCGGCGAAATCGAGCCATCCGTCCATCGTCATCTCGAATTCTCGGAGCGCCTGAACGCGCGTTAGCGGCGCTTTCCTCGCGCTTTCGCGAATTCCGTTATAGAAGCGCTGGAATCGCAAGAGCTCGTCGACGTCCGCGTCGAGACGCGCCTTCTTTTGGGCGTCGGGAGTCGCGTCGTAAGCCTTCGCTTTCGTTAGGAACCATTGCATCACGAGAAATTGGACGTTCTTTTCCGCGTTCGGTTTTTTGGCTCGCCCTCGCGCCAATTCCTCGCGCCGCTCGCTTATCGCGCGCTCGAGACTAGGGCTCGGAACGACGTCGGTCGAGAGAATCGGGGCGCCCGGACGGCGCTTTTCGGGCGCGAGCAGGTAGTCGACCCGCAAATAAGGCGCTCGAATTCGGTTCGCGCGCCATTCGGCGACCTTGTCGTCGCGACCGGAGAGGAACAGACCGGAGAATTTCTTCGCCCCCTCCGGAAGCGCGTAGTCGACTTCCGCGGGATTGTCCGGGTCGGGAATCGAAACGCCCCCCAAGTACAGATCGAAGAGCTTTTCCTTGGTCTCCGGGGGCTCGGTCGTCAGATCGCGAATCACGAGCCAGCCGATCGCCTTGTCGCGCGTCGCCTTCTCCATGTCGATCGGGGCGGAGTAGCGATGGACGACGAGCCCCGCGATCGCTCCGAGCGTCGCGAGAACGACCACGTATACGATAAAGCGCTTCCAAAATCGCTTCCGGCGACCTTCCTCGACCGCTTCGTCGAGTTCGTCGCCATAGTCGGTGAAGTAAAAGGACGGATCCATGGTTTCTCCCCCCGCGCCGACGCGCTCTCGCTCCCGACGCGTTTCCCGACGGCTCGCGTTAATTGTATCGCATTAAACGATTATGTCTATTAACGTCGAGACCTTTTGAAAAAAAGGGCCTTATTGCCCCGAACGTCGTTAAAAAGGCTATTCCTATTCCGGCGTTTCGTGGGTATAATGTGCTATGGGGCGGAGTCTCGCTCGCGCGAGCTTCTCGACCCCGGTTCCATTATAGATTTTTTTTTCGTCTCCGCAATAGGAAACGAGCGAATCGATCGAGCGCAAACCTCGCCCGGTCGAATACGGGAGTTCGGTTATGAAAATCGACGACGCCTCGCGAATTCGCGCCGCCAAAAGAGCCTTCGCGCGAGCGACGACCTCGCTCCTCGCGTCGTTCGCGCTGGGAGCCTCCGCGCTCGCGTTGGCGCAAGATCTCGAAATGCCCGCGATGGATCCCCCTTCCGACGCTCCGGCCCCTCCCGGCGCGGGGACCCCGCCCCAAGGCGCGCCCCCTCAACGCGGCGGCGCTCCCGCGAATCGTCCCGACGCGGGGTCGCAAGGATCTTCGCAAGGTCAGGGCCAAGGTCGGTCGCAAGCCCAGGATCGGTCGCAAGCGAGCGACGCGGCCGGGGACGCGATCGAGGCGCAGTTGGTCCAGTTCTTCAAGCCCGCTCGGCGCGCCTCGGAAATCGAGGGGCGCGATCTGACGCTGGAGCGGCTTCTGTACGGCGTTTCCTCCCCCGCGGCGCGCCGCGACCGCTTGATCGCCCACTGGGATCTCTCGGGCAAGTACGCGGAGTTCAATTTGAGCTCGCTTCGCCAGACCTACGTCGAGGAGTGCATAAGCCAGCTTTCGAAGAAATACTCGAATCAAATCCCGCCCGACGCGACGGCCCTGGCCCTGGCGACCCGCAACGGAGCGAAGGCGACTCGCGACGAGGCGAGATTGCGCTTCGCTCAGGCGCAGAGCGATTTCGACGCCGCGTTCTCGACTCCCGCGGGGCGGCGCGCGTCCGACGCGACGACGCGCGTCGGCGATCGACTCGTCGCGCTCTACGTCCCGGCGACCCTTCCGACCGCGAAGACCTACGCGACCCGATACGAGGAAATTTCGGCGCGTCGGCGCTTGTCCGCCGAGGCGACGCGCCTCAACGCCCTTTTGCCCTCCCTCTACGAGACTCTGCGAGCGCGCGCCGATCAGCGAACGGTCGAGTGGAGTTTGCTCAAGACGGAATTCGGCTCTGCGAGCTCGACCGCCGTTTCCCTTTTCGACGCGGTCGATCGCTACTGCGAGGCTTGCCGCGAGCTGATCGAGGCGACGGTCCGGTACAATATCGCGATCGCGATCTACTCCTGCGAAACGACGCCGGGAAACGTCCGCGGCGAGGCGTTGTTGGCGACCCTGAACCAGCGCCCGAGCTCCGCGGGCCAAGGCGCGCAGTCCTCTCAACGAACCCAACCGAGCGCCGAGCCCCGCCCGGGGACGACCTCCGCCTCCTTCGATTACGGCGCGCGCGGGCTCGTTTTGCCCGGGCTTTTGCCCCGCGGAACGGCGACCGAAAGCGCGTCCCTCGCTTGGGGGCGCCCTCGCGGCTTAATTCTGCCCGGGCTCGATCTTTACGCGCTCGATAGCGACGCGCCGGTCGCGTCCGACGACGCGTTCGCCTACGAGCCGCTGGAGCCGCTTCCGCTCGCCGAGCCGAATTCGACCGGCGTCCAACTCGCGAACGTCTCGCTCTCGCCCGACTCCGCCCCGGCGCTGCTGCTCGCGTCCTACTCCGCTCCCGGTCCGCTCGCCTCGCAAATCGACGACGAGGCGAAGAAAGCGGCGGAAGAGGAGGCCGCGCGCAAAGCCGCCGAAGAGGAGGCCGCTAGAAAGGCCGCGGAAGAGGCCGCGAAGAAAGCGGCGGAAGAGGAGGTCGCGCGCAAAGCCGCCGAAGAGGAAGCCGCTAGAAAGGCCGCGGAAGAGGCCGCGAAGAAAGCGGCGGAAGAGGAAGCCGCGCGCAAGGCCGCCGAAGAGGCCGCGAAGAAGGCCGCCGAAGAGGAAGCCGCCAGAAAGGCCGCGGAAGAAGCCGCGAAGAAAGCCGCCGAGGAAGAGGCGAAGAGAAAGGCGGAGGAGGAAGCGAAAAAGAAGGCCGAGGAGGAGAGAGTCCTCGCGCAATCCGCGCCGACCTTTGATCCGTTTGTGGTAACCGGTTACGAGCGGCTCGATCCGCCCCCCGCGTGGGCGGTTCCCCAGCCCGCGCCGAATCCCGCTCCCTCCCCGGTCGCGGCTCCCGAGCAAGCCGCCCCGATTCCCGACGGAGGGGTCTATTGGAAGGAGTTCGACGCGCGCGCCGATCGCCTTTTCGCCGAGCTTTTGCCGAGCGAGCGCTCCGACGAGCCCGCGAGCGGCTTAATCGTTCGCGGTCAGCAGGGGTTCGACTCCTACGCGCCCGCCGGTCAACAGGGCTCCGTTCCCTCCTACGATTCGGCGAAGCAGGCCGCGGCGGCGACCCCCGAGCCCGACTATAAGCGCGCGCAACTGGTCGCCGAGGCGTATTTCGCGCCCCAAGCCCCTCGAACCGACGAGCAAACCGGGGCGTCCGAGCGCTCGCTGTCCCTTCGAGACGCGCTGTCGCGCGTTCCGCGCGCCCCCGAGCCTCGACTGAGGGTCGTCCTCGCCTACTGGGAGCTGCAGTCCGCGTTCGCGAGCAATAGAATCGAGGAGATCGTCTACTCGCGCTATCTCGCCGCGCTTAAAACGAACGACCAAAACGAGTTCCTCAAGGCGAAAGCGCTCGGGGCGCAAGCGCGCTGGATCGAGTCGAAGACGAGGGTTCGCGACGCGCAATCGCGCCTCTTGCGCGCGATCGGCGTTTCCCCGCAGTACGGGTACCCCGTCCCGACCACGATTCCGTTCTGCGGAAAACGATTCGATCTCGCGTCCCCGAGGCGGGTTAGCTCCGCGATGGCTCGCGCCGCCGCCCTGATTCCCGAGCGGCTTCGCTCCGCGCAAGAGATCGGCGCCAAGTTGGGCGACCCCCAAAGTACTCTGGCGCTCGACCTAGCGCAAGCGACCGAGATTCAAACCCCGATCGCGACTCTTGAGAAACAGCGCGAGTTAGTTCTCGCTTATATCAAGATCGTTATTGAGCTTAACGAAGCGATCGCCGAGTACGTCGCCTATTATCCCGCCAACGTCTCCAACGACCAATTCGCTCGAGCCCTCTCGGGAGTCGATAAATAAAAAACGCCTCGCGTTCTCGCGCGAGGCGCCTTCTTTTTCGCTTTGCCGACGCGTCGAATCACGCGACCGCTTTAAGCGCGCCCATCAAGAGAACGGCGAGAACGACTTGAACGACGAAGTACGTTAAGACGATCAATAAGACCCTCTTCAAACTCGTCGAACACAAGAAATTGACGACGAGTCCCGTTATGATAACGCTTATTCCCAAGTAGGCGACAAGTTGCAACGCGGGACTTTCCATTTGCGCGAGCCCCATCTTGGCGATCAGCGCGATGACAAACTGCGACGCGAAACAGGCGATAAACGCGGTGATGAGATTGACTTCCTCGTCGGTGAACGCTTTGATAAGAACGACTAGGATTCCGGCGGATATTAAAGCCATTAACATAGGCGACGTCTCCTTATAAAAAATTCCGTTGGCGAAGCGATCCGCGAATCGCGGCGATTATTCGAGCGTCGGCAAGACGACTTCTCCCCGACGCTGCGCTTGTAGGGTTTCCAGTTCGTAAGCCCCGAAGAAATCGCAATTGCAGTCGAGCCACAGGGCGATCGCGCGTTTTTCTTCGTCGCTTAATTTAACGTCGTAATGCCCCTCTTTCAGGATTTGCCACAGGGGCGACGCGTTGGCGCCGAACTGCCCGGGGTAACTCTTCGCCTTGGTGAAGAGGTTCCACGAAAACCCTTGGTCCGACTGCTCTTCGACGGGGCATTTCGGATTGGCGTTGCCGTTGCCGGTTACGTAAATATACGGACGAAGATTGATGTACGACGAAAAGAAGTATTGATCTTCGGGACCGCGCCCCAATTCGAACGTTTTGCCCTCTTTCGCGCCCTTTTCGTGGCACTCGACGCAATGTTTGTCGAGAACCGTCTGCACCAACGTTGGATAGTTGAACGGGTTGGAGCCCTTGACGTCCGGCTCGATTTTGGAGGGCGCGCGCGAAAACGCGATCGGGGTCGGGGAATCGGCGTTTTGGGACGCGTTGAAGCGACCCTCGTGGCAGCCGAGGCAAGTGAGCGTCTCTCCGGGATGGGCGTAAGTCGCGCTGCGCATCGTTTGAACCGCGACGCCATCCTCGTCGAGCGCTTGAACGTAGAACGGGACGTTGACCGGAACCTCGAATCGCGCCGAGCCGTCCTCTTCGACCGGAACCGTTCCCAAAACTTTGCGCGCGGAATTGTCGCCCCCGAACCCGATCCACGGAACGTTCGCCTTGGGCGTCGTCTTGGGAAGGACTTGCACCACCCGCAGCTCCTTGATCTTTGTTCCCTCGGGGAAGGGGCGAGTCGTCTTATAGACGTCGACCAACCCGACCGTCGCGGTCGTCGGGAGCGTCTCCGGGACGTCGAAGCGATCGCGCTCCGATTCCGGGATTCCGACGAGGGTTTGGTGCGGAATCGTCGGCGGAGTCGGGCGCTCGG
This sequence comes from Thermoguttaceae bacterium, assembly GCA_017441605.1. Classification (GTDB taxonomy): domain Bacteria; phylum Planctomycetota; class Planctomycetia; order Pirellulales; family Thermoguttaceae; genus RUG369. Next base: position 28,683 of record JAFRXD010000067.1, on the reverse strand, counting down.
CGAGCGGAATCGGGTGTTGGCACGAGATTTCCGGGTCGCGATAGAGCAAAACCTTATTTCCGAACGAGTCGAGCAGATAGAGACCGAAATTGTTCTTGGAACCCTTGAAGGAGTCGCTGAACGCGTCGTAGACGACGAGGTAAAGATCCTCGGTCAACGGGAACGGCTGCCCGTAGTTGGTCGGGGCGCGATGCGCGGGGATCTCCGCCTCGGGGAAGAGCTGGTCCGGGGTAACGCGTTGCAGAGGCGCCATAGGGTCGCTCCCGACGTCGTCGTCCTCGACGAGCGGATCGAGCAGGAAAATCGACCCGAAGTTTTGGGTGTGGTGCCCGCACGCGGTTCCCACGAAAAGATTGGAGTCCGGGATTTGCTTTAACGAGGTCTCGAAGTGAGGTCGAGAGCGCTCGTCCTCCGAGTAGTTCCCCTGAACCGCGCGCGCGTCGCGACCGTCGGGGAAGCAGGTCCAAGGATGGTGCGCTTGGCAAGCCCCGCGATCGACGTAGTCCCAGCGCGTGTAGACGATCATCCCGTTCTTGTCGACCGTTGGAGCCCATTCGTTCGTCTCGTGGACGCTCAGCGCGACGATATCGCTTCCGTCCGGATTCATCGAGTGAAGCGTGTAGCTCGGGCAGGGGCGCGCGTGGCAGCGACCGTACCCTCCGCGGCGCTCCGAGACGAAAACGACCCGCCCGTTCGGGAGAAGACACGGGTCGATATCGTCCCAAGGACCGTCGGTGAGTTGGGTTAAGTCGGTTCCGTCGACGTTGACGCGGAAGATGTGGTACGAGTTGTCCTCGGTCCACTCGTAAGCGTGGCGCGGCGATTTCGTGTCGGCGGCGGCGAAATAGATTTGCTTGCCGTCGTAGGTCAAATGGGGCGCCAGGAAACCCCACGTCGAGTCGAGTTTCGTTCCCTTAAGCCGACCGTTTTGAACCGCTGAATTCGCGAGGACGTCGACCAACTCGGGATTGTCGGAAAACGCGTTTTTCAGAACGAACAGCCCGCCCCCGGGCGACGCGTGGAAACCGAAGAACTGGTCGACCATGTGCGTTCCCATCGTCTCGACCCCGGGAACCGCCTCGCAGTAATGCCGCTTAATAAAGACGACGTCGTCGAACCCGAGCGCCGGATTTTTCAGCGCGATTTCGCGTCGCAATTCGCAAGCCTCGTCGAAGAGCGCCAAGCGCGCGGCGGCGCTTTCCGGCGTCGCGACGCTCTCCTTCGTCGCCCCCTCCGACGCGCGCTCGTATTTCCCGAGAAACGCGCTCCACGCCTCGCGGACGGTTTTCGTCGCGTCGTCGTCGCGCTGAGACTCGATCTCGTCCAGTAGCGCCGAGGTTCGGCGAACGACGACGTCGAGCGGGTCGCGGTCGGTTTCCCAAATCGTCGCCTGCTCGTTTCGCGCGGTTTTCGCGACGTTTTCGGGCGTTCCCTTCGCGATTTCTTGTTTCAGCGCGAAATACTCGCGCGCCGCCTCGGCGCGGCGATCGACGGCCGCCGGACTCGAGTCCGCTCCGAGCGAAACGGCGGCGGGAAGGGCGAGCGAAACGATCGCCAGCGCCAACGAGATCTTGATTCGCGACATTTGCAATTCTCCTCGACGTTAAGTTGAACGGGTAACCGAACGACGAGTCGAATTGTAAACGAATCGATTTTGGAAATCAAGCGCCTCGCGAATTTTTCTTCGACTTCAAAAAACCGGACAAGAAACAGAGAATCGCGATCAGCGCGAGCGCGAGACCGAGGACGGGGAATCGCTTTTCCTCGAGGCTTGGCGCCGCGTCGCGCTCCGGCTCGTCGGTAGCCTCGGTTAGCGACAGGCCGTCGACGGGAGTCGGCGGGGGAGTCGTCGCGAAATCGATCGCCTCTTGGTACGCGCTCTTTAAGTCGGGCTCCAAAAGATCGGCGATAAATTTTCGCGCCTCCGAGTCTCCGCTCGTTTCGTAGGAGCCGGACGCCCCGAACTTTTGAACTAGTTCCGCGTGAAGCCGAGCGATTTGCGCTTTGGTTTCCTCCGAGGCGCTCCAGCGACCTTTGCGAATCGCTAGGAGCATAACGGCGGTCGCGTCCTGCAGCGCGCCGGGGTTCTTGTCCTCGAACCACTCCCGAATTCCGAGCCCCTTAACGTCGTCGACGAGAACCGCTTTCGTTTCCTCCCAGATCGAGTCGTCGATTAGGTCGGGGCGCGCGACGCTCCAGCCGAACAAGTTGCGCGTCGTCTCGGAGACCGAGGCCGCCGCCGACGCCCCCTCCCTTTGGAGACCGCTTAAATACTTGGAGTTCCATAGGGTCGAGCGCAATTCCTCGCGAAGCGCCGCGCGAGCGCTCTCCACCCTCGGTTTCGACGCGTCCCGAAGATCGTGGAACCAGATTTCCGGCGCGCGACCAGTTTTGACCCTCGCCGCGGTCGCGAGCGTCGCGAATTCGTAGACGTGGTCGAGTTTCGCCGGACCCCACGAATTCGAGGAGCGGGTTTGGGTCGACAAATCGAGTCCGTCGAGATTGTACTCGAGCAGTCCTTCGAACGGGGCGCCCCAGCGGTTCGCGTCGCGATACACCCCGGACATGTTCGCCAAATAGCGATTCGCCACGTCCTCGTCCTTTTCCCACGCGTCCCCGCGCTCGACGAGGTTCATAATCCCCGTTCCGTAGGACAGCGCGTTGGTCGCCCCGAAGACGCGCGCGGTCGCCAAATCGCGAGCCTCGGGTTCCGCGAGTCTAGATTCGGCAACGAGCCTTTCCTCGATTTTTCGGGCGTTTTCGCGAACGAAATTGGGAAAAGGCTCGGCCTCCGGAGCTTCCGCCGCCAGCGCGACCGCGCGATCGACGAGCTCGATTCGCGAGCCGAAGGAATCTCGGAATTGCCCCGACGTTTGAACGAGGACGTCGATTCGAGGACGCCCAAGTTCGCTCGACGGAATCAACTCGACGTCGCTCGCCGCGCCGCGCCCGTCGCGCTTAACGCGGACGCCCATAAGGTACAAGACTTGCGCGATTCCGACTCCCTGAGTTCGGATCGACTCGCCTCCCCAGAGCGTGTTCGCCACTTTTCGCGGCCAAGCCCCGTCGTTTCGGTCGCGATACGTCTGGAGCAGCTCGTCGACCAGTTTCGCCCCGACCCTTTCCGCCTCGGGAGTCGGGAGACGTTGGACGTCGAGTCCCGTTAGATTTCGCCCGGTCGGCGCCGCGTCGGGCGTGTGGAGAAAATCGCCGCCCGGGGACGGGGGAACGAACCGCCCCGAGAGAGCCGCGAAAAAGCGATCGAGCTCCAGCTGGAAAGACGCCCGCAGTCGCTCAGCCGCCTCGTCGTTCAGAAGTTCCGATAAATCGGAAGTTTCGGCGACTTGCTCGTCGGTCCACGGACGACCGAGAACGTGGAGCCCGTTGGTCGCGCGCGCGTTTTCGTAGCGGTGCAAAAGCGCGTGAAGCGCGTCGAGTCGCTCTTCGGAGAACGTCTCTTTATTCCTTAGGAATTCCGACTTGCGCGCGGGATCGGCGAACTGTTGAAACGCCGGGTTCTCAAGCAGGTCGTCGACGACCCCCGAGGATATCGCGAGTTCCGCGAGCGAAACCCCGAGCTCGCTTTTGAGGAGCGGTTCGTCGCAAGTTTCGTATTCGTGAATCTTATCGTCTAGTTCCCTCGCCGCGCCATCGAGTCCGCCCCTCATAAAGGGGGGCGTTAGGTGCGAGATCAAAACGGATCGGATCCGCCGCTTTGCCAAGAGCGCCTCGCCCACGTTGTTGATGCTGTAAATATAAACGCTCGGCTTGTTTCCGATGAGCGCGTCGGGAAAGCAGGACTCGGTCGGAAACGCGGTTTTCCCTTTGGCGAACTCGAGCGAGCCGTGCGTTCCGAAATGGACGATCGCGTCGGCTCCGAATTTTTCGCGCGCCCATAAGTACGCCGCGACGTAGAAGTGCGGGGGCGCTTTCCCCGTTCCGTGAACCGCGTCGAAATCGTCTCCTTGCTTGGAATAAGGATCGCCCTTAACGACGTCGGTCGTCGGTTGGGGAATCAGCGCGACGTTGCCGAACTCCAAGCGCGGAACGACGATACCGAATTCGTCGCCGGAGTCCGCGACCATATAGTCCCCCGGCGCCGCGCCCCACGCGTCCTCGATTTGATCGCGCGCCTCGCGAGATAGTTTCGCTCGAAATAGTTCGCGATACTCCGTTTCCGAGAGAAACGCCGGATCCGCCTCTTCGACGAATCGCGCGAACGTTCCGAGTTCCCACGATCCGATCGTCTTGCCGCGTTTGTCGATAAGCGCCTCCAGTTCCTCTTTGGTCGCGGGAAACTCGCTCCCAAGGTCGTATCCCTCCTCTTTCGCGCGCGTTAGGACGTTAAAGAGCGAGTCGACGACCTCGAGGCTCTGCGCCGACAGCGCCCTCGCGCCCGGCGCCTTGTAGTAGAATATCGCCAATTTCTTGTCCGAATTGGGCTTGCGGCGAAGATCGAGCCATCCTTGGCAGCGCTCGACCAGCGCGTCGATTCGCTCGTCGAGCGCTCGACGCGTTACCAACCCCGACTCGTCGGCGTCCTTCGTCGCGATCGCGAGCGGTTCGATTGCTCCGTCGAGTTCCGGAAGCGCCGTCGCCAGCGAGAAATAAGATCCCGTCGCCCCTATCGGCTCCGTTCGAAACTCGCGCTCGGTCGTCGAGAGGAGAACCGCCGTTAAGACCGGTATGTCGAGCGCCGCGAACAGTTCCGGCGCTTTGCCGTCCGGAAAGACCCTTCCGCGCGGGAAATAGATCGCCAAATCGGGACGGCAATCGGAAAGTAATTCGCGTTTGTTCTGAACTTTAAAGATTGGAAAGACGTTGAAGCCGCGCCCCTCGAGTTTCGCGATCAGTTGGTCGACCGGTTTTCGATCCATCTCTTTGAACGGGTCGAGGAAATCGCCGAACAGCGCGACGCGAGGCGCGCCCTCGACGATCGGCTTCCCCTCGCGATCGAGACGCGCCGCGAATTCCTCGTAAGACCCCGATATTTCGGATCCTAAGCGGAAGAAACCGGGTTCCGGCGTCGAGATCGGCTCGTCCGGCGCGACGATCGTTTCGCTTCCTTCCGAGACGATTCTTAACGTCTTGAAATCGGGCGTCTTCCCAAGCGCGTCCATGACCGTCGCCGCGAGGCGTCGCGCGTTCTCGGCGACCGGAAATCCAAAGTATCCCGATAGCTTCTCCGTTAACTCCGGCGAGACGCTCGTCGCTTCTCGTCCAAAATCAAGGGTTTGGGTGTGCCCGTAACAGTTTGTCGTCGCGACGAGTCGCCGCGCGCGCTCCCGCTCCTCCTCGGTTGGCGTCCAGCCGATAACCCGAATCGCGACGAAGTCGAAGTCCTCCAGCGGCGCGTCGAGAAACTCCTCTCGAGAAAACGACGCGAGCTCGAAGTTCGAATCGCGCAGCGCCTCGCGCCACTCCGCGACGTCGGAGTCCGCGAACCCGACGAAACCCGCCCGAAACCGGCTCGGCGCCTCGGACGACGCGCTCTCGAGCGTTTCGCTCGAATTGTCGAGCGCGTTGGAAACTTCGCGCGGAGCGCAAGATAGCGCGAAAAGAGAGAGTAGCGAAAGAAGAACCGACGCGAGAAGGCGGGCTGATTTCATTGCTTGTTTTGGTTTTCCGTTTTGCGGCGCTCGGTTTCCGTCGGCGCGTAAACGACGGTCCCGTCGGGTAATCGGTAGGCGCGACCCAGCAGTTCGCCCTCGACCGCGCCCGACTCTCCGCTCGCTTTGTAGCGCTTGATTTCGCCGTCCTCCTTGACGACCAGCTCCATATCGGGACCTCCCGGATCCACGACCGCCGTAAAATCTTGGTCTTCAAATAGTAAAGGATTCTTCCACGACGCCGCCAGCGCGACGACCAGCGCGACCGCGAAGACGATCGCCACGTCGAAGAGATTTTCCGCGCCCGCGAGCAGGGAACCGCCTCCGGAGTCCGACTCGTCGAAACTCGCGCGCCGAAAGCGCGCCTCCCGCGTCATCGACCCCCTCCCTCGCTCGCTTCCAATAGGCGATCCGCGGCGAAGTTAAGCAGCGCGAAGTCGCGACGCGCGCGCTTTTTGCGCGACGCCGCGTCCCAAGCGGAGAAGAGCGCGACGATCAGACCGACGACCGTAGTCGAAAACGCGACCGAAAGATTGGTCGCGAGCGCGTTTAAGTCGGCGCTCGCGAGTCCCAAAAGCGCCGGGCCGAGCGGGATCAGCGTTCCCATGAGCCCCAGCGCCGGACCCGCCTTAGCGAGCGATTCGGGACGAGCGCAACGCTCCTTGGCGGCGCTCTCGAATTCCGCGAGTCGCTTTTCCAAAAGCGCGCGATCCTCCTTCGCCTCGACCAGCGCGGCGAGCGCGTCCAGCGCGGCGTCTCTCTTGCCGGACTCGAGAACCGCTCCGAGCGCGTCGAGCTCCCGGCGCTCGAGTTTTCCCTCGACCTCCCCTCGCGTCTTGGCGGCGCGGCGTCGAATCAGCGCGTCGCGCGCCGTCGCTCCCAAATTTCGCAGGACGAGCGCCAGCGCGATCAAGAGCGCGAGCTCGACCGGAACGAGCGACGCGCTAGAAATATAATGAAAGATTTGGATTAACGAATTCATTTCGAACCGTTCGACGACCGATTAGAGGCTCGTCGTCGTTTCGCCGCCGGAAACCGTGGCGAGCGCGCGCCAAGCGCCGAGATCGACGGTATCGGAAACGAAGCGAACGCTTCCGTCCGCCATCGCCGCGTTGACGCCCCCGGAATGGTTGCTTCGCGCGCCGAAGAATCCGTAGTTCGAAATGTAAAGATTCGGGAATTTCGAATTCGGCGCGAGGAACGCGTTATAGAGGGACGAGTCGAATTTCCCGACGATCCAGCCCTTGCCGACGTCGGTTCGCCACTTCGGCGCCCCGTTCATTAGGGACTCGTATTGCGCGTCGGTCGCGTCCTTCATCTGCTGGTATTTCGCCAGATTCGCGGCGGAGTAGTCCGCCATATAAATCGAGCGCATCGTTCGATTATTGGAGATTTGCGCGTAGGTAACGTCCGTCAGGTCTTTTTGACCGGTTCCGACGAGATATTCCGACATAAACATCGTGTTGCTCGTTCCGTCGGTGAATTTCTCGAATCCGAAATCGGACTTAAGGTAGAACGCGCCGTCGGAGGGACCCGCGTTTCGCGTCGACTCGTCGCCGGTCGAGAGCGTGCTGTTGATGCGGAACGTGTAGCCGGTTCCGCTCCCGGTGCAGTAGACGTAGTTGTTCGTCGCGTACACGTCGTTAATATCGTCGGTAACGGTCGCGGGGCCGGTTCCGTCGGACGGGCAGCGCGTTCCCGGGAACGTCGTTTTCGCCGGCTCGATGTAGACGTCGTTGAGCTGCACGCTTCTCGTGCTGCCGGCTCGGTATTTGTAGAGGTCGACCGAAAGGTCCATCATGTAGCGCAGGTTCGTCTGCTCGACGTAGGGCGTCAGGAACGCGTGGGGAGAAAGGGACGCGTTGGCGCGCTCGGGAAGGCTCGGGATCTTATTGAAGACGATGTGGTAGTTGTGGAGCGCGATCCCCCATTGCTTTTCGTTGTTGGTGCACTGCATCCGGCGAGCCGCCTCGCGCGCCGCTTGGACGGCGGGAAGCAGAAGCCCGATCAAAATGCCGATGATCGCGATGACAACGAGCAGTTCAACCAACGTGAAACCGCGACGCGCGCTTTGCTTTTTCATTGTTCGATTCCTCATTTTATTCTATTGCCCCCTCGGGGCGGGAACTTGCGCCTCGCTCGCGCGTTGAGCGAGGAAACTTCGCCCATTATATCTCCAAATCTCGGAATTAACAGGGGGGCGACTTTCGCCTCGAACGATTTGCTTTTCCAACGATCCGGCGTTATAATTAACGAAAATTCCGTTTTTTTGTTTCGCGAAAACGAAAGGATTTCCGCATGAAATTAACGCAACTCGCTTTGTTCGCGCTGTTCGCGGCGGCGCTTCTTCCCGCTCGCGGTCGCGCGCAGAATCTGGAACCGGACGGCTCGCTCCCCCGCGCTACCCCCGAGTCGGTCGGCGTCTCTTCAGACGCGCTCGCCGACGCGATTAAGATCCTCGATCAGGAGACGAACCGCGTCGATAGCGTTATGGTTTTGCGCAAAGGAAAAGTCGTCGCGGAGGCGTGGCGATCCCCCGCCGGTCCCGACGTCCCCCACGCGCTCTACTCCCTCAGCAAGAGTTTCGCCTCGACCGCGATCGGATTTGCGATCCAAGAGGGAAAACTCTCGCTCGACGACAAAATCGTCGACCTGTTCCCCGAGGACGTCCCCGAAAATCCCTCGGAGAATATGAAAAAAGTCGCGATTCGCCACCTGCTCACAATGTCGTGCGGGCACGAAAAAGAGCCGGAGCGCCCCAATAACATCTCGGCGTTTTACGATCGCCCCGGTCCCAACCAAGACGGGAACCCGACGTGGATTCAGAGTTTTATGAACCAACCGTTCGTCAAGGAGCCGGGAACTTATTACGTTTACAGCACCGTTAGCACCTACGTCGCCACCGCCGCGCTCGAAAAGCGCGTCGGCGAAAGTGCCCTCGATTACCTGACCCCGCGACTTTTCGAACCGCTTCATATTAAGAAGCCGGTTTGGGAAAAATCCCCCGAGGGGATTTGCAAAGGGGGCACGGGGCTCTACCTAACGACCGAGGATCTGGCGAAGTTCGGGCAGTTCTATCTCCAAAAAGGAATGTGGAACGGGGAGCGCCTCCTCTCCGAAGCGTGGGTCGAAGAGGCGACGTCCAAGCAAGTCGACACGCGTCGCGACGAGAAGACGAACTGGGGGCAAGGCTACGGCTACCAGTTCTGGCGCTGCTTCTACAACGCCTATCGCGGAGACGGCGCCTACGGGCAGTACTGCGTCGTCGCCCCCGACTACGACGCGGTGATTATTATCACCAGCGATTCCGGGAATATCGCCCCGATTCTCGTCAAAGCCCTCGATTCGATCCTCCCGAAAATGGGCGACGAGCCGCTCCCCGAGAACCCGGACGCCGTCGCGAGACTCCGCGAGGTCGAGAAATCGCTCCAACCGCGCGAAGGGGGCGTTAAGAGCCAACTGATCGAGCGAACCGTCAAGGACGCCCGCGGACAAGACGTCCGATATATCGTCTATCTACCGACCGGATACCTGACCGGCTCGCAAAGCTACCCCGTCCTTTATCTCCTGCACGGATTGACCGACGACGAAAAGACCTGGTCGAGCAAAGAGAAGGGAAGAATGCAAGGTATTTGCGACGCCTATTTCGCGGAAAAACCGGAGCGCAAGCGGATTATCGTGATGCCCGACGCGCGCGACACGTGGTATCGCGACCTTTACGGTTCCGACGACAAATACGAGACTTTCTTCTTCGAGACCTTAATTCCGCAAGTGGAGCGCGAGTTCCGCTGCAAGACCGACCGCGCCGATCGCGCCGTCGCCGGGCTCTCCATGGGAGGCTACGGAACCTTGCTCTACGCCCTGCGCCATTGCGACAAATTCGACTCCGCCTACGCGATGAGCCCCGCCGCCGATTTCGGGCGCCAACGACCTAAGAAAGAGGAGACGCCCGAGGAAGAACTCGAAGCGCGAACCAAATACGCCGAGGAAAACGACGTCTTCGTTCTTCTCGACCGCGCCGACGTCAAAGCGCTTCCGAGAATGACGATCGACTGCGGCGACGACGACTTCTGCCTCCCAGGCGCCTTCGCCTTCTTCCAAAAGGCGCGAGACAAAAAAGCCGACGTCCAAGCCCGCGTTCGCGACGGCGTCCACTCCTGGGACTACTGGCGCGTCTCTCTTCCGAAAGCGCTCGACTTTATTTCCGGGGACAATCCGTAGTTCCCGCTCGACCCGCGAGCTCGGCTAGAAAAACGTCGCCGTCGAGCGATTCGAGGCGCGCGATAATCGCGTCCCCCGGTTCGACTTCGGCGACGCGAGCGCCCAGCGGTACTCGAGCCTCGTAGTAGCGATCGGTCGTTCCTCGCGCGAAATAATTCCCGCTTTCGTCGCGAGCGATTTCCTCGACGACGATCCTCGCCTCGCGCCCGAGAAAACGCCGCGCGAACTTTTCGCGCTCTTCGCGCGCGATTTCGATTAAAATTCTGGCGCGCTCTTTTTTGACTTGTTCCGGAACCGGGTTCGGCAGCGTCGCCGCGACCGTTCCGGGGCGAGCGCTGAACCTGAAGACGTGCGTTCGCGAGAAATTAAGCTTCCGAACGACTTGGCAAGTTCGCTCGAAATTGGCGCTCGTTTCCCCGGGAAAGCCGACGATAACGTCGGTCGAGAGCGCCGCGTCGGGGATTCGGCTTCGTATTTCCTCGCATTTCGCGATATAGGGCGCGCTCGACCACCGCCTTCCCATGCGCGCGAGAACTAAGTCGTCCCCGCTTTGCATCGACAGGTGGAAGTGAGGGCAAAGCGCCTCGGGACGCTCCGCGAACAAATCCAAAATCGCGTTGGAAACCTCGACCGCTTCCAGACTTCCAAGACGAAAGCGCATATTCGGAATCTTTGGGCGCGTCAGCGCGTCGAGCAAATTCGCCAGCCCGACCCGTTTCTCCTCGGGAAGCGCGTCGCGTCGCGCCAAGTAGTCGTCGAGCGTCAAAACTCGCTTCTCCGCCGGCTCGTTCGGCAAGGCGGGGCAGAAGTCGAGACCGTAGTGCCCCAGGTGGATCCCGACGAGGACGATTTCCCGATACCCGTTCGCCGCCAAATCGTTCGCCTGCGCGACGATATCCGCGATCGGGCGACTCTGCAAATACGGGCGCGTCTTCGGAATAACGCAATAAGCGCACCCGACCCGACACCCGTCTTGAACTTTGACGTAGGCGCGTTTTCGATCGGCGAGCCCTCGCACTCCGGTCGGAATATTGACGAGCCCTCGGCGCTTGAAGAAGTCGACGAGAAGCCTTTTGTCGGGAACCGTTTCGGAAACCCTCGGCAGACCTTGCGCCTCTTCCGGTCGCGACGCCGCGTAACACCCGACGACGACGATTTCCGCGCCGGGACAGGTCTTGCCCAAATGGGCGACGACCTTTCGGCTCTTCGCGTCGCTTTCCGCCGTTACCGAGCAGGTGTTGACGATCGCCAAATCGACGTCGGAACTCTCCTCTTCCGCCTCGACCCAGCCGTTCGCGAGAAAGACTTCGCGAATCCACTGCGATTCGCACTGATTGACCTTGCAACCCAACGTCGCGATTTTAAAGAACATAGAATTCGCTCTAGAAGACGGCGCTATGAAAAAGCCGCGCCTCGGGACTCGTCGGCGCGGCTCTCTTGAAAAACTTGAAAGCGCGAATCGCGATTATTTGAGCATCGCGTCGAGAATGTACCAGTTCAGCTCTTCGTAGTCGCGCGTGCCGATCAGTTCCTCGATCTTGGCGTCGTCGAACGAGCGGCTGATTTCCAACAGGCGCAGGAAGATCTTACGGCTGTACTCGAGGTGCTTCAGGCAAACGTCGTCCTTTTGCGTGCGTAGGACTTTGACGTCGAGACCGACCCATTCGCCGTTCGTTCCGTAGCCGTGCTTGTCGAGAACGCGAACTTGGTTCAGCGCGCGGCGAGGATCGACCATCCCGAACGTTTGATCTTGGTCGAACTTAAGACCGTTCTGGTCGTTGAGGTGGACGCTCCAGAGCTTCTTGTGCGCGAGCGCGAATCCCATCTCTTCCGACGGGCAAAGGTTCGCGAGAATCGCGTGCGCCGTCTCGATGAGGCAGCCGACTCGATCCGGCGCGTCGGTCATAAAGCCCATCGCGATCGCGTGACCGATCGTCGGGATAAAAGCGTGGTCGACCGGTTCGTTCGGCTTCGACTCGATCATAACGCGGATGTTCTTGTTGTAATCGAGAACCGTTCGCAGCGCTTCGCCGATGCGCTCGGTCGCGACGACCGGGTCTTTCGATTCGCGAATATAGGTGCCTTCGCGCGCGAGCCAGAAGACGATGTTCTTCGCGCCGAGAGCCTCGGCGATGTCCGCCGTCGTCTTGAGGCGCTCGAGAGCGTATTTGCGGCACTCCGGGCAGTTGGACGTGAAGCCGCCGTCGATCGTGCGAGGATCCATCCAGAGGCGAGGCGCGACGAATTCCGCGACGAGCCCGTGATTGTCCAAAACTTTCTTTAATTCCGACGCCTCTTTGACGATTTCCGCCCGCGTCATGTTATTGAGATTCGGAACCGCGTCGTCGTCGTGGAACTGGACTCCGTCGAATCCGAGCTTCTTGTACGTTTCCAACTTTTCGTTGAACGGAATCGACTTGCGGACTTCCGGTCCGAAAGGATCGGCGCCCTCGTGAATGTTCCAAGGTCCGAACGAAAAACGAAATTCGCCTTGCATATAATACTCCTATGAAAATCGATTCTAGTCGAGGCTTTCGTCCCGTCGAAACGGAGCGACGCTCTCTTTCTTTTCGATTATAGAAACGCGGAAAATGAAAGTCAACAACGCGCGCGATTTTTTTCCGAACCGAATTAGTTTTTCGATTTGACGGGAATCGCTTGGAAGAATCGTCGCTCGTTGAGCGCGAGCTGCGCGAAGAATTCCTCGACCGGAGTTTTGCGGATCGCGGCGATTTCTCGACCGGTCGACAAGATGGCCGCGGGCTCTTCCAGCAGAAAACCGTCCGCCGATTTCCGCTCGAGATATACCCGCGGCGACGCGATCGGCGCACCCGCGTACCCGTTCGGGGGCAGAAGACGCGGGCCGTCCGACTCCAGGAGAATTCGATCGCGCGGAACCGTCGCGACCGTCGCGCGCCCTCGCGTCGCGCTTGGATCGACGCTTCGAGCGGAGAACGAGAAAAACGCGCCCGTCTCGACCGCGCTCGCGATTTCGTTGGGCGTCGCGATCCAGCCGTGCAGAAGGAGCGCCGGTATCTTGGGATACTCGCGCAAGATCTTCAAAACGAGCTCGTTGGCGCGAACCGAATGAATCGTCGCCGGAACGCCGAGCGAGTTGGCGAGCGAGAGCTGCGCGCGAAAAACTCGCTCTTGTTCGCGTCGCTCCGTCTCGTCGAGATCGCGAACCGCGAAATCGAGCCCGACTTCCCCCAGCGACGCGCGCGTCTCGCCGTCTTTGGAGACGAACGAGGTCAGGAATTTCGCCAAGACGGGAATCCAGTCTCCGCTTACTTTCCGCGCCTTCCACGGATGAATTCCGAACGCGGCCAGAACGCCGTCGAAGCGCCGCGCGATTTCCGCGACTCGGTTCCAGTCGGCGGGCGAGGTTCCCGCGCAGAGAAAACGAACGACTCCCGCCTCGCGCGCGCGGGTCAGATACTTCTCGATATCGGCCCAGTCCGAACCGAACCGGTCGTCTTGGAGATGAACGTGAGCGTCGCTTAATTCCGTTCGCCGGAGCGGTTCGACCATTTTGACGACCTTTCGTTAGCGATTGAGATCGAGTTCGAGGTAATAGGGGCGCCCCGCCCGGATTAAGTAGACCTTCGCGATTCCCGAGTCGACCTTCGCGAATTCGTCGAGTCGCTTCGCGATGTAGCGGAGATTGTCGAGCGACGTTACCCCGAGCTGGCCCTCTTTGCTATCGCCGACCCCGAAGCCAAAAATCAAATCGCCCTCTTGAAGTTTGACGTCCCCTTCGGCAAAGAGCCCGCTGGAACCGACTTTCGTGATTTCGACGCCGCCGTCGGGGGCGAAGTTGAACGCGCCGATCGCCACTTTTTGGAGATTGGGCCAAGCGTTTCGGTACTCCTCGGAGTCGACCGCCCGCGCCTCGATCCCGAGCGCGTCCCACACCGTTCGCGACGACTTCGCGGTTTCGCGAGATTCGGAAACGAAGCGCTCTTCGCTCGCGCTCGCGTCCTCCGCGAAAGGCTCGTCGACGCTCGCTTGCGCGTACTCGCGGGAGCGCGCTCCGTTTGTCGCCAGCGCCTCGTTGGCGACGGAGTCTCTTACGATCGTTCCGAACGCGAGCGACGTCTCGCTCGTCGAACCGCCTCGCTCGTATTCCAATTCAATCGAGTCGCTCGGACCCACTCCGATGAGCGAGCTCGTAAAGTCGAGCGGACAGCGCGTTTCGCGCCCGTTCGAGGAGAGCAATACGTCGCCGGGTTCGATTCCCGCGCGAGCCGCCGGACTGCGAGGTTCGACGCTTTCGACGATCAGACGATCTCGGCCGTCCCCGTCTTCGGGATAATCGGGATCCTCGTAGTCGACCACGCGGAACTTGAGACCGTGATGCGTCATCTTCGCGACCGTTTGGCGCAACATTTTATCGAGAACTTCGCACACCACGTCGACCGGAATTGCGAACGCGATATTTTCCGCGTCCTCGCGAACCGCCGCGTTGAGACCGATCATTTCCCCGTCGATATTGACGAGCGGACCCCCCGAATTGCCCGGGTTTACCGCCGCGTCCGTTTGAATCACGCGGTCGTAAGAAAGCCGCTCGTTGACCTCGAGAGGACGATCGAGTTGACTAATGATGCCCCTAGTGATCGAACAGTGGTATCCGTACGGATTGCCGATCGCGAAAACTTCCTCCGCCAATTCGACTCGATCGGATCGACCCATCCTTATTTTTTGGAGCGGTTTCCGAGGCTTGATTTTTAGAATCGCCAAATCGGTCGCCGGGTCGTTTCGCACCAGTTCGACGTCGCGATAACTCTCTCCGTCGGAGGCGATGACTTCCAATTTAAGAAGACCTTTGACCACGTGATAGTTCGTCGCGATGTACCCGCGCTCGTCGACGACGACTCCGGTTCCCATCCCGTTAAAGACGTCGTATTGCGCGTCGCGATCCGAGCCGGACCGGCGAGGCGCCTCGCACTGCTTCTCCCCCTGGATGCTGACCACCGATTTGCAAGTTTCTTTGACGACTCCGACGAATGGCGAACGAGGCGTTCGCGTCCATTTCGACCCGGCCTCCGCTCCGAAAAGCGCCGTCGCGAATAGACTCGCGAGACACAACGACAAGAGCGAAAAGCCCGTTCGACGAAACCGTGTGAGCGACTTAGTCATAGGATTCTTTGGGAAACGACCTAGTTAATCGTTTCGCGCCGTCGAGCGAGTCGACGAGCGCGCAAAAAGGTTTGGTTGCGAAATTCGCCATTTACAACGAAATCCGCTAAAGTTTTCGCCGCGATTTAACGACGCGGCGCGCTCTCGACGAACCGCTTTGCCGTTAAAAAACGAACATTCGGTAAATCGGGTCTTGAGGCGGTCGCTCTTTAAAGAAAGTTGGCATTTTTACGATCGCGCAAAACGGAGCGGCGGTTTGTTCGCAATGGAAAGCGCGTCGGGAGGTTCGAATCGGTCGCTCGAGAACTTTTTCAAAGAAAACGAGAAATTTTTTTAAAAAAAACGCTCGGATATTGCTTTTGCAGGGAAAATTCGCTACTTTAAAAAGGGTAAAGGGTCGATAACTCCTTTACGGGATATGTCGACCTTTACGGCGACTCGTTGCCGACGCTTGTCGCTCGCCGTTGTCGCGTCGAATTTATTATATCCGCAAGGTCAACTACCGCATTAGTTTAACAGAAACCGTTCGAGGTAAATTATGGCCAAGTGCAAAGCGGCGGACGCCGCCGAATCGAAAAAGGTTTGCAAACGCGCCTGCAAAAAAGCTTGCGCGAGTAAAGCCGAGCCTGTGAAGGAAACGAAAACCGCGAAGAAGGTCGTAAAGAAAGCCGCTCCCGCCGCCGCGACCGCGAAGAAGACGGCGAAGAAGGCCGCTCCCGCCGCGACCGCGAAGAAGGTCGTGAAAAAGGCCGCTCCCGCCGCCGCGACCGCGAAGAAGGCCGTCAAGAAGGCCGCTCCCGCCGCCGCCGCGAAGAAGGTCGTTAAGAAAGCCGCTCCCGCCGCGACCGCGAAGAAGGCCGTCAAGAAAGCCGCTCCCGCCGCGACCGCGAAGAAGGTCGTTAAGAAGGCCGCTCCCGCGAAGAAGGTCGCTAAGAAAGCCGTGAAAAAGACCTCGAAGTAATTTTCGGATTTCGCTTGGGCTTTATGGAGACGCGACGGTTAGCTTTTTCGTCGCGTCTTTTTTTGTGAAAATCGCTTCGTTTTATTCCCTAAAATCTGAAAATTTCCTTCTCGCGTAAAAAAAGTTCTCAAAAAAAACGGGGGCGCGCTTGAAAATTGCGACGCGCCGGTTTATCATAGAGCGGGAGGCGTTTTCGAGGCGCGTTTTTTGTTTTCGACGCGGCGCCTTCGGATTTCGTCCGTCAACAAACCGGAACGCGCGCGCGCGCTTGTAGTTGGAGTTTGGAGTATGTTGAAAACAAATCTTAGTCGAGCGGCGCTCCTTATCGCGCTCGCCGCAGTGGGAATCTCCTTTGCGCAAGACGGCGCGAAGTCCGAGAAAGCTCCCGTGTCCGTCGCGCCGACCAGTCCCCTCGCGCGTCCCGAAGTTCCGGCCAACCAACCGCCGAATCTCTACGACGAGTCCTCCGACGAGTTCAACTATTTCCGCGACGAGTTGGGTAAAGAGGTCAAGTCCACCAAGCAGCGCAAGCGCCTCGAGCAAATCGCGAAACGCGTCGTCTACGACGACCCGATGGACAAGCCCGCCGACGACGGTTCTCCGTTCGTCGACGTCTACAACGCCGACGAGGTTCTTTCCGACGGTAAGGAATTCCAAGGGTTCGACGATCCCGACTTCCTCTACAAAGACGACGAAAACAACTTTCTCGCGAAATTCGCGAAAGGGTGCGACTCGTTAGCCTCGCTCATTTCTCAATTGACAGGGGTCGGCGCCGGCGACGGTCAAAACCGCGGGTCCGGAAGTCCTTCCAGTCCCCAACCCGGACCCCCTCCGGGGATTGTTATGCCCACCGTTTCAATGGATTCGGGAGTTGCGCCCGGCGGAGCGCCCTCCGGTTCCGATATGGCCGCCGATCCCAAGGATTCCGGTTCCGGTTCCAACGCGAAAAAAGAGGTCGCCCCCAGTAAGTTCGACGATTCCAAAATGCTCTTCCCGGGCGAGGACGAGGCGAACGCGGATCTCGGGTTCAAAGGGCTCGATCTGAAATACGCTCCCCCCGAGACTTCTCCGTTCTTTGAGTGGTTCAAGGCGGATCGCGAGTTTGAGCCGAAGGCGACCGCGGGCGCGAACGACGGTTCCGGTTATTCGATGGGCGGTTCCGAAATGGAAATGCCCGCCCCCGTGATGAAAGAGGACAAGTAGTTTTTCGCGCCGCGCTCGCGATCCCAGTGGCCGCGAGCGCCCGTTTTTGAACGACGGCGTTTAAGCGGTTCGAGGTCGCGGCGAGAGCGCCGAGCGACGAGTCCGTTTGAACGTCGATTTTTTTTGCGCTCGCGTCCTTCGATATGGCAATATGGTCGAGTCTCAATTGATTGTCGCGCGCCGTTGGAGCGCGCGTTCCCCTCTTGCGTGGATCGCGGCTCTCGCGCTCGCGCTCGTCGAAACCGGTTGTCTTACCGAGAAATCGGAACCCGCGACCGCGTCCGGAAAAACGCCCGTTCTCGTCGCCGTCGAGCCGATCGCCGATCTCGTCGAGCGCGTCGGGGGAGACCGCGTCGTCGTCTTCGCTCTCACTCCCCAAGGGAAAGACCCCGAGACTTACGCTCCGACTCCGGGCGATCTAAAATCGATCGTTGCCTCGAAGGTTTTCTTTCGCGTCGGGCTCCCGGTCGAAGAGCGCTTCGCGAACAATATCGCGTCGTTGGCTCCGAGCGCGAAATCGGTCGATTTGCGCGCCGAATTGGAGCCTCTGCCCGACGCCCATTCCCGCGGCGAGTCGGACGACGACTTTGACGACGACTCGATCGACGCCCACGTCTGGACGAGTCCCGCCAACGCTCGCGCGATGGTTCCAAAAATCGCCGACGCGCTCGCCGAGCTCGATCCCGATTTCGCGGAGAGCTATCGCTCCGCCGCCGCGAAGTTGGACGAGGAGTTGCGCGCGCTCCAAGAGGAGACCTCCGAGAGACTCGTTCCTTGGAACGGCCGCGCCTTCTTTGTGTTCCATCCGGCGTACGGTTATTACGCGCGAGAGTTTCATTTGGAGCAGGTCGCGATCGAATTCGAGGGAAAGGCCCCGAGACCAAAGGACTTGCAAAAATTGGTCGAGCGCGCGAAACGCGAGGGCGTTCGCGCCCTTATCGTTCAGCCGGAGTTCAATCGGTCCGCGGCCGAGGCGCTCGCGGCCGAGGCGGGCGCCGCGTTGGTCGAGCATTCCCCTCTGCAAAAAGATTATTTCGCGAACGTTCGTTCGCTAACCGACGCCATTGTTGGATCGTTCGGCGAAAAAACGCCCGTTGAAAACGAGGAAAACGACAATGAACGATAGGATAAGCGCCCCGCTAATCGAGGCGGTCGCGAGTTGTTATCGCGGACTTTCGAGCGCGGTCGTCGCGTCGAGTTTCTCCCCCGAGACTCCGCTCGCGGTGGGGGTCGATTTGGAGACGATCGATTTGACGCTCCTTCGTTTAGAGCGCGACGTTGAGGAGCGACTCGGCGAGAGTTCCGCTCGAGTCGCCGACTGGCGCGCCAGGGTCGAGGCGCGATTTGGATCCGCTATCGAGCGCGCGAGTCGCGTCGAAGACCCCGCCGAGCGCGATTACCTGAGAAGAACCCTCGTCGACGCGGCGATCGCCCTGTCCCCCGAAAAGGGCGAGTTCTTTCTCGAGACCTCGATCGAGCCCGCGATCGAAGCGATCGAGGACTACGAAGAGCGCCAAGCGGCGATTTATCCCCTGGCGCTCTATCTCGCGAGTCGGCTCCCCTTTCTTTCGTACTCCGACGTCAAAGAGGCCCGCGAGAAAATCGACGCGCTTCTCGACGCGCTCGACGACCAAAACGCGTACGAGCGCGCCCTCGGAGCCGCCACCGCCGGAACGATGGCGGCGATCGATCGACTCGCCCAAGAGAATCCCGCCGACGCCGAGCGAGTCGGCGCCGCGTTTCACAAGACGATGGAGAACCTCGTTTCCCTCGAAACGCCCGAGGGGCTCGCGCGCTTTTACGACGAAACGACTTGCGCGTATCTCGACAAGATCGGCGACGAGCGGCTCGTTCCCTGTCTCGTCGATTCTTACGCGGGGCTCGAGCGCGCGCTCGAGCTCGTCGAGTCGGCTCTAGAAACGGGGGAGCGCGAGGAGGAGTCGGAGGACGGCGCTCGCGAGCGCGTTCGTTTGTCCGACGACGAATTGGACGATTTGCGGTTCTTTCTGAAGAATCTTAATATTTCCAATCCGATCGCTTTGGAGCGCGGGGAAAAGACCCGCGCCTTTGCCGAGCGATTCGGCGCGTTCGGAACCGCGCTTTCCCTTTTGGTTCGACTGCGCGAGGCGGACGAGGTCGCGCGTGCCGAGCGAGACGACCCTCGATTCGCGCGACGGAGACTCCTTTATCCCCAACCGAAGGAGTTTTACGACGGCGAGCGCGACGCGTGGTTCGAGCTTGCCGAAAAACTCGCGCGCGACTCGAGCGAGTCGTTGGAAAAGCGCGCCGAGTGGCTCGCGGATCTGGCGAGCGCGTATTTCCTCGCCGGAAAAAAGAGCGAGGGCAGGGCGCTGGTCCGCGAAATCCTCGGATCCTTAAAGGCGATCGACGGAACTCACGGGCAGCTCGCCTGCCTCAAAACGCTAATCGAGGCGCATCTCAAAATTGGAGATCGATCCCCCGCCGCTCGGCTCGCCGAGCTCTTGGAGGAAAAAATCGCCAATTTATCGGAACCGACGATGGTCGACTACAAGCGCGCCGACGTCTTCCCCTTGTATCTCCGCGTCTTTTCTCGCGAGCGCGCCGAAGAATTACTGGGGCTCTTCAAGAGCGGAACTCTTCGCGCTTTGTGGAGCGCCGCGATCGACGCGCGAGACGCGCTGCTCGGGGATCCCGGCGCGGCGACCGAGCGACTCGAGCGCGCCGCCCAAGGGTTGGTCGACTCCGTTCGGACCGAGGATCCCGCCGTCGCCGCGACTTCCGTTCGCGAATTTGCCGCGTTTCTCGCCGAAGAGCTCGCGCGTTTCGAGGAGGACGAGTCCGCATGACCGAAGATTTCGTCGAATTGGAGGACGCGCTCGTCGATCTCGATCGCGAGAATCGATGCGGTTTTTCCGAGGTGATTTACGGCGAGGGCAAGACGGCGGACGCGATTCGCCGCATCGCCCTCGCGCAGATCGAGCGAGGAATCGACGCGTTCGCGACCCGCGTCGACTCCGAAAAAGCGAGCGCGATTTTGCCCGACCTTCAAAAGCGAGCCCCGCGCGCCTACTACAACCAAGTCGCGCGAACCCTGCGCGCTCCGAAGCCGCGAGCCGAATCCGACCCCGCCCTTCGCCGAGGAAAAATCGCGATTCTCACCGCCGGCACGAGCGATTTGCCCGTCGCGGAGGAGGCGCGCGAGACCGCGCTGTGGACCGGCGCCGACGTCGTTCTTATTCAGGACGTCGGCGTCGCCGGACCGAAGCGACTGATCGCGAAATTGCCGCTCGTCAAAGACGCCGACGCGGTCGTAGTCGTCGCCGGGATGGAAGGCGCCCTGCCGAGCGTCGTCGGGGGATACGTCGCCGTTCCCGTGATCGCCGTTCCGACCAGCGTCGGGTACGGCGCCGCCTTCGGCGGGATCGCCGCCATGCTCGGCATGATGAACAGTTGCGCGTCGAACGTCGTCGTCGTCAATATCGACGCGGGCTTCAAAGCCGGTTACGCGGCGGGGCTGATCGCGAAGCGCGTCGCCGAAGCCGCGAACGGCCGCGCTCGCTAGGAGGCGCCTATGTCGACGCGCTTTCCGGAACAATTTCGCCGAACCGCCCTTATGCTAGGGGACGACGGGATCGAGGCGCTGCGCTGCGCCAAGGTCGTCGTGGTCGGGCTCGGCGCGGTTGGGGGGTACGTCCTCGAGGCCCTCGCGCGCGCGGGAATCGGGCGATTCCTGCTCGTGGACTTTGATTATGTCCAGGCGAGCAATATCAATCGTCAGCCCCTCGCGACCTATCGAACCCTCGGGCGTCTCAAAATCGACGTCGCTCGCGAGCGCGTCGCCGAGATCAATCCCGACGCGATCGTCGAAACCAAGCCGATTCTTATTAACGAAAAGACGATGGGGGAGCTTTTCGCCGATCCCGAAACTCCCGACTACTACGTCGACGCCATCGACTCGCTCGGTCCAAAAGTCGGACTGATCGCCGAGCTCCTGCGGCGCCGCGCCAGGTTTATCTCCAGCATGGGCGCCGCGCTGCGGTTCGACGCTTCTCTTGTTCGCGTCGGACCTCTTTCCGAAGTCGAGAATTGTCCGCTCGCCAGACAGGTTCGCAAGCGTCTGCGACGCGTTGGCGCCGACCCTCGACTCGTCCGGTGCGCCTATTCTCCCGAGCCGATTCGCGACGCCGCCCGCGCCGGACGCGAGGTTCTCGAGCGCGTCGACCCCGCCGCTCCACTTCCGTCCGAGCGACTCGACGACCCGCCGGGTAGACCGAGAAATACTCTGGGCAGTCTTCCGACGATCGTCGGGCTCTTCGGGCTGCGAGTCGCGCACGAAATTATTCTCGACTTGAGCGGCGCGCGCGGAACTCGACGCGAGTTTTTTTGACGTTCGGCTCGCGTTTTCTACGCTTTTTCGCTCTCGATTCAAGTTTTTTTATTTTTTTCAATATTTTTTTCGCTCAAAAACGACCGCGCTCCCTTAGCGTTTCTAGAGAGAGCGCTCCCGCGCGCTCGAAGTCGAGAAAAACGTCGCCGCGGCGCCGAAAAAACTCGAGAAAGAACCCCGGAATGTTTGGAAAACTCCTGAAAAAAAACTTCGCGAAAAGTAAAAATCCGAGCGCGAGCCTGAACGAGCTCAACGATCGCCTGCAGTTCCTCGAATTCGATATCGAGGACAAGAGGGGCGAATTGGCCCGCGAGCGCGACGAATCGCGCGCCGAAACGTTGCGCGCCGATTTGGCGACCCTCGAGGACGCCCGAGACAAACTTCGCGATTTGAGGGAGTCCCTATTCCGCGCGAAAGTCGACGCCGCGCGCGCCGATCTCTCGTTGCGCGCGACTTGCCAAGCCGCCGACGCGATCGACGCGGCTCGCGACAAACTCGAGGAAGTCGAGCTCGACGGGCGAGCGATCGAGCGCGCCCTGGCGAGCGATTCCGCGTCCCCGGCGGAGTTTGCCCCGACCGAGGAGGAAATGTGGAGAGAGCTCGAGCGCGGAATCGAAGATTGGAGGTCGCTATGACCCGACCGTTCGATCCCGAGCGATACGTCCGCGTTTTGGCGTCCGACGGTCGAGATCGTCGAGGGGCGCTCGTTTACGCGGGCGCTTCGGTCGTGGCTCATCCGGACGAACCGAGCGTTTTCGCGATCGATTCCCCCGAGACGAGGACGGAGTTCGCCGAGCGCGGGTTCGCGTGGACTCCCGAGCGTCGCGCTCGCAACTATTTCCCAGTCCCGACGCGGGAATCCCTCGCGCCGTTCGAATTGGCGAGGGTCGCTTCCGCGAATTTTTTCGCGGCGCTCGAGATCAACTTGCGGCGCGCGGTCGGAACCGAGGCTCCTTTCGCGACGCGTCGGTTCCTCCGCAAAACGAAGATTGCGGGCGTAAGGCGCGAGAACGATTTGTCGAGCGAGCTTCGCGAGCTTCTCTGGCGCGCGGTCGGGAACCCGAGCGATCTCGAGCCCTCCGACGAATGGCGCGCTCCGGTCGAGGACGCTTCGCGCGCCGAGCTCTTTCGATTGACCGGAAAGAGCCCGGCGCTCGTTCTCGCCCTTTTCCTCGCCCCCGTCGCCGTCGCCCCGGACGAGCCCCCGAAACTCGTTCCTCCGTCCGTCGCCGTCGTCGAGGCGGCGAAACGCGTCCGCGACGATTTCGTCGCGCGCGCCGATTTCCGGAAACCTCCGAAACTGTTCGTCGCGCTCGGCGCGCTCGACCGACCCGATTTCGGAGGCGCTCCGCTCGACTGGAAAGCCGCGCTGGGTCCCGACGCGATCGTCGTCGCCTCCGTTTGGCGAAGAAATCGAGACTCGCGCGATCGGTTCGATTGGGACGTCGAGCTCGACCATGCCGCGCTCGTCGGTTCCGAAGCGACGAGAGCCTTCGTCTCGCGACTGCGACCCGAGTCCGACTACAAACTGGCGCAAATTGTTCGCGAGACGATCGAAGGACGCTCCGACATTACGCTGTATTTGGAATTTATCGCTCGTTGGGTCGGGGCGTCCCTCGACGAGGTGAAGCGCGGGGTCGGCGTTCTCGTCGAGTCCGGGGAGCGCGAACTGCGCTCTAAAGATGGAAAACTAGCTATTTGCGAAAGAAAACGACGCGCTCGATAGCGCGCGAAAACGAGCGGGTTCATCGCTCTGACCCAAAGGAAAGAAGAAAAATGGCTTACGACGTCGCAACGCTCGCCGAACTATTCGAGACTTCGTATCGCAAGAGAATGTTCGGTAAGGATCTCGGTCGAGACGACCTCGAAAGTTTTCTCGCCGACCCGGACGCGAAGTTCTTTCTCGCGTCCCGAGACGGCTCGCTCGCTCCGATCGCGCCCGACTCCGACCTCGGAAAACTCGGAGGCGCCTTGTCCGACGACGTCTCGCTCGTTAAGATCGCCAAGCGCGCGACGATCGCGCTCTTCTGGGTCGTCGCCGCGTCGAGTCCCGACGAGCCCGAGCGCGCCGTTTCCGCGGAAATCGTCGCGACGATCGAACCGACCGTCTTTTTCCAAAATTTCCGCGACGTCCTGACCGCGATGAGGACCCTCGAGTCCCGCTCGATCGCGCGACGTTGGAACGACAAGTTTTACGGACCCGTCGCCGACGCCGTTCGCGACTACTCGTATCGCGATTTGGCGTATCGCGACGCCCTTCCGAGCTCTTGGTTCCGAGAGCTTTTTGAGCGCGAGCTTCGCGAGGACGGATTTCTCGTTCAAGAGGTTCGCGTCTCTTTCGCCTCGGTCGTCGGGGACATGAAGATTCGCGCCGAGAAAGAGGAGGAGCTCGCCGATCTCGAAGCGAGGCTCGAAAGCGTGAGATTTCGCAAAGAGACCGAGAAACTCGCCCGCGACGCGAAACTACGCCGCCTAGAGAGACAATTGGAGACCGAGCGCGAGCTCGACGAGCTCGAATCTCGCGCGATCGTCGCCGAGGTCAAGCGAAAGACGGAAATCGCCGAGCGACAGTACGAGTTCGAGCTGGAGCTCGAAGCCTTGGAGCGACGCAAGCGAAGAGCGATTCTTTGCGACGAAATCGATCGAATCGAGCGCGCCGCCGACGAGCGAGGGCGCGACCGAGAACGAGAGCGCGAAACTTTCGAAATTTACGTCGATCGCCTCGACGAGACCGCGCGGGAATGCCAAAAAGCCCTCGAGCTCGTCGAGCAAGGTCGCGCGAAACTCGAGCGAAGCGTCGAGCGCGGAGAGCTCGTTCTCGAGGAGTTCGCGCGAGGAAAGCGCTCGCCGGAGGAATTGAACGCCGCGCTCAATCAAGCCGCGAGGGAGACTTTGCGCGACGGAGGGGAGTTTCGCGACGCGCTCCAAACCGCGAAAGCGCTCGCCGAGTCTCGACTCGTCCCGACTCTCCAGCAGATTTTGGAATCGGAAAGCTACGATTTTATCGAGCGCATGGGGCTCGATTCGACGCCGCAAGCCCTTCGAGCCGCCTTTAAGCGACGCGCCGAGACCGCGCGGCGTTTCGAATTGCTACTGCCGAAAATTACGACTCGCGACGTCTTTGCCGAGCGCTCCCGCCAAAACGGCGATTCCGCGCCCATTCGCGCGAACGCGTTGCAAATCGGTCGATCCCTCGCGTTCGAATTTCAAGCCCCGGTCGACGGGATTCTTTCTTTCATTAACGTGGGAACGAGCGGCCGCAGTTGGCTGCTTCTCCCAAACGCCGACCCGGAGACCGGGCGACCGACTGTCGTCGCGAATCGGCGGTATCGCGTGCCCGGCGACTTTGGCGAGCCGATGTTCGAGGGCGGACCCGTTGGTTGGGAGGAAATGCTCGTCTTTATCACGGCGTCGCCCCTCTTTACCGAGGAGGATCTTCGTTCCGGTTCAAAGGAATCCTTTCCCTTTATCGAGCTCGATTTCCAGAGAATGTTGCGTTTGCGGGACGAGCTTAACGAGATGGACGGTTCGACGACCGGCGTCGGTATTTTGGGATTCAACGTCGTTTCCTGAGCGACGCGGTCGTCAAGCTCTCCGTCCCAAAGTTCGCGCTTCCCAAGAGAACCCTTTCGTGACGACTTTACAAAGACGCGTCGTCGCGTTATACTCGAGCCGTTGGGCTTGTTCGCCCAGTTTCCGCGCGAACGAGCGCTCGCGTTTAATCGAGCCTAACGCGCTCGATACTGACAAAAACGGAGGACTTTTTTATGAAGACCGGATTGAGAATCTCCCTGATTCTTTCCTTAATCGCCTGCTCTTTGGGCTTGAATCTCGACCTCGCCTCGGGAGCCGAGAAAGAGGCGAAAATCTCTCGCGTTGTTCTTATTGGCGTCGACGGCGCGGGCGCGTTCTTTAAACAAGCCGACACGCCCAATCTCGACAAAATTTTTGAAAATGGCGCGATCACCTATACTTGCGTTACTTCCAACCCAACGATTAGCGCCCAGTCTTGGGGTTCGATGCTTCACGGCGTTACCCCGGAATTTCACGGGCTCACCAACGGGATCGTCTCCAAGACGCCCTTCCCGACCGACAGTATCTTTCCGTCGGTGTTTCGCGTGATTCGCGAAAATATGCCCGAAGCGAACCTCGCCTCGTTCTGCAACTGGAATCCCGTTAACATCGGGATTATCGAAGACGGTCTTGGCGTTGTTAAAGGTCATGGCGCCAACGATTCCGCCGTTACCGACATGGCTTGCGATTATCTCGAGAAAAACGACCCGACCCTGCTCTTCGTTCACTATGACGAAGTGGACGGCGCGGGGCACGGGCACGTCTACGGTTCGGAAAAGCATTTGCAACAAATTCATACCACCGACGGCTATATCAAGCGGATCTACGACGTTTTGGTCAAGCGCGATATGATCGACTCGACGCTTTTCATCGTAACCGCCGACCACGGCGGCAACGGTCATAGCCACGGAGGCTGGACCGACGGCGAGAAATACATTATGTTCGCCGCGACCGGTCCCGGCGTCCAGAAAAAGGGCGAAATCGGTGAAATGGGCGTTCGCGACACGTCGTCCGTCGTTCTTTACGCCCTCGGTCTGATCGACAAACAACCGAAGACTTGGACTTCCCGCGTTCCCTCCGGGCTCTTCGAGGGCGTCGTCGCGGGCGAGCGACCCGTCTACGAAATCGAGTACGCCTATCCGCACCGCACCCACGAGGTCTCCGCGACTCCGACCGGCGACGCCTCCGTTCCCGCCGCTCTTGGAAAAGACCGCGTTCGCGCCTACTTCCCGCTCGACGGCGACGTTAAAGACGCGCTCGGAAAGGTCGATTCGAAACAAAACGGAAAACTCTACTTTATCGACGGTTACTTTAGCAAAGGCGCTCAATTCGACGACGGCTCGATCTTGTTGCCCGGAGTTAAACTCGGTAAAAAGAGCTTCTCGGTCGCCTGCTGGTTCAAGACGAGCGGCGTCGACGAGGATCCCGCGATCATAAGCAATAAAAACTGGAACAACGGCTTGCTCAACGGGTTCGTTCTCGCTCTGCGATCCGATCTCGTGAAATTCAACGTCGGAAACGGTTCGAAGCGTATGGACGAAGATTTCCGTCTCCCCATCGACTTCCGCGACGGTTGGGTTTACGCCGTTCTCGTCGTTGATCGCGAGGCTGGCGAAATTCGTTTCTCCTACGATTTCGGCAAGTTCGCCGTCGAAAAAATTGCCGACGAACTCAAGGACGTCGATTTCGACTCCGACTTGACCTTGACCATCGGTTCCGACGGAACGGGAAAATATAAATGTCCTCTTACCGCGACCCTCGACGACGTCCTGCTGATCGACGGCGCGCTGACCGACAAGGACCTCGAGACCCTCAAAGGCGTCTACCAAGCGCGATAACTTATTCCCGCGTTGATGGAACGATCGTCGCCGCCTCGCTCTTCCGCGCCCCTTCGAGACGAAAAGGGCGAAGCGGCGCCTCTTTGAGCGGCTAGCGCCCCGCCGCGGGGGAATGGAATTATCGATGAATCCTTGGCTGTTCCTTTTTTTAATTAGCGGATACTTTTTCTTTCTCGCGATTTACGCCTTTGGCCCTATTCTCCTCCTGCTAAAGAGAATTTCCGACGCCGCGGGCGGACAAAAGAAGCTCTTTTGGAAATACGTCTTTCTCTTTCTTGGCGGCGCGCTCGCGACCGCTCCGATCCTCCTATGCGAAATTGGATTGACCGAGATTTTCGATCCGGATCCGAAAACGATCCGAGGCGCTTTTATCGACGCCTTTGTCGTCGCGGGATTCGTCGAGGAGACCTTCAAATTTATCGTCCTTATGCTCTTTGTTTTGACGACGAGTCGGTTTATCCGATACGTTCGCGGGATTTCCTTCGCAGCGTTTGTCTCGATGGGATTTGCGTTCGTCGAAAATATTTTCTATATCGTTCAACACGATTTGCCGAACCATCATCTCATCACCGCCATCACGAGGGCCCTGACCTCAATTCCGGGGCACTTCAGCTTCGCGGTTCTTATGGGGTATTTCTTGTCCCTCGCCGTATTGGGCAAAAACAAGGGCGTTAATATTCTCAAAACCAAGGGCGCGTTCGCCGAAGCCTCGGCGTCGAGAAAGTGGAACTTTTTCAAGTACCTCGCGCTTTCCTATCTCTCCGCCGTCGGAGCCCACGGGGTTTACGATTTCTTATTGATGGTCGGGCGCGCCGACGCCGATCTAGGCGGGCTGGGGTTCGTCGCGTGGATCGGGTACATGGTCTTTGTTTACAAGGGGACCGTTATGCTTTGCGACCAGCTCAAAGCGAAGGACGACAAACTGCGCGAGAAAAACGCTCCGAAGAAGGATTATTATCGAATTGCCTCTAGCCGAGCGAGGTCGCCTATGCGTTGACGCCTTCTCGCTTGCGCGGCGCCAGTGGTATCGCCCGTTTTAAGCGACGCGACGTTGGTTGACGACGATCGACGACGCGCTTTATCGAGTTCGCGAAAAGGCGGTTCGCGAACGAATGTCGTTTTCCTTTTGCGAAAGGTTTGAACCTATGACCGAAGAACAAATTATCGAGGCGTTTCGCGCGATGTGGGACTTTTTCCCCGAGCCCGTTATGCTTATCAAAAAGAATCGCGAAATTATCGCGCTCAATCGTAAATGCGCCGAATCCGGGATGAAGCCGGGGGAGCGTTGCTCTTCCTACGGTTCGCCTCAACAACACAAAGGTTGCCGATGCAACGAGGCGGTCGACGAGAAAAAGGCTGTGGCGGTAACCTATCCGAGTCCGTTTGGAAAGGCGTTTGGGTATTGGATTCCCGTCGCGACCAAGCCGGAATGGATTATTCATTTTGGGGTTGGCGCCAATTTCGAGTACGAGTCCGCCTCCGTTGGCGCGACAAACGTCGAAGATAATCTGCGTTGACGAACGCGTTTTGCGAGAAATTGAAAAATTTTTTCAAAACCCGCTTGACGCTGTTCGAGAGAGCGCTATAATCCACCGGTCGTTTGCGCGACGGGGCGAAAGCTCCTCCGAAAGCGGCAAAAGATATTTGACATCAAGGTAAAGAGAAATCAAAATACAGTGCGAGCAACCGTTGGGTTTCTTCGGAAATCCAACCTTTGTGAAAGCCAATACAGAGTTGATTCAAAATTGAGGCTCGTTTGACCGCGAGTCT
>JAFRXD010000066.1 GCA_017441605.1 Thermoguttaceae bacterium | reverse complement strand
GCAAGTCGGGGATAATTTCAAATGTTTGAGTTTCAGAGGGGTTTATTTTTGAAGAAATGCCCTATTTATCGGCATTCGCGGCTGATTTTTCTTGTATGGAAAAAAGTTTAAAATAGAAACAAAAACACCTAAAAAACACCTCCAAAACCGGTATTATTGGTTAAAAATGGTGTTTTTAGGGCGTATTTTTGAAGGAAAAATATGCCTGGAGAAGCAGGAAAAAGTCATTTTTAAGGTAAAAAAATCAGTGAGGAGGCACGGTCGATTTCGCCGTCGAGGGCAAGGAAGTCGTTTACCGAACAAAGGTCTATATTCCGAAGCCCGCCACTCGCAGTCTGAAGATGCTCTCGTTCGAAAACGTCGATTCCCTCCAGCCCCCGACTTGGGTTGGCGCCGATTCTTCTAGATACTCCGTCTTCAATTTGAACCCGCTGACGGCGTTCATTAATTTCGGCCCTATTTTTGACGACTTCCTCGAAACGAAAGGCGCTTGGGACGACATTCTCGCCTCGTTCGAGAAAGATCGTCTTGGTCCGAAAGTCAATTTGCGCTCCGACTTAGTCGCGAATTTTGGAAGGAATTTGTCGTCCGAGAGCGAGTTCGATCCGGAGCGCCCCGAGGAAGGGGAGAAATTTATCTTTTCGTTGAACATAGCCGACGGCAAAGAAAAGATCGTCGCCGACTCGCTTCGCAAAATGTTCGAGTCCGATCCCGACGTTTCTCGGGTCGAGCTCGCGGGGGCCGAATTTTGGAAGTATTCTTCCTCGCAAGGAAGCGCGGGGTCGAAGTCGTCGGCCGCGACTCGTCCCGCGCCAACGCGTCCGACTCGCCCGACGCGTCCGACGCGCCCGACTCGTCCGGGTCTGGACGCGTCCGTTTCTTCTCCAGCCTCGGTCGCCTCTACCGCCGTGGAGCAGACCGGCGCGGAGATGATCGAGGGAGGCGTGTTCGGGGTTTACAACGGGTACTTCTTCGTGTCGAACGACGCTCGCTTTTTGCAGAAGAAATTGCTGGCCGCGCCGTCGAAATCGATCGTCGACGATTCGGAGCATCAACGCGCGCTCGCGTTTTTGGCGGGCGAGAAACCGGTCGCCGAAAACGGACTTTTCGCTCAGGGATACGGTAGAAATATCGCCGGTTTCCGCGAGAATTACGAGCTTTTCCGACAGGGAAAGATTCCGGAGGGCAAGACTCTTTCTTCTAGACTCGTTAATTTGATTATGACCCCGATCGATCGTCAAGGGAAACGCGAGGCGCAATTCGACGGCTCCGCGCTCCCTCCGTTCGACGAGAGTTTGGCGGAGAAGATCGGATTTAATTTCTTCTACGGAGTGAAAGAGAACGACGGGCTCTTCTTCAAGGGCGTCGCCGTTAAGCGCGACTAAAACGCGAGAGGACGGGGCGCGAGCGGGAACGATTTCCGCGTCGCGCCCCGTCCGCCGTTTTCTTATTCTTAATCGAGAAAGTCCCCTTCTTTAAGCAACCGCGGGACGTACTCTTCGGTCATATAGCTAATGCTCCGGCTGACCAGCGCTTCGACTTCGAGCTTGAACCCGTTGCGCAGCATGAGATCGATTTCTTTTTGCCAATCTTTCTTATGGACGAACCACGGGTACTCGGCTATTTGCTTCGCTCGTTTTCTATCGACGTCGTTGAGCGAAATTTTAACCCCCTCCGATAGACCGCAACGCTCGAAGTCGCGACTTCGCACCCCGATAAATCTCGCGGCGGGCGTCGCCATTCGCTCCGACTCGTAAGCCAAATTAATCGAGCCCTGTTTGATAACGGAGTAGATGTAATATCCCCACGGATCGTTATCTAGGAGACAATAGATTGGGAGCCCCAGCTCGTTGTGCAGACGATTGAGCAACCGCCTCACTCCGCGCGGGGGCTGACCGTTGCCGTGGGTTAGAACGCAGTTGTGCTTTTTCCAGAACTTGTCCTCGTTGAAGCGCTGCCAGACGGTGTTTTTTTCGACGTGCAGCACGAATTTCGCTTTGCACTCCTTGAATTGGATCACCGACGGCTCGACGATCGACGGAATGGCGTAACCACCGGAGCCCATGCGGGAGCAGTCGATCTCGTCCCCGCTGTCGACGATTTTTATATTGCCGACCATATCGCCGCGCTTATCGGCGAAAAGGTGTAATTCCTCGCGCAGAGCGGCGAGCAACACCTCGCAGTCTTCAATGATCGGGTCGCACTCGCCCTGGTCGTGGAACGTGGGTTCTTTGCTGGGCTTTATGTCGTGCTTGAGCATATAGTAGAGACCGCGGATGCTCGTCGTTTTGCCCATTTCGATGAGCCGCTTGGCCCCGGACGCCACGAGCGCCGTTTGCATAAAGCTCTTCGCCTGCGACAAATTGAACAGTTCGCGACTCGTCGTTTTCGAGCCCATCTGCAAAACGCGCTTTTCTTCGTTGAACGAGACGTTGCTCAGAGATCTCGCGGGAATTGCGAGCGCGGGATCCGCGTCTTTTTCGACGAGCGACGTTATGTTCGACGCCAAACCGAAGATACTGCCGAGCGTTTTCTCGTCTTGCGGGGAAAGGGAGACCGGTCCGGTCGAATCTTCAAAAAAACCGCTTCCGGTCGCGTTCTTTTTTCGCGCTTTTGCCATTAATCATTCGTCCTTTTTATAATACGGAACAACGCGCCCCCGAGGTTTGAGCGAACTCCAAACGTCGGGCGCGACCCCCATATTTATAACGTTTGAACGGGAAATCGGCAAGTCCCAAACCCTGTTTTTACCGCGCGACAGTTTTGAAAATTGTTAATAATTGTGTTTTTTTTCGACGGTCGCTTGTTTTCTCCAGTTGGCGCGAGTAGAATTTATTTGGTTGTCGCGTTTCGTCGAACGAGCGCGCCGCGCGGATTGCGCGTTGTCTTTTATTATACTTTCGCGGAAAGGTTTGCGCTATGACAAGAAAATTGCTCTGGAAGACGGAGAATTCGCGTCGCGGTTTTACTCTCGTCGAGCTATTGGTCGTTATCGCCATCATTGGCATTTTGATCGGATTGTTGCTTCCGGCCGTGCAGGCGGCGCGCGAGGCCGCTCGGAGAATGCAGTGCACTAACAACCTCAAGCAAGTGTGCTTGGCGATTCAGAATTATCACGACATTAACAAGACGTGCCCGCCGTTGGCGACGACTTACAACAACTATAGTTTCGCTTGGCCCGACTATTGCCTGGCGACCGGCGTGAAAATTTTCCTTTTGCCGTTTATGGAGCAGACCCCGCTCTATACGCTGTTCGATTCGGACTCAAAAATCGTCTCGCCGGGTTCTTCCTACGCGCACGGTAGCGGGACGGGCGGAGGCGCCGCTTGGAACTACCAAGTAAAGATTACGTCCTACATCTGCCCTTCCGACGGCAAAGCGACCGATATGTCCAATAAAGACACGACCCCTTACACGACGATGGGCAAATCGAACGTCGTCTTTTGCGTCGGAGACTCTCCTCGAACTTGTTGCTATCTCGACAAATGGGACAGTCGGGATCGCAACCGCACGTCGGGTCGCGGCATGTTCCGCATTCAACAGTGGCGAGGACTTGAATTTGCGGTAGACGGCACGAGCAACACGATGGCGATCTCCGAATGCTGCTCCGGCGACAATTTTGAACAGGACGTCAAGGGCGGCTTAGGCGTCGTGAGCCAGCTTTCTCCTTCCGGACACGGTGGCAACGTCAACGTTGGCAACTGTTTGCTTTACGCCACTCGCTCCGACA
Organism: Thermoguttaceae bacterium; assembly: GCA_017441605.1. Classification (GTDB taxonomy): domain Bacteria; phylum Planctomycetota; class Planctomycetia; order Pirellulales; family Thermoguttaceae; genus RUG369. Next base: position 12,232 of record JAFRXD010000066.1, on the reverse strand, counting down.
ACCCAAGGATTCTCAACACCCCGTCCAACACCTGGCGCGGAACCCACTGGCCCGACTGTCGCGCTCCGAGCGCCGGCTACTCCGCCAACTTGCCTCCCAACTCCCCCGCGTGCATTTGGGACAACGCCACCCCGTGGATCGCCGGCGGCGCGCAAAGTTATCACTCCGGCGGCGTCAACGTCGGAATGCTCGACGGTTCCATTCGTTTCGTGTCCGACACGATCGATACCGGCGATCTGACCGCCGACCAAGTTTTGGCGGGCAAAAGCCCGTTCGGCGTTTGGGGCGCGATGGGTTCTCCGAACGGCGGCGAAACGACCAATTCCAACTAAGCGGCTCGACCGATTTGAACGGAGGTCGACAATATGAGAAAAGCGTTTTTACTGGTCGCGATTTGCGTCGCGCTGACCTTTTCGACGTCGTGCAAACGCGAAAAGCGCCCCGACGGGATGCCCGATATTTATCCGTGTTCGATACGCGTCGTTCAGGACGGCAAGCCGCTCGCGGACGCGGAAATTGCGATCGTTTCGAGCGATCCGCAGATCGCCCGATTTCCCTGCGGAGGGATTACCGACGCGAACGGGATCGCGGAATTGAAGACGATGACGTTTAAAGGGGCGCCGAAGGGCTCGTTTAAAGTCGTGGTTTCCAAAGTCGAATGGATTAATCGTCCGTCGAGTTACGAGGAGGCGCAGAAGAACCAATCGGAGGGAATCAAAGAAGAGAGCTACGATCTTGTCGATAGAAAATATGGCGACTCTTCGACGACTCCCCTTAAAATCGAAATACAAGAGAACGCGTTGGAACCGATAGAGATCGACGTTGGCGAGGCGGTTCGCGTTTCGCGCGAGGATCTCATGCGCTAACTCGCCGAGCGTCTTCGGTTTCGATATATTGTTTTTAAACTTAACGTCAAGGCAAATTAGCTATGAATCTCAATAGAAGATCTTTTTTGAACGCGAGCATTATGGGAACGCTCGGAACGTTCGCCGCGGGCTCCTACGCGAGCGCGCAGGAGAAGCCGAACGTTCAAGGTTTCGACCAAACGGAAACGGACATTGACGAAACGCAAGTCTGGAAGCCTGTTAGCGATCGGAAGATTCGAGTCGGGATCGCCGGGTTCGGGGCGTGCCAATTCGGGGCGCAATTCGGGTTCCAGAATCACCCGAACGTCGAAGTCGTCGCCGTAACCGACCTCATTCCGGAGCGCCGGGACGGTCTCGCTCAAGCGTGCCGCTGCGAAAAGACGTACGATTCGCTCGAGGAGATGGTCAAAGACGACAATATCGAGGCGGTTTTCGTCGCGACCGACGCTCCGCATCACGTGGATCACGTCGTCGCCGCGATGAAGGCGGGCAAGCACGCGTGCTCCGCCGTGCCCGCTTTTTGGGGCGGGACTCCGGAACAGGCCGACTTGCTTTACGAGACGGTCAAAGAGACCGGATTAAAGTACGGTCTTTTCGAGACCAGCGCGTTCCACGACGACGTTTACGCCGCGCGCAAGATTTACGCGGCGGGCGGGTTCGGCGAGATCGTCTATATGGAGGGCGAGTATCTGCACTACGCCCCCGTTTCCACGCCGTCTTACAATAATTGGCGCGTGGGGATGCCGGTGATGTGGTATCCGACCCACGCTTCGGGGTACTACACTTGCGTTACCTTCGGTTATATGACCGAAGTGAGCGCGATGGGCAAGCCTAGCATCAATCATTTCCGACAGCCTGAAAACAACGCCTACGGCAACTGTTACGGGACGGAAGTCGGGCTTTTCCGAACTTCCGAAGGGGGCATGGCGAGAATTCTCATTAGTTTCGACACCCCGGGTTGGAGCGGCGAAGTCGGTCGAATGCGCGGTCAACTCGCCTCTTACGCCGAGCAGAGCAAGTACTGCGGCGCGGTCGAAGAAGCTCAAAAGCGAACGGAGAATCTCAACGCGCGCAAGCCCGCGCTGCCTCCGAGCGTCGATTCCGGCGGGCACGGCGGCTCTCACGGGCACTTGATGAACAACTTCGTCGAGTCGATTCTGAAAGACGAAACTCCGCTCGTGAACGTCGCTTGCGCTCTCAACACCACAATGTGCGGCGTCGTCGCGCATCAGTCGGTTCTCAAGGACGGCGAGCTTTTGAAGATCAAGCATTACGAAATGTGGGATTAGGAGACGTCCGCTCGACTCGCTCGAACGAATAGAAAAAGCGCCGCGCTCAATCACGAGCGCGGCGCTTTGTTTTTATCTCTTATCCTCATCAACGCTCTCGGGTTCGCTATCTCGATCGAAGCTCTTGGCGAACTTCCGCCGCGAAGTAGAAGGAACCGAGCGCGACCCAAACGTCGGAATCGGTCGAAGGTCGCGTTAGCCTGTCGGCGAGAAAGGCGCGAAAATCGGGCGCCACGTGGAACTTTCGTCGAATCGACGAATCTTCGGCGCACGTTTCGTCCAGAACTTCCTCGGCGATCTGAATTAAATCGGAGATCGGCGCGGCGCGGGAGTCTTTGGAGCGCTGGGTCAAAACGACCTCGTCCGCGAGCGGGGCGATTTCGGCGATCATTCCCCTTTGGTCTTTTCCGATCGTCGAGGCGAACAGAACTCTGAGTTTTTTATCGCGATAGCGCTCCCGAAGGACGTTCATTACCGCCGCGACGGAGGCGCGATTGTGCGCTCCGTCGACGATTACCGTCGGATTTCGGGAGACGATTTCCAACCGGGCGGGAACGTCCAAACGCTCGGCCGCTTTGCGGATCGCCTCCTCGGAGACGGGCAGCGCTCGCGCGCCCTCGCGCCTCGTTTCCGACAAAACGGAGACGACATTGAGCGCGATCTCAAAGTTCCATTTGCGAATCGGGTCGAACGGGGGTTCCGGCAAACTTTCGACGAAGGGGGAAAGTTCCGAGACGTCGTAAAACGGGGCGCCGTTCGCTCTCGCGCGCTCGCGGGCGAGCGCTAGAACCTCGTCCAGTTCTTCCTCGGAGACGATCGTTTGCGGATCCAAGTTCCAAAGCGCCGATTTTTCGCGCCTTAGCGCATCTTCCAATTCCGCCGCTCCCTTTTTGCGGAACTCGGTTTTAAGGCGCGATCGCCCGACTTTTTCGGGGACTTCTTCCTGGACGACGGGGTCGCTCCCGCGGTCTTCTTCGCGCTCGACGCGCTTAAGCCAGCGCTTTGCTAGACCTACCCCGCAAACGAGCGGCGCGCTCGTTTTGACGATACCGAGTTTCTCGTTGGCGATTTCCAGAAGCGAGTTTCCAAGAAGCTCGCAATGGTCGTAACTAACGCTCGTCAGTACGGAAAGGTCGGCGTCGAGGGCGTTGGTGGCGTCGAAGCGCCCTCCAAGCCCGACTTCAAAGACGGCGACGTCGACGTCGGCCCTCGCGAACAGCGCGACCGCCAGTAGAAAAGTCCATTCGAAGAAGGTGAGCGGGTGTTCGTCGGAGTCGAGGGGCGGCTCGGAGTTGAAATCGAGCCCTCCGAAATCGGAATCGGTCTTTTGCGCGGAAAATTGTTTCCAACGCTCGACCAGATCGAACAAGGTTTCGGCGAAAAAGAGTTTGTCGCACTCGCGCCCGTCGATTCGAAAGCGCTCCGTAAGCTCGTCGAGATGGGGGGACGTAAAGAGCCCGACTCGAACCCCCGCGCTTTCGTAGATCCGCTCGATCGCGGCGCAAGTCGTTCCTTTTCCTTTGGTTCCCGCGACGCAAATCGAGACGAAGCGCCTTTCGGGATTTCCCAGGAATTTAAGAAATTCCCGCAACCGGGCGAGCGAATTCGCCATTTGCGAGTAGGGGATCGACTTGAACGTTTCATAATTTGTTCGTCGATAGAGAAATTTCAACGCGCGTTGATAGGAGACTCCGTCTTGGCGTCGCATAGACCTTTCCTTAGCCGCGATCGACTTGGTGAGAAAAGAGCGGAAAAGAGCGGCGGCGCCGTTCGAACGGAACGAGCGAACGGCGCCGCTTTTGCGGAAACGGCGCGGAGCCGTCGACGACTATTTGTCGAGCGGTCGCGTCATGCGCATAACGTCGAGCCCTTCGGCGAGTTGATCTTTAGGAAGGACTTCCTCTTCCTCGCAGAGCTGCCGAATCGTCTTGCCGCTCTTGAACGCCTTTTTGGCGAGCGCGGCGGCTTTTTCGTACCCAATGTAGGGGTTCAGCCCGGTAACGATCGAAAGGCTTTGCTCGACGGCGGCGGCGCACTTTTCTTTGTTCGCGGTCAGACCCTCGAGGCATTTATCGGCGAAGACTTCGGCTCCGCCGGAGAGAATGCGAACGGAATCGAGCGCGACGTCGGCCATAACCGGCATGAGAATATTGAGTTGGAATTGCCCTCCGGAGACGCCCGAAAGGGAGATCGTCATGTCGTTGCCGACGACTTTGGCGCCGAGCTGCATCACGCTTTCGCAGATTACCGGATTGACCTTGCCGGGCATAATGGAACTGCCGGGTTGCAGGTCTTTTAGGACGACTTCGTAGTAGCCGCAGCGAGGACCGGACCCGAGCCAACGAATATTGTTGGCGACGTCCGACATGGTGGTCGCGACCGCTTTGAGCATCGCGTGGCAGGCGACCAAGCCGTCTCGTTGCGCGTTCGCCTCGAAGTGGTTTTGGGCTTCTTTGAAGGGAACGCCGGTCTTTTCGGCGAGCATGGCGGCGACTTCGGAGCCGAATTTCGGGTCGCAGTTAATGCCGCTACCCACGGCGGTTCCGCCGCAAGGAAGTTCGCAAATCTCGGCGACGGCGAGTTTGGCGCGCTCGATCGCGAGCTCGAATTGTCGCGCGAATCCGCCGAACTCTTGCCCGAGGGTCATTGGGGTGGCGTCGGCCAGGTGGGTTCGACCGATCTTAATAACGTCTTTCCACTCTTCCGCTTTCGCTTTGAGAATGGCGGCGCATTTCTCGAGCGCGGGGATCAGTCGGTTTTGAATTCCGACGGCGACCGCGACGTGAATAGAGGTCGGGAACATATCGTTCGTGGACTGTCCGCAGTTCACGTGGTCGTTCGGGTGAATCTTTTTGTTTTGGTCGAAGCGGTCGTAACCGGCGATTTCGAGCGCTCGGTTAGAAATGACTTCGTTCGCGTTCATATTGGACGAGGTGCCGGATCCGGTTTGGTAGACGTCGATCGGGAATTCGGCGTCGAGCTTGCCGTCGGCGACTTCTTGCGCCGCTTGATAAAGCGCTTCGAGTTCCTTTTCGCCGAGAGGCGCGCGACCTTTGGTGAGTCGACCGAGCTTGGCGTTCGCTTTGGCGGCGCAGAGTTTGACGAGGCCGAGCGCGTGAATCAATTCGGGAGCGATCGGGCGGCGGGAAATGGGAAAGTTCCCGACCGCGCGTTGCGTTTGCGCGCCATAATACGCCATCTTTGGAAGTTGGACTTCGCCCATCGAATCGTGTTCGACTCGGAATTCGGTCATTTTTTTGCCTCTCCAGTAAGCAGTCTGTAGCCTGACGAAATAACTAGCGCCGAGCGTTTTTTCATTTCGCGACAAAACGCCCTCGCGCCCGGTTCGACGAACCGCGCCCTATATTATCGCCGAAACGGCCCGAAAAGTCAAGATGGGGACGAAAATAGTTTTGCTCGCCGCGAAGCGCTATCGCTCCGCGACGGGAAGTTATTTCCGCCCCAATTCGATTTTCCCCCTTGAATTTTGGAGACTCGGTTCTAAAATAGCCAACTGCGCGTTGGTTCGCGTTTGCGCTCGTGGCTCAATTGGATAGAGCAGCGGACTTCTAATCCGCAGGTTGAGGGTTCGAGTCCCCCCGGGCGTGCCTTGTAGGGTTTTGGCGGTTTCCCGTCAAAACCCTTTTTTTATCGAGTCGCTCGCGTTTTTACGTGGTCGCGAGTGTTTTAACAGAGGTCGAATTACCCTCGAATCCGGTCGAATTTGACTCTAAAAAGTCCCTTTTCTGCAGTTGTTTCTGCAGTCGTTTTTTTGAGAACCGAAAAACGACTGCAGGGTTGCGCGTTCAAAGTCGGCGTCGAGGACGTGCAGATAGTGATCGCGAGCGACTTTTGGCGAGTGTCCGATCCACTCCGCCTCGGCGAGTTCTCCGAACTCTCGCGCGACATCGATCGCTCGACTCGAACGAAGATTTTGGATCAATCGCTCCCATCGATTGAGACCGGCGAGAAAGACGATCCGCTCGACGTGTTTTCTGATCGTCGACCGGTTCCCCGAGATAATGAACGCGGAACCGCCCTCGGGCGTTTCTTCCCACAACGCCTCGAGCTCCTCTCGGAGTTCGGGGAAGAGCGGAACGACGCGGGACTCGCGCCCCTTGTATCGCTCCGTCTTTGGGGAGTGAACCAACAATCGACCCCTCGCGAAGTCGACGTCCGACCATTGCGCCCTTAGAGCCTCCTCGAATCTCAACCCGCCGATCCGATACAGCGCGAGAACGACGCGCCAAAGTCGAGAGGGGCACGCGTCCAACATCGCGCGATAATCGTCGATCGAAACGTAATACTCGCGAGACTTGTTTTTGAACGAGCCGCGCCGGATTCCCGCGAACGGGTTTTTTTCGATCATCTCGGCGTCGAGAGCCCAATTAAAGACTCGACGGACGTCGCGGATCGTCCCGGCTTTCGTCGCGTCGCTCATCGTCTCGGACAAAGAATCGGCGAAGCGTTGCGCGTCGCGCTTCGTTACCGTGTCGACGCGTCTCTCGGGATCGAAACGCTCAAAGAATCGGCGTCGAGCTTGCCGTTTCGACGATTGAGTCGTCGATTTGAGCTCCCAATATTCGGCGCTCCAATATTCCGCCCAAATCTCGCCAAGCGTTGGAACGCGCTTAATCTGAATCAAGCCGACGTTCGCGAGACGTTCGCGCAAGTCGTCGCTAATCGATTCGATCCAAGCGAGCGTTCGGCGATCAAGCGATTGTTCAGTCTCGCAAGCGGCGACGATCTTGTCGACGTGCCGCGCGATTTCTTCGGCTACCTCCTTCCCATAATTGGAACCAAGCGAGAGCCAGCGACGCTCGCCTTTGAATTTGAATTGAATTTGAAACGCTTCGGCGCGTTTTCGTTTTTGTTTAATAACAGTTGCCATTTTTTCATTCTCTCGTTAAAAAAAACGGCGACCGCTTTTTCGCTGTCGCCAGCGTACCAAATCGAGGGGGAGACGTCAAGCGGACTTGACCCACTCGACGAGCGCGTCGCGAGAGAAAACGAGCGTTCTCCCTATCGCTTTGCGCGGTATGTCTAGCGCGTCGAGGTTCTTCGATAGCACCTCGGACGAGACGCCGAGGAACCTCGCGGCGTTTTCGAGGTCGAGTATTTCGGGCGCGTCGCGTCGAAACAAATTCAAATCGCGAGCGTTTTTCTGGTCGTTAAGGACGACGGGCATTTTGTGATCTCCTCTCCGTTAGTCTCTGATCGCGAAGTAGTAGAGCGTTCGATAGTCGGAACCAACGCGATAGTCGACGAGCTCGCTCGCGATAAGTTGCCAAAGCCGTTCCTGAACGGTCGCGAACGCGAGTTGTAGATCGCGCTGGATCTCGGCTCGCGTCGCGCCGTCCTGTTTCGTTTTGAGGTAGTCGAATACCCGTTTAGCTTTCTTTTCAAGGATCATCTCGCAATCTCCAATTCTTGGCGTCGGCGCCGAACGAGACGATCCGACCGTCGCAACTCTCGACGATCCGACCGGCTAGCGCGGCGTCGAACTCCGCGACGAAACGAAAGTCGCGTTGCGTCGTGATCGCGAGCGGTCTTCGCGCGTCGTATCGTCCCCACACGATCTCGAGCGTCGCCTCGAAAAAATCCGAGTATTGATACGAACTCTTGTTGGGGAAGATTTTCAAGAAATCGTCGAGGACGACGAACGGCGTCGAAACGGCTTCGTCGATCAGGCGGTCGCGCTCGGTCGCGCTCTTCGTCGTCGCGATCCGTCGGACGATCTCGTAGGCGGGATAGAATCTCGTCTCGAGCTTGTATCGCGTAATGATCTCGGTCGCGATCCACGCGGCGTTAGTCGTTTTGCCGCTTCCGGCGCGTCCCGAGAACAGGATCCAATTCGATCCCGGCGTTAGTCTTTTGAAGTCGGCGACGTATCGAGCCGCCGCCGGGGCGACGTCGACGCGCTCGGGAAGTCGCGGAATCTTCGCGGCGCGAAATTGCGCCCGCTCTCTGATCCGATCGAGCCCTCCGCACGTCGCGCACGATCGCGAGAACGTTCGTCCGAACTCGTCCGTCGTCAACTCGACTCCGGTTCCGTCGCACGTCGGACAAACGTTTTTTTGAACGACGACCGGCGCGACGTTTCTATTCGCGAGGGCTCTTCTAACTTGCCCAATTCCAACCGCGAGCTTCTCCATATTTGATCAGTTCCTGCGTTTCAAAATCGTATTGCGGTTCAGGTTTCGCCTCCGCCTTCTTTTGAATCTCAAAGTTCGATAAGAGGCGTTGCATATTCGAGGGTTTGAGAACGTCCTTAAATTGCCACCCGAACTTTTCGCGAGAGGCTTGTTTAAAGGCGTCTTTGAAGTCGTCGAGCTCGTACTGTTCGCTCGACCGTTTGAAGTTCTCCCACACGATCGAGCTCGGCGTCAGATCGACGTATCGGCGATAGGTTCGACCGAACACAGCGTTCCACTCGTCTTTGATCTTGTCGAAGAGGATCGACTCGGGGCTTCGCTCCATCTCGAACGGATCCGCCGATTCGGTCGGCTCCCAACTCGTTGGCTCCTCGACCTTTTCAGTTGTCAAATTTTCTTTGACAACTGTTTCCGCGACCGGCAAGGGCGCGACTTTCGCGACCACGACCGGCTCGATCGTCGCGGCTTCGCGCTCCGCCGCCTCCTTTTTGGCGCGTCGCGTCGCGGCGGCTTTTTTCGCTCCCTCCGAGCGATTGGCGCGGATCTTCGCTTGTCGCTCCGCCTCGACCGCTTCCGGCGTCTTGGTGTAGGGGTCTTCCAAGAATCCGTCTTTTACGTCGAACAATCCGAAATCCTCGACGACTTGCTTAATAAAGTCCTCGTCTTCGGACATATCGAACGCGAAATCGCCGAGATCGTAAGGAACGCGTTTGTTGGGCGACGACAAGACAAGTTCGACTAGGCGCGAGTAGACGCCGTAGCCTCGCATTCCAAACTTGCGTCGCAACCGCAAAGACCCGTTGAATCGCTCGGGGGAGTTCATATCTCGTTACTTTCTCTTTCTCGTTTCCTTGGCTTCCTCTCCGCACTCGGCGGGGGAGGGAATCGCAAGACAATCCCCTGACGTTATTTGAACGCGGACGAACGCGTTTTTAGCGGGGGCTCCTTTGATCACCGAGAACGCGACGACCTGCGAGTCGTCGCGCCAAACCAAGCCGCTTTTAGTGATCGCGTCGAAAAGCGGCTTAACGGCGTTGTCGGCGTCTCGTCGTCTCCGATCGCTCGGGAACAGCGAGATCGCGACCGCGTAGGTCTCGTATCGCTCCAACGTATCGGCGCCAGCCGCGAGGAGAGCGCTAGCGACGTCCCATTTGAAACGCTCGTAGGCGGGGGAGACGAAGACGCGACCGTTTCCCATTCGCCAAATCAGATTGGCGGTCGGCGGGTACGGTAAGTTCAGTTCGAGCTTGGTCATTTCTCGTTAGGATCCAAAGTCGCAAGGCGACGAAGAGGAGGGTTAGAACCAACGCGACGAGAGCCGCCGCGTCGGTTCGCAGTCGTTCGATCAGGTCGTAGTAGTTCATACCAAGAAACGCTTTCCGCACAGGTCGATGTGCTCGTACAGTTCTTTCGCTTGCGCCGGGGTAACGAGATCGCGGGCTTTCGCGTCGTCCACGAACTCCACGCAACGTTTCAGACCGTCGAGATCTTGCGCGGAGTCGATCCCGTCGCGGAGCTCGTTGTAGTTGCGAACTTGTCGATCGGTCGGTTCGCTCGACGGATCGGCGGCGCCCGCTTCCTCTCGCGCACGTTCGAGCTCGGACGCTTTCGCCTCAATGCACGCCGTGAGCGTCTCGTAGGCTTTTTCGTCGACGTCCCCCGCCGAAACGGAGTCGTTGATCGCGTTGGCGACGCGCTCTAACTCCTCTTTCGTCTTGGCGGATCGGATCGCCGCGACAAGCGCGGACTCGGCTTCCGGATCGGTTTCCGGTTTCTTCGCGGCGGCTCGTCTCTTGCGAGGCTTCGCGGGCTCTTCCGCTTTCGGGGCTGGGGTTTGCGCCGATTCCGGTTTGTTCGTTACCGTCTCGACAGCCGCTTTCGCGATCTCGATTCGTCGCGACCGGAACGCGTCGCGGAGTCGCTGTTTCGCCGTCGGAGTCAGACCGTCGGCGCGTCCGATCTCGTCCGCGATCGCCGCTAGCTCGGCTTCGTTCGACGCGGACTCGATCCCGCTTCGCAAGTCGTCCTCTAACGTCGGTTGATCCGGATCGTCGACCGGCGCCGAGAGTCGCGCGGGGGAGATCGAGCGCGTCGGTCGAACGGCGACGTCGATCGGCGCGGTCGCGTCCGCGTCTCGTACTTCCTCCGCGAACTCCAAGCCGAATATCAGCTCGGGCGCGAAGTTCTTCGCGAGCCACGCGGCGGATCTCCACCGGCACATTTCTTGGGGGATCGTTTGCCACTTGCTCTCATTCTTTACAAGCCACCCGTTGCGCCGAGCGAGCTCCAACGAAACGACCGTCGAACGATACTCGATCCCGGTCTTGATCTCGGTGAACTTCGCTATGGCGGTGTAGTTGGGAAGGGTTCGCTGGCGCCCGTAAGCCTCGAACGATACTTCGCCGTCGATTCCCTCTTCCCACGAGATCCGCGAGAATAGACCGGATCGATTTACTAACGCGATCACGAATTGAGAGGAAAGCGCGGGACGACCGTTTATAACGTAAAGGTGCGGAAACAACGCCGTTGGCGCGAGCCCGAGGCGACCTGCCAGATCGAGAGCGATCAGGCAGTTGGCGGGGTTCCCGCGAAACGATTCGTTAGGACGATTCGACGATCCGCCCGGAACGAATAGCGAGTCCGCGAGGATCTCAGCCATTCGATAGCAATGATCGAAACGATCCGGGTTGTCGAAGACGGAAACGTAGTTTTCGCGAGGCGCGGGGAGATTCGGCAATTCCATCATAGTTTGGGACATTTTCTAGTTCCTTTCGATTTAAAGGTCTCGTTCGGCTTTGTATTCGGAAATGGTTTGAATTAGATCGTATCGCGAGGGGTACGAGTTGTTTTCTAGCGATTCCTTGTAGCTTTTAACCCACTCTTTCGCGACAACCCGAGCGTCGGTTATCACTTGCGCGGAGATCGCGTAGACCGCGACTCGGTTCGGCTGGTTCTTCTCAAAAGCCACGATCCAGACCGGGACGAACGGGGCGCCGAGGACGTCCGTTAAAATGCAGTGATAGAACGCGAGTTGGACGATATATTTGTAGTCGTAGACGATATAGCGGAACTTGTCGCGCCCGCTCGCGTCGTCGAATTGCGCGGTCGTTTTCAGCTCGATCAGTCCGTTCTCGGAGTAGCGATCGATCATTCCCTTTACGGGGTAGGTCGTACCGTCCCCTAGGTTGATCTCGCCGCGAACGGGAACCTCGCTCTTCGCCCAGTCCGCTCTACCCAGCACCCGAGGCGCGACCGGGTGGAAATTGGCTTCGTCGCGCATTTTCTCGATCAGGTCGCGCTCCGCTTTTGTGATCAGCGTCTTGCCCGCGTTCGCGCTCTCGAACGCCGCGCGAGCGTCTTTAAACGCGTTCGTCGCCGCGCCGAACGGCTCGCCGGTCTTGGGGTTGATCGGGGGATCGAACGCCGCGATCTCCGCGTCGAACGCCTCCCGACCGCGCAAGATCAGCGCGTGTAGAGCTGTGCCGAAGCGCATTGCGTCGGTTTCCTCTTTGTTCTCGAAATACCCGTCGCGGAACGCTCGCGGATCGCGGCGGAAGTCGAGCAACTTGTGGAAGTTCAGCCTCTCGTCCGCTCGATACTCTTCCGTTGAAACGTTCCAGTCGAACGCTAGCTCGCGCGGTTTCTCAAATCCGGCGAAAGAAAAAGGTTCCATTATGCGTCCTCCAAAGGCGGGCGCCGATCTCGTCGGCGCCCTAGGTCGTTTCGATCAGTCGTCGAGAAGAACGATCGCGTCCTCGTCGTCGACTTCCGTTTCGTCGTAAACCCAATCCGGCAAAACAAACTCCGAGTCGTCGATCAGCGCGAGATCTTCCATTCGTTCGGTTTCGTTCTTACAAGCCATTGTTCCGTCTCCAAGTTGGTTATTGTTGTCTCTAATCCGCGAGGATCGATTCGGCGCGCT
>JAFRXD010000009.1 GCA_017441605.1 Thermoguttaceae bacterium | reverse complement strand
CTTGACTTCGTGGACGGTAACGGGCCTGAGCGCAAAACATTTTTATTGCCATAACAACGGCGCGTTGGCGAGCTTTTCCGCGACGAATTGTTCGGTCCAGTACAATTTCGAGATTTACGAAAACCCGGTCTTGACGGCGATCGATCTTTCCGGAGCTCAATCTCTGACCAACATATGGGTCTATGACAACGCGAGTCTGACGGACTTGGATCTCGACAACGCGAGCGCAAACGACGTCCACGTTTACGCCAACGACGACTTGACTTCGTGGACGGTAACGGGCCTGAGCGCAAAACATTTTTATTGCCATAACAACGGCGCGTTGGCGAGCTTTTCCGCGACGAATTGTTCGGTCCAGTACAATTTCGAGATTTACGAAAACCCGTCGCTAACGACTCTCGATCTATCGAGTAATCCGTCTCAAACCTCGTTTGTCGTCCATGACAATGCGGTCAAGACCTTGAGCGTCGTCGATTGCGCGGGATTGCGTTACCTTTATTGCGCCGAAGACTCGCTGGAAACGATTTACACTTCCAACGACTGTGGGTTCGAGTTGCGCGTCGCCGAGTCCGACGCTTGGGATTCCCTCGCGATCCTGGACGAAAACGGCGAAAAAATCGAGATCTCGGACGAAGGCTCCTATCTCTCCTTCCAACCGGGTTTGGTGGGATCGGAGCGGATAACGATGGAGTTTTACGTCGAAGGTTCCGACGTCTCGGTTCGAACGGCGACGATTTTTGTCGAGAACGTTCAACTCGCCACCCCGTCAATCGCCGTCTCTGGCAACGCGAGAGGTCAAGTAACCTTTAAAGTTTACGCCGTTACGGGAGCGGAAAAATACGTCGTCGAGTATTCGACCGACCCTCAATTCGCGACTTCCGCCAGTTTTACCATTGCGCCCTCGTCCCCTAAGGAATCGTACTCGAGAACGATTTCTAATTTGACGATCGGAACCTGGTACTACGTTCGCGTCAAAGCGACCGCGCCCTCGACCGAGCGCCCCGATTCCTCCTACGCGACGGCGAAGGCTTACACCGGCGGCAGTATGGCGATGCCCAGCGTTTCCGCGTCCGCCGTCAAGAACGCGATCGTTCTCAATATCAAAGCGGGTAAGATCGACGAGGCGGTCGGAATTCCCTCGGGGTACGTCGTCGAATATAGCGAGAACGAGGACTTCTCCAACGCGAAAACGCGAAACGTTTCCCAAGGCTATAACGCGGACGGGAGTCTCAAACCGTGCAAGCCGACGATTTCCGGCTTGACTTTCGGAACGCGATACTACTTCCGCGTGAAGGCGATTTCCTCGACCGCCGGCGACTCGGGATGGAACGTCCTCGATTACGCAGCGGGACAACTCGCGACCCCGTCTTTCTTTGCGAGCAAAATCGGAACCGATTTTATTAACGTGAGGTGCTACAATTCCGCAAGCGCTTCGGGATTCGAGGTTATGTACTCGACGAGCTCCGATTTCTCCAACGTCCATTTCGCGCAAGGTCCCGCGTCGGGAGTCGTCGCGATTACCGGACTTAGCGCGAACGTCAAGTACTACTTCAAGGTTCGAGCGTTGGGAAATAACGAAACGCGAGTCGATTCCACTTGGTCGAAAATCGTCAATAACGCGACGACTAAGCCCGCCGCGACTTCGAGCGCCCTTTTAGACGACGAACTAGAGTCCTTTGAAGAGAGCCTAGCGACCAACGGGAGCGGATCGTTTGCCCAGCCGCGCGGAAAAGTGAACCACTCGTCCGGCGCGGATAACTTCTTCGATGAGGACGGCGACGAGTTCTGGACCTTCCTTGCCCAATCGCTCACAAAGTAGTTTTCCGAATAACCGCCGAAATCGGACTTGCGAGAGCTCGAATTTCGCGCTCAAGACCTTGCCGCGAGTCCGGCTTTCGGCGGTTCGTCGATTGGATCCCTTTTAACAAGCCGACCTTAATAATAACAGTAGAGACAACGGAGCTCGCAATGAATTGTCTTTCGACCGGTCGCGATCTTTTCGATCTCTTTCGTTTCACGGTCAATCCAAAGCCGATAACGCCCCGAAGAAGCGCGAGCTACGGCTCGAATCGCTCGAAGAGCGTCGGCTTTTGAGCGCGACGCCTTGCGAGATCGCCCCGAAGCTTGCCGAAACCTCGGCGGTCGACTCGATCGCAAACGGCGGCGACGACAATGCGTCAAACGGCTCCAATAGCTTCGATGGCTACGATCCCCACTTTGTCGTCGTGCCGCAGTTCGACGAAACCGGCTCCGCGTCGCAAGGGCGCGGAGCCGGTTGTTATAGGAGGATCGACTGTCTTTTTGTTAAGCGCAGAAAAGAAAGTTAAGACCAAAGGAGACCGGCGACCAACGGGAGCCGATAGTTTACCCGGGTTGCGGCCGCAAGACAAAAACCGCCCTCGACGGGCGGGCTAGCGATCCCTTTTAACGACGAATCGCGCCAGCTCGGCGAGCGAGTCGAAGGCGGGGAGCGCCTCGACTCGCCCCGCCTTTTCGGCGCGAGCGCGAAGCTCGGCGAGCGTCGCGAGCGACTCGTCGACCAATTTCTCCGCCTCGTCGAGCGCGGCGTCGATCGCGCCGGACTTCTGAAGCGCCGCGGCGACTTGCGCGCGTTTTTCCGCCGAGACACCGTTTTCCAGCGCGCGTCGCAACTCGGACCGCTCGGCTTCGGACGCCTTCTGAAAGAAAATAATGAGCGGGAGCGTCTCTTTTTTATTCTCGAGATCGGTCCCGAGCGTCTTGCCGACTTTTTTCTCGTCCCCGACCAAGTCGAGCGCGTCGTCGACGATCTGAAACGCCACGCCGAGCGCGCGCCCGACGTTTCCGAACGCCTCGCGCTCGGCTCCCCGCGCCCCTCCCAAATGCGCGCCGAGCTCGGCGGAGCATTCGAGCAGCGAGGCGGTTTTGCCCCCGACGATCCGGAGATAGTCGTCGACCGTCAAATGAAAATTCCCGATCGACTCGGTCTGATACAGCTCGCCCTCGACGGTCGCGCGGCAGCAGCGCGAAAGTTTCCGAAAGACGTAAGAGTCGTCGCAGTCGCAAATTAAGTCGAACGCGCGCGTAATGAGCATATCGCCGATGAGAACCGCGCGCTGGGAGTCCCACTTCGCGTTGACCGTCTCCAACTGCCGCCGAAACGTCGCCCCGTCGAGAATATCGTCGTGAACGAGCGAACCGGTGTGGACCATCTCCATCGCGGCGGCGACTAAAATCGCTTTTTCCCCGATTTGTCCGGCGGCTTTCGCGCACAAGAGAACGAGCGCCGGACGCAATCGCTTGCCCCCGAGTTTAAAGGAGTACTGGAGATACGCGTCGAATTGCGGGTCGAGATGGCGCAACCCGTCCTTGAGCGTCTCGGTCGCTCGATTCAATTCCTCGGCGATCGGCGCGTAGGAGGGAAGGGGAGCGGGGACGTTTGGAGTCGCGTTCGATTCGGGCGCGTTGGGACGGGTCATAGAGAAAGGGCGGGGTTCGGGGACTACTTCTTAAGCGCCAGTTTCAGGAACTCGGCTCGGGTTTTCGCGTTGGATCGGAACGTGCCCTTCATCGCGGACGTAACGCAGTAGGAGCCGGGCTTTTTCACGCCCCGAAGGGTCATGCACGAGTGCGTCGCCTCGACGACGACCCCCACCCCCAGCGCGTTGAGCTCGTCTTTGAGGAGATCCGCGATCGTCTCGGTCATGCGCTCCTGCAACTGAGGACGGCGCGCCACCGTCTCGACCACCCGCGCCAATTTACTGAGCCCGACCACTCGACCTTGGGGAATGTAACCAATGTGCGCCTTCCCGATAAACGGCAGAAAATGATGCTCGCACATCGAGTGGAACTCAATGTCCCGAACGATCACCATGGAGTCGTACTTCTCGGTAAAGAACTTTTGCAGGTGCTTCGCGGGGTCTTGCGACAGCCCTTTGAACAATTCCGCGTACATCCTGGCCACGCGCGCGGGCGTCTCGACCAGACCCTCGCGATCCGGATTTTCCCCGATCGCGATCAGAATTTCACGCATCGCCCGCTCGATTCGCGGTTTGTCGACTTGAAACGACTCGTCGAGTTTCGGAAACGAATCGTCGCGCTCGCTCGTCATAACGGAACCTTTCAAAATGCGCCCAGATTTTTCTCGATGTACGTCGCCAAGAGCGCGGGGTCGTCTCGCTCGATCAGATTGTCGATATGTCCCTCCGGGATTTTCAGATTCTTCATCGCCAAGGCGACCCTTTTCCAGATCTGCGCGCGCTTTTTCGGCGTCTCCGCAAGATAGAGTTCCGTCGTCAGCTCGCTCAACTTTTGGCGCATTATTTCCGGCTTGTTCTCGTAGTAGCGCCGGATGATATTCTCTTGGTAAGGGGTGCGATCCATTGCGACTCCGCGGGGTAGGGACGCGTTCTTCTCGAGCGACGGCGCCTTGGGACGACCGCCGCGTCCCGCAATTATACGCCGACCTCGCTCTTTGACCAGTGGGGGATTTTGACCCTTTTCGCGCTTTCGACTCCCCGCCCCTTGTCAGAGCCCCGAACAAGCGGTAAAATTAACCCGGCGGCGCCGAAAAATCTCGACGTCGCGACGACGGAGCGCGAGCGCGCTCGAGAACGAGATTCGTTTCAACGGTAAACGAAGGTTATACAATATGTCGGACGAACAAACTTTTCCCCAACCCGAGTCCCAAGAGTCCGGTTCCAACGGCGCCGATTTCCCCCGCGCCGAGGAGCGCGTCATTCGACGATGGCGCGAAATGGACGTCTACGGCGAGTCCCTCAAGCGCCGCCGAGCCAATAATAAAGGCTCCTTCGTCTTCTACGAGGGACCCCCGACCGCGAACGGAACTCCCCACCCCGGGCACTGCCTCACCCGCGCGATGAAAGACCTCTATCCTCGCTACAAGACGATGAAGGGGTATTTCTGCGAGCGCAAAGCCGGATGGGACGCCCACGGGCTCCCGGTCGAAGTCGAGGTCGGAAAAGAGCTGGTCGCCGCCGGGCTCATCGCCGAAAATTCCAAAGAGGAAATCGAAAAATTCGGGATCGAGCCGTTCGTCCATCGTTGCATTGAAAACGTCTTTCGCTACACGATCCAGTGGGAAGAGCTGACCGAGCGAATCGGCTTCTGGGTCGACCTGAAAAACGCCTACGTAACCTACCACAAATCGTTCGTCGAGAGCGTCTGGTTCGCCCTCAAGAACTTCTTCGATCGCGGGCTGCTCTACCAAGGGCACAAGATCGTCTGGTGGTGGGCGCAAGGCGGAACCGCCCTTTCCGCCGGCGAAGTGGGGCAGGGATATCGCGAGGTCGGCGATCCCAGCGTCTTCGTTCGCTTCCCCCTCCTCAATAACACCGAGGAATCCTCTTACGATCCCAAATGGGACGGCGTCGATCTCTTGGTCTGGACCACCACCCCGTGGACCCTACCGAGCAACCAGTTCGCCGCGGTCAGCCCCGATCTCGAGTACTCCGTCGTTCGACTGAAGTCCAAAGACGGCCAGGTCGACGACCGCGCCCTCGTAATCGCCTCCGCCCTCGTCGAGACCGTCGCGAGCAAGGCGAAATGTCAAGCCGACGTCCTCTTCGTCTGCAAGGGAACCGACCTAGTCGGAAAGCGATATCGTCCCCCGTTCGACTATTATTATAAGACCCTCGGCGAGAAAAAAGGCGTCCTCAAAGACGGCGGCGAGGAATACCTTGCGTGGCGCGTTTGCCCCGCCTCGTTCGTCACCACCGACTCCGGAACCGGATTGGTTCACGAAGCCCCCGCCTTCGGCGAGGTCGACTTCGATTTGCTCCGCGAGCAAAACGCGCGGTTCGTCGACGGACAGGGTCCCGAGATGATTTGCTGCGTCGCCCCGAACGGAAAATTCACCTCCGAGGCTCCCGACTTCGAGGGGCGGTGGGTCAAAGAGTGCGACAAAGACGTCGCCAAAAACTTGAAAGAGCGCGGATTGCTCCTCCTGCTCGACCAATACCTGCACGAGTACCCGTTCTGCTGGCGCGCCCCGAACGATCCGTTGATTCAGTATCCGCGCAAGAGCTGGTTCATTCGAACCACCAAATTCGTCGACAAGATGCTCGCGAACAACGCCGAGATCAATTGGCGCCCCGAGCACATCAAAGACGGTCGATTCGGCAACTTCCTCGCCGGAAACGTCGACTGGGCCCTTTCTCGCGAGCGATACTGGGGAACCCCGCTCCCCGTTTGGGTCTGCGAGGAAACCGGATACCAAGAGGCGATCGGCTCTTACGACGAGCTTCTCGCCAAGCCGGGCGCGACCGGCTCGGAAGTCTGGGCGTCCGCGAAAGAGGCCGCCAAAGCGAAGAAGGGCGCCGATTGGTCCGAAAAGGACGAGGAGCTTTGGGAGCACCTCAAAGTCCACAAGCCCTATATCGACGCGATCGTCTACGACTCCCCGAAAGCCCCGGGCAAGAAAATGCGACGCGTTCCCGAGGTCATCGACTGCTGGTTCGACTCCGGCTCGATGCCCTTCGCGCAGTTCGGTTACCCGCTCGTCGAAGGCTCTAAGGAAACGTTCGAAAAGAACTTCCCCGCCGACTTCATTAGCGAGGCGATCGACCAGACCCGCGGATGGTTCTACTCCCAAGTCGCGATTTCCACGCTCCTCTTCGGCGAGGATTCGGGCAAGAAGTGGCCCCTGCCGTTCAAGAACTGCATCGTGCTAGGCCTAATGCTCGCCGAATGGTACGAGAACAACGCCCAAAAGACCGATATCCGCCTCACCGAAAAAGAGGCCCTCGAGGCGTTTGGAAAAGGCAAGTTCTCCAAGCGCGTCGGGAAAATGTCCAAATCCCTTAAGAACTACCGCAGTCCGAAAGAGATTTTCGACAAATACGGCGCCGACGCCCTCCGCTGGTACTTCTTCGCCAATCAAGCCCCTTGGAACTCCATCGTTTACAGCGAGAACGCGATCAAGGACAGCATGCCGGAGTTCATTATCCGGCTATGGAACGTCGTCTCCTTCTACGACGTCTACAGCAAGATCGACGGGTTCGTCCCGGCGAAGGAGCTCGATCCCGACGCGGTTCGCGCCGACGGCGGCAATCTGACCCCGAAAGCCCTCGCGACCGCGAAGTCCCGTCGCCCGATTTCCGAGCGCTCCGAATTGAACCGCTGGATTCTTAGCGAGCTCAACGCGACGATTAAATACGTCGACGAGCGCCTCGACGCCTACGACCACTTCGCCGCCTGCGGCAAGATCACCGAGTTCGTCGACTCCCTCTCGAACTGGTACGTCCGCCGAAGTCGCGATCGATTCTGGTCCGGCGAGGAGTCCAACTCGAAAGCGGACGCCTACTGGACCCTCTACGAGACCCTCGTCGCGCTCGCCAAATTGATCGCCCCGTTCGTCCCGTTCCTCGCCGAGCGAATTTGGGAAAAACTGACCGACTCCTTCGACGGAACCGTTCTAAAGTCCGTCCATTGGTGCGATTACCCCGAGGCGGACGACTCGGCCTTCGACGCCGCGCTCTCCAAGCGAATGGCGCAAGTTCGCGAGATCGTTTCCCTTGGGCGCAACGCGCGCATGGGCGCCAAGACGAAGGTTCGCCAGCCCCTCGCGAAGATCGACGTCGCTCTTTCCGATCCGAAACAAGTCGGGGAGATCGCGAACTACGTCGAGCTGATCGAGGGCGAGTTGAACGTCAAAGCCGTCGAGTTCGTCGAAAACGCCGACCAATACGTCTCTTACGCCGTGTCGCCCGACTTTAAGAAGCTCGGTCCGAAACTCGGCAAGAAACTCCCGAGCGTCAAGAAAGCCCTCGGCGCCCTCGACGGGGCGGCCGCCAACGCGGAAATGGCGGCGACCGGTAAGTTGCGACTCGAAATCGACGGCGGCGAAATCGTCGAATTGACTTCCGAAGAGGTGCAAGTCCGCTTGCTCGCGAAAGAAGGGTTCGCCGCCGCCCAGGGAACCGACTGCGTCGTCGTGCTCTCGACCGAGTTGACCCCCGAGCTGATCGCCGAGGGAAAGGCCCGCGAAATCGCCCGCGCGATTCAAGATCGACGAAAAGAGCTCAATTGCGACTACGTCGATCGCATCGCCGTCGGCGTCGTCTCCGACTCCGCGTCGGTTCGCGACGCGGCGAGCGCCTTCGCCGACTATATCAAAGGGGAAACCCTCGCGGTCGAGTTCGGATTCGAGCCGATCGAAGGCGCGGAACCGTCCGAAATTAAAATCGACGGAGACGCGGTTTCCGTTTACGTCGTCGTGAAAAAGTAGCGCCTCGTCGCGCGTTTCGTCCCTCGCCGCGCGTTCTTCGCGTCGCGCGGCGAGCTCTTCGATAAGGAGTCGATTATGGCGGAAAAAATGCCCATCGCGGTTCTGATCTCCGGACGAGGCAGAACGTTAAAGAACATTCTCGACAAGGTCGACGAGGGAAAGCTCGACGTCGCGGTCAAGCTGGTCGTCGCGAGCACCCCGAACGCCTCCGGAATTCAGTACGCCGAAAAGGCGAACATTCCGGTCGCCGTCGTCGAGCGCTCGAATTTCCCCGACATAACTTCCTTTAGCGAGGCGGTGTTCAGCCCCTGCAAGCGCTCTCGCGCCAAATACGTCGTCATGGCGGGGTACCTTTCCCTCCTCGAGATCCCCGAGAATTTCGAGAACCGCGTCCTGAACATTCACCCGTCCCTAATTCCGTCTTTTTGCGGCAAGGGGTTCTTCGGACGAAGCGTTCACGAAGCCGCGCTCAAAAAGGGCGTTAAGGTGAGCGGTTGTACCGTTCATTTCGTCGACAACGAGTACGACAACGGCCCGATCATTCTCCAAAAAGTGGTTCCCGTCCTCGAGGACGACACCACCGATTCGCTCAGCGATCGCGTCCTCTACGACGCGGAGTTCGTCGCCTATCCCGAGGCGTTGCAACTCCTCGCCGAGGGGCGCGTGCGCGTCGAGGAAGTTCCGAGCGGAGCCGGGATTAGGAAGATCGTGAGAATCTTGGACCGACCCGCGGAAGAATAGTCGGACTCGCGCTTCGTCCCCGACGGAGG
>JAFRXD010000065.1 GCA_017441605.1 Thermoguttaceae bacterium | reverse complement strand
GCTTCTAAGCCAACATCCTGGCTGTCTCGGCAACAAAACTTCCTTAGTGACTAAGAATTTATCTGGGACCTTAGTTGGCGATCTGGGTTGTTTCCCTTTTGACCGCGAAGCTTATCCCTCGCGGACTGACTCCCGAGATAGTCGCTGCGGTATTCGGAGTTTGGTTAGGGAGGGTACCCCGGGAAGGGCCCCTCGACAGTTCAGTGTCTCTACCCCCGCAACGTAGTGGCTCAAGGCTAGCCCTAAAGCTATTTCGGAGAGAACGAGCTATCTCCCAGTTTGATTAGACTTTCACTCCTCCCCACAAGTCGTCCCCTCGGTTTTCAACCCAAGTGGGTTCGGTCCTCCACGCAGTATAACCCGCGCTTCAACCTGCTCATGGGTAGTTCACTGGGTTTCGCGTCTATCGCCCTCAACTTATCGCCCTGTTCAGACTCGGTTTCCCTATGGCTTCGCTCCGTAAGAGCTTAACCTCGCTGAAAACGATAACTCGCCGGATCATTATCCAAAAGGCACGCCGTCGCTCGTTTAATCGAGCTTCGACCGCTTGTAAACGCATGGTTTCGGGTTCTTTCCCTCCCCTAAAAGGGGTTCTTTTCATCTTTCGATCGCTCTACTGTGCGCTATCGGTCGTCGGAGAGTATTTAGCCTTGCGAGATGGACCTCGCGGATTCAGTCAAGGTTTCACGTGACTCGACCTACTCGGGATACCGCTCGAGGAATCGCGATTTCGCGTACGGGACTTTCACCCTCTATGGTTCGTCCGTTCCAAGACGATTCCACTATCGCTATTCTTGCTAACTCTAAACGCGGTCCCACAACCCCCGTCCGAAAATCGGTCGGGTTTGGGCTCTTCCGCTTTCGCTCGCCGCTACTTACGGAATCGATTTTTCTTTCTGTTCCTCCGGCTACTGAGATGTTTCAGTTCTCCGGGTTGGCGACGCGAACCTATCGATTCAGTTCGCGACTGTTCGGGAATCCTCGGATCATCGCCCGTTTAACGGCTACCCGAGGCTTATCGCAGTTTTCCGCGCCCTTCAAAGCCTTCCGACGCCAAGACGTCCCCCATGCGCTCTTCTTCGTTTGATCGCGTCGATCTATTATTCCCTTGCGAGAATCCTTCAACCAACGCCGAAGACGTAACGTTTTTCGAGTATTCTTCTTGTCGCTCTACAGTGTCGTTTGAACTCCGCCGACTCGCTTTCGCTCGTCGACGTCGACAAAACTATTTCTTGTAGTGTGTGATACTACGCCACTCTTGCGTTTTCACCTGGATGTTAAATATCTCGCCGCGGGATGCTCGCGAGGAACTTCCTCAACGACGGTTTGAGGATTCTACCCCGGCTTTGCGTTTCGTCAAGCGGCCTCGAAGAAATTTTTCCAAAAAAAATCGGCGCGGAAAAACCGCGCCGATTCAACTTTCGATTTCGTTTAGTTTAGGAGCGAAAGCGTCGGGAGAGACTACCTATTCCACGAGGCGGAAACGAACCATCCGCGGGCGAGGAAATCGGTCGTTCGATCGTCGAGTCTCGACGCGTTGAACCAGTCGTTGAACTCGTACCCCGCCTTCGCGGCGAAGTTTCCTTTGCCCCACCCTATGCCGAGCGCGGCTTCGGCGGACGGAGAAGCAAGAGTTTGCGACCAGTTCCTAACGATCGTCGTTCCGCTCGCGTCGGCGACGGCGGCTCTCGACTCCAACTCTCCGACGGCGATCGCGCCGGCGGCTTTGGCGTAAATTTGAAGCCCGGAGAAGAGCTCGCGCTTCCATTCGGCGCCAAAACGAAGCCCGTAGGCGCTCAGTTCGGAAACCGCGGCGGAACTCGACGGGTTTCCGGCGCTTTTCGCGACCGAGACGCGCGAGTCGCGGAAATCGGTCCATTGGAACCCGACGAAGGGTCTAATCGCGCTCGACGAGAACCAATTCCACTTGCCGATCTCGGCGCGATAGACGTTCAAATCGACGTCGTAAATCGCGGCGATCCGCTCGGCGTTTTGGCCGCTCCAAGGGGCGACCAAAGTCGTCTTGGCGGGAACGGCGCTCGAGGCGAGCTCGACGTCCTTATCGGCGCCAAAGCGAAGGTACTCCCAAATGAAATCCCAACCGGAGACGGCTCGATAGCCCAATCGCGCGCGCAAACCGGAACCGCTCGGAGACGCGCCGGGCGCGTCGTAAACCGAACCGTCTTGGGCGAGAATCGAGGCGAACGGCGCGTCGGCGCGCTCGGTTCGCCAACCGAGATACTCGATTTCCGCGATCAGTCCCGACATAAGGCGGGGTCGCGGGTCGCTCGTCTCGCAAGAAACGAACGATTGCGTCGCGGGGACTTGGGTCGTTTGAGTCGCGATCGTTTGGCAAGAACCGTCCTCGCAAACGACGACGGTTTCGGTTCCCGCCGCGCTCCAAACGGAGGCGGAAGACTCGGAGCCCGCGGAGGCGGCGCAAGCGTAGCTCGCCCCTTGGGTTCCTTGGAGTTGACAATAACTAACTTGCGACGCGCCGGGCGCGAACATGGGGGTCGCGGCGGGGTAAAACGCGCCTTGCGGTCGAGCTCCGGGAATCGGGGCGCCGCCGATCAACCCGCCGTCGCTCTTCTTTTTGGGCGTTTTTGGAATAATCGCCGGCGGATTCAGCTTGAAGTAGTTCTCGCGCTTGCCCATCGGCTTGGACTTATAGGTTCCGGTCGAATCGGAACCGGTCGTCGCGGGCGGTTCGCTCGCGGCTTCCGGAATCGGAATCGGAGAAAATCGCTTCGGGATCGGAGCGCGCGATTCGGTCGCCGGAACGGGGTCGAGCGGCTGGGTAGACTCGGCGTCGGACGGGTCCGCGTCGTCCGGAAGGGGATCGAGGGGCGCGACGTCGGGGTCAAAAGAGGGCGGATCGACCGATAAAACGCTCGGAACGGAGGGACTAACCCCGGCGGCCGCCTGGGCGTCCTCGATAAACTGCGCGTCGAGCGCGTCGTCGGCAATCTCTTCGGACTCTTTGGGAACTTGCGCCTGAACGAGCGCGATTTTCGCGTTCATCGGGAAGGTCGCCTTGACGGGAGACCTGGAGACGGTCGGGCGAGCCGATTCCGCTTTCTCGGCAAATTTCGGAGCCACAAATCGCCCCTTATTCTCGGTGGAAGGGGCTTTTGGAGACAAAATCGGAGCGCCGTTCGAGGAGTCCGACGTTTTCGGCTCGACAAACACGGTCTCTCGCGCGAACTTTCCTTCAAGATTGCGAGAAACCGGCGCGACGACTCCGTATCGGGGTCGAGGCGAGGTCGTTTGCGCCCAAACGCTCGGCAAAAACCCGCATTCGAGCGCGAGCGCCGCCACAACGGCGAGTGTTTTCATCTTGGTCATAGTTTCAGTCCCAATCGAACGAATCCGTTCTCTCATGCGATAAGTGGACAAGTCGACGCGTCCGCGCGGCGGCCTTACGGCCGCTTCCTTAAAACGCTCCTAACCACTAGAATCGTCTCAAACAGAAAAAACATTACTCAAAAACAAAAAACTTTTCGATTTGTCTCAAGGCTTGCAACTCGCGACGGCTCCGCTATAATCGAGGTTGCTTGAAAAACAAGAAGTCGACGGCGAGCGTCGATTTCGCTTGACCGCGCGCGAGGAGTTTTGTTATGCGCATAGATCGTCTCGAAGGATATTTAGTTCGTTTGCCGTTAAAACGCCCGGAGCGCGTCGCCGACGCGACGGTTGACCATTGCGACGTCGTCGTCGTCCGCTTGGAAAGCCAAGGAGTATCGGGCTGGGGAGAAGTCGCGCCGGGCAACTCCCCGTTGACCACGAGCGAATGGTCGGGCGGGACGTTTCTGACCCTTCGCGACCAGATCGCGCCGCGCGTTTTGGAAAAGGGAGGAATCGCGAGCGTCGAGATACTAGAGGAGTCGGTCGCCAAATTGCGCGGAAACAAGCAGGCGAAAGGGGCGCTCGAGCTGGCGTGGCAAGATCTCAACGCGCGCTTGCTGGGGAAGCCGTTGTGGAAGGTTCTCGGCGGGGAAAAGAAGCCGCTGAAAATTGGTTTGACTTTTGACCGCTCAATTCAGCGCGAGGAATTTTTCTCGGGACTTCAGCGCGCGGTCGACGAGAATTTCGGTCGCGTAACGCTGAAGATCCGCCCGGGCTGGGATCTGCAAGTAGTGAGTTTCGCGCGGGTCGACTATCCCTCTTGGCTGCGCCTGCAAGTGGACGTCGAAGGGGAACTGGACTTCGACAAACACGCCGACACACTCTATCGAATGGACGATTTCTCTCTGACGTGCGTCGAGCAACCGCTCGCCCCGCGCGATTTCGTCGCGCACGCGATGCTCAAAGACGCGATTCGAACCCCGTTGTGCCTCGACGAGTCGATCGAGTCGCTTTCCGACGCGGAGATCGCGCTCGACGTCGAATGCTGCGGGTTTTTCTGTCTGAAACCGGGTCGGGTCGGGGGTCTCGCCGAGTCTCGCCGAATCGCGGAGCTCGCGGAAACGAAAAACGTCGGATGCTACGCCGGATTCGATCTGCAGACGTCGCTCGGCTTTCGCGCGCTGGCGGCGCTCTCGTCGACCTCGAACTTCGCGTTGCCTATGGACTACGTTCGATTCGACGAAATTTTTGAATACGACCCGGTTCCGGCGCTTCCGACAATTCTCGTCGAAGAGCCGGGGGACGAGAAGAAAGGTCGCCCGGCGCGCAACTTCCGATACGTCGAACTTTGGGACGAGCCCGGTCTCGGAGCCGAGCCCGATTTGGAAGAGTTGAAGAAATTCGCGGTCGACCAATTCCAGTTCGTCCGAAGTCTTTAGTTTTGACGCCCGCCGAGGGTTTTTGGTTCGCGCTACCGCGCGGTTGAGTAAACGACCCGCTCCCGTTGGTCGCTAGTCTCCCTCGCCCGCCGAGGGTTTTTGGTTCG
>JAFRXD010000002.1 GCA_017441605.1 Thermoguttaceae bacterium | reverse complement strand
TTCTTTGTCCCAAGCGAAGGCGCGAACGATACTGGAATCCTCCTTGCGCTCCAATTCGTTCCAACCGCATTCGAGGTTGCCCCAATCGCGGGCAATTTCTTCGGCGAGTCGGATCGACGGGCCGCTAATCGCGGTTCCGCCCCGAGCGTAGGAGTAAACGGCGACGGCGGCAAGCCCGGGACGTTGGCAGGCGGTCAGGATCTGCTCGGTCGAGCGGCGTTGATCCCTCGGGAATTGCTTCGCGCTCCTCCGCGCTCCTTCGCGCTCCTCCGCGCTCCTCGTCAAAACAGCGTTTTTACACAGAAAACCCATTTCCCAAAAATAAAAAGGCCCGTTCCGGTAAGGAAACCGAAACGAGCCTATAGGGTCGGAAGGATTCGAACCATCAACCAAGGGATTATGAGTCCCCTGCTCTAACCGTTGAGCTACGACCCCGCGTTCAACGCCGCGTATTGTACAGGGAATCTCGAAAAAGGCAAGCGCCCTATTGCCTCCTTTCTCTCTTTCGAGACAACTCAGCAAAAAACGGCGCGGACTTGATTCTTCCTAAGCCGCGGATTAGAATCTGTGACGAGAGCGAGAGTTTTCTCGCGCAATTTTCGTCCCCCGTTTTGAAACTCGAGTCGCCATGCCCGTCCTTCGTCCTTTGTTCGCCGTCGCGCTAGTTGTCGTCGCGTTCGCGGCGGAATTTGCTTCGTCCCAAGAATCCCGTCCCGTTCCCAATCTGATTACCGAGCGCTCGGAAGCGCGAACGTCCTACCAGCAAGCCGGCGCTTACGATCCCCGATACGATCTCAAAACGGACGTCGTTATGGTGTACGGTGTTTCCGACGCCGCGATCGCCAGTTTAAAGGAATGGGGCGAGAAAAGCGGTTCCAAACTCGCCGTCATGACCGGCGTCGCGTGGGGCGGATACGGAGACTACCTCGACGGAAAATTCGACGGCGTCGACCACTGGGACGACGCCCAGGTCAAAGCCGACGACCAACGAATGCAACACGACCCCGCGACTCCGTATCTCTCCCCGAGCGTCGCGTTTTCGAACTACCTCGAATCGAGATTGCGGAAAGTCGTCGACGCCGGAGTCGACGAAATCTACTTGGAAGAGCCCGAATTTTGGGCGTTCACCGGCTTTGGTAAATCGTTTCAACGGGAATGGCGAATGTTCTATAACGAAGATTTCGTCCGTCCCGACTCGTCGGTCGACGCGCAGTATCGCGCCTCGAAACTCAAGTATTACCTTTATCGTCGCGCCCTCGACCGAGTCGCCTCGAGTCTCAAAGAATACTCGCTAAAAACCTACGACCGTCCCCTTAAAATATACGTCGCGACGCACAGCCTCGTTAGCTACGCGCAAATCCAAATGGTGAGCCCGGAATCCTCGCTTCTCGAGCTGCCCGGCCTCGACGGTCTCATCGCGCAAATTTGGACCGGAACGTCCCGATTTGGCAATTTTTACAACGGCGTTTTCGCCGAGCGTTCCTTCGAGTCCGCGATGCTCGAATACGGCGTTATGCAAGAAATGGTTCGCGGAACGAACAAACGGGTCTATTACCTCAACGACCCGGTCGAGGACAATCCCAATTACGACTGGAACGACTATCGTTTCAACTACCTCAGTACCCTCGTCGCTTCCTTACTGCGCTCCGGTTCGAGTTATTACGAAGTCGCGCCCTGGCCAAGTCGCGTCTTCTTAGGCAAATTCCCGGCGGGGTCCCCCGACGCGACGACGATCCCCTCCGAATACGCTTCGACCCTAAGTCTCGTTTTTCAACAGCTCCGCGATATGGATCAATCCGACGTCGAATGGCTCGACGCGGAAGCGCTCGACAACGGCGCGACCAATCGAGGCGCGACCGAGGGAATAGGCGTCCTTCTCGCCGATTCCTCGATGTTCCAACGCGCGGCGCCCACAAAGCGCGACACAGCCGTCGAAACCCTCGACGATCCGACGACCGCCACCGCGAACGAACTTAATTCGTTGTCCGACTTTCTCGGACTCGCGACCCCGCTTATTAAACGCGGAATTCCCGTCGACGTCCCCGTTCTCGACAACGTCGCTCGGTTTCCCAATTATCTCGACCAATATAAAGTCCTACTCCTAAGCTACGATTACCAAAAGCCTTCCGGCCCCGGCTTGCACGCGACGATCGCCGATTGGGTCTCGCGCGGCGGCGCGCTCGTTTTCGTTGATTCCCGCAAAGACCCGTACAACAAAGCGCGAGACTGGTGGAACGAATCGTCCCCCGCCTACGATACCCCGGGCGATCATCTTCTAACGAGTCTAGGCCTAAAAGCCGATCAAGCCGAGGGCGAGTACGAATTTGGCGCCGGTCGCGTTTACGTCGTTCGCAAACGCCCCGCGCATTACCTTCGCTCCGTTGAAAACGGAAACGAATTGCGCGCGATCGTCGAGAGCGCCGCGGCGAAGACCGGAATTGAATTTGTCGAGCGCAATTATTTCCTGAAACGGCGAGGTCCCTATCTCTTGGCGTCGGTTATGACCGAGTCGACCTCGGACGAGCCCCTCGTCCTGCGCGGTAAATTCGTCGATCTTTTCGATCCCGAGCTCAAAGTGGTCGACCGTCTTGTCCTATCCCCCGAACAACGCGCTTGGGCGCTCGAGCTGAACAAAACGACCGACGCGCCGAACGTCCTCGCCTCGAGTTGTCGCGTCGAATCGATGGCGGTGGAAAACGACGGTAATCTTATTAAGCTTGAAACGACGTCTCCCTCCGGAATCGAGGCGATCTCCCTGATCAAATTGAATCGAATCCCCAAATCGGTTAAAATCAACGGCGCCGATCCGTCCAAGGTTCGATGGGACGGCGGAACCCAAACCCTTTTCTTCAAATTCCATTCCGAAGGAAAAGCTTCCGTGGAAATCGCGCTGAGAACCGAAGAAAATGACGACTCCAATTAGTGAAAAAATGAACGTCAAATCCTTTATCGCGGCGCTGGCTCTCCTTTTGGCGTTTTGGGCGCCCGATCCGGCGAAAGGTCAGTCCTCCCTCGACGAAAAGCCCGATTCGACGCCCGAGCGAACCCTGCAACTCGTCCTTGTGTCCGTCCCGATTCAAAACGAATCGAACGCGACGCTTCGTTGCTTGTCGCGCGATTCCTCCAACGCGCAATGGCGACAAGACTTGCCGTCCATTCCGACCAAAATCGGTCGGGGCGGATTGGCGGACTACGGCGAGATGAGCGAATGGGGCGCGAAAACTCCCCGAGGCGAGTTCGATCTCGGTTTTCTCTTTGGGGTGGAATCGGAACCTCCGGAGGGGGTCGCGTTGGCCTACCGCCAAACGACGGTTTCCGATTTTTGGATCGACGAGGCGGACGCGCCCAATTATAACCAATGGGTTAGCGGTTCGGAACCGAAAGAATCTCACGAGCGTTTAATCCTCGGAGACTATCGTTACGACCTCGTCGTTCCAATCAATTACAACGTCAATCCGACGACGCCGCGAAAGGGAAGCGCCATTTTCTTTCACCTCTGGAAGGACGAATCGACGGCCACTGGAGGGTGCGTCGCAATCTCGCGAGATAATATGCTCGCGGTCTTGCGCTGGTTAGATCCTAAAAAATCGCCGAGAATGAGAATCGATCTTGAATCGGCGCGGTAATCGAAACGCTCTTTTGAAAAAGATAAAATGAAAACGATTATTACTTTATTCGCGGTTTATTCTCTCGCGTTTTGCGGCGCGATTGTCGCCCAAGACCTCGTTCCCGACCTCCTTCCGGAAACCCAGCCTCCCGAGACGCTCCAGCTGATTAGAGTCGTCGTTTCGAGTCCTGGAGGATCCGAAGCGACCGTCTCGCGCTACTCGCGGGAAAGCGCGAGCGCCCCTTGGCAAATCGTTCTGCCCAAAATGTCGGCGATGATTGGGCGCGCCGGTCTGGCCCCCCAAGGAGAAAAGCGCGAAAAAGACGGGAAAACCCCGAGCGCCGAGTTCGGCGTCGGTTGCGTTTTTGGGAAAGAGCCGCAAGCTCCGGAGGGGCTCAAACTTCCTTATCGTCAAGCGACTTCCGCAGATTTCTGGATCGACGAGGACGGAGATCCCCGCTATAACCGTTGGATTAGCGGGGAAAAACCCGACGTCTCTCACGAGAACTTGATTCTAAACGATCCGCGCTACGATCTGAGTTTGATCTCGATGTACAACGTCAATCCGACCACAAACTCAAAGGGAAGCGCCATTTTTTTGCACGTTTGGAAAGAACCCGGATACCCGACCTCGGGGTGCGTCTCTCTTTCGCGCCAAGACGTCCTGACGATCTTGCGCTGGTTAGATCCAAAGAAGGAACCGAGAATTCGCGTTGAGCTCGCTAAGGACGACGATCGTTGAAGACTCGATTCAACAGACCTTGCGCGAATAAAAAAGACGCCGCCCTTCCAAGGAAGAGCGGCGTTTCGCATAGAAGAAAAATACGGAGAACTTATTCGGCCGGGGTTTCCGCCGCTGGCTCCGATTCGCTCGCGGGCGCGGGAGTCTCTTCGGCGGCGGGTTCGGAAGCCGCTTCGCCCTCTCCCTCGGAGGCGGGAGCCTCGGCGGAGTCCCCGTCGTCGTTCGTGTCGAAACCCTCGACGTTGACCGCTTCGCCGACGTTAAGCTCGTCGCCCTTTTCGGACAGAACGGGCTCGTCCGAAGGCTCGGGAAGCTCTCTAAAGTTCTTGGCCGCGCTCTTATAGTACGCCGCGGTCAAATCTCTTTCCAAGTTGGCGAGCGCGTTGGCGGCGGTCGCGCGATAAGGGGAATCGTTCCCCTCGGTCGCCTCGGCCACCTTCTTGTACGCTTCCTTGGCTTTTTCAATGGCGGCGACGACCGCCTCGTCGTCGGAGGCCACCGACGCCAAATACTCTTGCGCGACTCCCATGCCGTAAAACGCGCGCGCTTTAACGTCGGCGTCGTTCGAGGCGGACGCCTTCTCGTAAGCCTCGTAGGCGGAGCTAAACTTGGCGACCGGATCCGGTTCTCCGGAAGCCGCGTCCGACTTGGTTCCGCGACTCGCAGCGCGTTTGCCCTCGACGTCTCCCTGGCCCTCGTTCAAAAAGACGTCGCCCGCGTTCGCTTCGAGAACGCGACCCACTTCGTCTCCTTTGTAAGAATTGGCGACTTCGACCAACGCCGAACCGCCGGTTCCGGTTCCGGAAAAAGCGTCTTGAGCGGCGCTATAGTAGGCTTGGTCGGCGACGTCCATTTTTCCGGACGGACCGCCAAAAAATTTAGAGCGAATCAGAACGACGACGGCGACCGCGAGGACGATGAGAAGAACGTACTGCAACGCCTTCGATTTATTCCCTTCGTACGCGCTCTTACCTTTGAGGAGCAGTTGCTCAAGGCTGTTTTTTTCGTCCGATTTCTTCATCTTGCTCATTTGGGCAATCCTCTTGTCAAAACGTCGACCGCGAGACGCGACGCGACTCTCGATCGAATAAATTACTTAACGGCGCATTATTATATGGTCAAAAGCGGTTCGGCGTCAAGGGGCGGATTGTAAAAGAGAGAAAAAACGCGACGATTTTAGCGCTTTGACCGCTATCGCCGCGTCCGCGCGTCGTTCGTTAATGACCGATCACAACGATAAAAACGTCTCCGGCTATTTCCTTGTCCTCTTCGACGACGTCTCCCGTTTTAGAATCGAGCGCGACTTCTTTGAATATCTTGTATCCCTTTTTCTGGCAAAACTCCTCGAAATCGGATATCGTCAAATACCTGACGTCGTTAGAATTGTACCATTCGCGTCCTTGGTGCGTTTGCGGAGCGCGACCGGCGTTGAGTTGCGCCCGACGATCCCGGAATCCCAAATTGGGAAAACTCACGATCGCGCGCGTCCCCACGCGCAACATCTCGTCCAAAACGATTTCGACGTTCTTGATCGTTTGCAACGTCTTGGACAGCACGACAAAATCGAATTGATGATCGGAAAACGATTTTAACCCGTCGTTCAAGTCGAGCTGCAAAACGTCGAGTCCTTTCTCGACGCATTTGAGCACGAGCTCCTCCTGGGCTTCCACTCCCACGAGGCGCTCGTGACCGCGCGCTTTCAATTGCGCGAGCAGGTCGCCTCTGCCGCAGCCAAGGTCGAGAATCTTGGTTTTGGGCGGAATGAGCGCGAGAATTCGGTCGTAATCGACTCGATTGCGAATCGGATCCGCGCCTTTCCCGTAACTCTCGGTCAGCGCCGTTCTGCGCTCGGCGTCGTCGGGGCTCCAATCCAAACTGAGATTGTGCAAAAACGCGGCGATCAGTCCGCCGTAAATCGGAGCCTCGTTTTCCAAAAGGAAAGAATCGTGTCCGCCGTAACTCTCAATATCGCAACAACTAACTCGCTTGTCGCTCGCCAGCGCGGCGTCGACTAGCTCGCGAGTCTGAAACGGAGGAAACAACCAGTCCGAGCTAAAGCTCACAAACAGCCAGCGACACATCGAGCGACGCAACGCGGCGACGAGTTGGTCCCGGTCGGAGCCGAGATCGAACGCGTCGAGCGCGAGCGTCAGCGCCAAATAGCTATTTGCGTCGAACCGCTCGACGAATTTCCCTCCCTGGTACGCGAGATACGAGCCCACGGAAAACTTCGTTTCAAACGACGTGTCGATCTTGCGACCCACGTTGCGATTCGCGTTGAACTTCCTATTCATCGACTCTTGCGACAAATAGGTGATATGTCCGAGCATTCGCGCTATCGCCAAACCGGTCGACGGGCCGACGTCTTTCCCGTAATACTCCCCCCCGTTGAAATTAGGGTCGCTCATAATCGCGTTGCGCGCGACAATATCGAACGCGAGCGCCTGCGTCGTCATTCGCGCCCCGGTCGCGACCGCCGCGATTCCGGCGACCCCGTCGGGGTAGCGCGTTCCCCAATCGAGCGCCATTAACCCGCCCAACGAGCCGCCGATAATCGCCAGCAAACGCTCGATTCCCAAAGATTCCACGAGCATGCGCTGCGCGTCGACAATATCCGCGACCGTGATGGGAGGGAAATCAACCCCGTACTCTTTGCCCGTCTCGGGGTTAATGCTGTCCGGTCCCGTCGTGCCTCGGCAACCCCCCAACACGTTCGCGCAAATAACGAAGTAGCGGTTTGTGTCGACGTATTTGCCGGGACCGACCAAAAGATCCCACCAACCGGGGTCGTCGTCCGCGCTGTGGGCGGCCACGTGGGAATCGCCCGACAGCGCGTGAAAGATCAATACGGCGTTGTCTTTTTGAGACGAAAGTTCGCCGTACGTCTCGTAAGCGATCGTGAGCTCGGGTAAAACGCCGCCCGTCGACAACTTGATGGGACCGGGAAAACGCGCGGTTTTGAGATGGGCCAGAGGTTTTCCAGAGCGAACCGAGTCGCTACTGTCGAAGAGATCGTTTGCGTCCATAAAACAAAATATCGTTTGATAATAATAACTTGCGTTGTAAAACCGCGAGAGGGCGTTTTCTCAAAAAATGAATTTCGCGCAGTAAAAACCGCCGATCAACAAAACGACAAACAAAATCGTAAGCCAACCGAAGTATTTATCAATCCAGTCTTTAATTTTGGGTCCAAAGACGTAGATCAAAGTTCCCATCAAAAAGAACCTGGCGCTCCGTCCGATCAAAGAGGCGACGAGCATTGCCGGTAAAGACATGCCCACAACCCCCGACGTGATAGTAAAAACCTTAAACGGGATCGGCGTGAACGCGGCGGCAAAAAGAACCCATAGGCCGTATTCTTGGAAGAATCCGGTCACTTTGTCCATATTCTCCTGCGAGAAAACCGCGGGCACAAAGTAGCCGCCGACCGTGTCCCAAAGGGCGAAACCGATGTACCATCCCAACGCCGCGCCAATCGTCGAGGCCAGCGCGCTAACTCCGGCGTAAAAGAACGATCTCTTGGGGCGCTCGATCGAGAGAGCTATTTGCAACACGTCGGGGGGAATTGGAAAAAACGAACTCTCCGAAAAAGAAAGAACGACCAGCGCCAACGTTCCAAAACGCGAGTGAGCCCAAGAGAGAACCCAATCGTACAAGAAACGGACAAAGCGTCCGCACCAAACAAAGGGCAAAAAAAGCGCGAAACTTCGCGACTTCCGCTCCTCTTCTATTCTTTTTTCTTCCACTGTCTTTCGCGTCTAAAACGCAGAATCTGCAAATCGCTCGAAAGCGGGCCGAAGCGCGCGGCTCCGACCCGCCGTGGGTATCGTTGCTTAGACAACCGAGCGCTCTATTATTTCAAGATGGCCAAGAAGCGCTCGTAAGCGTCGTCCCAAGCGGAGGCGTCGTTCGCGAAAGGCTCGAACGAAACAACGTCGAAACTGTTGCGAACGATCTCGCGCGCCTCTTCCACGCCGGAAACGTCCCCGGCCCCGATCGCTTGCATTAGTATGTTGCCCACGCCGGTGCCCTCGATCGGACCGCCAACGACGCGACGACCGGAAGCGTCCGCCGTCGCTTGGAGCAAAAGCTTGTTCTTCACGCCTCCACCGACCACGTGGATCGTTTCAATGCGTCGTCCGCCGATCTCCTCGCACATCGACAAGACTCGGCGGAACTTCAGCGCGAGACTCTCAACGATCGCGCGCAGCACCGCTCCGTCCGTCTCGGGAACGACCTGACCGGTTCGCTTCGCGTAATCTCGTATAATTTGCGGCATATTGCCCGGCTTGGCGAACTCGGGCGCGTCCGGATCGATAAACGTGACGAACGGTTTCGCGTTCGCCGTCATAATGTTCATGTCTTCCCAGTCGATCGGCTGGCCGGCGGCGTTCTTTTTGCCCTGTTGGTTCCATACGCGGCGGCACTCTTGCAGGAGCCACATGCCGCAGATGTTTTTCAAGATGCGCGTCGTGCCGCAAACGCCGCCCTCGTTGGTAAAGTTGAATTTCGACACGACGTCGTTGACCACCGGCTTCGGCGACTCGATACCCATCAGCGCCCACGTGCCCAAGCTAATGTACGCCCAGTCCGGCGTTCCGAGCTTGCTCGCGGACGGAACAGCGAAAACCGCGCTCGCCGTGTCGTGAGTGCCCGGCAAAACCACGTTCGCGTCGCTCAGTCCGGAGTCCTCCGCCAGCGCGGAGCGCAATTTGCCGAGCGTTGTCCCCGGTTCCGTCGTCGGAGGAAGGAAGTTGGTCGGAATGCCAAACTTCTTCAGCAAGGAGTAAGCCCAAGAGCGCGTCGTCGGGTTGAAGCACTGCGTCGTCGTGGCGTTGGTGAACTCGTTGCTCTCGACCCCGGAAAGAAGCCAGTGGAAAAGGTCGGGAATCTGGAGAAGGCGCTGCGCGACGTCGAGCAGCGGAGAATTGCGCTCTTTCATTACCATCAACTGGTAAAGCGAATTGAACTCCATGAATTGCAATCCGGTTTGAGCGAATATTTCCTCGCGCGGGACGATCTTGAACGCCCGTTCCATTGCTCCGTCGGTGCGAGGGTCGCGATAGCAATACGGATTGCCCAAGAGCTCGCCGCCCCTACCGAGAAACGCGAAATCGACGCCCCACGTGTCGACTCCGACGCTCGCGATCTGTTTGCCGTATTTGGAACCGACGGCGCGAAGTCCCGTTTGGACGCTCTTCCAAAGCCCGGGAAGATCCCAGTACAGCGACCCGTTCATCTCGACCGGACCGTTTTCAAAACGGTACAGCTCTTCAAGTTCGATCTTTTTCCCGTCGAAATGCCCGACCACGTGTCGACCGCTCGACGCGCCCATATCGATCGCCAAATAGGATTTGTTCATTGCCTTCCTCGCCGTTGAGCCGGCGCGAAAAAACGCGCCTTCGGTAAAAGTCCAAAACGCGCGATCCCAAAAAATGCGTCAAAAAACGCCAACGCGCGCCATCGATAGTTTAACAAACATATGGGGCGGCGACAAGCGCTCGAGCGTTTTTTTAACGTTTCTTCAAGCGCTTCCGCTCCGCTTTTAACGCTTGCGCCAACGTTCGCGGCGAGTATAATAGAATCGGGTCGCGGAAGCGATCGATATAACGAGAGCGATGGACAAATGATCAAGAAAACGCTAGGTCGCTTAGGACTCGACGGCTTTATTCTCTGCCTCTTCGGAGCGGTTTTTCTCGCTTGGCTTTACCCGGAACTGGGCGCGCGCAAGGGAATCGTTTCGTTCTCGACCCTGGCGAACGTCGGCGTGTCCGCGATCTTCTTCTTTTACGGGCTTCGACTCAACTGGGAAAAGATTCGCGCCGGACTTGCGAACGTCAAAATGCACGCCGTCGTCGTCGCCTCCACGTTCCTCCTCTTCCCTTTGCTCGTATTGGGCGCGATGTTCGCGACCGGCAACGCCCCGACTCGCGCCGAAACCGCCGCGCTCGAAACGAAAGCGGAACAAAACGACGACGGTTTGACGTCCGCGAGCGCGACCGGTTCCCCCGAGAATCAAAAAAGAGGATTGGACAAAACGACCGCGACCGGAATTTGGCTGGGAATCTTTTTCCTCGCGTCTCTCCCCTCGACCGTTTCCTCGTCCGTCGTTATGACGAACATTGCCAGAGGCAACGTTCCGGCCGCCATCTTCGACGCCAGTATTTCAAGCTTGCTCGGCGTCTTTATCACGCCGTTATGGATGCGTCTCTTTATCGATTCCTCGTCCGGAGGACGCGGCCTAGGCTCGGTTCTCCTCTCCCTGACGATCCAGGTAATCGTTCCGATAACCCTAGGAATCCTCGCCAATCGTAGATTCGGGGAATTTTCGCGGCGCCACGACAAGGGACTCCGAAAATGCGATCAAGGCTCGATCGTTTTGATCGTTTACGTCTCGTTCTGCAGTTCTTTCAAAGAAAACATGTTCGGAGGGCTCGACTTCTGGACGCTCTTCCGGCTAATCTGCGGAATGGTCGCGCTCTTTTTCGTCGTTTACGGAATCGTTGGGCTCGTTTGCCGTCTCCTGCGGTTCAATCGCGAAGATACGATCGCGACGCTCTTCTGCGGCTCCAAGAAGTCGCTCGTGCACGGCGCCGCGATGTCCCGCGTCTTACTCGAGTCGCCCAATATGGCGGGGATGCTCATTTTGCCGACGATGATCTACCACGCCATGCAACTAATCGTGGTGAGCGTTATCGCGCAACGCTTTGCGCGAAACGCCGAAGCCGACCGATAGAGGAAGCGAGAGCGAGAGCCTTATTCGGCGCTCTCGTTTTTGGCGCGCTCCGCCATTTGATCTAATTCCTCGATCTTAAAACGCGTCGCGACGATCGAATGCTTGTTCTCGTCGTCGCGATACTTGACGTACGTCAACGCGACGACCGTTCCGTCCTTAAGAACCGCGACGCCCGGGTATCCGCAATCGCCGGCCCAAGGCTTCGCGTAGGAGTGCAATAATTTAACTCGATAGTCCCCGGGACGCCCGTTCTTGATATCGTCGTAAGTCCCGACCCAGCCGACAAAATGCCCGCGCGTCTCGCTATCGATCGCCTGATCGCGAAACGCGATAAAGAGCCGCCCGTCCCCAACGTAGGCCCCAATGTGTCGATCGCCCGTTAGTTCCCATGAGACGTCGCGAGGCTCGCTCCACGTTTCTCCGCGATCTCGACTATACGTAACCATACTGCGACCTTTGTGCGTGTTTTCGCGAAGCAAACAACAAATCTCGTCGTTCGTCGGCGACCAAAAAGCGAACGGTTCGCAAAGGT
Organism: Thermoguttaceae bacterium; assembly: GCA_017441605.1. Classification (GTDB taxonomy): domain Bacteria; phylum Planctomycetota; class Planctomycetia; order Pirellulales; family Thermoguttaceae; genus RUG369. Next base: position 120,058 of record JAFRXD010000002.1, on the reverse strand, counting down.
CTTTGCCTTCCATATCCGCGATCGTTCTCGGTTCGGACCAAGTAAATCCCGCGTCGCTCGTTTCGGAAATCGCGACTTCCAAACGCCCCTTTTGCGGGGGTTCCTTATTGAGCAACGTTCCGTCCGCGGCGCGACGTCGATGATAGAAACCGAGGTACTTGCCGTCCTGGACGCCCGGATTCTTGGGAACGATCGAGCTAAACGCCATTACGTTCGCGAAACCGAGCGGAGCCTTCTCTTCCCACGTCTCGCCGCCGTCGCCGCTAACGATCCGCGCCAGCCAGGGTTGCGACGTGAACACCCAATGCCAAGCCTTCCCGTTCGCGTCGACCAGTCGATAAACGCTCGGACAATTAATATGAGTTCGATACTCCGGAGGCGCGTTCTCGTCCAGACGCGTCCAAGTCAATCCCCCGTCGACGCTTTTCGCGATTGGTCCCGCGGCGCCACCGTGATTGACGCACCAAACGACGAGCAACGAATCGTCCGGATTTTTTACCAAATACGGGTGCCCTTGATAAACCTCGGGCGTTCCGGCGGCGATTACCGTTTGACGCGCCTCGTCTTGGGAAATATCGAGCGTGGGAACGGCGTTTTGCGCTCGAGCGACGCTTGCGAAAACCAGCGCGGCGAAAACGACGATAAAACACAACTTGCGCATTCGAATATCTCCTCTTGAAATGTCGGCGACCCGATTTGTTCGAAATTTACCGAGAGTCGCGCGAATTGGCGCGTTTTTGATACGCCTCGCTCGCGAAATAAAGCGTTTTCTCTTCTTTTTTCGTCAAACTGTCTCTTCCAAACTTGTTCAATTTGCCAAGAATGCGATCGACCTCCGCTTCCAATGTCGCCGCGTCCATCTTCTCCAATTCGGACTCCCCTTTGAGCAAGGATAAAAAACCTCCGCGCTTCTTGGGCTCGTCCGAGGGATTAACGGAAGAGGACGACGAATAATAGGAATCGGAAGACGAGAAAGAATCGTTGATTCGATAGGTCTCTCGATTTGTTCTCCTTCGCGACTTCTTGGAAAAAAGCCCGGAAAACCGAACGTTTGAAAGGAAATAAAAAATCGCGAACGCCGCGCCGGCCAAGTGAATATCGTGACCAATATTATCGACTCCGCGATGAGCCCCGAACGCGTCGTACGCGACGTAACCAATTCCCAAAAGCCAAATGGGAATCGGAAAAATCCCGTACAAAAGGACGATTTGCTTCGGATATTTGCAAGCGAAGAGAATCACGACCGCCGAAATCCCCCCCGACGCGCCAAGAGCCCCGTAATTGTCCTGACCGATATGAAGGACGTTCCAAGTAACCCCGCCGAAAAATATGGCCCCGAGATAGAAGATCCAAAATTCAGCTTTGCCGTAAAGCCGCTCAAGAACCGGACCGAAGAAAAAGAGTGTCAGCATATTGCAAAAAATATGCCAAAACCCGCCGGGATCGTGAGCGAACCCATAAGTTATACACCGGTACCACTGAAGAGGAACGGACGCTAGATCGCCGCGCAACATCATCTTTCCAAACAGCGCTCCGCCGGTTCCTTGGTTGACAAAGTACAAAACGACGTTAAGAAGTATGATCAACGCGACCGCGGAAGGAAAATGAGAACCCAATCCGCGTTCCGTTCGCGCGTCTTCGAAATAATAATCTCTGTCCGATAACCCCATTGCGTTTCCAATAAGCGTAAAAGCGACGTTTTCCAACGCCTCGATTCCCAACCGACGCGCCGCGACGAGCTTCGTCGCGAGGTTCGGCGAACTAAACGACTCGAATCGCGTAATATGGTACATTCGAACAAACGATTAAACAAGGACGTTTTTCCAAAATAGATAAAAAAGAACTTGAAAGAAACCCGAATTTCGCGATAATTGCCAAATGGCGTCGATCAAAAGCTCGTCGCGATTCGACGCCGCGTTTTGAAACAATAGAGAAATCCCCGTTGAGTCCCAATTTTTACGAACCGACCCTCGTTTTCGGAGTCGTCGGTGGCATTGGTTCCGGAAAGAGTTTCGTCGCCGACGAATTCGTCGCGCTGGGAGCGTCGCGATTCGACGCCGATTTCGAGGCGAAGGCGTTATTGCGCGATCCGGAGGTTGTCGCCAAACTGCGAGCGCGTTGGCCGAGAGTTGTCGACGAACTTGGCCGCGTCGACTCCCGAGCCGTCGCCGACATTGTCTTTGGTTTGACCGAGAGCGCTCGCGAAGAGCTCGACTTTTTGAACGCGACTATTCGTCCCCCGCTCTTCCGCGTTTATCAACGCTGGATGAAAACGCAAAAAACGGCGAAAAAGTCGCTCCTCGTCGTCGACGCACCGCTGTTGTTCGAGGCGGGATGGGAAACGAGCGTCGATTTTGTCGTTTTCGTCGACGCGTCCGAACAAACGAGATCGAGGCGCGTTCGCGATAGAGGTTGGAGCGACGACGAACTGAGAAAACGGGAATCGCGGCAACTGCCCCTAGATTTAAAAAAAACGAGAGCCGACTTTATTGTGAGCGCGGATCGGGACGATTCGCGCGCCGCGGAGCAGGTGGCGGAAATCGTGAAAAAAGCGCAGAGCGCCGAGTTCTCGAAGCGCGGAGGAAGCGATAGTAATTAATCGTTTTCTTCCGCGCAAAGACGCCCCCAAAAAGCCCTGTTTTTCCCCTCCTTGAGATAAAGAACACTGTAGTTTGAACGCGTTAACGTAGCGCCGATCAAACCGTTTTGATCGGTCGATCATTCCCGCCCGCTTCCCCGCGTTGCTCGCGCGGCGCAAGCGATCCTTTTCAAACTGTAGAGCGTATTCGCCGACAAGTTCGGCGAGGAGTTATTGATGAATCCTAACGACGCATCTCGCGATCAAAACGACCGGAGCGCTCCTCGTAAAGACGCTTGGTCCAAAATAGCGGACGAATTAAACGAGGCGGAAAACGCCGATCGTACCGATTGGATCCGATTCAATTCCCAGCGCCCCCAGATTTCGTCCGAGTCCGCCGACGGTTCCGGTCGATCCAACGAGGTCGCCCAAAACGAAAGTCTCGACGACAAAATCGACGAAGATTACGAAACTCGTTCGCGAAATCGAACTAGAAGCGTCTGGAATCGAGGAGAATGGAGCTCTCAACGCCCCGAGCGAGGACGACGGTTTGAAAACGATCGCCCTCGGGAACGCCCTGTCTCCAACTACGACGAGGGAAGACGACGGAACGACTTTCGTCCCGACAGACGCGTTCCTAATAGACCCGTCGGGCGCGGCGACTACGGAAACGATCGAAATGGAACCGATAATCGTTTCCGACCGATTGACGGGGGATATCGTCAGAATCCCCGAGGGGGATATCCCCGACGAGAAACCGGCGAGCGAGAAGATCCGCGCCTAAGATACGGCGCGCGACGCGGAGACGGCGATTTTTCAAACGGAGCCGACGCCGAGCGCGGAGGTTATCGGCGTCAAGCCGACGAGCGACGACGACCGTACCCCGGCGAGCGCCGCGCGCCGAGCGAGAATTTCCGGCGCGGAGACTCGGGCGGACGAAATGATCGCGAGCGCGACTACGGGCGTCCGCGGCGCGAGTTTGGCGAAAGAAGAGGCGAGTTGAGGAGACCCGTTAGACGGGGGCGCCGCGAGAATCTCGAGCCGACCATCGGCGCTTTGGGCAAACGCGGCGAGCCTCTTTCCCTTGCGGAAGAATTGGCGGCTCGCCGCTACAAACGTCCAAACGTCGAAAAATACCTCGAAGCGCGAATCGCGGAAAACGCGAGCGCCGAGGCGGTTGGCGTTTCCAGCGCCCCTCAAAACGATATGGACGGACGACGTCAAGAACCGGTCCGCGAAGAGCGCGAGCCGATGGAAATCGTCGAATTGGAAAAGATGACGATGCGAGAGCTCGTGGTCGAAGCGCGTCGTCAAAATCTAGAAACCAACGACGGGGAAAAGCGTCGAGATCTGATCCTTCGCGTTCTCCGCGCTCGGATTCAAAAAAATGGTATGATGTACGGAGAGGGCACGCTTGAAATCCTTCCCGACGAATTCGGTTTCCTGAGGAGCCCGAAAGCGCGATATGTCTCGTGCCCCGACGACGTCTACGTTTCCCCCAGTCAGATTCGACGATTTGGCCTGCGAACCGGTCTAACGATTTCGGGTCAGATTCGCCCCCCGAAAGAGAGAGAGCGGTATTTCGCCCTACTGCGCGTCGAATCGATTAATGGCGAGGATCCCAATTTGTTGGCGTCGAAACCCTATTTCGACGATTTGATTACCTCGCGCGCGGTTAGACCCTTGAAATTCGCCTCCCCCCTTCCCGATTCGGCGGACGAAATGGAGACGCCTTGTCCCACCCTCCAAGCGATCGACAAAATCGCGCCCATGGCGTTCGGACAGCGCGCCCTGCTGGTTTGTCCGGAGCGCGAAGACGAAAAGACGCTAGCGAACGAAATGGCGAAAGCCGTTTTGGCTCGCTATCCGGACGTCTTCGTTTTTGTCGTCTTAATCGATAAACGTCCCGAAACGATCGCCGAGGCGGAACAACTCTTTAAAGACGCCAACTGCGAGGTCATCGGTTCCGCCTTCGACGAGCCGCCCATCGCTCACATACAGACCTCTGAAATCGCTTTTGAAAAGGCGAAACGAATGGTCGAATACGGACGCGACGTCGTCTTGGTCGTCGATTCCTTAACGAGACTCGCGCGAGCTTGGAACGCGGAGCGCTCCGCCTACGAAGCGGTCTTTTCCGGCGTTATGGATCCGTTGGCTCTTCAGCGCCCCAAGAGGATTTTCAGCTCCGCTAGGCAAATAGACGGAGCCGGTTCCTTAACCGTGCTCGCCGCGGCTCGTCCCGCTCTCGACAACGAATTCGATCAAATCGCCGTCAACGAATTTAGAGAAGTTGGAAACGCGGAAATCTGGATCGACGAGTCTCTCGCGAACGAGGTTCCGATTTTGATCGACGCGGTTCGCAGTTCCGCGCGAGACGTTAAGGATTTTCTCTCCGACGACGAGTTCCGACAATACGAGGAGCTTAGAGTCCAACTAAAAGACAAGACTCCGCTCGAAGCCGCTCGATTCGTGTTCGAAACAACTTTGAGCGACGGCGCGAATCAAAGCGACGCTAAGGTCGAAGCCCCAAAACCAGAAACCCCAAACAAAGCGAAGGGCAAAGGTCGCGACGCGAACGAAGCGACCTCGAACGAGTAAAGTTATTCGAGCGATCATATCGACGGCGAACCTCTCGCGGAGCGCCTAGACGAAAGGATATATGTTTAAATGACGGAATTTGAAGGATACGCCCAAGCGCCCGGCGACGTTGGTAAAATCGCCGTGATCGTTTCGCGCTTTAACAAAACGATCACCGACAGACTCCTCGAGGGAGCCCTCGCAAAGTTCCGAGAAAAGATGGTGTCCGAGGATCAAATCGTCGTCGTTAGGGTTCCCGGCGCTTTCGAGCTGCCGACCTTGGCGCAACGTTTCGCTTGCGACGAAGACTACGCCGCGGTTGTCTGCCTAGGTTGCGTGATCAAAGGCGAGACGTCCCACGACGAGTACATTAATCGCGCGGTTAGCGCGGAACTTGCGCGCATTGGATCCGAATACTGTCTCCCGGTCGTTTTTGGAGTGATCACTTGCAATACGATCGAACAGGCGATGGCGCGAAGCGGTTCCGTTGAAACGGAAACCGATAAAACTCTGGGCGAGCGACCCGGAAACAAAGGCGCCGAGGCGGCGGAAGCCGCTCTCGAGATGATCGACTTGTTGAGCAAACTGCCTCCCCTTTACGATCCGGAGGACGACGAGCGAGAGTTTGAGTCCCTGAGAAAGAACGGCGAGCGCTACGTTCGCGGCGATTTTGAGACCGTCGAGGTCGATCCCGAGTCGTTCGAAGAAATTGACGGCGAAGACGACGAAGAAGAAGACTCTCCCGAATGGTTCGTCCGCGGTAATCGGGGCTCGGAACGAATGGAAGACCGTCCTCGTTTCGACGGTAAAAAGCGAGAGTTCCATCGGGACGGCGATCGAAAACAATTCCGTAAAAGTCGCGATCAAAAAGACGGACGAAACGGAGATTCGGGAAATCGCAAATCAGGCGGTTTCAAAGGAAAAAATAAGAAAAACGACGACAAAGGGCGCCGAAGATAAACCGAGACGCTCTCTCGCGTTGGATTATTCCCTCTACTTTTCGCGCGGTTTGTTATGAACGAAACCACAAGAAAACAATTCTTGCCTCTTTCGATTGGGAGGGCGTTGGCTCTCCAGGCAATGTATCAAGCGGAAGCGAATTCGTCCGCGGGCAGAGACTGGGCGGATCTTTTGGATTCGTACTGCGAGGAAACTCAAATCGAATTGAGTTCGGAAGAGCGCGACGGCGCGATTAGATTCGCGTTAAGGTTGTTTTACGGTCTCTCCGAGCGACTCTCGGAATTAGATCAAAAGCTAAACAAAGCGCTCGATAGAAGAACGTTGAAGAACACGACCCTAGTCGATCGAAACATATTGCGCGTCGGCGCTTACGAGGCGCTCTTTATCAAGACGCCAAAGGCGGTGGTAATCTCCGAGGCGATCGAGCTCGCGCTTCAGTTCGGCTCCAAGAACTCGATCCGTTTCATTAACGGCGTGTTGGATCGAGTCGTTTCCGCGAGCGAAGAACAAGGCGACGCCGCGGAAAAAAACTCTTTGGACTCGTCTAAATTGCCGGAACCTTCGTCCGGAAACGAGGGTTCTTTATCATAAGAGGTTCGTGGCGCGATATGTTCGCGATTTAACGCGGGGAAAGACAATGGGGTTTTTCGATAAAATTAAAAAAGGGTTGGGACGAACCGTCCAGGTTTTGCAAACCGACGTCCGCGACTTGTTCAAACTTGACGGCAGACCCGTCGACGAAGAGTTTCTCAACGACCTCTTTGAAACGCTCGTGCGAACCGATATGGGCGTCGACGCGGCCCGCGAGACCTCCGACGAAATTAAGAAGCAATTTCGAGGACGAGTCGTCAAGAAGGAGGACGTCCTTGAGGTCGTCAAGAATAAGCTCAAGGATCTTATGGCGCAAGACGCGCCCCCCGTGCGATTTGCGCAAAGCGGTCCGACCGTGATTCTGTTCTGCGGCGTAAACGGTTGCGGCAAAACGACGAGCATTGCAAAGCTGACCAAAGCGATGATCGACGCCGGCAATACGGTCGTCTTGGGCGCCGCCGACACTTTCCGCGCCGCAGCCGTCGATCAACTTAAAATCTGGGCCGAGCGACTGGGCGCCGAAATCGTTACCGGACCGCCTCAAAGCGACCCGGCGAGCGTCGCTCACAAAGCGGTCGCAAAAGCGATCGAGACGAACGCGGATCTTTGCGTTGTCGACACCGCGGGGCGACTTCAAACTCAAAAGAATCTTATGAACGAGCTCGAAAAGATAAAGCGAGTCGTCGCCAAACAGATTCCCGACGCCCCTCACGAAACCTTCCTTGTTCTCGACGCCACGACGGGACAAAACGGGCTCGCTCAAGCGAAAAAATTCACCGAAGCGGTCGCGTGCACCGGAATTGTGCTGTCGAAATTGGACGGTACCGCCAAGGGTGGCGCCGTTGTCGCCATTAGGCAAAAAGTGGGACTTCCCGTTAAATATGTGGGACTGGGAGAATCGGAAAACGATTTCGCGGTCTTTGACCCGAACGAATTTGTCGACGCAATGTTCGCTTAATCGATTCTTTCCCTTTAAACGGGGGCAACTTCGACGAGCAAGCGAGGATCCTTGACCTATGAGTTTTATTATTTCGTTCATCCTCGCTTGCGCGACGATTCTGGCGACTTTTATGTTGCAACTAGTCGGAGACCCGCAAAAAACCGGATCCGTCTTAAGCGTCGTATCCTTTTTCGCCATTCTGACCGCTCTCTATTTGGTCGATTTCAAAAAGAAATTCGCCATCTCGAAGACGCTTTGCAATATCTTGATTTTAATCGCGGTCGCGGCGCAACTTCCGGCTCTGTTTCGTTCTCGAGAGGAGTTTCTCGCCTTCTCGATCGCCAACATTTTAGCGACCCTGCCCACCATCCTCTTTTTTCAGCGCAAAACGCTCAGAAAGTCTTATCAAATTTTAGTCATAACGTTTGTCGAAGTGGCGGTTGGCTGCGTCTTTCAGAGAAATCCCCTTTTCGTCGCCGTCCTGCCAATCTACGCCGTCTTGGCGTTCGTGTCCTTTTCCTTACTGTTTCAGTGGAACGAGCGGAAATTTTACTCCGAGCGCATCGTTCTCAAAAACCGCTTCGTCGGCAATAAAAATCTTCAGATGATCACCGTCGAAGAATCCACCGAGCCGGCGAACGAATCCGTCGGTAGCCTTTACGATAACAGAGCCGCGTATAATTACGGCCAAAAGGTTACCCCGATCGGAGAGACGCGTTTTTTCCGGCGACCCGTTATCGCAAAGCTAAGTTTCGATTACGAGTTCTTCCGTCGCTTCGTTGTCAACGCGATGGGCGCTTGCCTTTTTGCCGCTCTTTTTTTCTGCTTGTTTCCCAGGCTAGATCAAATCGGTTTCGGAGGATTCGAATTTGAACCGGTCGACTGGGGAGCCAACGGACGAGGACGTTCGGTCAAAACCGGATTCAAATCGTCGATCGAATTGGGCGATCTCGGACCGGCGATTAATTCGCGCGAAACCGTTATGAAAGTGAAGTTTGTCGATCCGCTGAACCCAGACGAACCGGCGAACCTCAATTTCAATTACCCGGTCTATTTTCGCGGCGTCGCGCTAGCCGGATACCAAAACGGCGTTTGGTCAAACTTAAACCTGCTCGCCCCCAAAATGACCGCGAGGGAATTGTCCTACGCAATTCGCGTCTCTTCCTCGACCGACCCCTCCTCGATTCTTCCTAAGAGCGCGCTAAACGCCGACGAAACAACGGAATCCGCTCCGTTCGAAGCGTCCCAAATAATGCGAGAAGGTCGACGGAGAAAAGACAACTTCTCTATCCCCGAGCGTTTCAATCCCGTTATTGTCAAACCGACCTTCTTTCCCCAGCCGCCGTGTTCCTTGCCAAGTATCTGGACGCCGCTTAACAAATTGTCCCCGAAAGAGGCGGATCGCAATCTAAAAGAATATTGTTTAGCTCAAAAAGACGCCCTTCTTTACGACGTGCGCGCCAAACTCGTCAATATAAAAATTGAATTGAACCGATTGGACGAGCCGGTCGTCTTCGCGGCGTATCCGTTCTACGTTGCGAGAAACTCGGACTCGCTGGAAACGAACGGAGGTCAAGGCGTTCGTCTAAGAACCGATCCCAAAGGCGGACAAAGCGAGTTCTGGTTTCTCGCGACCGGTTTCGCCGACGGAAGGCAAATGGAATTAACTCCGAACCAAGAAATGACGCTCCCCTTCCTCGATCAGTATCTAGCCCTGGACGTCGAAAGATTTCCGAAACTGGTCGAAACCGCGAAAAGATGGGACGCGGAATCTGGAATCGATCCCGACGACTTTGTCTCCCGCGCTCGATATTTCGAGGTGAAACTCCGCGATTCCGGCGCGTACGCTTACGACCGAAAAGGAACGATCCGCGATCCCGATTTAGATCCGCTGGAAGACTTTGTCGTCGAACATAAACAAGGACACTGCGAGTACTTCGCGGGCGCCCTTGCGCTACTGTTGCGCGCGGTCGGAATCCCTTCCAGAGTCGTCGTCGGTTATGCCCGCGAACCGTCCGACGACGGTTCCGACGTCGAAGTTCGCCAATCGGACGCCCATTCGTGGGTTGAAGCGTTTGTCCCCCTCGAAAAACTGCCCAAAAGAACTTCGCCCTACTCCTATCTTTATGCGGGTTCCTCCATTCAAAACGACGGTTCGGATTGCCTTCCCGCCCAAACTCGAGAATGGATCGGAGACGGAGCGTGGTTTCGACTCGACCCGACTCCCGCCGCCGAAAGAAACGCCGAACGTCCGAGCGCCTTGGCGATCAATATCTACAACTTGTCCGCCCTCTTGAAATCCTTTGGCAACGATTTCGTTATGAATTTCAACGGGGCTCGACAAGCGCGAAGCGTTTATCGACCTATCGTCGAGGCTTGGAAAAGTTTTATTTCGGGACTGCGCAAACTTTCGAAAAATCTTAACTTTGTCAAAACGATCCTTAAAGACGTCTATAACACGGCCAAAAATTTCGCGACCGGTAAATGGACTCCGGACGTTGTCGCGCGTTTCGCGTTCCTTATCTCGGCGTTCGCCTCGCTCTTTTTCATTCTATGGCGACTAGGCGCTAAGTTCGCGCGAGCGTTGAAGAAAACCCTAGAAGAGGCAAGGGAAAACAAACGAAAGCTAGAGGCGAAAAGGTGTTGGGACGAGCGCGCGGCAGAGCTGTATCGCGAGGTGGAAAAGTTCTTCCGCGAACGACTCCAAACGACTAGACTTGCGAGCGAAACCCAACGAGAATTCCTGAGCCGTTGTTTCTCCTTGGAAGACGAGCGAGAAAAAGAAACGTCGAACGCGGAAACGCCCTTTGTCCCAACTCCCCGCGACGTTAGAAAGAAACTGCGCGAACTAGTGGAGCGTTTCTATCGAGCGCAATTCGGAAAGAACGCGATGACCAACGAAGAATTCGAGCGATGGAACGACCTTCTGAAGAAAGCGATCGCGATTTAAACGAAAAATTAAGGGAAGCCGCGTCGAACTCTTCAATTATCGAAAACGAGACGACTTCGGCGCAACGCCTCCGCGAGCGCCGAGATCATGCCCGCGCGATCCAAGCCGACGTCCCGCAATTCTTCATTCCGCGTTCCGTGCTCGACGTATCGATCTGGAATTCCCAAACGGACGAGAGGGCGCGCGTCCAAGCCCGCGTCGTTCGCCGCCTCGAGAACCGCCGAACCAAAACCGCCCGCCAGCATATTCTCTTCGACGACCACAAGCGGCTTACTCTCGCGGAGAGGTTGTAAAATCGCGTCCGCGTCGAGCGGTTTAACAAAGCGCGCGTTAATAACTCCAACGTCGAGTTGTTCGATTCCCTCCGCCGTTCCCGCGCGAATCTCTTCGGCGAGATCGAGCGCCGTTTTCAAAATTCCGCCGCCGCAAACCGCGAAATAGCCGTCTTTTCCAGATCGTATTGTCTCCGATTTTCCACTTTCGAACGGAACGAAAGGACGAGAGATAACGCCGGTCTCAACTTTTGGATATCGAATCGCGGTCGGTCCGGATCGCGAAAGCGCGAACTCGAAAGCGTCCGACATATCGCGCGCGTCCCCGGGCGCGACCACCGAAAAATTGGGAAATGGACGAAGATAACTTAAATCAAAAACCCCGTGGTGCGTCGGTCCGTCGGAACCGACGAATCCCGCGCGGTCGAGTGCGAAAACGACCGGCAAGTTTTGCAACGATATCTCTTGAAACAAATGGTCGTACGAGCGTTGCAAAAAGCCGCTGTAAATATCGACGATTGGTCGCATGCCCGCCTTGGCGAGACCCGCCGCAAAATTCACCGCGTGCGCCTCGCAAATGCCGACGTCGAAAAAGCGATCCGGAAAATCGGACCGAACCTTTTCCAACATATTGCCCTGCGTCATGGCCGCCACGATCGCGCAAACGCGACGATCGCTTTGCATCGCTTTGTAAATCGCCTTTTGCGCCCAGTATGTGAACGACGCCGATTCGATCGAGCGCGAAACGACCTCGATACGCGTCGAATCGTCGTCCGATTCCGGACGACCTATTCCCACCACCGACGACAATCGTCGCCTGAACCCCCTATCGCGCGCCTTTTTCGCCTCTCGAGCTTTTTCGACTCGTTGAGCGTCCAGGATCTTGGCGGGCGTCGTCGAGTGAAACTTTGACGGGTCGTGCTCGGCGGGAGGATACCCGCGCCCTTTTTCCGTTAAAACGTGCAATAAAACGGGTCGCGAGGCCGACTTGAAAGCCTCTAAATACTTGATTAAGTTCGGTAGATTATGCCCGTCGATCGGTCCGACGTATTGAAAGCCAAAGTCCTCGAACAGAGCTCCGCCCACCAAACCCGCTTTCAGCGCGTCTTTAAAACGAGACAAAAAAGCGTAAGCGAGAGGTAGCTTCTCCAACGCGCGACGAACCCGCACTTTAGCGCCAAGGTAACCTGGCGCCATTCGCATATGGTCAAGATAGCGACCAAAACCGCCGACTCGTTTGCAAATCGACATCTTGTTGTCGTTCAACACGACAAGCGTCTTCTGTTGTAAACCGCCCGCGTGATTGAGCGCCTCGAAAATCGGTCCGCTTGAAAAAGAACCGTCTCCAACGACGGCTACCGAATAGCGCTCTTCCGGTTCAGTCCCTTCTTCGCGCTCGAAATCGCTCATCAGGGCGTCGCCGCGCGCCAATCCCAATGCGGAACCTACGCTGCAACCGGCGTGTCCCGTCTTAAATAAATCGTATTCCGACTCCGCGGGGTTGGGAAACCCGGACAATCCGCCCCGTTCCCGTATCGTTTCAAATTGAGAAAAACGCCCCGTCAGGAGTTTGTGCGGATAGCATTGATGACCGACGTCCCAAACCAAACGATCCTTACTGAAATCGAAAACGGCGTGCAACGCGATCGCGAGTTCGACGACGCCCATATTCGAAGCGAAGTGCACGCTCTTCTTTTCGGACAAATTGCGAAGCGCGACCCGTATCTCCTCGGCCAAACGCGTCAACTCGTCCGAGGACATACTTTTCAGATCCTTTGGCGATTCCAAACCGCTCAGAATCGGAAGCGCCATCGCCGCGTTCGCGGTTTCTATGCGATCTCGCGAGCCGAACGATTCGCGCGCGCCGTCAAATTTCATCGCTCGCGTCTCTCCGTTAGCTCGACAAGGAGTAGAGCCGCTTTAAAAGAAAGAGACTCCGCGTCGAAAAGATGGGACGACTCCGTTAGAACCTCGCGCGCCCGATCCGCCGTCTCTTTCAAAAGAGACTTCGTTTTCTCGACGCCAAAAAGCGATACGCAAGTCAACTTACCGGCGTCCTCGTCTTTCCGAACTCGTTTGCCCATATCCGCTTCGTTTCCGATCGCGTCGAGCAAATCGTCCGATATTTGAAAAGCGCGTCCCAACGGCGCTCCAAATTGGCGAAGCGCCTCGATTTGTCTCGCGTTCGCGCGAGCGGAAATAGCGCCCATTTCCAATGAGGCGACGATAAGGGCGCCCGTCTTGCGACGGTGAATTCGATTCAGCAAGTTTTCGACCGCGACGTCGACCGTTGCGCTCGCGCCCTTCGCAAGTTCCCCAAAGAGATCGATCGCCCCGGGCGCGCTCTTCATCGTCTCCGCCCAAAGAACGTCGTCTTCCTGCCCTCCAATCGTGCCGCGAACCCCGACCGCGCGCGCCAGCGTCGAAACAAGACGAACGGCGAGCTCCCCGTCGCGCGCGCCGGAAGAAAGAATCTCGAACGCCAAAGCTAAAAGCGCGTCCCCCGCCAATATGGCGGTCGCCTCGTCGAACTCTTTATGGCAAGTTGGAACGCCGCGTCGATAATCGTCGTCGTCCATCGCCGGCAAGTCGTCGTGAACGAGCGTAAAAACGTGAACCGCCTCCAAAGCGACGCACGCGTCGAAAACGTCGCGAGCGTCGCCCCCGCACAATTCGTTCGCGATTAAAGCCAAGGTGGGGCGCAATCTTTTGCCGGGAGCCAACAAAGAGTGTCTCATGGCTTTCGCGAGACGGTCGGGAACGTCCTCGCCAAAAGATACCCGCTCGTCGAGAGCGGCGTTGATCCGACCACGAGCGTTCTCGAGATAACTCGCGACGGACGCGTCGCTCGATAAAGAGCGGCCCCAATAACTCAAACGCGATCCGACCTCGGAATCGACGCCGGACGAAAGATTGCTCTCGTTTGTCATAAAAGTATTCTTGAAAACGAAAACGCGACCGCCGAAAAAGCGATTTCTCAATCGTCAAAAAAAGACGAGGGAACGCGAGAAAGCTCGGACGCGACCGCGCCCGAAACAATTTCCGCCGCCGTCGAATTCTGACGCCCGGCTTCCTCGGCGCTCGAGCGAAGCGCGCCTTCGTTCATCTCTTCCAAAACGGACTCGCCTCGCGAGTCGAGCCCCTTGAGAAGTTCGATGCGCCGCGACGCCCCGTCGAGCTTGTCCCGACAATACTTAAGAAGTTTCATACCTTCTTCAAAACTCGCGAGCGAGTCTTCCAACCCGCATCGAGCCGAGTCCAAAGAGGCGACGATCGTCTCTAATTTGCGATACGCGTCTTCAAAGGAAAGCGTTTTGTCGACGGAAGTCTCGTTCGTCGCGTTTGTGTCGTTCATGCGCGCGCTGTCTCTTTTCTACGCGTGACTCGCGCTATTCGACGTCCTCGACGAAAACCCGCGTCATAACGTCGCCTTTGGCGATTGTGTCGACGACGTCCTGCCCTTCGATCACTCTGCCGAAAACCGAGTGTTTGCCGTCGAGCCACGGACAGGGCACGTGCGTGATAAAGAATTGCGAACCGTTCGTGTTGGGACCCGCGTTCGCCATCGAAAGGATCCCGGGACCGTCGTGGCGAAGATCGGGATGAAATTCGTCGTCAAAGGTGTAACCCGGTCCCCCCGTGCCGGTTCCGAGAGGACAACCGCCCTGAATCATAAAATCGGGAATCACGCGGTGAAACGTCAAACCGTCGTAAAATTTGGAGTTCGCCAATTTCTCAAAGTTGGCGACCGTTTTAGGCGCCTTGTCGGCGTAAAGTTCGAGTTTGATTGTTCCGCGCTGAGTCTCTATCGTCGCGATCTTTTTCATTTCGATATCCCTGGAATGCGTGAGGATCTTCGCCGTCCCAATCAACGACGAAACAAAGTCCGGCGCGACGATTCGTCGCGCCGATTTCGCGCGATTATAAACGGCTCGCGCAAAAAAACAAGTCTAAACTCGTTTCCAAGCTTCAATCAGCGAGCGAAAGGAACCCCTCGATCTTCTCGGCGACCTCGGCCCAATTGTCCTTAGGACACGTGTGGCAAGCGTCTTGAATCGCTTCCGCGCGCGCGTTGGGAATCCGTTCCGCCATATGGCGAGCGGTCGCCTCGCAATAAAAAGAGCCGGGATCCGCGAAAAGACAAAGCGTGGGAATCGTAATCGTTTCCAAAACGTCGCGCCAATCCCCGCCCGTCATCGTTTCCCAATAGTTTCGCGCGCAAGCGACTTTCTCGGCGGAGTAATCCAACGAAAAAATCTTTTTGACGAACGGAACTCGAACCTTCGTTATTTCCGCGACTTTTTCGATCCACCCGTCGAAATCGTAATAGTCGGGAAAACGAACTTCTGCGTCGGGACGCGACTTCTGCGCCGCCCTCGCGTAGAAAGACAAATTGAACAACGAAACGTTGTCGACGATCGTTTGAAGATCCCTCTCAAAATCGAACCGCGAATAACGCCCCTGCCAAAGCCCCAACTCCCAACCGTCCTCGTTGATCAATTTCGGCGCCGTGTCCAATAAAACGAGGCGACCTATGCGATCCATCCCAAACTGTTGAGCGTAGGAAAAGGCGACCGAGCCCCCCATTGAATATCCAACGAGGGCAACGTTCTCCAATCCCCATGCGCCCAATAGTTCTCTTAAATCTTGCGCCGAGCGCTCGACGCCGGCGTTTGAGGTCGGCTCCGTTCCGCCGTAACCGCGATGATCGAACGTAACGCACCGATAAGAACCGCTCAACTTTTCCAACAAACGACGCGCCGACGATACGTCCTCGCCGAATCCGTTGAGGTAAACGAGTGGTCGTCCCTCCCCCGCCTCAACGCAATTGAGAACCGCCCCGTCTGACATAACGGCTTTCTTCGGTTCAAATCTCATATCGTTCCTCGGTTTAAAAAGTGTTAGTCGTTAGCGCCGTTTGAAAAAACGACGCGAGGTTAAACGTTCGAGCATTAGGTCTCGGATTCCGACGCGAGCGTCGAAAAAAGAGGCTCCGCGTCGCGCGAATTCAAACGAACAATCGCGTTCGGAACCGCGCGAAGTCGTTCCAGCGAACGTTTTGGCAACCGACAATGAATCGTCGCACGACCCTCGGCGTCGTACTCGCGCGACGTTACTTCTCCCTCGCGCGCGAGCGCCGCCGCGGTTCCCCCGTCGGACGCCGGCAACTCGACGTAACAGTCCAAAAACTCCCGACTCAGCGCCGCGCTTACCGCCGAAGTCAATTTCTCCAAACCCGTCCGATCTTTGGCGCTTATGAGAACCGCGTTCGGATAGCGCTCCTCGAGCGCTCGCAAACGAGATTCCGATTCCACCGCGTCGATCTTGTTCAACGCGAGAATCTCGTCTTTCTCCGCGACGTCCAATCGCCCGAGAACTTTGCGCGCCGCGTCGATCTGTTCGACGACGTCCGGAGCGCTCGCGTCCGCCACGTGGATCAAGAGATTCGCGGTCGTCGCCTCTTCCAGCGTCGCCCTAAAGCTCGCCACCAAATGGTGCGGCAAATCTCGAACGAAACCGACCGTGTCGCTCAAGAGAACCGGTCCCCAACCCGGCAAGAACCAGCGTCGAGTGCGCGTGTCGAGCGTCGCGAACAACATATCTTGGGCAAATACGCCCGCGTCGGTCATCGAGTTCAGGAGCGAACTTTTGCCGGCGTTCGTGTACCCGACCAAACAAACTCGTCGCGTTTGTTCGCGACCCTCGATTTCGCGCTTCTTGCGCTCGTGAATTTCGCTCAATTCGCGCTTCAATTCGACGATGCGTTTTTGCGCGATGCGACGGTCGACTTCCAACTGCTTCTCGCCGGGACCTCGAAGTCCGACCCCGCCGACCGTCTGTCGTTCGAGGTGCGTCCACATCCGCTTGAGGCGAGGCAACGAATACTCCAATTGCGCCAACTCGACCGCGAGACGAGCCTCGCGAGTCCGAGCCCGACTCGCGAAAACGTCGAGGATCAATTCGGTGCGATCGATTACTTTTACGTCGAGCCGCTTTTCCAAATTACGAGTTTGACCGGGCGATAAATCCATATCGAAGAGAACCACCTGCGCGTCGACCGCGCGAACTAGTCCCTCCAATTCCTCCAACTTCCCCTTGCCCAAACAATACGCGAAGTCGGGGAGCGTTCTACGTTGAATCAAAGAACCGACCGGATCCACGCTCGCCGCCTCCGCAAGACCGGCCAATTCCGCGAGCGGATCGGCGCCCAGTCCTTGATTCGGCTTATAGACTCCGACCAATATCGCTCGCTCGTTCGCGACGCTCGTCGTTCGAGCTCCGCGAGAGGACGATTCGAAATCTACCGTCGAAAATGCCCCGGCGTCCCGCGAAAAACTCGATTCGTCCTCGGAGTCGTCGTCGACGCCTCCCTCTATTTCGATAGCGAGAGTCGATTCGGTCTCGAAAGAATCGTTGGCGCGCGACTCGCGACGCGCCGCGCGACGTTGACTTCGAGACGTCGACTCGTCGTCTCGATCGCGATTTCGTTCCCCCGGATTTTTAGGTCCTTTTCTTTCTTTCATCTCTGGTCAATCCAAAAAAGAGCGAGCCGAGCGCCACCCGTTTATATGTGACGATCCAATCCCAACGAACGTTGATAAAGCGCGCAAAGAAACGCGTCCGGTTCGATTCGATAGGAAATCCCCGCCTTCTTCGACAATATGTTCGCCAAGGGCGCCGCGATCTCGTAACGTCGAAACGGAGATATTTCCAATCGACGCGACACGTAAAGCGCCAGCGTCTTGTGAAGTGCCGGAGAAATCTCAAAATCTTCCGGTATCTTTGCCTCGATATTGAGAACGATCGGTTCCTTAAACGCCAACGTGGTTTTGTCCCGAAACTTCTTCCGATCGACGACGACCATCGTCCCCGCCGCGAGATCTCCAAGTCGCGCCATGCGGTCGTTGGTTCCCATGACAAGAACCCCGAACGGCCCTAAAAATAGGTCGGCGTATCGCAATACGTTGCGCAAAAGAGCCGAACCAAGACCGATTGGGCCTCCGTCGACCGTCAACGTTCGCAATCCCATAATCGCTTTGCCAAGAGTGCGACCGTTCCAATACGCTTCGAAAAGAGCGTTCCAAAACCAACAAACGAAAACGAGATTGAAAAAAAAGAACGTTGCGAATAACGCTTCGGCCCATTTCTCCGAAAAATCAAACTTGCCAACCAAAAGCTCGAACAGAAAAAAGCCGACCCCAAGCAAAGAAATCGTCAAGTAAATCGCGATGAAAATCAAGTCGAGCATATAAGCCCATGACCGCGAAAACGGCCCCGCAACTCGATATTGAAAGGCGACGTTTTCGGGCGCGACAACGTTATAACTTGTGTCGATAGGCGGTTCCGCCTCGTTCGAGCGCCAAAAATTCTCGATCGTCGAAGACGCCGCTTTGACGTTGGATTCGGACTCGCTCAATTTGGTTCTCCGTTGAACTCGCTTCTTGGCGTTTCGCAACGCCCGATACGATCAAAGTTAGCCCGACGCTATGCGCGTCGTAACGCCACGGGTTCCCGATTATAACCGTTTCGGCGAGACTCTCAACCTAGACCGCGCGATATTTTATCGAAACGCCGACGTCGGTGCGAATAAAAACAAAATCGAAAAACTGAATTATAACGGTAATAGCGATCGTTGGCCAAAAACCTAAAAATCAAAATATGTCAAAAACGTCGTTTGCAAGGATTGGACGAGTTTGGTATAATGCGATCACATTTACACGGAGAGCGACGAAACGCGACTTTGAGTTTCGCGTTTGTCGTTTTAATTGAGAGCGCGTCCGCGTCCCTCGCAATGCGTCGGCGCCAAGAACCGCTCGTCGAAAAGAAAGACACGGGGATTTCCAATGAAATCGTTTTTCCGCGCCTCGCTCGCTTTACTGGCGCTGTTCGCCTTCTGCGGCGTCGTTCGATCGCAAAGCTACGAATCGCTCGTTCAAAAAGAAACCGTTTCCATCGTCAAAATTAATCTCGATCAAATTGATTCGCAGTCGCTGGCGAAATCGATTCAAAAAATCGGAAACGGGGCCGTCGATTATTTTCTCCCGGGAAACGATGAAAACGCGACGCAGTTCAAACAACTCGTTCCCATTGCCGGAATGTTCGTGTCTCAAGCTTACTCCACGAACGTCGAACCCCTAAAAGAAGCGGGCGTTAAAGAGTTGTACGTGGTTGTCGATCAAGCCAAAGACGAGAACGAAAAACTGTATCCGTACGTTGCAGTGCCGGTCGAGGGACTTCAAAAAGAGCAAAAAGACGAAATCCGAAACGCGCTTCAGGGCTTCAACAAAATGTTGCCCCAAGACTCTCAGTACACCCTCAAGTACCGATTTGAGCGAAGCGGTTTCATCTTCAATCTCATCGTCCCGAGCGAGCTTTCGCAAGACGACGTCAAGGCTTATATGAAGAGTCGCTTCCAGAAAATCGCGACGGTCGACGCGACCAATTTCGTCGACGGTTTCAAAGCCGCGCCCGCGAAAGCCGCTCTCTCAGGAGTCAACCTAAAAGTCGACAACGACGAGCTCGCGCAAAAACAAATCGACGACGCCTTTGCGCAAATTGAGGAAAACGCCGACGCCGACGCGCTCAAAATGTTTAAAGATTCCATCGGATCGCTCGTCAATCTCAACGAGGAATTGAGCCAAAAAGTTAAATACAACTATTGGTGGGTCGATCTCCAAGCCCTCGAGGTTGTGTCCGTTATCCAAGCGAACTCTAACGACGACGCGAAGGAGTATGTCGACGTCGTTCAAAGCAAACTTGTCGCCGAGCTCAACTCGATGTTCGACAAACTCGCTTCCAGCGTTGCGGATTCCGAGGATTCCAGCGTTACCGACGACCAGAAAGAACTCGCGAAAAAGGCGGTCGAACAAGCGAAGCCGGTTGTCGCCGCATTTATGACTTGCTCGGTCGACGGATCGAAAGTTGTTTGGAAAATAAACGAAAAATTCTGGACCGACAACAAGCCCGTCTTCGACGAATTCGTCCGCTTTATCCGCGAGGAAGTTCTCGCAAAAATGAAAACCGACGACGTCGACAACGATGAAGACGACGACGAGGGCGATATCGAATTTGACGCGCTGTAAAGAGCTTGTTCGTTCGGTTTAACGGACGAATTCAATAAAACAAAGGAAGGTCGGGGCCCGGCTCCAACCTTCCTTTCGTTATGAGAACTCTCTTTGGCAAAAAAGACCGAACGTCCCTAAACCTTAAAAGTCGCGCAAAGAATCGAGTTCCCCAATAGCGACCGTGAAACTATTGTCAAAGGGATACTTCTTAGCGACCGCGTTCGCGTCGTCGAGCGTCGTTTTTCTCGCTTCCTCCAATTGCTCCGCGACGGACTTGTAGCGCCCCTCCGAAAGCCACTCTTCACCAATCGAGAAAAGCCTGCGCATTGGACTTTCACCAAGAAGCGCGATCCGAGTCAAAACCATTGTCTTGGCCCGTTCGGTTTCTTCTTCCTTCGCGCCGTCCCGAACGATTTCGTCAAGAATCCTGCGCGCGATAGCGAGATTGTCGTCGGCGTCCTCGGGATCGCAAGCCAGGTAAAATTCAAAACAACCCGCGTCGGAGTAAAAAAGAGGCGCCAACGCCGCGACGTCCGCTCGACCGGAATCGACCAACTCCCAAAACATGCGTCCACCCGTTCCGCCGATAACCGTCGCCAAAATGCCGGCCGCGATTCTATCCGAATCCGAAGCCGCGGGCGCGTCCATCAACTGGAGAACGTACTCTTGACTCGTCTCTTCGCGTTTCTTAACCAAAACGCCGGAACTACCGCGACCGCGAGAGATTTGACGACTTGTTTCAAAAGGTTTCCAGTGTCCGCAACAAGACTCGACGCAGCGAACCGTTTTGTCAAAATCGACAAGACCGCTCGCGACAAAAACAACGTTTCCCGGGGAATAGCGGCGCTCAAAATATTCCCGCATGGCTTCCGGAGTCAAACCTCCGACCGATTCCCGAGAACCCAAAACGCTACGCGACAAGGGCCGGCCCGCAAAAAAATGGCTTCGCGCGTCGTCGTCGATTAAAAACGGAGGCTGATCCTCGTACATCTTGATTTCTTCGAGGACAACTTGTTTTTCCGTATCGAAATCTTCCTTGCGAAGAGCCGGTCGAAGAATATCGCTCAGCAACTCGATCGCGCGCTCTTGCAATTCGGGAAGCGTCTTCGCGTAAAACGCGGTCGACTCCTCGGACGTGCAGGCGTTCGAGATTCCCCCCAATTCGTCGAGCTCGCGATTGACGTCCGCCGCGGTTCGACGTTCGGTGCCCTTGAAAACCATATGCTCTAGGAAGTGGCTGACGCCGGCAATCTCGTCCGTCTCGTCCCGACTGCCCGTCCGAACAAAAAAGCCGAGCGCGGTGGACAGCGCCGATTCGTTCTGCTCGACGACTATCTCCAGCCCGTTGTCGAGCGTCGTTCTTTGAAATTTCATTCTCTTTCGCCCGACCCGGGCCCCCGAATTTGTTCGCTTTGCGCGTTGGTCGTTCCAGCCGACGAAAAAACTATCGTCCGTCCGCCGCGCCTCCAGAATCTCGGTTAGTATATCGGAAAAGAACTCTTTCGTGAAGGAACAAAATGGAAAGAAATCGAAATCGAGTAAAAACCCTAGAGAGAGACTCGCCGCAAAAGCCGCGCCTTTCGAAGAAAAATTTATCCCGGTCCTTGAAAAACCCGCCATTGTCGACTATACTAGAAAAATTACATCGCATGGCGGGCGGAAGAGGCGCGGCGCTTCCGCTTTATAAGCCGCCAATTTGCCGCCGCGAAAGACGCCCAGCGGTCGGCTCGCCTTTGCGTTCGACTCGGCGCGAGACCTCCCTTTAAGAGTGGAGTCGACGTTCCCTCCCGGTAACTCGACGTTTTCAACAAGGATTTACTATATGTCGAAGTACAGCCCTGATAATATTCGTAATATTGTTTTATGCGGACACGGCGGCTCGGGAAAGACTACTCTTACCGACGCGTTCCTCAACGCGTCCGGAAAAGTCAAGAGATTGGCTAGCGTCGACGACGGAACGAGTATTTGCGACTTCGACGAGGAAGAAAAAGCCCACAAGTACACGATCGAAACGTCGTGCGTTAACTTCGATTGGGCGGGCAAACACTTCGACGTCTTCGACTCCCCCGGATACCCCGACTTTATCGGCGGCGCCATTTCCGCGATGGGCGCGTCCGATACCGCGGTCATTGTCGTGAACGCCACTTCCGGTATCGAGGTCAATACGCGGCGCGTTTTCGCCGAAGCGAAAAAAGCCGGGCTTGGGCGCATTGTCGTCCTCTCCAAAATGGACGGCGACAACATCGAATTCGACTCTCTCGTCGAATCGATTAAGTCCGTTTTCGGGCAAGAAGCCGCGCTCTTCAACGTTCCGGTCGGGCACGGCGCTCAATTCTCCAAAGTTGTCGACGTCCTAAAAGCGACCGACGCCGACGCGGAAGGCGCTTTGGCGGATCCCGCCGAGCTCCGCGAAGCCTTGATCGAGTCTATCGTCTCCGTCGACGACGCCGCCATGGAGCGCTATTTTGAGGGCGAGTTGCCCAACGACGAAGAAATGGCGAAACTTATCGCCAAGGGCATCAAAGAAGAGTCGTTGATCCCCATCTTCTGCGTCTCCGCCAAAACTGGCGTCGGGCTCGCCGAACTCCTCAACGGTCTCGCCTCCTTCGCGCTACCGTCCGACGTTCTCCCCCGTTCGGGGAAAGACGCCGAGGGTAACGAAGTCGAGATCAAGCCCGATCCAGAAGGTCCGATCGTTGCCCAAGTCTTTAAGACTCGCATCGACCCCTTCGTTCAGAAGATCAATTACATTCGCGTCTTCTCCGGCGTTCTGAAGACCGGCGCCAACGTGCCTCTTATCGGTTCGCGAAAAGGTTTCAAAATCGCCCAATTGTTCGAAGTTGTCGCCAACGACCTCCAACCGGTCGACGAAGCCGGTCCCGGTATGATTGTCGCTGTTACCAAAACCGACGAACTCAAGACCTGCGGAACCCTCGGCGAAATCGAAATGCCCGCGTTCTCTTTCCCGACTCCGATGGTCGGGCTGGCCGCCGCCCCGAAAAACAGAGGCGACGAAGCGAAGGTCTCCACCGCCCTCGGAAAACTGGCGGAAGAAGATCCCACCTTCAAAGTCGAGCGAAACGAGCAAACCAAGCAAATGCTCATCACCGGTATGAGCGAACTGCACCTCCAAGTTTTGCAAGAGCGCCTCAAGCGACGCGATAAGGTCGAGCTCGAAACCAAAGAGCAGAAGATCCCCTACCGCGAAACGATTCAACAACAAGCGGAAGGATCTTATCGACACAAGAAACAATCCGGCGGCGCCGGGCAATTCGGCGAAGTCCACATTCGCATGTATCCGTTCCCCGGCGGAACCGATCCCGAAGAGTTTGCCACCAACAAAGATCGTTTCCCGTCCATGAAAGAATGGAAGTACTTCCCCGAAAACAACTTCTTGTGGATCGACTCTGTTGTCGGCGGTACGATTCCTTCCAACTTTATGCCCGCGATCGACAAGGGGTTCAAGGATCGTATGGAAAGCGGCGTCCTCGCCGGTTACCAAGTCCAAGACCTCTGCATTGAAGTCCACTTTGGTAAATACCACCCCGTCGACAGTAACGAACAAGCGTTCCGCACCGCCGCGAAGGGCGCCTTCAAAGAAACCTTTATGAAGGCTCGTCCCGCCTTGCTCGAACCGATTGTGAACCTCGACGTCACCGTTCCCGTCGACAAAGTCGGCGACGTCAACTCCGACGTTGTCGCCGCGCGACGCGGCCGTCCCTTGGGCGTCGAAGACGCCGGCGGCGGATATCAGACCGTTAAGGCCGAGGTTCCTTTCGCCGAAGTTACCACGTACAGCCGAGCTTTGGCTAGTATGACCGGCGGACAAGGAAGCTATACGATCGAATTCAGCCGTTACGACGTAGTTCCCGCCAATATCCAGCAAGAAATCATTGCGAAAGCCGAGCTCAAGGAAGACGAAGAGTAATCCTTTTCGAATTCTTGATCCCAAAACGAGAACGTCGACGAAACGAGTTTTCGTCGGCGTTTTTTTCGCGGTAATTGGCGTCCCTTTTGCCAAAACGCCAAGTAGGTTCCGTCGCGATTTTCGCCTCGGTTGTCGTTACTTTATCAATCCATTGAAAAAAGGGAAAACCAAATGAGCGAAACAATTGATATTACCTCGGTCGATTTCGAAGAAAAGATCCTTGGAGAAAGTCGTCCCGCGCTTGTCGATTTCTACGGAAGAACCTGCGGACCTTGCCGTCTGCTCGTTCCAACTCTCAAAGCGTTGGCTAAGGCCAACGCGGACAAGGCGATCGTCGCTAAAGTTGAAGTGGAGAGCAATATGGACTTGGCGGCGAAATACGACGTCTCCGTAATGCCGACTCTGATACTCTTCAAAAACGGCGAGCCGGTCGCGAAACTCGTTGGCGTCCAGAAACAATCGAAGCTTCAGGAGCTTATCGACGCCAACCTCTAATTCGTAAGCCAACGCGGCGCTCGAAACTCGTTTTCAAGCGCCGCGTCTTCATTATTGCGCTATTCGCGCGAAAAAAGGGAAAATGTATGAGGAACTTTTGCGCTTCTTTGCTAGTCGTCTTATTGACGTTGACTTGTAACGCGGTTCTCGCGCAATCACAGGGGGTTCCTTGGGGAGCGGTCGACGGTTTGGGACGGAGCGTGGACACGTCCCAAAAACTAAGCGATATTCGCGATAACAAAGCGGTCGGTATTTTCTACTTTCTATGGATCGACAGCGGAAACGTCAAAGCCCCTTGGACCGACGGTCCTTACGACATTTCTAAAATCAAGGAGCGCCTTCCGAAAGAGGACGTCGCCTCGCCCGAACAAAGTTCCTCCGACCTTTGGGCTCCCAATAATGGGATTATGCATTTTTGGGGCGAGCCTTTGTTCGGTTACTACAGCGCCTTCGACCCTTGGGTTCTTCGGAGACACGTTCAACTTCTCGCCGATGCGGGAATTGACTTCCTCGTCTTTGACACAACAAACTATCTTACTTATCCAGAACAGGTTAGAGCGTTGTGCGACGTTATGTTGCAAATTCGTTCCGAGGGTGGAAAGACTCCCCAAATTACCTTTATGCTCAACACCCGCGCCAAAGACGCCGCCAACAATCTTTGGAAAGAGGTGTACTCGAACCATAAATACGACGAATTGCTCTTTCCTTTGGACGGTAAACCGTTGTTAATCGGAGATCCCGAAGAAATTACCGACGAAACGCTCCGAAACGCCTTGACATTGCGAAAGGCGCATTGGCCTTTTAAGATGGTCAATACAAAAAAGGCGTGGCATTGGGAAGCGGCGTATCCGCAACCCTACGGATACGCCGAGGATCCAAGCGTTCCGGAACAAGTTAACGTTTCCGTCGCTCAAAACCTGAGTCGCGAGCCCGACGCCCATGTGGAAAACATGAGTTCGGGAAAAGCTCGCGGACGCAGTTTCCGAAACGGAAAAATCGAAGAAGAACTAGCGACCGACGAAGGACGAAATTTTGCCGAACAGTGGAAACGCGCTTACGAATTGGATCCCCCTTACGTGATGATCACCGGCTGGAACGAATGGATCGCTGGACGGTGGGATCGCGGTTCCGCTGGAAAAGTGTTCGTCGATCAGTACGATCGCGAGTACAGTCGCGATATCGAACCGATGAAAGGAGGGCACCTCGACGCGTACTATCTCCAAATGATCGAAGGAATTAGACGTTATAAAGGCGTCCCCTCGCTCCCGAAACTTGAGGGAAAGAAAGCGATCGATCTAAACGCGGGATTTGAGCAATGGAACTCGGTCGAACCAACGCTTGTCGATTGGACGGGCGAAACTGCGAAACGCGATTTCAAGGGACAAGGAGGAACCCATTACGTCAACGAATCGGGAAGAAACGATTTCCAAACGTTCAAAGTTTCGCGGGACGAAAACAATTATTACTTCTACGCCAAAACCCGCGAACCGATTCAACAAGGGAAACTCGACAATCTCTGCCTTTTAATTGACGCCGATTCCAACTTAAAAACCGGTTTCTGCGGAGGCGATTACCTTATCGGACGAGCCTACGCTACAAATGGCGCCTCGCTCGAAAGATTTGCTGGAAAGGACGGCGAAGTCTGGAATTGGAAGAACGCGGGGAAAGTTGAATTTAAACAAGAGGGCGAGCAAATAATGATCGCCGTCCCTTACGAATCGCTTGGACTGGAAAAAAACGCGTCCTTCTCCAAAATTTCGTTTAAATGGTTGGACAACTTTTCCGACCCGAGTTCTCCCGCCGATTTCTACCTGACCGGCGACGTCGCCCCCGAAAGTCGATTCTTCTTCAAAGTCGTCGAGTAAAATCTCGTCGAGCGCCACGATCCCGCGCTCCGGAACGTTCGCCGTTCCGGAGCTTTTTGTTGGAACGTGCTGTCGCTCGAAAAACGCGCGCTTGTAAAAATCGCCTTTATCGCTATAATTCCCCTACTCGATATTTTAAACGTCGTCTCCGCTTATAAGCGGTTTCACACACGAATCCATTCCCTCAAAATGCGTCCCAGAAGAAAACTGGCGGTCTTGGCGAGTCTTGGCGCGATGGCGAGCGTTCAAGGCGGAGCCTCGATTGCGAAAATACTTTTTAAGTCGCTCTCGCCAAGCGCGGTCGCCCTTCTGCGAACCGGTCTTGCGGGGGCGCTCCTCTTTCTGATTCATCGACCGAAAGTTAGAACCTTTACGAAGGAGCAGTGGAGTTGCGTTCTCTTTTACGGCTTCTCCACCGCCGCGATGAATCTAATTTTCTATTACGGCGTTCAGCGCGTTCCTCTAGGGCTGGGAGTCGCCGTCGAGTTTGTCGGTCCTCTGGGACTCGCTTTACTGACGTCGAGAAAACTGACCGACTTCTTCTGGGCTCTGCTCGCCGCGCTAGGTATCGCGCTCATCGCCCCTTGGCGACAAAATACCGACGTTGCGTCCCTCGACCCATTGGGGCTCGCGCTCGTCTTTATCGCGGGCGTTATGTGGGCTATGTACATTGTCGCGGGTAGGCGCCTTTCACAAAAAATGAAGAATTCCGACGCGGTTACGTGCGGTCTCTGTTGCGCTTCCCTATTCGTCCTACCGTTCGGCTTGTCCAGTCCCGAAATTTATTCGCTAACGCCTCGATTGGCGCTACTGGGACTAAGCGTCGCGGTTCTGTCCAGCGCCCTGCCCTTCACGTTGGACTTGTTCGCGTTAAAAGACATTCCGCCCAAAACTTTCGGCGTCTTACAGAGTCTGCAACCGGCTTTCGCCGCTTTGTCCGGTCTTATTTTTCTTCGCGAAATTCTTACCCCAACTCAGTGGATCGCCATCGCGTGCGTGGTCGCAGCCAGCGTCGGCGCGACCTTGAGTAAGGATTAAAACTTTTTAAAGAAAGATTGCGCTATGAACAAAACCTTCCGTTGCGTCGCGAAAGTCGTCGCGATAGCGCTCGCGCTAGTCGTCGCGCCCTCGCGCAATTCAATATTCGCCGCTAAGCCCGAAATCGATTGTTCCAAAATAAGGGGCGTGTGCTACTACCCCGCAAACTTGGAGACCGCGCGCAAAGAACTGGGATACGGAAGTCGCGTCCAACTCAATGCCGTCCGCTTCTGGTTAAGTCGCGGAGCCTATGAGAAAGACCCCGAAAACTACGTTAAAGGTCTTGTCGAGCGCGTTCGCCTTTGCGACGAATGCGGTTATAAATGCATGCCAATCCTTTTCAACGGCAATATGCTCGACCCTAAAACGATCGAACCCCAGCAGTACGAAGCCGCCGACGCCTACGCGACCGCGATCGCGAGCGCTTTAAAGGACGAACCGGGATTATTGATGTTCGACCTTATGAACGAGCCCCTCTGCAATCCCTATATCGACAAAGCCCCGGAAGAGGAAAAAGCCGACCGAAAAGAAATGATTTGGTCGTTCCTCAGGCGCGAAATTGGAGTCGTTCAAAAAACCGCTCCCGACGCCCTGATAACTGTTGGCTATACCACCGCTTGGGAAATTGAAGAATCGACCGCCAATATGTGCGACGTCCTTTCTTTCCACGACTACAGCGATCGAAGAGAAAGCATTAACGCCAATTTTAAACTCGCCGCCGAATGGGGACAAAAACTTGGAAAGCAAGTCATGAACACCGAAACCGGTTGTTTGGCTCGCGCGAACCCGTATGAAATGGCCCTCCAATATTGCGAGCGCTACAATATGGGCTGGTTCCTCTTTGAACTGATGATTCGTGGTCGATGTATCGACGAGCACGGAATCTTCTATCCCGACGGCACGATTCGCGACGCGGGAACCATCGCCGCAATGTTCGGCTGCTTCCGCAATCGCGATAGCCGAACTGTCGTACCCACAAATCCAAATCGCGAGGGAAAAGTCGACAGAGCCCTTTCTCTGCTGCGCGACGCGCTAAAAGAATACACGAGCGACGCTTTCGATTACCGACGCAGCGACAAGAAAAAACTCCTCGACGCCTGCGAGGTCGCCGCCAATTTACTAGAAGCCTGCGAACTCGTCCCGATGAGCGATCTGCCGACGACAAAAATTGAAGAGTTCCGACGCGACGAAAACGCCGACTTGTGGGAGATCAGAAAGTTTGCCTATGAACTTGCCGAGCGCCTCAAGGAAGTCGCCCAAATCTTTTGAGCGAACCGAAACGAGATAAACAACGCGAAAGAAAAAAGCTCTTGGACGCAAATGTCGCTCCAAGAGCTTTCGAAACAAAAAAAGGCGCGTTCGCGCCTTATCTAAAATGAGAGTGTCGGGGCTCGAACCCGAGACCTACGGATTAAAAGTCCGTTGCTCTACCAACTGAGCTACACTCCCGCCCGACGAAATGCCCGTCGACAGCGACAGGAATTATAACAACGAACCCTTTGTCGTCCAGTCCCTTTTTTAAAAAATTTGCGATTTTTCTAGTCTCAAGCCGCCCCCAACGTCAATTGCGATCGTAGTCGAATTCTCGCCAAACCATCGGGCGCGCGTGGCGCGATTCAATTCGCAAAACGACCTCGCCGTTCACAAAAATCCGCACCGTCCCGCTCGACTGGCTCACAGCGATCGCCACGGCGTTCGTGCTCCGACTCACCGCCGCCGCGGCCCAATGACGCGAACCCAGTCCCTTAGAGAGCGTGATCATCGCCGTCGACGCGTCGAGCAAACGACAAGCCGCCGTGACTACTCCGTCGAGGGAAACCACAAACGCCCCGTCAAGCTGCGCGACCTCTTTGATACCCTCGCGAACCCGCGGGTCAAAGAGATCCCGTTCCTTGCACTTGTACCCCTTCACCGGGTCGAATCCCGCCGGCTTGCTATTCTCCATCACGTTCTTCGTATCGCCGACCACGAACAAAGTGCCGACCGACTTGCCTTCCCGACCTTCGCGACCTATCTCCAACGCTAGATCGACCACCGTTTTCAGCGTCTTGAGAGGCACCTTCGTTTCAATCTTGCGCAACTCTTTGCCAGTGAGACGCTCCAGATGCTCGCCAAGATTGATCACGCTAATCGAATCGAAACCCGTCGGATCGAAACCGCTGTACAACGCGACCAGCCGAGAACCGGGCGTAAAGAAGTCGTCCGCGACCGCCTCCAAAAT
Organism: Thermoguttaceae bacterium; assembly: GCA_017441605.1. Lineage (GTDB taxonomy): Bacteria > Planctomycetota > Planctomycetia > Pirellulales > Thermoguttaceae > RUG369. Next base: position 90,578 of record JAFRXD010000002.1, on the reverse strand, counting down.
AGCGTGCGTCATGCGATCGTAGACGGGAGCGTCGTTGTCGAGTTTCAACAACACCGTGGGTATCTCGGCTTCGGAAGCGCCGGATAACGCCTCCGCGTTTGTCGCCGCCGCCACGAAGTACGCGTCTCCGAGAAACTTCTTCAAGCGCTTCCAATCGATTGGAGCGTCGAAAAACAAAAGCAACCCCGACGCTTCCATTTCCTTGCTGAGGCTTATGGCGTCGTTTAGGATTTTCTGCAGATACTCGGTAAATTTCAACGGTTCCATCGCGGCGTCTCTGAAAGCGGAAAGGTTCGCGCGGCGGCGAGGTTAGGGGCGTTATTACAAATCGTCGCCGATTCGTTTATCGTCAAATTCCGAACGTCGACCAAAATCTCTTTTCAAAATTGCCGACCTTTTTCGAAACGAGCCGACAACGTTCGGTCAACAAATTAAAACAAAAAGGGCGCCAAACTTCACTAAATTATTAGTGTCCGCAAGCCCCCGTTTCTTGCTCGCGAATTTCGGATTATTTGAACCGACAATGCAAACCAAATTTGGAAAAGGCGACGGGATCGATTGCCGAAAGCGAATTACTCGCTCGCGACGCGTCAATAGTTTCCGTTGATATTTCGAAAGATACGGAGGCAAAAAAATTTTTAAAATTTTTGCCAGCGACCTCTTGCCAAAAAAAATCTCGGTTAGATAATAAACACAAAATAATAAACGGTAATTTTACAAATCGCCGTTATAAGAAAACCTAATAAGTCAATTACCGAATCAGGAGACTAAAATGGCAGAACGCAATCCTTTCGAAATCGCAAAAGCCCGCGTCGCAAAGGCCGCGAAGGCGCTCGGGCTCGACGAAGCCACGACCCAACTGCTGAGCGTCCCTCAACGTGAAGTCTGGGTCGCCCTCCCGGTTAAGATGGACGATGGATCGACTAAAGTTTTCCAAGGTTTTCGCGTTCAATACAACACCGCGCGCGGTCCCGCTAAGGGCGGTATTCGTTGGTTCCCGACCGAAACGATCGACACCGTTCGCGCCCTGGCTTGCTGGATGACTTGGAAGTGCTCCGTTGTCGATATTCCTCTCGGCGGCGGTAAGGGCGGAATCATCTGTAACCCCAAAGAACTCTCCGACGGCGAAAAAGAACGTCTCGCTCGCGCCTATATCCGCGCCATCGCTCCTTTGATCGGAATCACCAAAGACGTTCCGGCTCCCGACGTCTACACCACCGGGCAAATCATGGCTTGGATGATGGACGAGTACGAAAAGATCATGATGGAGTGCCATCCGGGCGTCATCACCGGTAAGCCGATCGAAATCGGCGGCTCGCAAGGGCGCGGCGACGCGACCGCTCGCGGCGGAGTCTACACCGTTCGCGAGTGCGCCAAGGCTTACGGAATCGACCTCAAGGGCAAGACCTGCGCGATCCAAGGGTTTGGAAACGCCGGCCAATTCGCCGCGACTCTCTCCGAGGAAATCCTCGGTATGAAGGTCGTCGCCGCTTCCGACTCCAAGGGCGGAGTCTATAATCCCGACGGTATCGACGCCAAGTCGCTCGTCGACTACAAACTGAAGAACGGGACTGTCGTTGGATTCCCCGGCGCTAAAGCGGTCACCAACGAAGAACTCCTCGCTCTCGACGTTTGCGTTCTCTTCCCCGCCGCGCTGGAAAACACGATCACCGAGGAAAACGCCGGAAATCTCAAGTGCCAAATCATCTGCGAATTGGCCAACGGTCCCACCACTCCCGAAGCCGACGCCATCGTCGACGCCAAGGGTATTCACCTGATTCCCGACTACCTCGCCAACGCTGGCGGTGTTACCGTCTCTTACTTCGAGCAATGCCAAAACGCCCAGAACTTCTACTGGGAACTCGAAGAAGTTCATAAGCGCTTGGATCAAAAGATGACCCGCGCCTTCAAAGCCGTCTACGATATGAGCGTCGCCAAGTCGACCAGCCTTCGCGAAGCCGCGTACCTCGTCGCGATCAAGCGCGTCGCCGACGCGATGAAACTTCGCGGCTGGGTTTGAGCGAGAGATCGCTATCTAGATCGCCAAATCTCTTGAGAAAATGGCGGAGCGCGTTCCCGAACGCGTTCCGTCGTTTTTTATACCCGCGCAAAATCCTAAAACCCGTTGTCCGGACGATAAATCGCCGTATAATGATAGCTCGCGCGGGGCGCTCCAACTTGCGACGACCTCGGCGCGATGTGAAAGGATCGGACAAAAATGAGTTATTGGCGCGATAGAATTGTTCTGGTTACCGGTGGTTCCAACGGTTTGGGACGCGTAATAGCGGAAACGTTCGGTCAAGCCGGCGCTAAAGTCGCGATCGCGGGGCTCGAACCTAAAGACGTCGAAAAAACCGCCGAGGAAATGCGCGACAACGGAACCGACGTCCTTCCCCTCGTCGCCGACGTTACTAATCCTGACGACGCAAAAAGAATCGTCGAAGAAACCGTCGCCAATTTTGGCGCTCTCGACGCGCTCGTCAACGCGGCGGGGCGAACCCACCGCGGTTTTCTTACTCAAACGTCCCTCGAAGAATTTCAAGCCCTCTGGAACCTCAACGTAATGGGAACCATCGCGTGCTCCCAGGCGGCGATTCCGCATTTGATCCCACGAAAAGGACACATTGTCAATATCGGTTCCTTGGCGTCCAAAAGCGCGGCCAGATGGGTCGGCGCTTACCCCGTTACCAAACACGCCGTCGCCGCGTTCTCCCAACAACTAAGATTGGAAATGCGCCCCCAAGGACTTCATGTCTTGCTCGTTTGTCCGGGTCCCGTGAAAAGGGAGAACCCAAGATTGTACGCGCTAAAAAACGCAGAAGGAATTCCAGAGTCCGCGCTAATGCCGGGCGGAGGGGTCAAGGTCGGAAAAATCGACCCCAAGATCCTAGCCGCGCGCATTTTGAAAATGTGCGAAAAACGTCGTCCTGAACTCGTGATTCCTTGGAAAGCGCGAATTCTTTTCTCAATCGCGCAATTGTTCCCAAGACTGGGAGATTGGATCGTTCTGAAGTCCACCTGAGCAAGGGATTAATCGTCCGTTCGCGACAGTTCTGGGTGTAAAAGCCCCGCGAGCTTTTCTAAAAAAAGAACGCTTCTCGGTCCCGGAACGGTCGCGAAATCGTCAAAAATCGGATAAACCCGTTTGTTCCTTACCGCGTCGACCGCGTCCCCGAGAGATTGCCAATCGCGGACGCGTTCCTCCGTTTTGCGGCGCAGTTCCTCCCCTTCGTAATTGACTCCGTCCGTTGAAAGATCCAAAACGACCTCGGGATTGAGCTCAACAATCCCCTCCGCCGAAACAATTGGCGCGACGCCCGTCAAATTCTCGGCGACGTTCTCCCCTCCGGCTATCTCTAAGACGGAATTAAAGTACGGGTTGCGTCCCGCGATGTGGGCTTCGCCGACAACCCCTCGGCCAACCTGACGATAGATCGCTACCAAGGATTTCGTTTTAGGATATTTTGACGCGTTGGAACGAACCTTCTCTATTCGCGTTTCCATTTCTCGACGCAAAGCCGCTCCTCGTTCGGGCGCGTCGGGACGCTTCTCTTTCGCGCGATTCGTTAAACTCTCAAAAGACTCTAAAACCCCTTCCAAAGAAGCGTGGTCAACCGAAAACGTCTCTATCCCCAACGACGCCAGTTTAGGCGGCAAAACCTCGTTTTCCTTCAGGACAACGACAAAATCGGGCGCTAATTCCGCGATCGCCTCGACGTTATAGTCGTACAAGCTCCCGATCTTGGGCAACTCGCTTACCGATTCGGGGTACTTGCAATAATCCGAAACGGCTGCGACGCAATCCCCTAATCCGACCGCAAAGAGCGTCTCCGTTATGCTCGGCGCAGTCGACACGATGCGAAGGGACTTCCGCGGAGTATCGGGAGATTCGACCGGCTCGTTTTTTGAGCGTCCGGAAAAAAGCGACCCAATGAAGAAAGCGCAAAGTAACGCCAAAAAGAAACCGACGTAAATTTTCCGAGTTTGACGCGGGAAGAGGCGCTTCATTGGAAACCTTGATTTAGGGAAAAAGAAAGAAAAACCAAGAAACAAAAAAGACTCTGCATAGCAGAGTCTTCGAAAAGAAAAGCGCCTCAACAAGGGCTCGAACCTTGGACCTGCGGATTAACAGTCCGACGCTCTACCAACTGAGCTATTGAGGCTCCGCCGTCGGCTGGTCGCCGTCGACGCGCTAGATCATAACACCGCGGCGAATTTTGACAAGAGGCGTTTTTATTTTTTTTTAAAAAACGCTCGACCGCCAGTCGCGAGTCCCCTTGGCAACGCCGTTTATTTAAAGACGCGACCGTAGGTCTTCCAACGATTGTGCAACCACCAGTACTGGTTCGGCGCCAATCGAATTTGTTCCTCGAGTCGAGAAACGTGCCACTGCGTTATCTGTTGAATCGTCGTCAGTTCGCTAGGCGCGGAACGAGGATCCAAATAATCGACCATCCGCATTGTAAAATGATTGGGACGATCGTCGGTTCGCGTCGCGTAACAAATAAACATTGGCGCGTCGTACTGCGCGCTGAGAAGCGCCATTGCTTTGTGCGTCGAGGCGGGCGAACCAAAAAATGTCGCCCATACCCCCTTCTTTCCGGCCGCTTGGTCCGAAAGAAACGCCATGACTCCCTTGTTCGACAATACCGTCAATATGTCCTCGTAGCCTTCGTTCTTGTCGATAATATACTGACCGGTTTGCCCTCGAAAACCGCCTATAAAGTCGTTCAAATAGGGATTGTCAAGTTTACGAGCGACCGAAAACGTCGGATAACCGAGAAGTCCGAGAATATATCCTCCCATTTCAAAATTGCCAAAGTGAGCGGTTATCAAAATCAGAGGTCGATCCGACTGGAGCGCTCGAAACATCTCGCGACCGTTTTCAATTCGGATATGGCGCCACCAATTTAATCCGGTCGTCTGCCGCGGCGCCCGAGCCACTTCGGCGACCATTAAGAAAAGATGCGCCCACATCCCGCGGGAAATCTTAAGGCGCTCTCTCCGAGTCGCGTTGGGAAAAGCGCGTTGTAAATTCGCGTCGACCAACCTGCCGCGAGCGCGAAGCGCGTCGTTGAAGAGAAACGCCAAAAAGTTCGAACCGGCGCGGCAGGCCTCCAGCGACAACGACTGAACGAAGCAAACCGCGATTCGAACGATAAGATAAACGGCGTAATCGAGGACGTTTCGAGCTATTTTTTTCATCGGCGTCCGTCCAAAAGCGCGGTCGAACGGTTTGGAAATAAAAAAACTCGCGACGAACGCGAGTTTTTAAACAGGGAGTGGAGGCGGCGGGAATTGAACCCGCGTCCCGCGACGTCTCTACGAGGACGTCTACGCGCATAGTCGATTCTTTATTGTTTTAATTCCTTTGAACCCTTATCGACGACGGTTTCGCAAGAACGATTCGAAAGCAAAATTTAATCTCGCGCGTGTTCGACGCGGCGCGAAACGATCCGAATTTAGCGACCAAATTTTTCACCCCTTCGGCTAGAGATCAAATTCGGGGACGCCTGTTCTTAGGCGGCCATAGCCATTTGGTTATTGGCAATTGAAATTTATAATCGGCTTTTAACGAGGCCCACCGATCAACCTCGGCGCGCAATCCGCGCTTCGCTCGCCCGGTCGAACCCAGTTCGCCCCCGGTTTGCAAAACAACGTTAGTCTAGCCCCTTTTCAAGTTTTGACAAGGGGCTTTTTCTGATCAAAAGGCTTTGAAAAAGTCGACCGCTATTCGATCCCTTCTCTCGACGCTCATTCCCACTCGATCGTCCCGGTGGGTTTTGGGGTAAGGTCGTACAAAACCCGATTGACTCCGGAAACCTCGGTCACGATCCGAGCCGTGATTTTCTGCAAAAGCGAGAAAGGAACGTCTTCGACCGTCGCCGTCATCGCGTCGCGAGTATTGACCGCGCGGATAATCACCGGCCAATCGAAACTACGAACCCCGTCTCGCACGCCCGTCGACTTGAAGTCGGGAACTACGGTAAAGTACTGCCATACCTTACCCTCGAGTCCATTGTTCGCGAATTCCTCTCGGAGAATAGCGTCCGATTCTCGAACCGCTTCCAACCGATCGCGAGTGATCGCGCCGAGGCAGCGCACGCCAAGTCCCGGACCCGGGAAAGGCTGGCGATAAACCATTCCGTCCGGAAGTCCGAGCGCCTTGCCGACGACGCGAACCTCGTCTTTAAAAAGAAACTTCAAAGGTTCGACCAACTCGAATTGCAGGTCTTCCGGAAGGCCGCCAACGTTGTGATGCGCCTTGACCGGTCCGCTTTCAAGTATGTCCGGATAGATCGTGCCTTGGGCGAGGAAATCGACACCGTCGAGTTTGCGGGCTTCTTCCTCGAACACTCGAATGAACTCAGCGCCGATGATTTTGCGCTTTGTCTCGGGATCGGAGACCCCTTCGAGTTTCTTTAAGAAGCGCTCGATCGCGTCGACGTATATCAAGTTCGCGTCCATCTCGTCGCGAAAGACCTTGATCACTTGCTCCGGCTCGCCCTTCCGCAAAAGCCCGTGGTTCACGTGAACGCAAACGCAGCGCTTGCCGACCGCCTTAATTAACAAGGCGGCGACAACCGAGGAATCGACTCCCCCGGAAAGCGCCAAAATGACTTTCTTATCGCCAATTTGAGTTCGCAACGCGGCGAGCTGCTCCTCGATAAAAGCGCTCGCTAATTCCGGAGTCGTTATCCGCTCCATCGATTCGGGTCGAACATTATTCGCCATAGGTGATTTCTCGCTTCTAATCAATTTTTCTCTTTTCATCGACGACCTAGGTCGCTGGGAGCGGCTCGCGAAACGCGTCTCTAAATATCGCGAGCCGCTCCCGCTATAGTATAGGCTCCGTTCGAGCGTCGTCAATCGCGACGCGCGAACAACGCCTCGTAAAATAACCCTCTACTCTTCCATCTCCGGCGAAACGAAAAACCGCGTTCCGCGAGCCGCCACTCGAGCCGGGATCGAAGTCCCCTCGACTTCAATCGATTGAACGGAACCCGTTTTCGGATCGAGAATTGTCCATGAGTTGGATTTGAATGAAGTCGACGCGTTCGTTGCGGTCAACTTGAGATTGCCCTTCCATTCCGAGGGATCGACGTTCGTTACGACAAAAATCAATCGATTGTCTCTTTTGAACGTCCCCTCGACAAAATACGGACTACTCGGTTCGGGGGACAGGCGCGGTCCGGAAAAATCGCGAAGCGCTTTCGCGACGTCCTCCCAAGAATTCAACGGCTCGCCCTCGTCGACCCAATACTCGCGAAAGTCGGGATTCGACCAATCGCGCGAGATTTTTTCCGATCCGCTCGGAAAAATGATCCCCGAATACTTCCCCTTCAAACGCGACGCTTCTTCCGGATCCTTCGGCGAGGTTGTCAAACTCTGGAGCGTTTCCCTATCAACGACGCAAAAAGAAGTCTGAATTCTAGACAAACCCGCGCCGATCGTATTGAAAGAATTGTAAATCTGACGAGCAAGATCCGACTGTTTGGAAAGATCGGTCAATGGACCGGCGTAAGGTCGAAACTCCGATTGCAATTCCTCGATCGGATAGTAGAGCAAAATTGGACGGACGGGCTCCGCGTCGCGCAAAACCGCGTTCAATCGTCCAACAAATCGACAATAGTTCCGGTGTGTTCGTTCGTCTCGGTTATCCCCCGCGACGATCGAATAGTAAAGCGCGAACTCCGTCGCCCCGAACGCCGACTGCCAACCGGCGGTCGCTTCCATCAAATCCAACGAGGCGGGCTTGCGATCGCCGATGTTCAACTGAGTAAAATCGCTGATTTCCGTCATAACGCGACGCTTCCCAATAAACTCCGCCGCGGAACACGGAAACGCGGCCGCTTCCCAACAGCCGTAAAAATATGCGTTCGGATCGGAGTTCAACATGTCCATACCGGGAAGATCGAACTTCTTTAGCGCTTCTATCTTATTCCCGTCCAAGGGAACGTGCATAATGATGTTTTCTTCGTACAGCGTGTGCCCCGACGCGACCGGACCGTTCGGCGTCTCTCGACAAAATTCTTGGATCCGTCCGTAGTATCGTTCTCGGTTCAACTCGCCCAACAGCGTCCAGAACTGGCGTCTTACTCGTTTCGCGTCTTGCGAGTCTCCTTCAAAGAGATACTTGAAATTCGGTCGTAGTTCTTCTCCGTATTTTTCCAAATAGCGCTCTTCGACGTCGTCGCACCATGAAACAACGGGCAAACATTTTTTATCCGGATCCTGAGGATCGACCGTCGGAACGTTGTTGCGTATATGGTCTTCTTGAATAATTCCCAAGTTCGCCGCCATCATCGCGGGCTCGTCGGTAAAAAACGCTTCCGCATCCTTGTACAAATCCCCGAGTTCGCTTCGATAACGGCGATGCGTTACGTCGATAAAACGTTCCGTCGCGGCGGGATTCAACGGATTGGGATACCGCCGCGCCTTGAAAACGTTGTTGCACGAATGCGTAAACTCGTAACAGTCGCGAACGTAATATGGCGGATTGTGTTCCGGATCGTAAGCCAACTCCAAAGCGCCCAGCTCGGGACGTCCTTCCAATACGACGCCTCCCGCGCTCAAACTGGGATAACCGTCCTCGTCGTAGATCCAGACGCGCATTCCAAGCTCTTTCAAATTTTTAACGCCTTGACAAAACCGATCCCAATTCTCTTGCGAGCGAACGTACTCGGCGCCCCCGACGTTAACGACCAACCCTCCAAGTCCGCATTGATCCCGAAAATATTCGACTAATTTAGGATCCGTTAAATCGCGTCCGTGAACGATCTGCAATGGACGAAAGGCTCGAGGCGGGGTCGAAAAATCGGCGAGCCACTCTTTCGATAGAAATTCCGAAGTTCTCGCGTCAAATAAAACCTCGTCCTCCGGCGACGCGTCGACCGTTGAACCCGCGACGACGATTTCGACGTCTTCCTCTCCACTCGCCGTCGGTAAAGAAAGACAAACCGCCGTCGAAATGGCGAATAGTAGAATGAACGCGCGATTCATTGCGACTCCTTTGTTATCTCTAATTAAAAACGTATCCGGCGTAACCGACAACTCGATCGTAATCTCCCGAACTCTCTCCGCTCGTCGCGCGACCGATTTGCGTCGCTCGATTAAACTCGCCCAGTTTCTTAAGAGTCGACAAAACGAAAAAAGCGGGCAAAACTCCGCACATCGTTATCCCCTCGCGCCTTACGACGTCGTAAAGTTCCTCGGGATTTGTCGTCTCCAATGCGTCGAGCGCCATTTTATCGACGATTCTCGTCGTCGCCTCCGACGCGTAGTGGTTCATATCGCTCGATACGAGAAGGAGCGGATCTTTGAGTCCGCGTTCCCTTCGCTCTAGCAAAAAAGCCGCGAACTGGTCGGAAAGAGTCGCCAATTCCCTCTTCGAGGAAGCTCCGATTAGCGCTCCGACAACTTTTACCCCGGGAAAATAACGAGCCAACATCGGCAGCGTCACTTCGATCGAGTGCTCCGAACGATGCGCGGTCGCGTCCTTATGAAAAGACGGAACCGCTCGAACAAACTCCTCGATCAAAGACGAGTCGCTCTCTATCCGCCCCGCGCCGAAATCCCAGCTTCCGTAAGGCATTACCGCAAAATTCGCCCCCTCTCGTCGATGCTTGGGGGCGAAAACAAAGACTGTCTCCGGTGGTTCGATACTCGCTAATGTCTTGGCCGCCAAACGTCCGGAATAAATCCAACCGGCGTGCGGTACCATCGCCCCGGAAACGCGACTCTTTGCGAGATCGCCAACGCGATTCTCTAAGTCAAATCGCTCCAGCATCGCGTTCTGTTCCCTTGCGCTCGCGGGATAAAACGCCCCCGCGACCGCGGGGCGACGCGTCCGCCGAGAGTCGTCTATCTCGGCACCAGCGCGAGGCGCGAGGGAAGGAACGGACCAACGAAATAATTCGGGCGCTATAGAGAACGAAGGACGATTGGCCGCGCCGCCACCCCACCTTTCGGAACTTGTTCCCTCCCCCCGCGCGTTTTCCGAAATGAATTTCGCCAGCGACGGATTTTTAGATACGTTCCAAACGAACGGTTTCTTGAAAGAAACCCCCTCGAAAACAAAGAGCTTAACGTCGTCGTCCTTCCAAGCCCCTCGCGGAAGTCCCGCTTTGTCGCAGAGACCGTCTAGAAATCGCTTCGCGTCCCAATTCATCTCGATCGGAACGCTCGGCAACAATAGTCCTCTCCGACCTCGTCCTTGGATTTGAAGTCCGTCTCGACCAACGTTGACCGCGCCAAGTCGCGATTCGCCGCGCTCTTCCATTTCGCGCATCGCCCCGAGCGCCCAAACTTCAAGATCGAGATCGTACAATTCGTCCCCGGAAATGGGAGGAAAACGCGGGTCGTCGAGCGTCGCGGAGCGAGCCGCGGAACCGAGCGCGAGTCCCAAGGCGACTCCCTCGCTCATATATCCCATGCACGAGCGAAGGCGACCGCGCTTTTTAAAGCTAACAAAAGCTCCCAACACGGAGGTCTTCCCAATATCGCCCAATTCGGAAACCTCGGGCGAGGGAGTTTTCGAAACGATACCAAAAACGCGGTCTCGCGCCCAATAGAAAAGCCGCTCCATTACTTCCGGCGAAAAATCCGGTTTGGGCGAACTCGAAGTTCTCTCGTTTTTCTCTTGACTCATATCTAATCCGCTTTCGCAATATCGACTCGGAAAAAGCCGGACGATTCGACCGAAAGTTGCGGTAAATCGTCGGCTGGTAAAAAAGGGCGCGCGTTTTCCAAATTGAGGAATCGCGCGATTCGAAGCGTCGAGAAAAACAAAAACTCCCTTGATAGAAAAGGAGAAAAAGAATAACCTTCGCCAACGCTCGACGGAGAGACGCTAGGGCAAAAAAATACCCGTCGCGGAAAAGCGACCTTTACGAATCCAACGACGCGGATGTTGCTTGCGTACCGCTATCATTTGGGTGACGACCAATTTTAACCGGATTCGAAAAGGCTCGCGTTCCGCGACGGGTTGGCGTTCTCTAATGACGACGCTTCCCATCGCCCAACTTCGCGGCGTCAAATCGGGACTCGTTGTTCGAGACTTCCCCGACGCGCAGTTTCATTCTAGCAAAACGGCGCAAGTTTTCAAGCCGCGGCGGAAAAAAATTAAAGTTTCAACGGTTTGACGCCGAACATCCCGCGTCTTTATCGGTTCGCTTCCACTGATTACGTAGAAACTTCCCCTTTTTTTCGCCTCCGGAAAAAATTCTTTAAAAATTTTTCATTACCTCGCGGCGCGCCCCGTTCTATCGTAACAAATATTTTTTTTGCACTAACCCAAAGAACCGTTAAAACCGTTGTCGTTTCCTATCGGTCCAATATTGCCGTTAATCCAACTTTGCCCCCGCCAAAGCGCGATCTACGCGCCTCTCTTTCTCCTCTACCGCCCGCGTCCAAGTTCCTCCAACGGACGTCGATTCGACTATTCAAAACGGGTTTTGCGTAAAAGGCGGGCTTTTTTTAACGACTAATCAATCGAAAACGCGCCATTCTATCTCGCGCCCCCTTGAAAGAATCAACCGTTAAGGCATAATAGTGGAGATTTTTTGCACATTAAAAGCAAGTCGCTTGGAGTGAGAGAAGCTCGTCGCTTCTCTATGGCGAGCGGCGTAACTTTTGTTCCGTCAAAGGAAAATATATGGTCGAACTTTTGACTTTGTCCGTCGAGCGTCGCGAGACGGTTGGTAAACGTCGGAATCGTCGTCTCCGAGAGAGCGGCAAAACCCCCGCCGTCCTCTACGGACACAAAAAAGAGGTCGTGAATCTCGCGGTGGCGACGGAATTGGTCGAGGCGGCTCTCAGACACGGAAGCCGTTTCGTTCAACTCTCCGGCGCGGTCTCCGAGCGCGCGTTCATCAAGGAAGTTCAATGGAACGTTTGGGGCGACGTCGCGTTGCACGTCGACTTCACTCGAGTCAGCGAACACGAGCGCGTTCAACTTTCCGTTCCCGTCGAATTGCGCGGCGAAGCCCCCGGACTTAAAGACGGCGGCGTCGTTAAGCAACACCTCCATATGATCGAAATCGAGGCGGAGCCCACCAGCGCGCCCGAGAAGATCGTCGTTGGCGTCAACGACCTTGGATTTAATCAGCAGATCCGCGTCTCCGAAGTCGCCGCCCCCGAGGGCGTCAAGTTGCTCGCCGATCCCGAGCTTATCGTCGTCGAATGCGTCGAGCAAGTCGAGGTCCAAGAGACTGAATCGGAAGCCGCCGAAGGCGCCGAGCCCGAGGTTATCGGTCGCAAGAAGGCCGAAGAGGAAGAAGAATAATCTTCCCCTCTCCCGCGACGTCGCGACCGGAGTCCGAACGACTCTTAACGTTTCGCGTCGCGAGTTGTTCGACTGTTTTTCGGAAACTGTAAAATGTCCAAGATGCTCTTCGATTTGATAAGAGATTTTCTGGGAAACTTTTGCGGAAAACCGAAAAGTGCAATGAAACCGAATAAAGTGATCGTTGGTCTGGGCAATCCCGGTTCCCAATACAGGAACACGCGACACAACGTCGGTTATATGGTTCTCGCCGAATTGGCGTCTCGCTACGCCTCGGGCAAACCGACCAACCGATTTCGCGCCGATTGTCTCGACGCCGCTATTGGAGGACAAAACGTTCTCCTAATGTGTCCGACTACTTATATGAATTTGAGTGGGGCTTCCGTCGCGGAGGTCGTTCGATTCTACAAGTTGGACCCCCAAACCGATCTCTTCGTCGTTTGCGACGATCTCGATCTGCCTTTGGCTAAAATTCGCGTTCGAGAGAGCGCGGGGAGCGGAGGGCAAAAGGGGTTAAAGGACATTATCGCAAAATTGGGAACCCAAGATTTTCCTCGTTTGCGAATCGGTATTGGACGACCCGCTTCCCCCGACAAAGTTGTCGATTTTGTCTTGACGCAATTTGCAAAAGAAGAGCGCGTCGATATGGAATTGACGATTAAAAACGCCGCCGACGCGGCGGTAATGTGGGCGGAGCGCGGTATCGCCGAGACGATGAACAAATACAACGCGGGCGAACCAAAAAAACGAAACGGCTCCAAAGAGCGTTAAGCGCTTTTTGCCAACGAGCGTTCGATTTCCTACCGTAACCTTTCGACGGCGTTTTTTTCGTCGAGACGCCTTGAAGATAAAATACCCGAATCCATTCGCGAGGAAACCGTTCGTTCCTCCTCCGATAGTTCGGATAGAAGCTCGTCTCTTGCGACGAGAGCGATTTTTGGCGAAACAAAAATCGCGCGATATACTAGGAGCATTAAATGACTTCAGAACACATTTATGAAGGTTTGTTCATTCTGAGTTCCGACGCCTTCGCGAGAAATCCGGAAGAAGTCTCCGGACAAGTCGCGAAAACGATCGAAGCCCTGGGCGGAACCGTTCGAGTTAGTCGCCTCTGGGAAGAGCGCAAACTCGCCTACCCCATTAAGAACCATCGTCGCGGCGCCTATTGGCTTACCTATTTCCGCTTGACGACCGATAAACTCGCCGAGTTGAATCGTCAATTCCAACTCAACGGCAATATTATTCGTTTCATGATTCAAAATATCGATCCTCGCCTCGAAGAAGCCTTGGTCGATCACGCCTTGAACGGTCCCGCGAAACGAGAAGCCGAAGATGCCGCCGCCAACGCGACCGAAGACGTTTACGAGGAAGAGGAAGAAGCCGCCGACGACAACGAGTCCGAGGAGTGATTCGTTCGTCGGAACGCTCGTTCCCCTTCAGTTTAACGGGACGTTCCTGTTTCGGTTCGTCTCCGCGTTTCGCTTCGCTCGCCTATGAGTCGAGCTTTAACGTCACGATCCCGAAAGGTGAATTATGGCCAGTTATAATAGAGTCGTATTGCTTGGCAATTTGACGCGCGACCCTGAGTTCCGTTCTCTTCCGAGCGGCTCCTCGGTCGTCGACATTTCGTTAGCCGTCAACGAACGAAGAAAAGACTCCAATGGTAATTGGATCGAAGAAGCCAACTTTTTCGACGTCACCGTTTGGTCCCGAAGCGCGGAAATCGTCCGCGACTACACGCGCAAAGGGAGTCCGCTCTTGGTCGAAGGTCGACTGAAGCAAGATACTTGGGAACAAGACGGACAGAAGCGAAGCAAAGTGAAAGTCATCGCCGACCGCGTCGTCCTCGTCGGTTCTCGCGACGGAGGTTCGGGCGCCGGCGGATATCAACAGGGCGGGTATCAACAACAAGGCGGATACCAACAACAGGGCGGGTATCAACAAGGCGGAAACAATTATTCCGGCCAACAGCGTCAATCCCGCTATCAAAATCAGCCTTCCGCCCCCGACGACTTTTCCCAAGACCCCGGCGACGACATTCCGTTCTAAGCCTGGCGCGGAAACGTTCCGTTTTTCATTAAGAAATCAATCAAGAAAAGAATATATTATAAGGTTTAACGATGCAAATTAGAAACAAGCGCGCCCGAGGAGCCATGCGCCCCGGCAAACGTCTCCCCAAGGGACCCAACGGCGGTATTCAACTCCTGCTCATCCAATCGGTCGACTCCTTGGGAAAGCAAGGCGAAGTCGTCGAGGTCAAGCCGGGTTACGCCAAGAATTACCTGATTCCCCAAGGGCTTGCGACCATCGCGACCGATCACCATCGTCGCATGATTGAAAAGCACAAGGCTCAACTTGCCGAGCAGCGCCGTCAACAATTGGAGCACCTTCACGCCCTCGCCGAGCAAATTGCTCGCACCAGCGTTACCATCGAGGCCAACGCCAACGAAGAAGGTCGGCTCTACGGGTCCATCGGCGCCGAGGAAATCGTTCGCGCGCTTAAGAACGAGGGCATTTCGATTTCCGTCGACCACGTCCGTCTCGAAGGCCCTCTTCGCGAATTGGCTCAATACTCCGTCCGCATCTACCTCGGGCACGAAGTCGAGTCCGCCCTTAAAGTTTGGGTCGTTCCGCAAGCTAAGGAAGTCGACTGAGTTTAATGCAGAGCGCGCGGCGAGATTCCCGTTTCGTCGCGTTCCAATAACGCGTTAAATAAAGAACGCGCGGCGAGTCTAGGCGGCTCGCCGCGCGTTTCTTTATCTCGAACAAGGAACTTGCCAAATCAAACGCCGTCGTTGATATCGACTCCGTTAAAGAAATTCTTAAACTTCCGAACGTTCTGTTCCGCAGTGAATTTCAAACTCTCTTGTTCTTCAAACTCCATCGTCGCAAAACCGCTATACCCAATATCGTCTAGCGTTTGACGAATAAGCGTCCAATCGTTCGAGCCCTGCCCGATCGGAACGAATCGTCCCCCGTGGGGATTCGTATGGTCGGTCAATAAAAAATCCTTGAAGTGCAACTTAACGATCGAATTCTTACCGAGCGCTCGAAGCCAATTCGGAGTCGGGGAATACTTGACGTGGTTTCCTAAATCGAAATACGACTTAATCCGAACGTTGTCGAACGAGTGGATAAACGCCGCGAGAAACTCTGGCGCGACCCATAAGTTGTTCCACACGTTCTCCAAACCGACCGTTACTCCCTCGTAGGCCGCCGCCGACGCGATTCTGGGAACGTTGCGAACGGCCGAAAGAGTGGCGTCGTTTTGCGCTTTAATATACCCCGCGTAAGGAGCGTTGTCCCCCTTGACGACCTTGGAGACCAAAAGCGTCTCGGGATCAAATTCAATATCGAATTCCCATGGGCGAATTCCCGGATCGTCGACTCGTCCCGGTACGACGAGCATCGCCGACGCGCCGTACTCCGCCGCGATTCGCAGCGCGCCCTTTAGGCGCTCCGCCTCGCTTTTCGCCACATCGTCCCCTTGAGTGAACGTCCCGCTGCACATCACCGAGTGTATCTTAATCCCGTTCGCTTCCGCGATCCTCCTACCCTCGCGAGCTTTGGCGACGTCGACGTTCCAAGCCCGCGTTTCCACGCCCTCGTAACCCGCCGCCGCAAGAGCTTCGATTTCCTTCGCGTCGATTTCTCCGACGAGCGCCGCGCAATGCAGACGCGTCTTGTATTTTTTCTCTTCTTCGGTCATTGCGATTCTATTCCTCTCTTAGTTCCTTAACGCGACTTCCAAAATAGAAAAACGAAAAACGCGTCGGCGCGACGTTCGTTTTTCGTTTTTCTATATCGTTTTTTCAACGCCTAGAACGACCTAACGCTCCGCGCGATTTCTTTTCGCTCACACATCTTCGAGAACGGCGCGACCCGCGAAGAAGTTGTCGAAAATCTTGACGAATTGCTCGTCCGAATAACCGCCGCTCTCGTTCGTAACGAATCCGTCGTAGCCGATCTCTTCGATGACGTCCCGCACAGAAACCCAATCGACCGAACCGGTTCCAATCGACACAAACGACCCGCCCCCCTTCTCTTTGTCGAAGAGGAAGTCCTTAATGTGCAGCTTGACGATCGCGTCTTTCCCAAGCGCGCGAAGCCAATCTTCCGTCTTTGCGTACTTGACGTGATTGCCGAGATCAAAATACGATTTGACCCAAACGTTGTCGAACGATTTAACAAACGCCGCGTAGAATTCCGGAGCGCACCAAAGATTGTTCCACACGTTCTCTAGACCGATCGTAACGCCTTCGTACGCCGCGACCGGAATAAGAGGCTCCATACAGCGATACGACGCGTCGGTCGCCTCGTTGTGCAACTTAATGTACTCCGCGTAAGGCGCGTTGTCCCCGTCGACGACTTTCTTGAGCATGAGCGTGGAGGGATCGTATTCCACCTTGAAATCCCAAGGCGCCGGCCCCGGATTGCCAATCCGACAAGGAACGAGCAACACCGACGACGCCCCGTAAGCCGCCGCCGCTCGAAGCGCGCGCTTGACCGTCTCGACGTCCGCTTCCGCGGACTCCGTGTTGAAATTCGTCCACGCGCGCATCACGGAATGAATCTTTATACCCGCGGCCTCGGCGATTTTACGCGCCTCCCGAGCCTCTTCCACGTCGACGTCCCATTTCTGAACCTCGACTCCCTCGACTCCGATCGACGCCAAGCGCTCCATCGTTTCCGCGTTAATGCTGTCGACGATAAAACCCTTGTGAAGCTGAGTCTTGTAACTCTTGCCGGAATCCGCCGTCGCGGCGAATCCCTTTATGTTCGTCGCCAAGGCGGCGGCGCCCATGCCGAGCGCGGTCTTGGTCATAAAATCGCGACGAGTCCACTGATGTTGCATTGCTATTCCTTTCCAAAAAAGCGCGACGTTTCGAAAATCCGGTCGATTGACGATTCGGATCGCAAAACGCGATTCGCTAATTTGTTCCATTTAACGGAAACTAAAGCGCGCCGTCGAGACGCGCTCGATCGACCGACTTCATTATAACAACGCGAAAAAACGCGCGCAAGCGTTTCGAAAAGTCGCCGTTCGTTTTTGGACTGTCGCTTATCGAATATCGATATCGTCCACAATGGGAAGATCGTCGAGAGACTCTAAATTAAAAACCGAAAGAAATCGATCGGTCGTCTTGTAAAACGATACGCTCTTGTTGTCGACAACGCGCTTTTCGACGCTAATAAGTTCGCGTTTAATCAATTGCGTCAAGACGGGTCGCGCGTTCTCCCTGGCGTCCAGAATTTCCGCGAGCGCGATCGGTTGGCGATATGCGACCAGCGCCAAAACGTCGACCGCCGTTTGCGACAATTTAAACTCTTTCGTCTTTTTCCCGGAGCGCGAAATCATTTCGGCGTATTCCGGAAGCAATACCATGCGAAACCCGTCTCCTTCGCGAACGATCTTATAAGGCGAACCGTCTCGATAATAGCGCTCGTTGAGATCCGCCAAAGCTTCGATCGCTTCTAGTTCGGACACGTCTCGCATTATTTCGCACGCCTTTTTCAACGAAAGAGGCTTATTGTCCGGATCGCCGACAAACAGAGCCGCCTCTAATACGCTCTCCGGACGTATGATCGCGGAGCGATTCGTCCCTTCGAATCCTAATTCCCCTAGGGAGTCGGAGGGTGCGTCGTATTTCCGCCCCGCTTCTTCGAGAAACTCCGCTCCTTCCTGTCGCAATACCCCGTCGATTCCTTCGCGACGTTCTTCCTCCATTTGCTCGATCAGCGTCGGAGGATCGTTCGCGTCTCGATCTTCGTTCTCCGACTCCTCCGCGCTTTCCTCCGCAAAAAGCGCTTTCAATCCGTTCGCGAAAGATTCCTCCGAGCGCTCGCGATCCCGTTCTTCGGTTGGACTCGAAAAACCTTCAAAAAAAACGTCTTCGCTTTCGACTTCCGAGCCGTTCGACTCGGGCGAATCATTTCGAGGCTCCTTTGTTTCCTCGTCCGTTGAAAGAACGCGAAGTCGCGCGCGATCGTCGTTCTCGACCGGCTTCGTTTCGCTTCCTGTTTCCTCTTGATGATGGCTCATTTTTATCCGTTTCGCTTTCTCGTCAAGAAACGATCGGTTCCTTGCGAGACGTTCGTCAAATCATTGGGAAAAACGCGCTTGCCGCGACCGTAATGACAAAGCCCGCGAGTCCCAAAAGCGCGGTGCCCGCCGTCCAAACCTTAAGACAGTCGACCTCGGCGATTCCCGAAGACCGTGAAAAAACGCAGAAACCGCTGTCGTTCATCCAACTCGCGACGCAAGAGCCGACCCCGATCGCGGAACCTATATAGGCGACGTTAAATCCCAGCGCTTCGTTTGTCAAACCCATTGCCGAAAAAATCCCCGCCGACGTTATCATCGCCGTCGTGCTCGAGCCTTGCGCGGTCTTCAACAGCGCGGTCGTAAGGAATGCCAACGTCAACGTCGTTAGTCCCCCCGCTCCTTCGGACACTACGAATAATTCCTTTATGCGCTCCCCTATCCCCGAACCGCGCAACATTTCGCCGTAAGCGCCCCCCGCCGCCGTGATCAGGATAATCGAACCTGCGCTCGCGAGCGCCGCGTTGAGCTTCTTCTCCAATTCCGAGCGCGTCGTTCTGCGTTTTCGAGACGTCAAAAGCGGAAGCGCGGATAAAATCGCCGCGAGTCCTAACGCGACGCATGGATTCCCCAAAAATGAAATCGCCATACGCGACGAACGCGCGAGCGCGGCGCTAGGGTCGCTCAAGAAAGAACTCGTCCAAACCGAAAAAGACGGTCCCGCGCTTGGTTTAAATTCGCCAAAACGCGCGTCGGCGATCGACGAAAGCGCGATTAACGCGATCGGAAGCGCGATAGGAAGCGCCGAAAACCAAAGAGACGGAGCTCCTTCGAGACTCGCGCCAACTTTTATATCGCTCGAACTATCGTTCCCTTCTTCCAACGCGTCCCGCGCAATTTGAGGATTCGGAAGAACTTTGTTGAAAAACCAAGCCAAAACCAAAACGACGGGCATAAGGAAAAGTCCTACCGTCAATCCGACCCGTAGCGAAGTCGAAAGCGGAACGCCCAATTCGGCGGCGACCGCGATTGGCCCGGGGGTCGGCGGAATCGTTGTGTGCGATATCGTCGCGCCAAGTCCGACCGCCAACAAATACAAAACGTAGTTCTTGCGAACCGCCCGATACGCCGACTTCGCCAGAGGAAGCAACAGATAAAACGTCGCGTCGTAAAATACCGGTATCGAAAGAACGAACGCCCCGCCCGCCAGAGCCGCGGGCGCGCGTTTCTCCCCAAAAAGCCTTCGAAAAGCGAAAACGATCCGATCCGCCGCCCCGCTGTCCGCCGAACATTTCCCTATGATCGTTCCAAATACGATCAAAACCCCAATTTTTCCGACCGTCGTCCCGAGCGCCGAGCAAACCGCCGTAAAACGTCCAACGGGATCAAACGCCCCTCCTCCGACCATTCCCGTCCAGAAACTTACGATCAATGCCCCCAATAACAACGACAAAAAGGCCCCGATTCGCAAATAAATGATCGAACCGATCGCCACGACCAAACTTAACGCTAAAACGAAGATTGGATCGTTAAAAAAACCGCTCACTTCGCGCCCTTATTTCTCGTGTTCTCGGATCTCGTTTTCTCTTAACGCGACGTTCAATACCTATCCGTCGCTCTCCTAATAGTCCAAACAAATCGCGCGCGAGCCTCCTCGAATTCAAAGTCTCGAAAAAATGGATTATTGAAAATTTCGTTCTTTTCAAACATCGCGTTTTTCGGTATCTTTCCGCCGGTTGGCTCTCGACAAAGTTTACAAAATAGAGAGCCCCGTTGCAAGAGGATCGCGAGAGGCAAACAATTTCTTTTAACACAGGAGAAATAGTTAAAATAGACAAGAAACAACAAATATTCCGAATTTACTAATTATAAGTTCGGTTCTCGTCGATAATGATGACAAAGGAAAGCGAACGCGGCGCTCAAAGAGCCCCGTCGGTTCGAAGACGCGAGGAGACTCGCGCTGGGAAACTTCTTCTTTTCGACTTGTTATCGCGAGGTCAATATGAAAGCGAATAGGACGATTGCGACCGTAGTCGCGACGGTTTTTGCGACCCTAGGGGTCGTTTCGAGCGTTAGCGCTCAATATGGTTCCGGAGCTTGCGCTCCCTCCTGCGATTTGCCCGCTCCCACTTGCGAGGCGCCGTCTTGCGACGTTCCAAGTTGCGAGCCTAGTTGCGACGTCGGCTGCGGCGGATACTCCGGTTCCTACTGCGGCGCGGGATATTGCGGCGGCTATGGCGAGGGTTGTTGCCTAGATCTGGGAGGAGTCCTAGCCGGAGCGCTGAACGCGGCGATCTCCCCCTTCCGCTGGATTTATTGCGAATTCACGGACGGAGTCTTCCCGGATTGCGGATGCGCCCCCTATCCCGAAAAGACCCCCTGCAATCCTTGCAATATTTGCGGCGATTACGTCGGAGGATGCAACGACAACTGCGAGACCTACCCCGGTTCCTATTGTCCCCAATCCCAGGGAGCTTACGTTGACTCCTATCCCGCCGGCCCATATTCGGCGGCGGTTTACGACTCGGAACAATACGACGCGTCTCCGACGAGGGGAGGGCGCCCCGTGCCCGCGCTTCCAATTAACGGAAGCTCCCGAGGCGGCTTCGCTATGCGCAAGGTTCGCAATTTTAACGTCCAAGAGTTTGTCGGCAACGTTCCGTCCCAATCCGGCGTAAGGTCGGTCGGGTACGAGCGGAGCGAAGGCGAGTCCAACAAGATTCGTCCCGTTCAAGCGCAAGCGCCCGTTCAAAAGAGCGCGGCGACGAAACAATCCCCCAAAAACAATGTTCCTCAAGTTCGAAGAAACGCCCAAGTCCAACGACCGCTAACGATTCGTCAAGCTAAGGAACTGCAAAACAAATCGAACGTTCGCATCGTGAGCGAACGTCCCGAGTCGGATCGCGCTTCTGCGACCAAAACCTTCGGACAAACGCGACCGATTCAATAACCGGAAGCGACCGAGCTTTGACAGTCGATCGTCCGATTGCGAAACGCGCCCGTCGAACTTAACGTCGACGGGCTAGTTTTAACGGATCTCGACCCTTGTCTTGCCGAACAAATCGCTCGACGACTTGTTCGGTTTCCTCTGTTTACAATGGCGACGTCCCGTAAGGAGTTCGTTTAATGAGTTTTACAAAACGTTTAGTCGTTCGTTTCCCGCTCGCCAAAAGCGTCGCGGTCGTGTTCGCGACCGTCGGAACGACCGTCTTTGCGCAACAGTTCACCCCGGAGCAATTCTTGAGTCGAGCTCCGACCCAGCCGGGCGTCGTTATCGACGTCCCGACCCCGGAAGAGGTTCCGAATTGCAAAGTCAAACCGTTCAAAGAAACCGGGGTTAAAGGATACGGTCTTTACGCCCCCGACGGCGCGACCCCTCTCCGCGTCTGGTGCGCCCCCGATGACAAAAAACAGATCGAACAAATGCGATTCTATCGCAACGGCCAAGAAGTCTATCGCGACGTGCTAGGTAAAGAGGCGCGATGGCTAAACGCCGGCGGGACTCGTAGAGGAAAGCTCGCCGCAAATAAATCGATCGAAAAATGGCTCGTCATCTCCCCGGAAGAGGCGACCCAAGAAGTCGTCGCCGCGCTTGTTGAAAACGATTATGCTCGATTTCAACGCGTCGCTCTAACCGCGGACGACGTCAAGGCGCTCGGGATTGTCGAACCGTTGGCGGCCGAACTTCAAAAGGAAATCGCCGAGGCTAGCGAAGCAAATTTCGCCAAACTTGCAAAGACGTTAAATATGCCAGCCGACGCGCGTTGGGGAGCTTTCAACACCTCTCTGCCCGCGGCAATTCCCGCTGGAAAAGAGTCG
Source organism: Thermoguttaceae bacterium (assembly GCA_017441605.1). GTDB lineage: Bacteria > Planctomycetota > Planctomycetia > Pirellulales > Thermoguttaceae > RUG369. Next base: position 68,430 of record JAFRXD010000002.1, on the reverse strand, counting down.
ACGCAAGATCTGTTCGTCTACTATAACGCCGCGGTGGTCGTGATGAAGGGCGACGACGCTTCGCAAAATCAGCAAATCTACGTTGGCGATCTCGTTAAAGTCGGCGAAACTTGGAAAATCGTGGGGCTACCCGCCGGCGAGCCGTTCGGACAAGCGACCGGAGCCGTTACCGCCTCTTCGATCTTCTTCCCGGCCGCCGGAGCGTCCGGTTCCGGAGCCGAAGTGTCCGGCGATATTGGTGAATTCGGCGCCCAACTAAGCGAGGCGTTCCAAAAACTCGACGCGGCCTCTCCGGAAAACTATGCGAAAGTCTGCGACGAAACCGTCGAGTTGCTACTAAACGTCGCCGAGAACAACCCCTCCGAGCGAAGCGCGATGCTCTCGCAGGCCGTCAATGTCATTTTTAGTGGCGTTCAGTCCGGTATGTATCCGCAAGGCGCGCAAAAGCTCGAGTCCCTCGCCGAGGCGTGCGGAGACGACGTGGACGTCGAAGTAAAAGCGCTTATTCGCCATCGTCTTATCGTCGCCGAATTTTACTCGGTCGCGCAAGCTCAACCGCAGCCGAAACAGTCCGTTCTCCAAAAGGCGCAAGAAAAATACGCCGACGACCTGACCGCTTTCGTCGAAGAATACTCCTCGACGAGCGCCGGAGCCGAGGCCGCCATGAGCTTGGCGCTCGACCAAGAGTATATGCTCGAAAACGACGCGGCTCTCGAATACTATCAAAAGGTCGCCCAAAACTTCGCCGACTCGCCAATCGGCAAAAAGGCGGCGGGAGCGATCGCGAGACTGCAGTCCGAGGGGGGCAAACTGAACTTCCCCGCAATGAAATACTTTGGCGGAGGAGTTTGCGATCTTAACGCCCTCGCCGGTAAACCGACCGTTATCTTCTGTTGGGCGAGCTGGGATCCCGATAGCGTCGACGCCGTGAAGAAAATCGCTTCCCAAGTCAACGTGGTCGGAGTCAATCTCGATCCCGTCCCCGCCGGTGGAAACGCGAACGATTACTACAAGCAAATCTTCGCCGGAATTCCGTGGAAGAACGTTTGCGACCCGCAAGGCCTTATGGGCGCTCCCGCCATCGCGTTAGGCGTGCAAAACGCCCCGTGGGCCATTCTTATCGACAAGTCCGGGAAAGTCGTCCGTTCCAATATCGTCGATATGAACGACCTCGCCGACGTGATCAAGGAATTGAAATAAGAATCCGCGGCGAGCTTGACTCGCTCTGTGAAAAGAAAAACTCGCGCGTCGAATAAACGCGCGAGTTTTTCTTTTCGTTATTGAGAGGGAGAAAAAGGGGCTTATTTCTCGAGATCGAAATTGAACTCGTTCGCGCCCTTAACGACCTCGACTTCAAAACCCGCGGTTTTCTCGTCGTTGTATTTCTTCGGCAAAAGACTGCGCGAGTCCATCACCGGGACTTCCTCCCCGTTGACCATCTGCGTCTTTCCCGTGTCGTACTGCTCTTGCGCGTCGAACTTGACGGCGTACTTTCCGGGAGTCGTTCCGGCGTTGGCCGCGCCCGTTAGCGTTTGCAATTTGTAGGTTCCGTCTTCGCCCGTTCGCGCGAAAGAATCGAGCGCCCCGGAGTTCTTATCAAGAGCGACAAAAAACACGGTCGCCCCCGCTAAGGGCTCTCCGTTCAAGGTAACTTTACCAGTAACCCCTTCCGTCTTCGTAACTTTCCTACCGCAACCAATAACGACTATCAACGCGCAAAGCAAAAGCGCGAAAGCGACAAAACTCTTCTTCATTATGAAATCGTTCCTAATCTTCATTTTATTCGCTCGCTTTTCTACTGTTCAAAAAGCGCGAGCGCGACGTATAAAAAAATCCGGCGCCCGCGTCGAATAAGGACGGAAAGCGCCGAACTAAATTAAACCAAATCAAATCCGGTCGCGAGAACCGAAACAAATGAAGCTCAGTTCGTACTGACCGTTTCTTTACCGCGAGGCGTCGCCATAGCGCCCCAGACGCCTTGCGTCGAGGGACCCTTCCACTGGTGACCTTCGCCGGTCCACTGCGGATAGCCGAGAACGTGGGTAATGTCGCCGCAGTCGATCGTTTCGGAGACGAATCGAACGGAACCGTCGACCATGCAAACATTCGCGCCTCCGCTATGGTTGCTGGAAGCGGTGATGCACATGCACCCGCCGCCTTCGTCGGTATTGGACGCGCAACTCGGAGCGTTCGGAGGAAGCGCCGCGTGGAAGTTCGTGTACGCGGCGCGGCTGTCGGCCCAACGACGTCCCTTAATCGACCAACAATTGTTTATGTCGGCCGCCATCCCATTTTCGCCCCGCATTGCCATACAAGCGGAAGCCGGTTGACCATGAATACCAGCGATTTGAACGGTCGACTTATAATACATATCGCCGTTCATATCGGAGGCGTTAATTTCACCAAACAACATCGTATTGGACGTGCCGTCGGTAATCGTCGAAAGCGTCATTTGACCGCCGATTTGTCCATCAAAGAAAACGCCGCGCTTGTTCTTATTCTCGCCCCAAGTGGTGCCGATCATAAAATCGCCGCGATTGCATCCGTAGTTGGTGCAACCACTGTACTTGCCGTTACCGCCGTTGGTAACGTTCGCAGTCAGGCTATTGCCGTCCGAGGGACAAAGAAATGTCGGAACGACCGTTGTGAACGGGTTGTCGCTCCCGTCGATCATAGTTCCCCCGGTCCAGGGAAGCGGAATATTTTGAGGATTGGTCTGCCAGGTGTAAGGATTCGCGCTCGCGGCGGCGGAACAATAACCGGTGATGCGATCCATCAAAGGTTGTTGCTCGACGAAAGGAAGCAACAACGAGAAGACGGAGTACACGTCGACCGCGTCGATTCGGTTCTTCGTGCCAGATTGACAAAAACCCTTGACCCAAAATTCGTCGTGAGTTTGGTTCGGAAGACGCTTGTTCGCGCTCTCGAAATTCTGAACCGCAAGTCCGAGTTGCTTCAAGTTGTTGGTGCACTGCATGCGACGAGCCGCTTCGCGCGCGGCCTGAACCGCCGGAAGTAGCAAACCGATCAAAATGCCGATGATCGCGATAACGACCAGCAACTCGACAAGGGTAAAACCTTTCGTTGTTTTCATTGTTAAAACTCCCAAAAAGTGCTTGATGCGCGAGGGCGAAAATCTACGAAGACCTCGCAACCCAATTATAGCGAAATTAAAAGGATTGTCAATATCCTTTGGATTCCTCGGGGGGACAACCTGTTTCGTAAAAAAAAAAGAAAAGCGCCTTGACGAAGAAGAAATGATTGCTAGAATATAACCCGTCGATTGCGCGAGCGGTCGACCGGCGTTCGAGCGATGCGGGTTCCCGAATCCCGTCAAAAAGGTCGCTTGTAACGGCTCGGGGCGTAGCTCAGCCTGGCTAGAGCGCTACGTTCGGGACGTAGAGGTCGCACGTTCAAATCGTGTCGCCCCGATTTTGTCGACCGCGAGCTTTGTTCGCGGTTTTTTTTGTATAACAAGACCGCGAATTATGTTCGCGGTTTTTTGTTTCTTGGGCAATATTTCGCGACGTAAAGCGAAATATTTTGCCGAGTAAATTTAAAAGATTCGGCGCGAGGACGATCGACGCAATGGAAAAACGACTAAACTACGATAACCCGTTAATCGAGCGATACGCGTCTCGCGAAATGTGCGAACATTTCGGTCCCCAGAAGAAGTTTTCGACTTGGCGCAAACTCTGGGTCGCTCTCGCCGAATCGGAACTTGAGCTCGGGCTCCCCGTTACTCGAGAGCAAGTTGACGAACTGAAAGCTCATATTGACGACATAGACTTCGAAGTCGCCGCTACCTACGAAAAGAAGCTCCGCCACGACGTTATGGCCCACGTCCATACCTACGGCGACGTCTGCCCCAGCGCCCGCGGCGTGATCCACCTTGGCGCCACGAGTTGCTTCGTCACCGACAACGGCGATTGTATTCTCTATCGGGACGCCTTAAAAATGGTTCGCGATCGCTTGGTCGCCGTTATCGATAGCCTCGCGAAGTTCGCTTCCAAATACCGCGCTCTTCCCTGCTTGGGATTAACCCATCTTCAACCGGCGCAACCGACCACCGTCGGAAAGCGCGCGACTCTTTGGACCTATGATCTCGCGACCGATTTGGAAGACCTCGAGTATCGTCTCTCGAAAATGAGGACTCTTGGCAACAAGGGCACGACCGGCACGCAGGCGAGTTTTCTCAAACTCTTCGACGGCGACCATGCGAAAGTCCGCGAACTCGAGCGGCGCGTCTGCGAAAAGATCGGTTTCGAAAAGCCCTACGCCGTTACTGGTCAAACATACCCGCGCAAGCTCGACGCACAAATCCTCGACGTCCTCTCGAGAATCGCCCAAAGCGCCCACAAATTTGGAACCGATATGCGTATCTTGGCGCACAAAAAGGAATTGGAAGAACCGTTTGAAAAGAATCAAATCGGTTCCAGCGCGATGGCGTACAAGCGCAATCCAATGCGTTGCGAGAGAGTCTGCTCCCTCGCGAGATTCGTTATGAGTCTACAATCGAGCCCCGCGATGACGATCGCCACCCAATGGATGGAGAGAACCCTCGACGACAGCGCCAATCGACGCCTGTCGATCCCGCAGGCGTTCCTCGCGATCGACGCGATTCTCATCATTATGAAGAATGTCGTCGACAACATCGTCGTCTATCCCAAGGTGATTGAAAAGAATCTCCGCGCCGAACTGCCCTTTATGGCGACCGAGAATATCCTTATGGCGGCGGTCGAGGCGGGCGGCGATCGTCAAGACCTCCACGAACATATTCGACAACACAGCGTCGCCGCCGCGAACGTCGTTAAAATCGAGGGGGGAGAAAACGATCTCCTACAAAGACTCCGAAACGACCCCGTCTTTGCGAAAGTCGATATCGACGCCGAAATCGCACCTGAAAAATTTATTGGGCGCGCCCCCGAGCAGGTCGACGAGTTTATTCAAGAAATCGTCGACCCGATTCGTCAAAAATATCCCAATCTCAATGTCGCGGAATCGGAACTTCGCGTTTAGTCTTCGACAATCGCGATCAGGGAGAAATGAATATGCTAACCTATAAAACGGCGGGCGAATCTCACGGAAAGGGAATCGCGGCTCTTATTGACGGTTTCCCCGCGGGCGTTCCGCTCGACTCCGATTTTATCGACTCCGAACTGCGGAGACGACAAGGCGGGAGCGGACGAGGCGGGAGGCAAGCGATTGAAGCCGATCGCGCCGAGATCCTGACCGGCGTTTTGCGCGGGCAAAGTATGGGCTCTCCGATCCTCCTCTGGGTAAAAAACAAAGACTACAAATTGGAGTCGATGCCCGAGCTCGTCCGACCAAGACCGGGACACGGCGATCTCGCCGGTTCGATCAAATTTGGTCGCGGGATTCGACCTATTTTAGAGCGCTCGAGCGCTCGCGAGACCGCCGGTCGCGTCGCGGCCGGAGCCCTCGCGCGCCTACTATTGCGCGAAATTGGTATCGAGGCGCTCGGATATGTAACCGGAATCGGTTCGGTCGAAATGAATCCCGACGAGTCGCTCTTCGACGGAGGCGCGAACAAAGCTCGAACCGTCCGCGACGCGAGTCCGATCTATTCTCTCCGTCCCGATTTAGATCCTAAAGCGGAGACGGAAATCGCCGAAGCGCGCGAAAAAGGCGATACCCTTGGAGGGATCGTCGAAGTTCGCGTCTTCAACGTCCCCTTCGGGCTCGGAACCCACGCCCAGTGGTCCGCGAAACTTGACGGACGCGTCGCCGGAGCCGTCGCCGCGATTCAAGCGATCAAAGGCGTTGAAATTGGCGACGGGTTCAATCTCGCGCGAGTTCCAGGTTCCGAAGCCCACGACGAAATCTTTTGGGACGAATCCGCGCGCGATTCCAGAAGTCTCGGTTTCGTCCGCCCCTCGAATCGAGCCGGAGGCTTGGAGGCGGGAATGACAAATTCGCGTCCGATCGTCGTTCGCGCCGCGATGAAACCGATTCCCACGCTTCGCAAACCTCTGCGCTCTGTCGATCTACAAACAAAAGACCCTGTGGAGGCGTCCTTCGAGCGAAGCGACGTTTGCGCTATTTCCGCCGCCAGCGTCGTTGTCGAGAACGTCGTCGCGTTTGAAATCGCCGCCGCCGTCGTCGAAAAATTTGGAGGCGATTCTCTCGAAGAAATTAAAGACCGAATCGACTTGTTCCAACGTTCCGCCGCCAAAAGACTTGAAAACTAATCGACGGACGTTTCAATAGTGAAGCGCGCCGACGTTCCAAAAGGGGAAACGTCGGCGCGTTTTGTTTTACAAGAGTTCGATGGACAAAAAGCGTTTGCGTCAGTTTTCTTTAACGAGTTCGACTCCGCCTTCCGTTTCGTCTCCGTTCTTTACTGAAATCGCTTCCAAGCGTCGCCAGCAAGTGAAGAGCAGGAACGCGCCGACGACCGTCCCGAACAAGAGCCAAGTCCCTACGACAAACTTGCCGTACAAATACGCCCCGACCGCGAACAGCGCGCAGTAAATCGCGACGCAACCGACAAAGCTGCACAAAATCCCCGTCGGAACCGGCCACTTGTCGTTCGCGCCCTTCAGGGAAACGCCCTCTTGCTCCGCGTCTCGATAGACCTTGCGCCAACCCGGTCCGCCGGCGCGCGTCTTGCGAACGAACGCGCGAAGCGTTTCTTTGTCGTCCGGAGGAGTCAGGAACGTAACCGTCAGCCATCCGATCGTCGTGACGACGACCGTCGCGACCAACTGGTATTCCGGAACGCTAAGCCACGACTCCTTAAACACATCCTCGGCCATGCCAAACCAATGCTGACAAACGAACGGGTGCCCGAACTTAAAGTAAACCGCGACCGGAAACGCAAAACACATCGCCGCGATTTCGCTGTAGGCGTTAAGTCGCCACCAGAACCATCGCAAGAGGAACAACAACCCCGTCCCCGCTCCGATCGAAAGCAAAATCTGGAACGCGTCCAGCGCGTTTTTCAACGCCAACGCCATTAGGCACGCCGCGATCATCAGTCCGACCGTCCATAGACGACCAATCGCGACCAGTTTCTTTTCCTCCGCCGTCGGATTGACAAATCGCTTATAGAAGTCGTTGACCATATAGGACGACCCAAGATTCAGGTGCGTCGCGATCGTCGACATATACGCCGCGAACAAAGAAGCGACGACTATTCCTAAAATCCCGTGCGGCAACTTCGTCATCATTGCCGGATAAGCCAAGTCGTCGTTGACGTTCACGCCGGAAGGCAAATCGGGAAACGCCGCCTTGAGCGCGTCCAAGTTCGGGAAAATTATGATCGACGCCAGCGCGACAAGTATCCAAGGCCAAGGACGAACCGCGTAGTGGCACGCATTGAAGAAGAACGTTGCCCCGACCGCGTGCGCCGGAGTCTTCGCCGCCAGCATGCGCTGCGCCGTGTAGCTCCCGCCGCCAGGTTCCGCTCCTGGATACCACGCGCTCCACCATTGAACAACGAGCGGAATCGCGAGAAGCGTCAAAACCGATTTATGATCGGAAAAATCGGGGAAGAAGGACAATTTCGACGCGACCTCCGGATGCGAGAACAAACCGGAAAGTCCCCCAACCTCCGGTAATTTGACCGCCACGATCGCCGCCGCAATACTACCCGCCATCGCCACGATGAACAGTACGAAGTCCGCCCAAAGTACCGCCGAAAACCCTCCGACCGCCGTAAATATCACCGTTACCGTTCCCGCGATCAGCGTCGTCATTAGCGGCGAGAAACCGAGGATCACGCCAAAAATCTTGATGATCGCGAGCGTTACCGACGCCATAATGAACGTGTTGACGATTAGCCCGAGATAGAGTGTCCGAAATCCTCGCACGAACGCCCCCGACTTACCGCTATACCGTAGTTCGTAAAACTCGATATCCGTCGTTACGCCCGACTTGCGCCATAATTTCGCGTAGATAAAAACTGTCGTTAAACCGGTTGGCAAAAATGCCCACCAGCACCAATTTCCCGCAACCCCGTTCTTGCGAACTATATCGGTGACAAGGTTGGGCGTGTCGGCGGAAAACGTCGTCGCCACGAGCGAAAAACCCAGCAGCCACCACGGAATCGAACGACCCGATAGGAAAAACTCCGATGAACTTTGACCCGCCTTGCGCATCGTTCGCCAACCGATAAAAAGGGTCGACATAAAGAAGAGCGCCAATACCGCGAGGTCGAGATTATTAAGACTCGCCATTAATAAAACCTTTTCGCTAATCGCGAACTCTATGGGGAAAACGAAAAGAAAAAACGGCGCGACGAACGATCGCGCCGTCTTTTTAGTTGTCCTCGTTACGGTTAAAAGGAACCAATTTCGCGCTTATTTCGGGGAAATCGAAAAGACGCGAGAACCGGAGCCTATTTCGTAAGAAACGACGTTCGGCTTGGACGTTTCGACCGGCTTGGCGCCCTCCGCGCCTTTGGTGATTTCGAGTTTCTGATCGTCGCCAACGGGAAGGATTACCGTCGCCGTCGTATTGACCGGAACTCCGACGCGAACCGTCAGTTCGTTCTTTTCGTCGTCCCGTTTCCAGTCGACGAGAATCGGACCATAGGGCGTTTCGACAAACCCGCGAGCGCTCGTTATCGGATCTTGTCCCGGGGCGGTCGTTTCCGCTTTAGTGCATTTGGGCTCGACGACGAATCTCTTGAAGGCGACGCTCTCCGGCGAAGTCTCCGCGACGACAACGTCGGGAGCCCCGTTCAATTTGATACCGCAGAGCGATTGGAAAAGCCAAGCGCTGAAGTCTCCGAACATAATGTGGTTCCGAGAGGAGCCCTCGCCCCAATCTTCCCACAACGTTCCGGCGCCCCGACGAATCCAGTCGGCCATCGCGGGCTTGCTTTCTTGAAGCATCATTTGAAGCGCGAGATCGGTTCGTCCGCCTTCGCTAAGAGTCCTAAGAATATACTTCGCGCCAAGAATACCGACGTCGAAATGTCCGTCAGCCTTGCCGACGTTCTCGCAAAGACGCGCGAAAACGGAGGCTTGATCCTCTTGGGAAAGCGTCTTCGAAAATCCTTGGTGAATCGCGCAACTTTCCGACGTTTGGCTATTGATCGAATACGCCCCGTCTCCTTGATAAAGCGCCGCGTTGTAATTGTCGCGGATTCGATTCGCGAGTTGCGAATACTTCTCAAAATCCTCGGCTTTCCCGAGAATCTTCGCGGTTTGAGCGACAATCTTAGCGTCGACGTAATAATAACCCGTCGACGTTACCTCGACCGGAGTGTTCGTCTTCGCGTACACCCAGTCGCTAAGACCGTGATAAACAAGACCGTTGTCCCGCTCGCGAGTCGAAGTGTAGTCGACGTACTTCTTCATCGATTCGTACGACGTCTCGAGAATCTTCTTGTCTCCGCGATAAAGATAGACGTACCAGGGAATCATAACGAGCGCCGAGTCCCAAGCCGGACCGTTGCCCCAAGGATAGCCCCAATCTCCCGTCGGAATAATCGCGCAAACGTCGCCGTTCGATTTCTGCTCGTCGCAAATATCGTCCAGCCACTTCTCGTAACCGGCCGTGTTTTCAAAGTTGTACTGCGCCAACTCGCAAGCCAACTGAGCGTCTCCCGTCCAGCCGTTCTTTTCGCGATGCGGACAGTCGGTCGGGTAACCCGCGACAAAATTGTTGCGATACGAGCGAATCGTCGCTTCTTGCAACTTGTTTAGGAGATCGTTCGAGCAAACGAACGAAGAGGCGAGTCGGAAATCGGTTCCGACCATTTGCCCTTGGAAATCCTCCGGTTTCGGCTCTTCGCGCAAACCGACGACTTCGATATATTGGTAACCGTTATAGGTAAACCGCGGCTCGAAAAATTCTTCCTCCTCGCCGTTGCAGAAATAGAAGTCGGTTTGGAAACCGCCTTTAAAACCCGTCGTGTAAGCGGGCGTTCCTTCCATGAAGTGTTGGTCGATATCGTGGCGCTCGATTTCGCCAGATTCGACGACCCGTTCGGAATACCTAAACCGAACCACGTCTCCTTTCTTTTGACCGCTAAGTCGAATCCGTGCCCAACCGGCGTTATTCTGTCCCATATCGACGACCCAAACGCCATCTTTTACCTGTTTAACGCTCTTCGCCGAGTAGCCTTGCAACGCGCGAGAAACCGCGACTTTCTGAGCGACCATCTTAGGTTCGCCAAGCGGGGCCGGAACGACGACCGCGTTCCCCAAGATCTCGCGCTCCCAAGCGCCGTCCACGATTTCGCCTTGACGAACGCAATCGAACAACACGGGGCTGGTCGAGTAGGTCCACGTCGGATCGGTCGCGATCGTCTCGCTCGTTCCGTCTTCGTAAACGACTTCCAGTTGCGCCAAAACGCGCGGAAAATCGCGCCACGGAGCCGCGTCGAAGTTCCACGTTACGATCGAGCGAACGTCGTACCAACTATGTCCAAGAACAAATTGAAGTTCGCAATTCGGATCGCTCGACTTCTGGAACGCGTCGGTAAGATCGAGAATGTTGTAAAGAATTCGACGATCGTAACGCGTAAACGACGGGGTCAGAAGTTGATCGCCAACTTTCTCCCCGTTGAGATAAGCCTCGAAAAGCCCGGGGGCGCATATCGCCAGCGTCGCTTGAGCGACCGGCTTTTTAACCTCGAAACTCTTTTGGAAGCAAGGGGAAACAGTCTCCGTTCGTCGGCGCAACTTGCCCCAAGGAGTCTCGTCGAGTTCCTCGAAAGCGATTTTCGAAGCCTTCCAAGAAGACGCGTCAAATTCGAGGCCGTTCCAATTGTCCCCGCCGTCTACGGACGACAGCCAAGTCGAGTCCGTGCCTACGGTTATCGTTGCGGCATTGGGCTTGCCGAAACGATTCGGAACCGGCAAATTCGAAGGGGCGTTCGATTTGTCCAACGTTCCGACGAACAATTTGGCAATCAGCGCCGTCGGATAAAACGTCCCGTCTCCAAACTTCGTTCCGTTGGGGCGCTTCGTCTCGTTGGCGACGACGAAAGCCACTACGTTTTTACCCGGAACGAGGTATTCCGAAACGTCGATCGATCGAGCTTGATCCGGATTGAATACCATCCCGATCGAATGCCCCGCTCTCTTCCCGTTTACGAAAATTTCGAACTTTTGGCACGCCGCGTAATAAAGCGTTCCGTACGCGTTCTGCGCTTCGAATTCCTCTGCGGGAAGATCGATTTCAAATTCTTTGCGGAAATACTCCGGCGCGAGTCCCGCGTCGGTCTCCTTCTCCGTTGCGGCGGTGATCCAAGACGCCCCGCTAAAATCTACGTCGGGGCGAACCTCCTCGGGTTGACCAATCCATTGAGCTTGCCAATCTTTCTCGTCGATTCCCTGAATCCACGTACCTCCGGCGCTCCAAGGACCAACGTCCCCTTCGTTGTCCCAGACTCGGACTTTCCAATAGCAATGCTGGAACGACTTTAAAGGCGCTCCGGCGTATTCGATATAAAGCGAGGCGTCCGATTCGACCTTCCCGGAATCCCAAAGATCTCCGTTGTCCGCCTCCAGCGCCTCCGGCGACGAAGAGACGAGGATCTGGTACGCGGTCTGCTTTTTGTCGTAAGAATCCTCTCGCGTTACCGGCCGAGACGCCCAACTCAATCTCGGATTGGCGACGCCGACCCCGACCGGGTTCCGCAAATTCTCCACCTGTAGTCCAACGGCGAGCAACGAGGGATCCGACGACGCCTCGTCTTCCGCGCGCGCGACGAGCGAGCCGCAAACGGCGAATAACGTCGCCAAAACAAAGCTCGTAATAAGCGATCGTTTCATATTGTCTTCCCTATGTTCAAAACGCGACGATCTCGAGCGAAAAGGCGCTCGCGCGTCGTCGTCAAACTCGATTTCCAAACGAGGAGCCTATAACAAGCGCCTCGCCTTAATTTCCAAATACTTGTTTATCAATGGGGTCGCCGCGTCTTCCGGAAATACGTCGAGCGTCAGCGCTCCCTTCGCTTCGAGCGTTCGAAGCGTCTTTTTACGCCAATTAATGATCTCCGCCGCCGCCCCCGCGCGATAAAGAAGCTCGTCGCGAGAACCTTCGTCCGAAGAATCCCGCCAAAAGAGCCGATCGATTTCGTCGGCGGGCTCGCGTTCCGAACCAAAGCGCTCTAGCCAAAGCGCCAAGCGATTCGGCTTTCGCGTCTTCAATTCATCTTCCTCGAACTCTTCCGGCTCAAGGGCGCTTAATCGTTCAATTTCTTGGTATCGTTCCAACGGATCGAACAACGAATGCTCGCGAAGGAAAAGACCGAGCGGTAAGTGCGCCCCCGCGAGATTGATCAGCGACCGCTCGATAAGATCGGAGTTCCGCTCGTCGAGAACGTTCGTCGCCAAAACGACCAGCGCTCGTTTCGGAGAATTTCTCGCCAAGTACTCGAACGCGAGATCGTAACGAGACTCGCGCCGTTCCGGAAAAACGTCGAACGCCCCGCGTATCAACGCGCTCATGTGCGAAACGCCCCCGCGAGGAGGAACAAATCGACGCGTTTCGCTTGAAAAGATCAGAAGTCCGACTTCGTCTCCCTGTTTCAGCGCGATATAAGCCAAGGCAAGCGACGAGTTGAGCGCCGCGTCGAAAAGCGTGGACGTTCCCGAAACGTTCATCATCGTCCGACCGGCGTCGATCATAATAATAACTCGTTGATTGCGCGTCGTTTGAAAATCGCGCACGATCAACTTGTTCCGACGAGCCGTCGCCTTCCAATCGATAAACTTGTACTGATCGTCTTGGGTATAGTCGCGAAGGCGCTCGAATTCCGCGTCCTGCCCAACGCGTCTCATTTGGCGAACGCCTAGTAAAAACAAAAGGCTCGCCCGACCCATCGTCTGAAACTGTTCCAAACGACACAAATTGGGATAGACCTTAAAGACCGACTCGCAAGAATATTTAACGTATTTGCGCCAGAAACCGGCGGCGCTTCCGAAACGAGCCGCGACGAATTCTAAGCGAAACTCGCCTCGACGTTTCCACACAAGCCCGTAAGAAAGCGTTTCCTGTTCCCCCGGTTCGATTGTTCGTTGAGAAAAATGAGAATAATCGTTTTTGCCAAACTCGTCGGCGTCGTTCTCTCGAATCGTCAAAAGATCGTCGTTTGAACGAGAGGGAAGCGAGCGCGACTCGGGACGAGAATCGTCCGCGATATCGAGCGTTATCGGACGCGAAGTCCGATTTTGCGCGATTATCTCCACTTCGAGAGGATTGTCGAGCGACGCGATCGTCTCGGCGCGACGCGACATTGTCACGCCGCGACCCTTAAGCGCCGCGGTCCAGAAATCCGCAAGTAGCGCGACGACCAGTATCGCGTCCAACGCGAAAACCGCGCTTATAGGAACGTACTCCTCGCCCAAAAGAAAAGAGATGGAGGGCGCGAGCGCGACTATCCCGAGCAAGATTGCGAGACGCTTCGTCGGAAACGTTTTAAAAAAAAGACTCGCGACGAAAAAAGGCGCTAGGATCGCCGGAAATACTAGGTAGAGAGCGCATCCGCTCCACGAACTCAAGGCTTCGTCCATAGCGTCGTTGTCCACTTAAAAGGCGCGATATCGTCGAGCCGCGCTCGACGAAACGCCTCCATTGTAAACGAAACCTAAGGCGACGTCAAATTTGTCGCGGGAATACGAGAAAAAACTTTCGAGAAAAAAGCGCGTCGGACTCGATCCGACGCGCTCTTTTTGCCGTACCGTAGAAAACGTCGCGCTCTTAACGCGCGTTAGAATCAAAGACCGAGCGCCTCTTTCGCGACGGCGACGATCTCGGAGAACGCCTTCTCGTCGAAAACCGCCAAGTCGGCGAGCATCTTGCGGTCGAGAACAACGTTCGCTTTCTTAAGACCGGAAATAAACTGGCTGTAGCGAAGCCCGCGCATGCGAACCGCCGCGTTAATGCGGATGATCCACAGCTTGCGGAAATCTCGTTTGCGAACTCGTCGGTCGCGCGTCGCGAACACGTCCGCTCGCAAAACGGTTTCCTTCATGGAGCGCAAAAGATTTCCGCGTCCGCCGCGGAACCCCTTGGTTCGCTTGAACAGTCTCTTCTTGGCTCGACGACGAGCCGCGCCTTTGGTAACTCTCATTGCTGTCAATCCTATCGGATAACTCGGTCGAAACGAACCGCCCCGGAGGCGTCGCGTCGCGATTCGACTTCTTGCGAAAATCGGGCCCCGAACGACTTGCGTTCGGCGTTAACGACCCGTCTTCAGAAAACGCGCTGGTCTTCCCGACGCGAACGGGAAGCGCGCGAACCGCGCGCCGCTTCTGCTCGCGGCGCCAAGGAGTCGATCAAAGACCGCCTTTGCCGAGCGCTTTAATCAATCTCTTCTCTTCGCAAGTGGCGACCGGAGCGGTTCCGCGAAGATTGCGGACGCGCTTGCTGTCCATACGCCAAGCCAAATGGCTCGTGCCGCTGTGGCGGTGTTTGACTTTACCGTTGGCGGTAACGCGAAAACGCTTGGCAACGCCCTTGTGGGTTTTAATTTTAGGCATCGAACTACCTTTACCTTATCAATGGACTCGCCGCTGGACGAGCCCGCTAAACGTTGTTTGAACGCGACGCGCCGACGCGAGACTCGAAGCCCCCGACCGCGCTGAGCGTTCCGTCCATTCTAATCGAAAGACCCGGCATGACAAGAGGGCCTCCCCGTTTTTCCGGAAAAAACGTCCCTCTCGTCGACGCTCCGTTGTCCAGAAGAACTCAAATCGCCCAGTACAGCGAGAAAAAGTGCGTTACGCTACCGCCTAGAACGAATAGATGCCAAACGGAATGGGTCCAACGTTGTTTCTTCATCATAAAGAAAACGACTCCCAACGTGTACGAACCGCCCCCTACCAAAAGAAGGATCCAAGAGATCGGAGGAATCGACGCGAATATCTGTCGGCAAACGAACACAGCGAACCAGCCCATTGTGAGATAAAGCGCCAACGCGAACGCGCGCGCTCGTTTCTCGTACGCGCAATAAGCGACGATCCCGATCGTGGCGAGCGACCATATCGTACCGAACGTCCACCAACCCGCCGCGCCGTAAATCGGTCCAAGGCAGTAGGCGGTGTACGTGCCCGCGATGAGAAAGAAAATGGCGGAATGGTCGAGTCGTCCAAAAACGCTCTTCGTTCTCGACGGGGGAAACGCGTGGTACAGCGTCGAAATCGCGTAAAGGAAAACAAGCGACGCGCCAAAAATCGCATACCCGACCACGTACCCGCCAACCCGTCCCGTCGGAGCCGACGTCGCCGCCTTCACGATCAACAAGACCAAGGCGGCGACCGACAAACAAGCGCCGATTCCGTGCGTTATCGAATTGGCTATTTCCTCCCCGAGCGAATAGCGGGGAAACTTTAGCTGAAAAACGTTTTTCTTCGAAGGAAGCATTGGCGAAACAAGCGATGATGTCATTACGGGCTTGTCCAAACCGATCGCGGACATTTCAACCTCCGCCGCGGGATTCGCGTTTCGCGTTAAAAGGAAATATTGAGTTAGGGAATAATATTGAGCGCGCGAAGCCAATTCTCGCAGTTCTTGTTCCACTGCGCGGCGACCCCTTTGTCCTCTCGTATTCCGTAGCCGTGCCCCCCTTTGACCGGAATATGAATCTCGCAGGGAACCCCGGCCTCTTTCATTTTAATATAGAACCGAGCTGCGGCCGCGCCGCGATTGGCGTCGTCGTTCGCGACTGAGATAAAAGTCGGAGGAGCGTTGCCGTCGATGCGAACCGATTCGGAAAGTTGGGAATCGGCGCTGAAATCTTTTTCGTCGTCCATTAGATACGCCGGATAAATTGGAATGGCAAAATTGGGACGACAATCGATTTCGTCGATCGCGTCGACGGGATCGTAGGTCTTCGTCGCGTAGTCGAGCGCGGCGCAAACCGTTAAATGACCGCCCGCGGAAAAACCGAGAACCCCAATCTTCTCCGGATCGATCTTCCACTCCGCGGCGCGCGAGCGCGTTATTCTTATCGCGCGTTGAGCGTCTTGAAGGGGAGCCCAAAGCTTCGGTAAATCGGAACGACGAGGAACGCGATATTTCACTACGACCGCCGATACCCCTATGCTATTGAGCCAGTCCGCGATCTCGGATCCCTCGTGATTGTACGCCAATATATTGTACCCGCCTCCGGGAAAAATGACGATGCAAGCGCCGGTCGGATTCTTGGCGGGGTAAAACGCCAGCGTCGGAATCGATACGGAACTAATTCTCACGATGGGAGGCGTTTCCTTTCCCGGCTCCCATTTCTCTTCGCCAATCGTTTCCGGAATCCCGCCCGGAGGCGTCCCCGGCCAAAGATTCAGCGTAACTTGCGGCGCGGAGACATAGCGCGCGACCTCGGAGGGAATCCCTTGAACTCCGTCCTCCGCGTTGACAATGGAAACGAAAATCCCCAGGGAAACAAAAAAGCAAACTGTTGATAAAATGCGCATCGTCGACGTTCCCATAAAGGAAAAAGAATAACGTTCAAATTTCAAGGAATCATTTTTATAACGCGAAGCCAGTCCTCGCACTGATCGATCCACTTGTTCGCGGGAACTTTATCTTCGCGTATTCCAAATCCGTGCCCGCCCTCGAGCGGAATATGGAGTTCGGCGGGAACCCCTTGCTTCTTCAGTTCGCAGTAAAAAATCGCCGAAGCGAATCCGCGATTGGCGTCGTCCGAAGCGACCGCGATAAAGTGAGGCGGAGCAGTCGGATCGATATGAATCGCTTCGGAAAGCTTCAATTCGTCGATCTCGTTCGCGTCTTCAATGAGATAGCCCGGGTAAATCGGAACGGCAAAATTAGGCTTCGGATCGATTTTGTCGATCTCGTCCGTCGGTTCGTAAGCGACCGTCGCCGACTCGTTCGCCATTGCGATCGCCAAATGTCCCCCCGCCGAAAAACCGAGAACGCCAACTTTATTCGGATCGATTTTCCATTCCTTCGCGCGAGAGCGAACGACGCGAATCGCGCGCCGCGCGTCTTGGAGCGCCGCCCAATAGCGAGGTTGTCCCGAACGGCTAGGTATCCGATATTTCAAAACGCAAGCGGAAACCCCCATTTGGTTGAATCGCTTCGCGATATCGACCCCCTCGTAGTTGTAGGCGAGCGAAGAATAACCGCCTCCAGGAAAAACGAGAACGCAAGCCCCGTTCGGCTTGTCCGCCGGGTAAAACGCGAGCGTTGGAATCGATACGTTAAAAATGAAAACGCTGTGGTATTTGTCTCCGACGTCTTTCCATTCTTCCGGTTGAATTTCTTCCGGAATACCCCCGGGCGGAAGTTCGGACCAAATATTAATCGTCTCGGACGGCGAAGAAACGAAAGGAGCGACGTCCGCCGGAATCCCCGCGGGCTCCGCCCCGAACGTCTCGCGTTGAATCGCCGAGAAAGAAAAAACAAAAATCAAAGGCGCGATAAACGAAAGTCGAGTTCGCATCTTGCTTCGACGCTCCTTAAAGACGCGGATCTGAAATCGGGCGCCAACGAAACGAACACGAACGGCGCTCGCTATAAGTATGAGCGTTTCAAGGGAAAAATCAAGTCGCGCGAAAAAAGAAAAAGCGCGAAGAGAAAAAGAAGAAAGACGCGGGAGCGCCGACGAAAAAAGTCGGGGCGAAGAAGACATAAAAAAACGAGCCGCAAAACGCGACTCGTCAAAAGCGGAGGACACGGGACTCGAACCCGCAACCCCGTTAAGGGCACCTCATTTCCAATGAGGCCGCTAGCCATTCGCTTATCCTCCAAATGGTCAACGCGCAAATTATAGGCGCGTTCGAGCTTTTATCAAGGGGCGAATCGACATTTTTTTCAAAAAACCCGGGAACGATCCGACCGACCCGCCAACTCAAAAATCGGTCTTTACGAGAAAGTCCAAAAGAACTATGCTCACTCGAGCGTCCTTGTCCTTTCGTGTTTGAACTTGGTCGTTTTGGATTTTGAGCTAATTATCGTCCGTCGACGAAGCGACTCACCGGGACGTTTCGTCGCTTATCGCCGAGCAAGTCGGGGAAGATATGTTATACAACAGATTTTCGGCGTCGGTTTCGACGGCGCTCTTCATCGCAACGTTCTTCGCGACCGCGTCCGCGTTCGCGCAGGGATTCGACAACTACGTCGCGCCCCAAACCGATCGTCCCCTTCAAGCGAACGGCGCCCCCGCGCGACTCGACGTCCCTCAAACGGCGGAACAAACGAGCGCCGCGGCGACGAAATCGGCCCAAAGCGCCGTTCCCCAAGCTCGGGCGACGAACAACGCTCAAGGAGGCTACATCGCCGAAGATAAAGTCAAAAGCGCCATTGTCCAACCGCCGGCCGACTACAAACCTTCGGAAGAAGAAACCCAAAAACTCGACGAATTTCTGACCCGATGGGAGGAATACGGAAAAGATATCAAACGCGTCGCTTGCTCCGTTCATATGCGAGAATTCGACGGCGCTCTCCAACAAGACGCCAAGCGCCCCGTCGCTCACACATGGGGAGAATTCCGATTCATCACCCCAAACAAACTCTCCTACCACGTCAAAGGCGAATTCGAGTACACCGACGCAAAACCGGAGGGAACTTGGAAGGAAGGAAAGAACGAGTGGCAAGTCGTTCTAGATGGTAAGTCCCTCGTTCAATACGATTTCCAAAATAAGAAAGCCGTCGTCTATAAGATTCCCGAAGACGAACAAGATATCGATCTGACGATGGACAACGGGCAATTCCCCCTTTTCTTCGTCGCGAAAGCCGACGCGTTGAAAGATCGCTTTTACCTCCGTATCGTTACCCCCGAAAAAAAGCGTAAGAGCGAAGTTTGGATCGAGGCGTTCCCGCGATACGCTCGAGACGCGCAACAATTCAAATCGATCACGGTGCTCTTAAGTCTTAAAGATCTCCAGCCCACCTATATGCGCAAAATGGGCGCGAACGGAAAAAGCAAGACGGATCTCACTTTCGAAAAAGTCGCCGTCAATAAGGGAGCTTGGAACATAGAAGGTTCGGTCGACCAATCGTGGACAAAAGAAGTCCGCGACGAGCAGTTCTCGCTACTGGATCAAAAAACGATCGTCGCCGAAAATGGAACAACCGCGACCCTCGTTACCGATCCCGCGAAATTCCCCTCCGCGAAAAAACAACCCCGACAAACCGCCTCTTCAAATCCCGTCGCGAACAGAGCGAAAACCGCCGCCGCGCCCCAAAGGAACGTCGGAACCCGAAGATAGTCGAGTCCAATGACCAATAAAAAGCGACTCGCTCGGACGCGTCTCCGAACGAGTCGTTTTCATTTAGCTCTCGCAAACGAAATCTCTGAGCGCGAACTCTCAGTCGAGTTTTCTGCGAACTACGCGAACCGCTTTGCCGTCGACGCGCGGTAGGGAACCGATCGGCAAGACTTCCCCCTTCGGGGAGAAGCCCAATCGCTCCTTAAGACGTTTTTCGACCGTGTAGCCGGTCACGCCCTCTTCAGCTTCGACGAGAATGTGAATATCGTTGACTCCGTCCTTCTCCTCCATAATAATCTGGTATTCCGAATGAACCCCCGGAATCTCCATCAAAGCTTGCTCGACCTGAGACGGGAAGAAGTTGACGCCCTTGATAATGAGCATATCGTCCGTTCGACCCGATATCTGATCGATTCGAACGTGGGATCGACCGCAAGCGCACTTCTCGCGGGAAAGAATGCGCGTCAAGTCGCCAGTTTTGAAACGTATCACCGGAAGAGCCTCGCGCGTCAGCGACGTCACGACCAACTCGCCCACCTCGCCGTCCGGCAAAACTTTCTTTGTGACGGGGTCGACCACTTCGAGATAATAGTGGTCTTCCCAAACGTGAATTCCGGAGTGATCGCGGCAGTCCATTCCCAACGTGCCGACTCCGCCCGTCTCCGTCATTCCATAAATATTAAAAACGTCGATATTCAATCGGGCCGAAATCTTCTGCATCATCGCGGTCGTTACCGTTTCCGCCCCGAAAATACCGATCTTCAAACTCGGAAGTTCGACGTTCATTTTCTCCATAACCTCGATCAAACGACCGGTGTAGGAAATGACCGCTCCGAACACTCGCGTGTTAAAGTCGCGAGCCAACCGAATCTGACGCTCCGTGTTGCCGGAACCGGTCGGAATGACGAACAAACCCGCGGCGCGAGCGCCGTGGTACATTCCGAATCCGCCGTTGAAAAGTCCGAAAGACGGCATAATTTGCATCGGATCCCCGGGACGAGCCCCCGACATCCGCAAACAACGCGCCATACACTCCGCCCACTGGTTCAAGTCCGCGATCGTGTAGGGCATTACGACCGGCGTGCCCGTCGAGCCGCTCGACATGTGCATCTCGCGAATGGAGTCCTTCGGAACGCAACACATGCCCAACGGATACGTTTCCCGAAAGTTCGCCTTCGCGATGATCGGAAGCTTGTCCATATCCTCGATACCGCGAAAATCTTCGACGACAACCCCGGCCTTCGCGTAAAGATCGCGCATATAGGGATTGTTGGCGACTACGTAGCGAACCTTTTCCTTAAGGCGCTCGTTTTGCATCGCGACGATCTCGTCTTGCGACGCCGTTTCAAGTTCCGGATTGAAGTACAAATCGGTTGTTGGCATAACAAAAAATCCTCGGCGCTAAAGCCGAATTTAAGGGCGCTTGCGATTCCACGACGCGATACGCGTCAAATTTTGGACAAAATTATACTCGCGTCTTGCGATATGAAAAAGGGGAACGGCGGTAAACGTCCCTTTTTAACGGTTTTTGACGCAATGCGACCCTTGCGTTTGTTATAATCGTCATATTTAAACTATACTTTGGAGTTTGCGATGTTCGACGCCATTCTACTCGCCTCTTATGGAGGTCCCGAAAAAACGGAGGACGTCGATCCTTTTTTGGATCGCGTTCTGCAAGGAAAGCGAGTCCCGCGCGCGAGACGCGACGTCGTTCGCGAACGATACGAGAGATTCGGAGGAAAAAGTCCTCTTCCCCAGGAATGCCGCGATTTCCTTACCAAACTGAAAGAAGGTTCGCGCGAATCGGAGAACGCTCCTCACTTGTATTGGGGCAATTTATTCTCGCCTCCGACGTTTGACGACGCTCTCGCCCAAGCGGAAAAAGACAAAATCGCCAGCGTCCTCGTCTTCGCGACGTCCCCGCTCGGATCGACGCAAAGTTGCGCGCGATACAGAAAGGCGGTTCTAGAGGCTCTTTGTCGGCGCTCGAAACCATTCGCGCGAAACCTTCGACTCGCGTTTGTTCCTCCCTTTTTCGATCGACCGGTCGCGAGCCTGGCCGTTGCCGACGAACTATTAAAAGCGCTGGCAATGGACGACTTGGAATGCAATCTATTCTCGGATTCCGATCGCGAAGAACCCACTCGACGTCTCCTTCTTTTTACGGCGCATTCCTTGCCGACCGTAGACGGGATAACGTCCCAATATCGGCGCCAACTCGTTACGCTCGCGGCGACGGCGCTCCGAGAAATGTTGAGCGCGCCGGGTTTCGGCGGAAGAAAACTAGAGAAAATCGATTTTCTAAAAATTGGCGACCGTTTGCCGGAAGACCTAGAGCGCGAACTTAATCGCGAGAATCTGACCGCGGGGTTCGCCTTTCAAAGCAGAAGCGGTTCCCCCGCGATCCCATGGCTGGAACCTAGCCCGAGCGATTTTTTACGCCAATTCAAAAAGAACAATCCCGGACTCCGTTCCGTAATCGTCTCGCCGATCGGGTTCTTTTTCGACAATATGGAAACGATCTGGGATCTCGACGTAGAACTTCGCGCGACTTGCGACGAATTAAGCGTCTCGTTCCGGAAAGCCGAATGTTGCGGAGCGTCGCGTCGATTCGTCGACGAGTTGCTAAATCTCGCGCGACAAAACCCGGAGGACTTTCCCCAATGCGATCCCTTGCGCGGAATCTGCGACCTATCCTGCAAATCGAGTCCGAAAACCGAAGCGCTCGAAAAATCAAACTAGCGGATTGTTCTCGGTTTTCCCGAACGAATCGCGGCGTCCAAACGATTCGCGACGTCCTTCTCTAAAAAACGCAACCGTTCGGCCGCGTTGCGATCGCCCCGCGCGGCCGCGACGCGATAAATTTCCCGCGCCTTTCCTTCGTCTCTCGCGGTTCCGTAACCCTGTTCGTAACAGACCGCGAGCGGACCGAACGCCTCCGGAAAACCTTGTTCGACGGCCGCGGAATAAAGTTTAAACGCCTTGTCGCAGTCTCGCTCCACGCCAAGTCCGTACAAATAAGCGTATCCAAGATTGCACTGCGCGCTCGCCACTCCCCGCTCCGCGGCCGTTTCGTACAAAGCGATCGCCTTCGCGTGATCGATCTTGCAACCGTTGCCCATCTGATAGTTCCACGCAAGGTTAACGCAAGCCTCGTAAGAGCCGTTGGCGCGCGCCGCCTCGTACCACCGATTCGCTTTCTCGAAGTCCTTCTTCACGCCCAAACCGTTTTGGTAACAGTGCGCGAGATTGTTCTGCGCCTGCGCGAATTCCTTTTCCGCCGCCTTTTGAAACCAACGAACCGCCGCGCTAGGACTCTTCTTCACTCCAACTCCGTTCAAGTAGTTCCAACCGAGATTGTTCATCGCCGCGGCGCTTCCCAATTCGGCCGCCTTGCGATAAAGCCGATTTGCCAGTTGAACGTCCGCCTTGACTCCAACCCCATTATCGTAGCAAAACCCAACGTTGTTCAACGCGTCCGGATCGTTCGTTTTCGAAGCCTCGAGAAAAAGCTCGAAGGATCGTTTTTCGTCCTTCTCGACTCCGGTTCCCAAGCGGTGGCGCCAAGCCAGTTCGCAAAGCGCGCGGACGTCCCCTTGCTCGACTCCCAAAAGCAATTCGTCTAGATCCGTGTTTTCGTCGTATTTCGCCATCTATCGATACCTTGATAAAACTAAAAATCGTCGCCATACGGCGCGAGGCGCGCGGCGACGATTCAAATAAGACCGCGTTAAGAACGGGAACTGTTAGTCGGAAATACCGGGAAACTTAAACCCGGAGCAAAATTCCGCGATTTCGGCGCGAATCGCGGGGGCGACCTCGTCGATCCGATCGATACTCGAACAAACTCGATCGATCCACTGCGCCACCTTTTTCATATCGTCCTCTTTCATGCCCGCGCTCGTGAGCGACGGCGTTCCCAAACGAACTCCGCTCGTCTTAAAAGGCGAGCGCGTGTCGCCCGGCACCATATTGAAGTTCGCGATAATTCCGCACTTGGCGAGCGCTTTCGCGGCGTCCTTTCCCGTAAATTCTTCCTTGCGGAAATCGAGCAGAAGCAGGTGCGTTTCCGTCCCGCCCCCCGCGATCGGACGACCGAGCGATTCCAATGCGTCGCACAGCGCCTTCGCGTTTTTCACAATCTGTTCGCCATATCGCTTGAACTCGTCCGTGCCGGCGTATTTGAACGCGGTCGCCATCGCCGCGACCGCGTGCATGTGCGGTCCGCCCTGCATCGTCGGGAAAACCCCTCGATCGATTAATTCCGCGAGGTTCCACTTGCTCTCCGGTCGATATTTCTCTCGGTAGCGATCCGCCGTCTTGCTCATAATGAAACCGGCGCGAGGTCCGCGCAACATCTTGTGCGCCGTGCTCGTTACGACGTCGCAATACGGAACCGGATCCGGATGAACTCCCGCGACGATAAGCGCGTTAATGTGCGCTATGTCCGCGACCAAATACGCGTCGACCTCCTTTGCGATTTCCGCGAAAGCGGCGTAGTCCAATTTAAAAGGATACGCGCTCATCCCCGCCCAAATCATCTTCGGACGCTCGCGAAGCGCGATTTCCCGAACTTCGTCCATATCGAGACGACCCGTTTCTTGGTTCGGTCGATACGGAATCTGCGCGTAGTCTTTACCGGAAAAACTAACTTTCCACCCGTGTGTAAGGTGACCGCCGTCGGACACGGGAACGCCCATTACTTTATCGCCGGGATTCAGGAGCGCGCGATAAACGGCCGCGTTCGCCGGAGAGCCCGAGTACGGCTGAACGTTCATATGCTCGCAACCAAATAGCGCCTTGCCTCGCTCGATCGCGAGATTCTCCAGCGCGTCCGTTACCTCGTTGCCCTCGTAATATCGAGCGCCGGGATAACCTTCGCAATACTTGTTCGTGAAAATCGAACCGCAGGCTTCCAAAACGTCGATTGTCGCGTAGCTCTCCGAAGCGATCATTTTCAACGTGGCGCTTTCTAATTTCGCTTGACGTTGAATGAGGTCGTAGACTTCCGGATCGTCCGCTTTCAAATGAGGATAACGCTCGTTCATTCCTGAAAATACTCCGCTCTTGCGCGACTAAAACTCTGACAGCCGAAAGGGGCGCGCCCCTCGGCGCTCGCCTCGTTGCGATAACGCACTGCGCCATAACCGTTCGCGTCCCCAAATAACTCGGGGGCGCCGTCCGTCTCGGATTCGACCTCGACCGACTCTTTCTCCCTGCGCGGAAAACGCGATTCATTATAGCGCGACCCATTTTTTTTTCGAGGGGGTAAAGCGAACCCGTTCCATTTTTGGTACAATCGTTGACGCGCGTTGCTTAGCGCTCCCGTTCGCGCTTGACGCGCGAGACAGATTTTCTCGCATCCTTTGGAAAGTTTCCTATGAAAACCCTATTCAGACCGTTTTTGCTAATCGCGCTGGCGTTGACGTTGGGTCTCCCCGGCCTCGCGAGCGCCGAGTCGATTTCCGTCTGGCCAGTCGACGTTCACGAGAAAATATTCTCCGACGCCGCGCCGCGCGAAATCGCTCCGCTAACCCTGTCCGCCGCCTCTAACGAATACGAATCCGCCCAGTTTGCTCTTCGCTGCGACGAGGACGCCCCCAATTTGTCGATTGCTCCCTCCAACTTAATTTGCGAGGCGTCGGGCGCCAAAATCGGCCTAGAAAACATTCGTATCCGTCGAATCGAACCCCTTCACATTACGAAAAACACCCCCGACGCCGACGACATCGTCGTTCGAAAAGCGCCCTGCGATATCCCGGAGATTCTCTACGACGAATCTGTCGTCTCGTTAAAAGCAAACGAAACCCTCGGGATTTGGGTAACCCTTCGCGTCCCAAAAGGAACCCCGGCGGGCGAATACAAGGGTTCAATTTACATCAAAAGCGACTCTGTCTCCTTCGACCTGCCCGTCGCGCTGACCGTTTTCGCATTCGAATTGCCCGATACTCGCCATCTCTATATGACAAATTGGTGGAGCGCCGGCAACGTCGCCAAATATCACAATGTGGAATATATGAGCGACGATTTTTGGGCTCTGATTGAAAAATACTTCAAAAATATGGGCGAACACCGCCAAAACGTCGTCATCCTCCCGTGGATCCCCGGCGTCGGCAGTTTTATCGATTGCGTTCACAAAAAGGACGGGACGTTCGAGTACGATTTCGCAAACTTTGAAAAAATCCTAAAACTAGCGGAAGAAAACGGCGTCGCCGAAAGAATCGAACTCTCCCATATCGGGGGAATCGACCGAACGAGCCATACGATAAACTTCAGCTCCGCGACAATTTACGATGAAAAGGAAGAAGCCGCGATCAATTTCCCAATCGACGTTTGGCTAGAGCCCGCCCTCAAGGCGCTTTGCGACTATCTCAAAAAGACCGGCCGACTCGAGCGCGCGATGCTACACGTCTCCGACGAGCCCTATCTACCCGACATTGAAGCGTGGCGCGAAGCCTCGGAGCGCGTTCGCAAAATCGCGCCGGAGCTGAAGCAAATCGACGCCATCGAGACGATGAACTTTTCGAATCGCCTCGACGTGTGGGTTCCCAAACTCTCCCACTTCGATCGCTGGCGCAAAGGCTTTGAACAAAGACGCGGCGACAACGAATACTGGTACTACATCTGTTGCCATCCGGTCGGACCCAATTACCCCAATCGTTTCATGGACTTGCCCGCCGCTCGTCTGCGCGTCCTGCATTGGATCAATTACTCCGAAGATCTTGTCGGGTACCTCCACTGGGGATTTAACTACTGGCAGGGAGAAGCCTTCGGTCCTCCGACCGAAAAGTACGGTCCCGGCGACACCCATCTCGTTTACCCGGGTCCGAACGGTCCGCTCGACTCAATCCGCTGGGAACTCGAGCGCGAGAGCGCCGAAGACTACGAGTACTTGAAACTGCTCGAAGAAAGCGTCGCGAATATCAAGAGCGAACTCGATCCCGAAAAAGCGTGGTTCCTCGACTCCAAAGGTCGAACGATGGAACTCGCGAGAAGAATCGTCCCCGATCTCGTTTCCACGACGATGGACGCTTCGCTCATTGAAAAAACTCGCCAAGATCTGGCGAACGAAATAGTCGCCGCCGCGTCCGAGCCCAAGCTGGTCGTCCAAACCTTCCCGGAAGACGGTAAAACGATTTACTCCGGTCCAAATTTAGTCGAATTGTACGGCGCCGCTACCCCTGGCTCAAAGGTAACGATTAACGACGAAGAAGTTCCCGTCGCCGAAGATGGATTCTTCAAAAAGCTTTTCTACGCCGACGCGAAGGGAGAACTAAACGTCGTCGTTCGCGCCGTTCTCGGCGACAAGGCGGCTCAAACGACGCGACATTTTGTTATCAAGTAAATCGTCCGGCATTTAGACGAATAGTTCCGCGCGGCGTCGACCTCCTATTCGACGCCGCGCTTTTTTGAAAGAAACTAACGCGAAAACCATTCTTTCATACAATCCAATACGCGAACCAGTTCCTCTTCCTCAATAACGTACGGAACCGCCGCGTACAAATAATTTAGAAAAGGTCGCGCGAAAACGCCGCGATCGAGCGCGAATTCCCGATAACCGTCGAGAACCGAGGCGTCCCGCGTCTCAAGACAAACCACGCCCCCCAATATCCTCGTTTCGCGAACTCGATCGTCTTGAAAATCCCCGATTTCTCGTCTCGTTATTCTTTCAATATTTGCGATTTTCTCCAAATAATTTTCGCTTTCAAATAGGGAAATCGACGCGAGCGACGCCGCGCAAAAGAGAGGATTCCCCATAAAGGTCGGGCCGTGCATGAGCGCCTTCCGCGGATCGTCGTCGTAAAAAGCCCCAAATATCTTCTCGTTGGCTATCGTCGCGGCTCCTCCTATATATCCGCCCGATAACGCTTTCCCTAAACAAAGAACATCCGGTTGAACAAGATCGGAGACAAACCGATTTCCCGTCCGTCCAAAACCGGTCGCCACCTCGTCAAAGATCAGAGGAACGTCGTATTGATCGCACAGCTCGCGCGCGCGAGAGAGAAACGCCAAATCGTAAGTTCTCATTCCTCCGGCGCATTGCAAAAGCGGTTCGACGATAAGGCAGTTAAACTCGTCCCCGTTTCGGTCGAAGGCTTCTTCCAGCGCGTCCGTCTCCGCGGGTATCGCGACGCCGCGTCGCGTTTCCCCGCGCGCGTCCAATATATAGTGGTATTCGGCAAAGTCGCTCGCCTCCATCGCCGCGAACGTGTCCCCGTGATAGCCGTTTTTCAACGAGAGGATTTTTCTCCTATTCGCGCGCCCTAAATTAACGCAATATTGGAGCGCCATCTTCAGAGCAACTTCAACCGCGACGCTACCGGAATCGCTGAAAAAACAGTAATTTAGATCCTTAGGTAAAAAGGATTCCAATTTCGACGACAATAATTCGACCGGTCGATGGCTCGTCCCCGCCAACATTACGTGAGAAAACCGTTTTGCCTGTTCAACGATCGCGGACGTTAGCGTCGGATGTTTATAACCGTGAATTACCGCCCACCAAGAGGATATCGAATCGATTAATCTCCTTCCGTCTTTCGTATAGAGGTAAACTCCCTCCGCGTCCTCTATTTCGACGGGCGAGGGCATTTTCTTCATCTGCTGATATGGTCGCCAAATCATATTCTTTCCCTCGTTTAATCGGAAAACAAATCAATTAACGTCGACAAATCGAGGTCGAGATCCAATGCGCCTTCGCGAACGCGAGCCGCGACCTTTTGACCCGTTAACAGCTCGCAAACGCGAGCGTTGTCTTCGCATAGCGCGTTGCCGCGACGAAATCTATTGAAAATTATTCCTCTAAGCGGAATCTTTTTGATCCTAGCGTATTCGACGGTGAGAACGACTTCGTTAATCGTCCCCAATCCCGAACCGGCGACTAGTAGACACGGGGAATCCAATTCCCGAATCGCGTCCTCCAAAAGGATCGTTTCGCCGTCGATCCGAAGGGGACAGACGATTCCCCCGCAACCTTCAATTACCGTATAGTCGAAAGAGCGACTTAACGCCTCGAAGCGCTCTCGAACAACCCCTATTTCCACCGGATTTCCCTCCAAACGCGAAGCTAGGTGGGGAGAAACGGCGGCCTCGTAAACATAAGGACAAGCCGATTCCAATGACTGATCGATTCCGGACGCGTTTTTTATCCATAGCGCGTCGACCGGTCTCAAACAGCCGTCGACGTCTCGTATATTTCCACTAGCGGCGATCTTAAAGTATCCGACCTTTAAACCCGCTTTCGCCATTTTTTTCACAATTAATCCCGAAACGAACGTTTTCCCAACGTCCGTTCCGGTTCCGATCATAAAAAGTTTCTTCATCGAGCCTAGCGTTTAAATGATTAACAATTGTCAACTAATTTTAGTTTTTAGTTTACAATCAACTGACAAAAATTCGAGCCCGTCGTAATCGAGCTCGAAACGTTTAGATCACTCGTTCAATAGGGTTAGGAAGTTCCTGTGAAGATCGGAATTGCCCGTCGCCAACAACGGTTGCGCCGCCAAATCGAAAGGACGTCCGTTAGTGTGAGTCGCCAAACCTCCCGCTTCGAGTATTAAGAGAACCCCGGCCGCCACGTCCCAAGGATGCGCGCACTGGCATATATTGCAATCAAATCGTCCGCAAGCGACGTACGCGAGATTAAGCGCGGTGGAACCTGTGCGACGCATCGATTGGCACACCGTTACGCACCTTTTAAAAGCGAGATAATCCGGCGAATCGTCCCTTGTTCTTGTTGGAAAAGAAATTGCCGTCAACGCCGACCTCGGGCGCTGGGTCCCGCTCGTCCGAATGCGCGAACCGTTCAAAAACGCTCCGCTTCCGCGCTTGGCGGTAAAGAGTTCCCCGTTGTTCGGATCAAAAATAACGGCGCAAAGCAAGTCGTTTCCGCGCGCCAGCGCGATCGATACGCAAAAGAAAGGAACCCCGTGAACAAAATTCGTCGTGCCGTCCAATGGGTCGACAATCCAAGTAAAAGGAGCCCCCTCCGGGGCTTTGCTACCGCATTGACTCTCGGAAAGCATTCGAGAAGACGCGACCGAACTCTCGGAAAGCGCCCCGAAGGATGGCGTTTTGCCCTGGGTTTCCTCGCCTAAAAAATAGTGGTCTGGAAAAGCCCCCAAGAGCGTTTCCTCAACGCGGCGTTGCGCCGCCACGTCCGCCTCGGTTACCAAGTCGGCGGGGCTCTTCTCCCGAAAACCAACTTTGCCCAACTTGTCTTTCAAAATCGCTCCGGCTTCAAGAGCGGCCCGTTTCGCTTGTTCTAAAAAAATCGACGTCATAAACTCTCGCGTCTCGCGCGACCTTCTCTAAAAAGATCGCGCCTCCCGTTCTAGTCGCGGTTTTGCTTGATCTTGCGCCACTCGGTTACCGCCAACTCGTCGCAGCGCTCGTTTTCGGGATGTCCGGAATGACCTTTGATCTTGGAAAACTCGACCTCGTGCTCCGAAACCAGCTCGTCCAATCGCTTCCACAAATCCACGTTTTTCACTTCGACCCACTTCGCGCCGTCGCGACGTTTCCAATCGTTTTTCTTCCAAGACTTAATCCAGGAAGAAAGTCCGTTCAGAACGTAAGCGCTGTCGCTAACGATCTTCACCGATACGGGACGTTTCAACGCGCTCAAGCCCTCGACGACCGCTCGCAATTCCATGCGATTATTCGTCGTCTCCGGTTCCCCGCCGGAGCGTTCCAACTCCTTACCCGTCGCGAGATGCCGCATT
Source organism: Thermoguttaceae bacterium (assembly GCA_017441605.1). GTDB lineage: Bacteria > Planctomycetota > Planctomycetia > Pirellulales > Thermoguttaceae > RUG369. The sequence goes on along the minus strand of JAFRXD010000002.1, from coordinate 38,552 downwards.
ACGAACGCCCAACCGCCGGGACCGGGATTGCCGCTGCACGCCCCGTCCGTGAACAACGCAACTTCTGGTTCCTCGCTCATTAACTCGTCGCTCCTACGATTCGATCTAACCTAGCAAAACGATTGCGTTTCTCTAAAAAACTTCTAAACGATTGAAACTCGACGCCGACAAATTGCTATCGGAACGGCGTCGACTCGCTCCCTCGGGGCCGATGCTTTCATGCCTCCATCGGAACCACTGTCCGCCTTGTCGTCAAAACGCTCAAAAAAAACGCTCCTATTTCCCTCGTTCGGCGCCCGGCGATCGTTCGGTTTTGGAGCGCCAAATGGACGATTGGGATTTTCCCCTTCTTTGGGAAAAGCGCCATTGGGCGAGGGCGTTCCCCGACCGTTCGGAAACGCAAAGCGATTAAAAGGCTTCAAATACGCGGAATTCCACCCGCATTTCTCCGCAATAAGCCGACGCGTCTTGTCCAGTACACCACGACAAAGACCGTCGACCCCTTTCGAGCCGTCAAGTCCGCTCAACAATGCGGAAGCCGATTCAAACTCCCCTCGACTCGCTAAAACCCAAGCCGCGCCTATTTCAGGATAGGGATCCTTTGCGTCGAGCGCTCCTTTCCCGGATATTGTCTTAAACGCCTTCTCCGCTTCTTCAACGTTAAATTCCTCTACGAGCGCGTAAGCGTACTGCCGTTCGAAACGAGGCGTCCAGAACGAATCCTCTGGAAAATACTCGAGCGCGCTTTTCCAAGCCCCCGCCGTATTCGTTTGAAGCGCGCAAACAAATTGCTCTTCCGGGTCGTCGCATCGCGGCGTCGCGACCGGAGGTTCCCGATCCAACGAAGCGATCGCGCGATTCCTTAGTCCCAAAACGACTCCGCCGAGACCGAAAGATAAGAAGAGCCCTAGCGCCAACGCGATTCCACTTGGGCGCCAATGATCGAGCCTTCCGCGGCGACGCGCTTCTTCCAATTTGGCGGCGCTCGCGCGCCACTCCCGCGACAAATTCGTCGTTCGTAAGTCGCTCTCGAAATGAAGACGTTCTTCGGGGCTCTGAAAAAAACCTACTTCTTCTCGCTCCAAATAGAGGGGCGCGCTCGCGCCCGATTTCTCCAATTCCTCGCTCGAAAACTTGTTCTCTGCGTCTTTTTTTCCGTCTGTAAAAAACTCGCCCTCGTTCTCGGAGGAGCGCAACGCCGCGACGTATTCCCGACGCGCCGTCCGAAGTTCCTCGAGCAATTCGTCCGCTGAACCGGGGCGAGCGTCGGGGTCTTTTTCAAGCGCGCGATGAATCAATTTTGCCAATCCCTCGGGCACGTCCGGGCGTAATTCGGAGATTGGGCGCGGGGGCTCGTTTATGTGCTTCAAAACCACCGCTAGCGGCGTTTCCGCGTAAAAGGGCGCTTTACCCGCGAGCATTCGATAAGCCGTTACGCCGAGAGAATAGAAATCGCTGCGCGCGTCCAATTTTCCTCCGCGGGCTTGTTCCGGACTCATATACAGCGGAGTGCCAAGCGCCACGCCGGCGCGAGTGAGAGCCGTTGCCGCGAGGGTTGTGTCGTCGGAATCGATCGACCGCGCCAAACCAAAATCGACGACCTTTAGAACGCCCTCGGGATCGATCAGCACGTTCTCCGGCTTGACGTCCCTATGCACGATATTCTGACTCGAAGCCCGCTTCAGCGCCAACGCGATTTGCTCGATCGCCGAAAACGTCTGCATTATGGTCGCCGCGCCGCGAAGGCGAAGATATTGCGCCAAACTCGTCCCGCCAACGTACTCCTGCGCGATAAAACGATACGTCTTTCGGGAGCGAGCTCTGGAGCGCCAAAAGAATTTCCCCCGGGGCTCGTCGACCAGCTCGCCAACCTCGTACACTCGCGCTATGTTCGGATGTTCTAAACGAGCCGCGGCGCGCGCTTCCTGCAAAAAGCGACGCGCGTATTTTTCGTCGGCGTTCAATTCGTCCTTCAGTATCTTCAAAGCGACTCGACGCCCCAACGATATTTGCGTCGCGAGAAAAACGTCGGAGGTCGCTCCGCCGCCTATTCGGTGCTCGATGCGATAATCTCCCAGCGTTCGTCCAAGTAACGACTCGCGCGAAGGATCCGCGCCGAAGTTCTGCTCGTCCATCGTTCTTCTCGCGCTCTTCTTTCGTGAGATCCCTGTAAAACCGCTCTCCGTCAACCTCGTTAAAGAACGCGCTCCAACGAGAACGACTCGGAAAACGCGCCGCTCGACGCGCCGAAAAAAGACGATCGAGCGACCTTTCGCGTATCTCTATCTTGAAACGAATTATTTAGAACAAGATCTTGATGAGACCGTCCTTCATCACGAAATGCGTTTCCGCCTCGAGTTCGTCCATCCAAGCGCGCGTCTTCAACGTCGCCCAAGGACCGGAGCCGTATCCCTTGCCGGAATCGACGTGCCACAGCCAACGCGGAGTCGGCCAAAGACATACGGACGGTTTCACGATTTCGTAAAATTCTTTTCTAACGCCGTTCTGGCCATGGTGCGCCATCTGGCAAAAATCGCACTTGAGAACCTCGGGCCCTTGCATCTCGACGAGTCGATCCCCTCCTTCGACGCCAAGATCGCCCAGAATCAGAATCGATTTCTCGGCGACGTCGAGGCGGAAACAAATTGACGAATTATTGATCGAATTCATCGTCAACTTTTCGTCGTAATCGTTGAGGCACTTAATCTTCAGCGAACCGAAATCGAATACTTCGTTCACCTCCGGAGCCCGAGTCGCCCCCTTGTACAAGGCGAGTCCCTCGAGAATGCCGGCAGTTTCTTTAACGCTGCCCTTCTCCGTCTCGTCGAGCCATTCCTGCGACGGGAAATTGTAGTAAAGCGTCTCGATATCGAGTTCGCCTTGATGATTCTTCGCGTACTCGGAAATCGCCATGCAGTGATCCCCGTGCGCGTGGGTCAAAAACCAAGCGTCGACCCTACCGCCGCATTCCGTCTTGATCAAATCGATCAGATAGGGGATGTCCTTCTCGAAACCGCCGTCGAACACGACCGTTTTCCCCTCGCGCGTCCTCATTACGTACGCCATCTTTTGCGGCGTTCCCACGTCCGGCAATTGCCAAAGAACCATTTCGGGGTTATTGGGATCCTTCGCGTACGAGGCGGTAATCGAAGGATCCTCGGCGGTGTAGTCGACTCCAATTTCGGCTTTCGCGGCGCCCGCTTTCAGCGCGAACGGCGCGGCGAGTCCCAACGACAAAAATGCTCTGCGGTCCATTAAAAACGATCTCCAAAAAAGCGCGTTCAAAAATGACTTGGAAAGAAACACGTTTGACGGTTTCGATTCCCTACGAAAAAAAAATCAATATCAAGCGCTCCAATCCCGCCATATCGGAGCCGGAGCCCCGAGCGCCGCCGTTATCGCGCTAAACAGCGCCGCCTCCTTCTCGATGATGACCCCGTCGTTCGCGACGCATTGCCAACACGCCTGAAGGCAAGCCTTTTTCACAAGAGGGGAAGCCGCCGACAATTCGTTCAACGCGCGGCTAAACGCCGCCAACGAAAGACTCGGACGCGGCGACAACGTAAGCGACGCGCCAATCGAACTCGTCCCCGCCTTAAACGCCGAAACTTCGTCCCCGGGATGGAGCGCCCCCTTGTGAGCCAGATAGGACAATACGATTGAAATATGCGCCGACGCCGACTCGAAATTCGAATAGCGAATTTTCGGTTCCCGCGATAGGCGGAAGAAAAGATCCAACTCCCGAATCGACGAGGCTTGAAGCGCGTACTCGAGAAGATCCAACGCCCCGTCCGTCTGGCACAATTTCAGAACCGCCGTTCTAAATCGTTTGTACTCCTCCAAACTCGACGTCTTCAAAAGAGGCGTCGCTTTTCTGGCGACGATCAAACGCGTCGAGTCGTTGAGCTTTCCGATCGAACTTTTGATCTCCGCGAGACGTATGTTCAACTCGGGAGTCTCCAACTCGCGCAATATCTCGTATTGCGCTTGGCGCTCGCTCGCTTGATCTCCCAAAAGGACGGCGTAAAACGCCGCGCGAGCCGTCAATGGGTCCGACAAAAGCGCGTCGACCTCTTTCGGAACTTCCTCCAAAACGGAAGCGACGACTTTAAGTTTTTTCGAGCCGCCTCCTTGTCCGGAGAGACCAAAAGACGCGCCGTAAAGCTGGTCGCGCGAAAAACCTAACGAAGAGCCGCCGGGCGATGAGGGAACGACCGGCGCGACCGATCCCGCGCTTGTCGTCGAAGGGGAGGACGACGACGCAAAACCGGAAGCGCGAGGATCGAGCTTGCCTTGTCCGCCGAGCGCCCCCAAGGCGCCCCCGCGCAACCCCGGAGGCAAATTCGGCTTCGCGGTCCCGCCCGTTTGCCCCTCGACGATTTGAGCCCAATTGTTCTTCGGAACGTAAGTTGGAAAGATCCCGTCGAACGACGGATCGATCGCTTGGATACGTTTGACGAGAGGCGGGTGGGTCTGAAAAAGGGTCTGAAAGAACCCCGCCCCAAATACGCTACTGAAAAACAAGTGCGAAGCCTGCGTCGACTTGTCGTTCTCGATTTTCGAACCCAGATTGGGGCAGCCTATCTTAATCAAAGCCCCGGCGATTCCCGAAGGGTTGCGCGTAAACTGAACTGCGGACGCGTCCGCCAAATACTCTCGCTGCCTCGATATAGCCGCGCGCAATATGTTGCCAAAAAAGACTCCGACGTACCCTATGATAAAAAGAGCCCCGCTCGCCAATAAAATCGCCAAGATAATCCCGCCGGAACTGTCTTTAGAACTTCTCCGACGAGGCGTCGCTCGCAACGTTATGTTAAACACATAGTAAGCGACGATCGCGATGACTTCGAGACCGAAAAGATATCCTATGAGCTTAAGATTAATGCTAACGTCGTTATTAACAATATGGCTAAACTCGTGAGCGATAACCCCTTGAAGTTCGTCGCGCGTTAAATAGTCCATCGCGCCTCTGGTAACGCACACCGCCGCGTTTTCGGGACTCGTGCCAATCGCGCACGCGTTTATCCCCGGTTCGTTCTCCAGTAAATAAACGTTTGGTATCGGACATCCCGCCGCGATCGCTATTTCTTCGACGACGTTGTACAAGCGCCGCTCGTAAGCCGCCGTCGCTCCCCGCGGCACCAATTTGCCCCCAAGCGACTTCGCGATTCCGTCCGGTCCCTCGCTTTTCAACGACCCGGTCTTGATCAGCGCCACGAAGAGAACGAAAGCGCTAACCCCGAGGAAATCGAGTCCGATTAATTCCCAATTCCAAAAGTTGTACTGGAATTCGTCCGGGTCTCCGCCCGACACGAAAAGGAGAACGAGAAGATGAATTAACCCCGCGACGCAAAGAAGCCCCGCGACGAACAAAACGACCAACAGCGTCGTGTTCCAACGCGCCTTGTCCTGCCTCTGAAAAAAGTCCGTCGTCGTTGCCATCGTCGCTCTCCTCTAAATCGCGCGTCGCGGGGCTACCATTTTTCAAAAGATTCAGAACTTCACTTTCGGCGCGTCTCGTTCCGTCGGATCGGTAACTTCGAACAACGAAGCCTCGCCGAAGTTAAAGACGCCCGCCACGAGATTCGAAGGAAAAACCTCGCGCTTTGTGTTGTACTGCGTCGCGCTGTCGTTGTAAGCCTGACGCGCGAAACCGATCTTGTTCTCCGTTGACGTTAGTTCTTCCTGAAGCGCGAGCATATTTTGGTTCGCCTTCAAATCCGGATAAGACTCGCAAACCATTAACAAACGGCCAAGAGCCCCGCTCAACGCGCCCTCCGCCGAACTCAATCCTTCCATCGCCGCTCGATCGCCCGGATTCGAAGCCGCTCGTTGATTCGCCCCGACCGCCGCGCCGCGCGCTCGAACGACCGCCTCCAACGTCTCGGACTCGTGCTTCAAATAACCTTTCGCTGTTTCGACTAAGTTGGGTATGAGGTCGTAGCGCCGCTTGAGTTGAACGTCGATCTGCGAGTACGCGTTCTTGTAATGGTTTCGCAACTTCACAAGACCATTGTACACGCCGACTCCCCAAACAAACACAAAAAAGCACCCGCCCAAAAAAACGCCGATTATCGCGACGGCGACGCCTACCGCGCCCGCTGCTCCAAACATCATTTCAAAAACTCCCTAAAAAAGAGGTGGCGTTCGTTTCCAACTCCCCGACAGACCAGGGACCTTGGGATTATAGACTCTTCCCCTTATTTTTGCAAGTGATTTCAAAAGATTCGAGTGAAAATGTTCGCTTGACGGTTTAGAATCCGCCTATATACTTGTGCCAGCGTCGTAAATTCGGCGTTTTTGCTTTTTGAGGACGCGGGCGGCTCGTCTCTCCTCTATGACGTTTAAGAGGAGTTGGACGGCGTAACAGGGAATCCGGTGAGAAGCCGGAACGGTCCTCGCCGCCGTAAGCGCGGAAAAGAAACCTATCTTTTCGGTTCGTTTTATTCGACCGTCCAATTTGCGACGACCGACGTCATTGGCGCCAACGCGCCGAGAAGGCGAAAACGAATTTAGCGCGAGTCGGAAGACCTTCCCGCGTCTTCGAGGTTGTTCGGACAACCTCGACGTCGGCGCGTTTGCGATGGACGAATTCGCCGATTTGGGGGAAGGTCCCCCGCTCAAGAGCGTCGCTCCGTACTTGCGTCGCCAAAACGTCCTTCCGAACGCCCGATTTCGAGCGTTCCGCTTAATTGCCTAGTCGCGTCTAGCGATTTGCGTTTCGGCGACCGTTTCAAAGGAGGAAAGCGGCTCGATGAAACGTTTTCTAATTCACTCGACAGCGCGACGCGCGTTCACGCTCGTCGAGCTATTGGTCGTTATCGCGATCATCGGTATTCTCATTGGTCTCCTCTTGCCCGCCGTCCAAGCGGCGAGAGAAGCGGCTCGAAGAATGAGCTGTTCCAACAATATCAGACAGATCGGTCTCTCTTTCCACAATTACCACGATACGCTGGGTTCTTTCCCACCCGGAAAACTCACCGAACCCAAACCGGACGGTTCCGACGCCGGAAACTATTTCGGCTGGGCGGCCCTGTTACTCCCCTACTGCGAGCAACAGAACGTCCAAAATCTAGTCGATTTCAAGCAAAAAGTCTACTCGCAACAGAACCAAGAAGCGGGACAAACGCAAATCCCAATGTATCTATGTCCGTCGGATCCGGACCGCGACGTCCGATCCGTCGACTACTACAATCCCGATAACGGCTGGGCGCTCGAACAGCTCAAGCTCGCCCCTACGCACTACGCCGGCGTGATCACTGAAAAAATCTCCGAATACGGTTCCGCCACAACCGATGGATGGACCCTCGCTCACGACGAGCTAGGTGTGATGATCACCAGTCGCGCTATCAGAATCGCCGACATTACCGACGGAACTTCCAACACGATTATGGTAATGGAGGCGTCCTCTTACGAAAGAGGAACCCCGAAAACCTACGATAACGGAAGCTGGATTGTCGGAACCAACATTTTCAGAAAGACGACCGCTCCCATAAACTACAAACCCGACTGCGAACACTTCAATAAGGGCGTTTTCGATTGGGGTTGCGCTAAATGTAGCGCCTACCAATACGAAGCTAGAAGCCGCCATCCCTCCGGGTGCAACTCCCTCTTCGCCGACGGAAGTTGTCGATTTGTCTCCGAAACAGTCGATATGGAAGCCCTCGCCGCCGCGATCACCCGCGCCCATGGTGAAACCAAGGGGTTGTAACGTCTCTCCCAACGCGCGAAATTTAGGCGCGTCGACGACCTTAACGACCGAGCGATTCGTTTTGCGATCGCGCGGTCGTTTTTATTTGAGAAAAAAAATTTTTTGACGAAACCAAATAGTTATTCGGATGTTTATATATCCCATAGGGAATGCGACGCGGCGTTCCGCCGCGCAAAACTCGCGCGTTGCCTTGCGCGGGCGCGTCCGCGGTTTTGACGCGTAAAAGATGATTGATAAAAGCCTATATTTAAAGGTGATACTATGAAAAAGCTGACTTCTATCGCCCTCGTTCTTCTCGCGACCGCCTCGACCGTCGCGTTTAGTCAGGAAGGAAATCAACAACGGCGCCCCGGAGGAAACTTCCTCGCCGCCGCTCGGACCGAAGACGGAAGAATTGATCTGTCTAAGCTGCCCGAGCAAATGCCCCAGCAACGAAAAGACGCCATGAAAGCCGCCGACAAAGATAACGACGGTTTTCTGACCCCCGAAGAGCTCCGCGACGCCATGCCCGGTCGCGGCCCCCAAGGTCAACCTAGCGGCCCTGGTTTTGGCGGCCCTGGTTTTGGCGGCCCTAGTTTTGGCGGCCCTGGTTTTGGCGGTCCTAGTTTTGGCGGCCCTGGTTTTGGCGGTCCTGGTATGGGACCGATGGGAAATTTCTGGGGAGACGCCTTCCAAGATGGAAAACTCGACCTGTCCAAATTACCCGAAAGAATCCCGCAAGAACGTAGAGACGAGCTTAAAAAAGCCGACAAAGACGGCGACGGTTTTCTGACGATGGAAGAAATGCCTCGTCCGAAATTCCGATTCCCCGAGGGGAAAAAGCCCGAGTTCGTTAACGACGACAACGGAATCGTGATCGATAAGTTCGTCGAGGCCCTCAAGTCCTTCGACAAAAACGGCGACGGCGTTGTCGACGCCGAAGAGCAAAAGGCGTTGGCGGAGACCGTCCAAAAAGATTTCGGCCCCAGCTTTGGTATGTTCCTTATGTCGGTCGTTGGCGGTCAACAAGGATTCGGTGGGTTTGGTATGGGATTTGGCGGTCCCCAAGGCGGGTTTGGCGGTTCCCAAGGTCCTAGACCCGGAATGGGAGGTTTCCCCGGAGGTCCCCAAGGTCGTCCTAACGACGGCGAACGCGGACGACAGGGCGGAAGACGCGGAGAGCGTCGCGGTCAGGGAAGAGGTCCCCAACAACCCAACGAGGTCGGATTCAATTTCTAGAAAGCGAACTCCCATCGCCTAGGGAGTAAGCGCGCGATTCGCGTCTCGAACGCGGGTCGCGCTTTCTTTCGATAATGAGAGAACGGGTCGATCTATCGAAAGAAAAAGTCCGACGCGGTTCGTCCGCGTCGGATTTTTTTACGTTTTGCTCCGTCTCTATTCTCTCCCTTTCCCTTGTCGCCTTACCGTATTATGGAAGCGTCTACGAAAAAAGGTCTTTCTCCGCTCTCTATTTAGTCTTCTTTCACTATTGACGCGAACCCCGTAAATGTTCAACATTCCGCTCGACGCCAAATCATTGGCGCGTCGTTATGTTTGATCGAACTCGGTTCAATGCCATGAACGGACTCAAGCGATTTGGGTTTCGCGCGACGAGCGCGCCCCTTTTATCGATTATTTACGCGATTCTAATCGTCTGCGCGGGATGCGTTTCCGGCTATGAAAAGCTCCAGCGCAACGTGAGGCGCGACGTCTACGAACAAGGTGACGTGGAGCGCGCGAAAAAAACCGTTGAAAAGAGGGGCGAGCGCGCTCCTCAAAAAGAACGGGACGTCTTGGCTCTCGACGAGGCGAGTTTGGAACTCAGTTCCGGAAACGTCGTCGAGGCGAAGCGAAAACTGATTCGCGCTAGAGACTCCTTCGATAAAATCGAAGCCGACGCGTTGCAAAAATCGGCGGAAAACCTATTGGCGTACTGGACCGACGACAACTCCCGCCCTTACGAGGGCGAGGACTACGAAAAGGTTCTCGTTCGCGCCGAGCTCGCCATCGCGGATCTCTTAGACAACGGAGAGGACGCTAAAGCTTACGCGACCCAAATCGCCGCTAAGCAAGACGATATCGTTCAAAAAGGCTTGGTCGACGATCCGAGAGAACAAGGGAAAAAGATCAATCCAAAAAAGAATTATCCCCGCGTTCCCTTGGGACCTTATCTCGAAGGGCTGATTTGGGAAGAAACTTTCCTTGATTCCGGAGAAGCCGCGAGAAACTATGAAAAAGTCGTCGAGTGGCGACCGCAATTCAAACAGGGGAAAACCGATTTAATTAGAGCTCAAACGAGCGTTCATTCCCAACCGAACAATGGGCGCGTCTACGTGTTCGCATTTGTCGGGCGCGGTCCGCATAAGGAACAGGCCTACGAAGAGGCGACTCAATTCGCCCTTCTGATCGCGGATCAAGTCTTTTCCGCGACAAATCGGTACTCCGTGCCTCCGACCGTCGCCCCCGTCCCCGTTCCCGTCTTGGCGATCGAACCCTCCAAGGTCAAAAGCGTTGCGATCGACATAGACGGAAAGCGCGTCGGCGCGTCCGAAACGATCGCCGACGTCAACGAGATGGCGCTCAAACAATACGAGGCGACAAAAGACCAACTACTCGCGAGAGCAGTTGTCAGACGAGTCGTCAAAAAAGGGACCGTCTACGCCGCCAAACAGGTCGGGCAAGTCAACGAGTGGATCAATCTCGCAATGGACGTCGGGGGCGTCGTATGGGAAGCGACCGAAACCGCCGACATCCGCTGTTGGGGGCTTTTGCCCGCCGAGATCCAAGTCGCGAGCTTCGAAGTTCCCGCGGGAAAGCGGCGGCTCGCATTCCGACCGATCGATCGATATGGAAACTACATTGGCGTTCCCATCGAAGTCGACGCGAACGTCGAAGCCAATCGAAACGCCTATGTCCTCGTCAATTACCCCGACGAAAAGCCTTTGGGCGCCCCTGTCGTCTCAAAGTTCGCGAAAGCGAACTAAAAAACTTCCGAGTCGCCGGACTCTCCCTCGCTCAACTCGTTTCCAATCGCGGTTTCCTCGTCAAAATCGTTGTTCTTCGGCGACTTCGGTTCCCGCTCTTGGGGAGCGCGCAAGGCGTTCTTAGGATAGTCGGGCGCGATCGACGCGAGGTATTCCGCCAATAATTCCGCGTCCGTTTCTGTCCCCGCCCAAGGCGGCATATAGTAGTGCGAATAATTCAGTCGGAGCGCAAAATTCTTAATTTCCTCTCGACCTCGGCCCGCAAGTAGCGGCGCTATGGCCGAATAGCCCTTGCGCTCCGCGTGACAACAATTGCAATGATATAGAAAAACCGCTCGACCGAGCGTTAGGCGATCCGAGTCCGACAATTTCAATAGATCGGGATTCCCCGCGCCAATAGAACCGTTGATCTCGACGTCCCGTTCCGCGACCGTTTTTTCGGGAACAAGTTCCGCCGGTTCGCGTTCGCTAGTTTCGACGTCTCCAAGTTCGGACGCGGCGCCCGTCAATTCTCGCGGCGCGGACGTCGCGGACGTCGCGGACTCCAGCAAATTGTCGGTGGCTTCCGACTCGAGCGGCTCAACCGTCTCGGAAGCCGCGCTCTCGTTCCCTTGCGAAGTCGACGTCGGGACAAACCCGCCGTCCCGTCGCGCCCGCTGAACGAGCGCCGACGTTCGCTCGACAAAACTTAACGAGCCGTCTGTGTCGGGGACATTGTCCTGTCCCGTCGGTTCTCCGGACTCCTCGACGTCGGACTCCAGATTCTCGTCCAAATTGTCGTCGGGCTCGCCGGAGAGAGGAACCAACTCGATTTTTCTTATGCGCCGCGATTCTCGACCCAAATAACGAGTCGGCGAAATATTCAGATCGCGATATTCTTCCTTTTCTTGCAGTTCTTCGAGTAAACAGCTGGTCTGCGTCCCAAAATAAAGCAAACCCTCTTGACGCGCTTGTCGAACGTCCGCGCGAGCTATCTGGTTGCTGTAAACGACCCCGTCGACGACATAAGGCTTGCGAACCGCCTCGCGGACAAACTCCGCCACCGACACGCCCGCAATCCCCAGCAGTAAGAGCGCCAGCCCCGTTCCAAGCGAGGTCTCCTTAGGGCGAGCGACGGGTCCGACGAGCAAAAGAAGAACGATCGCAAAGATAATTCCGACGAACAATCCCGAGAAAATATTAGTCGCCGAAGCGCGCTCGAGTGTCGCGAGACTCGATTCCGGGAGAAAATAAAGCCAGCCCGAGACCCCGCATACGAGCAAAAAAATCCCAAGGAACGAAGGAACCCGCATTCGCCGAGCGACTTGCGCTCGAACGTCCGAATCCTTGGCGAACGCCGAAGCGTGAAACAGAAAATAAAACGCGCTCAACGTCAGCGCGCAACCGGTTCGCGCGACCGTTTGCGGGAGGAATTGGACGTTCAAAAAAGCGTCCCAAAAACTACCCGTCGTTTCCCAATCGGCGATAAGTCCCTTGGAATTGAGCATAAACGACGTGATCCCCGTGATCAAGACCAAGGAGATCCATGCGGAAAAAGCGTACGTCCAACCGGCGAAAGCGCTCGCGCGAGGAGAAAATTTGTCCCAGAAATAGTAAAACGCCAATCCCGAAACGATTTCCAATAGGAAGAAACACCACTCGATCGCCCAGCCGAAAGCGAACGTTTTAATCAGGACCTCCGTTGCCAACGGGGAAGCCAATCCGATAGCGAACCATATCCCAACCCCCGTTATCGAACCGTAAACGAGCGTCAGCGTAATAAAGAATTTGGCGTGGCGCTTCAAGTAGGCGCGATATTCCGCGTCTCCGTCTCGTAGAGCTTTGCCGTTTTCGAGCGCGAGAAGTATTCCGCCTCCCACCGCGTAATGCGAGACGAAAACGTGCAAAAGCGCGACGATCGCTATCAACATCGGCGCGGTCAAAAACGGAGCGTCAAGCCAAGGATAGTACATTCGCTTTTTCCTTTTTTCCTGTGTCGCGCCCTATGGCGCTGGGTTCGCCCGAGGAACTGTCGGCGCTCGGAAAACGAGTCCGGAAAGCCCCTCGCGCCATTATCTCTTTTCCGAGGAAACAATCAAGTCCCGTCCAACAAGCTCCCCTATTTTACTCGGAAAAATAATCAAAACGAAATCTCAAAAAAAGAACTTTTAAAACGAAAACGTTCGATATAATATAAACGTTACTAAAATAATTATTCTGCGGGCGCAAACAGTTCGGAAGTCTTTGCCTTGCCGATCGATCCGCGCTCCTGTTTGAGAAGGTAAACCGTTCGTTCGCATGAAAAACGCTAAAAAGACGTCGAGAAGTATCAAAGTCCCCTCCGTTAAGAAAGCTGCGAAACGTTCCCTCTCCTCAAAAAGCGAGAGTCTCGGGCGCGCCAAAAAAGCGCGAGACGGCGTCGAATTGGAAATAATTGACGACGTCCTAAAAAAAGACGATTCCCTCTCGAATACCGTTCGTAGACGTCCTGGAAGACCAAAGGGATCCGGTAAATACAAGGAACCGACCCGCGCCGTTCGCGTTCCAATCTCTTTAATCGACCGCATAATGGCTCTAGTCGAGCGAAAGGGATTCGTCTTTCCGATCTATCTCGACCGTATCCAGGCTGGATATCCTTCCCCCGCGGAGGACGCGCCAAGTGAAAATCTCGACGTCGCGGAGTACTTAGTCCCGAATCCATCCTCCACCTTTTTCATCAAGGTTACCGGCGAGTCGATGCGCGACGCCGGTATCTTTCCCGGCGATCTGCTTATCGTTGATCGTAGTCTAGAAGCCGACAACGGCGACGTCGTCGTCGCTCTCGTCGACGGTGAATTCACGGTTAAAAGACTCTTTAAAACGGTAAACCGCGTCGAATTGCGGCCGGAGAACAAACGTTTCTCCGTCATCGTTCTCGAAGACGAATCCGAATTGATCGTCTGGGGCGTCGTCAGGCGCGTTATCCATAACGTCTGATTTCGGAGAGAGAAAATCGTGGCAAATCGGTTAGCGATAGACCGTTTGGACAGAGATTATTGTCGACGATGGCGCGCGGAATTCGGTTTCCGTTCCAAACGCGCGAGGCGAGCCCTCAACGAACTCGTCGAAGCCTTCGGACGGCGAGATAATTTCGCGCAAAACGCTTTTCAAACGACTCGAAGAATTCGTCGCGCGACCGGTAAAGAACTAAATCCGGATCGCTCGATGCGCGAAGCAGTCGCTTTCTTTCGCGAAACAAGCCCTTCTCTCGACGGCGATCTGGTCGGCGCCCTAAGTCTCGAAAACGTCGACGAAATCGTCGACGCGCTTGATTTCATCTTGCAAACCTACGCGGCGCAATCCATTCTCGCGTCCCTCGAGCGCTTCTTCGATTGGACCTCCGACGATGAAAAAAACTTCTTTGGAATCACCCCCTTCGACTGGGGCGAAACGATTCGCAAAGATATGCGCGTCGAGCGGGAAACGTTAATTTCCCTTCAATTCGAAGAGCGAGTCCGCGAGCGCGATCCGTTCGCGGAAACGACTCGGCTATTGTTTCCCGCCCATCGCCGAAGAGCCCTGGGCGAATTCTATACGCCAAACGATCTCGCGAAACGTCTCGCGGGGAGAGCGATTTCTCTGTCGAACGCGCCTCTACCAACCTTTCTAGATCCAACCTGCGGCGCGGGCGTCTTTCTCGCCGCCTCCGCGCGCGAGCTCCTCTCTAAAGGAGCCGATCCGTCCGACGTCCTTGAGCGCGTCTCCGGATTCGACGCCTGCCCCCTCGCCGTGCTGACCGCTCGCGCCAACCTGCTTGTCGCCATTTTCGCAAACTTTGATTCCGCGCGCAGACGATTCGCCCTGCGCGAAGCCGCTCGAAGGAAATGCGAAAAAAAACCGCGGACGTCCGTCGTCAACGTAACTTTGTGGGACGCTCTAACTGAATCGCCGCCGAATCTCGACGCGTTTTTTTTCGGTTTTGATGGAACCGAACGAGCGCTTGCGAGAATAAGAGAAAAACGCTTCGACGTCGTGGCGGGAAATCCTCCCTGGATCGTTTGGGACGGCCTGTCCGAGGAATATCGTCGCGAAACGCTTCCTTATTGGCGCGACTTTGGTCTATTCTCTCTCGACGCCCGAGCCGCTCGATTCGGCGGCGCCAAAAAAGAATTGGCGGCTCTTATCGCGACCGCCGCCGTATCGAGACGTCTCAAAACGACCGGGACATTCGCCTTCGCGCTTCCCAAATCCCTGTTTTTCAACGAGAAAGCGGGGGCTGGATTCAGGTTTTTCGGAGAAAACGTCGGAACCCCCTTTGCGATCTTGGAATTTGACGATTACTCCGAACTAGCTCTCTTTTCCGGAGTTGCGAGCAGAGCCGTCGGCGTCGTCGGGAAAAAGGGGGAAAAGACGCAATTTCCCGTCCCCGCCCAAAAATGGACCGCGCGCGATTTCAACGGGACTCCCCTCAAAGGTCTCGCTTTTCCCCGCTCCAAGTTCCAGGGTTCCCCGTGGCGTTTTGTTTGGAATCGCTCGATTTCGAGTCCCTCGAATCGTCCCGACGCGACGCGACAAAACGCGTTGGTCGAAAAGCTCTTCGAGCGCGAGGAACGCGCCTCTCGTTCGACGCGTTACGTCGCGAAATTAGGCGCGAACGCTGCGGGGGCAAGCGGCGTCTTCTGGCTCGAAATCTTGGAATCTCTCGACTCGTCGACCGTCCTTGTTCGTAATCTCTTCAATTCCGGTAAACGAAAGGTCGAACCGATCGAGACCCGAGTTGAAACCGCTCTTCTTTTTCCGCTTCTCCGCTGGCGCGATATAGAATCCTATCGGGCGGACGTTCCCAAGACCTTCATTCTAATTCCGCAGGACGCCAACGCGAGAAAGGGGCTCCCTCTCATTGTTATGGAACGATCCTATCCGCTAGCGCTCGAGTACCTGCAACGTTTTGAGTCGACTCTTCGAGAGCGCGCCGCGTTTCGGCGATACCAGAATAACGCCCCGTTCTGGTCGCTCTATAACATTGGAAAAACTACATTCGCCCCGAGAAAGGTCGTTTGGCGAAGAATCGACGCCGTTATGCGCGCCGCCCTTGTTAAAACGGACAAACGCGAAAAGAAACCAATCGTTCCCCAAGAAACTCTTTCCTTCGTTCCCGTCGACTCCGACGACGAGGGAGATTACCTCTGCGCGGTTCTCAATTCCGACGTCGCGCGAGAGTTCTTTGACAACGCGGGTTGTCCCGGCGCGAAAAGTTTTGGTTCCCCCGGGGCATTTGCCGCCGCCCCCATTCCGAAATTCGCGCCCAACGACGAATTCTGTCAAAAACTCGCTAAATATGGAAAAGCGGCGAGAATTGCGGCGTTCGCAGATTATTCCGATTAGTAAATCGCTGTTGATTTTTTACTCTATATCGTTTAAAATCGGACGGGACCTCTTAATTACGAAGAAGCGCCCCCGCGTCTAAACGTTAAACTCGGATAATCAACGGAGCGAAGATAATGCAACGAAAGAATATACCGAACGCGCGAGGTTTCGCGACCCTCGCGTTGACAATCGCCGCCGTCGCTCAACTTAGCGCCGCGCTCGCTCAGTCCGCCGACCAAGGCGCTCCCGCGACCGCCGCGTCCGGTCTCCCCCAACAGACCGCCGCTCAATCGGCTCCGCTCGTGCCGAGCCCCGCCGACGCCTACGCGGCTCCGGCTCGACCCAATCCGAACGACCCCTCCGCCGAATTGGCGAACCTTCGCGCGAAAATGCAAGCGCTCCAATCGAAATTAAAAAATACTCCGCGAACTCCGGCGGAACAGCAAGAATATCAGCGCGTCTACGGGGAATTGCTCGACGTCCAAGCCCAAATCCAACGCGCCGAGGCAAACTTTGCCATGACCGGCCAATTCGCCGACTACGCGCGAGCCCGCGAGCGTCAAGCCGCCGGTCTCGACCCAATCGGGAACCCCGTGTTAAACGCCGGTTCCAATCCGCAGAATCCTCTTTTAAGCCCTCTTGGGCGCGATCGCGTCGCCAACCTAGAAAACTCCGGGCTTGGTTCCGGCGTCGCCGCTAGAACGGGAGCCGGTCAGGCCTTAACGCCAGGCGAGATCGCTATGCTCCAAGAACAACGCGAAGGACTCATTACCCAAAACCAACAAATACAGCAGACCCTTAGAGCTCTGCAACCGGGCGACCAAGTTCTCGCCGACAATTTAAAACAGGAGCAGGCGACCGTTCTCGCTCAGTTGCGCGATATTGACGCCAAACTTGCCGGAGTCCCTCAATCCCAAAATCTTAATCCTTCCGTCCCCAATCCGAATCAAAATCCGTTCGTTATTCCGCAAGCGAATCAATTGCCAACCGTGACCGCTCCCGGAGGCGATATTGCTTTGCGAATGCAAAAAGTCAATCAAGCGGCGGTTCTCCTGCGCGAGGCGGGGCTTCCTCAACTTGCCGGATACGCGACGAACGAGGTTCCGAGACTGTCCGATCCAAACTTCGTCGAAACCCAGCTTGTCCCCGGTTCTTGGGCTGAAGCGGGAGGACTTCCCGGAGATAAAAACAATCCCTTCAAACAAGTCGGAGCGAAAGATATTGAAAATATCCTCGCCAAAATTGACGATCTAACGGCGCAAGTAAATTCGCTTAAACAAACCCTATCCGACGTCGAAGTTCAGCTCAAGCTCCTAACCCGAGGTTCCGTCTACGCTCCCCCCGCCGACTCCAACGAGCAATTCGACGCTTACGACGCGGCCGTCGACGCCGTTAACGCCGCCCAGGCCGTCCAAAACGCCGTCGATACCCCCAACGAAAACCCCACCCGCGCGGCCGAAGCCCTAGGAACCGACGTCCCCCAAACCCAAAACGGACAAGACAATCTTCCTCCCATCCCCGGCGCGGAGGACATTGACGCCCCCGAGGGAAGCGATATCGGAACATCCGAAAACGAAACCTTCTGAGCGATTCTCAAACGATCGTTCGTTCAAAAAAGTGAGCGGCGCGAATTTCGGTTGGAAATTCGCGCCGCCCTTATTTGCCAAAAGAGTCAAACAAAAACTCTATTTCTCGAGCGCTTCGCTCTTCTCCTCGAATTCGTCTTTTGAATCCGAGTTCCTTCCCACCTTTCGCTTTTGATTCGGATCCCGAACCAAAACGAAACGGAAGCCGGTCCAAGAATTCTTCTCTTCCGGATCCAACGTTTCGCTGATTCCGCATTTACAATACTTCGCCCTGTCGGAGTAACTCCCCCCGTAAACGTCGCGCTTGGACTTGTCCTCTTGGTTGACGTCCTCCGTCCATTCGCCTACGTTACCGAGCGTGTCTACGATTCCCCATTTATTGGCGATCTTTAATCCGACTTCCCATGTCGAGTTATTGGAGTTGTCCATATGCCACGCGACACCATCAAGCTCGACAGTTTGATCCTCTTTCGTCCCGGCGCGATGCGCGATCGTCCATTCTTCTCCGCTGGGCAACTTAAATTTCCAACCAGTCGGCGCCACGTTCAGTCCGTTTAGTTTCGCGATAAACTTCTGACAATCTGCCCAAGAAACGTTCTCGACCGGGAGTTTCGCGCCCTTGCGCGCGCTGGGATTCGTTTTCATAATCGCCTCCCACATCCGCTGAGTCGTTTCCGTTTCCAGAATCCAAAAACCATTGGTCAAACCGTTGGAGTTGGAACCGTCGAACCCGCAATAGCGAAATCTAAAAAGCGTCCCGTTTATCGATAGCGTTTTAGATCGCCCGGATTTATCGGAACTCAAGTTCCACAAATCGTCGGCGAACTTCAACGCGCTGCGCGTTGCGCGAGCGACGAGGACCAAACGCAAACCGACCGACGAAGACCGTTCCCTTAATTCGGACGTTGTCGCGCGCCGCGCCGCGCGAAAATCGTCCGACGTCGAGTGAAAATCGCCGCCCCGAGCGACATGATCGGTTCCCGTATGAGCTCCGACCGGATCCGTCGCAAAAGAACTGTCGAATAGCTCTCCAAATGTCCCCTTGGCGAACAGATCGATCCACTGCTGGGTATTGGTAGACTTAATCGATGAATCTCCTTCGTACTCGCCGTATCGATCGAGACACCACTCCCAAACGTTGCCGCTCATAAAGCGCAAGCCCCATTCGTTTGGCTCCGCGACTCCAACCGCTTTCGGGCGATCCCCGGTTCCCGTCGGAATCGCCGATACATCCTTCGCGCGAGCCGTTTCCGAGCTCGCGCGTCGAGCTCTCTCCCATTCCGCCTCCGTAGGAAGAGAAAACTCGTATTTGAACGGAACCCCTTGTATCTCGTTGGCGCTCAATTTCTCGTTCAGTTTCGCGACAAACGCCGAACAATCGTCCCAAGACGCGTTTTCGACCGGTAATTCGTCTCCGCGATAACGACTTGGATTCTCCCCTGTTACCGCCCTCCATAGCTTCTGATCGACTTCCGTTTCCATTGTCCAATAGTCGCGGCTCAACAGAACGAGACGTTGTTTCTCGTCCGGTCGGCGTCCCGCCTCCTCCTCTGGGCTACCCATCGCGAAGAGACCTTTCGGACAAAAACAAAACTTTCTGCGCTCGCCGCAAATATCGATTTCAAGCGCGGTTCCTGCTCGCGTAGAAGCGAGTCCGCCGGTCGCGCCCCCCACCGACGATGAAACCCGGACGGAGCCCGTGGTACTAACCTCGTCCAAACTCGATGTGTCCGGAATATCCCCCGCCGCGAGCCGTTCCGAAGGAGTCTCCACTTTGAGTGCGTCGACTTTCGATTTCTCCGACTTTTCTTTCAATTCGTTGCCCTCGTCAACCTCGGTCTCCTCCTCCTCGCTTGCGAGCGCCTCGTCGACCTTGGCGGGAGAATCGGACGAAACCTCGCCGACGCCCTTCTTTGAGCCGAAATTAACTCGCTGATAAACGAAAACAAAGGCGAGCCCGACGACTACGACGAGCGCCAAAAGAAGCGTCGTCGTTCCTAAACAAGACGATTTGGACGTTTTATTGCGCATCCGAAACTCCTTGTTGGGTTTGAGAATCGGGACGTTTTGGAATCAAAACGAGACGAAAACCGGTCTGACGATCCCCTTTGCCCTCGAGAATCTTTACGGGTCTGAGTTTCGAAAAACTAAGACTCTCTTTGTCGTCGAGATAACTACCGCCAATGCACAGTCTTGCTTCGTCGGATCCCCCTTCGATCCACTCCCGAACGTTGCCGATCGTCCCGTAAATTCCCCAAGCGTTCTTGGTCTTATCGCGAACCTTGACCGTCGAACCCTTCCGATTCCCGTTCGCGAAAGCGTCGTTCCATTCGACGCCCCAAGGATAATTGAAACCGTTACTCTTTATCTCTTTACCTTTCCCCGCCGCGCAAGCGAACTGCCATTGCTCCCGAGTTGGCAAAGCGAGTCGCCAACCGCTTGGAACCTTCCCGGACTCGTTGAGTTTCTGGATAAATTCCTGGCACTCGTTCCAAGAAACGTTTTCCACCGGATTATCGTCTCCTTTGAACGCGCTGGGATTCTTGCCCATTACTTTAAACCACGTCTTTTGAGTAATCTCGGTATCGTGAATCCAAAAACCTTCGTCCTTTTTACCGCAGTATACGAAGGAAAAGGACGCGCCGCTGGCGTCAACGGTAAACTGTTTCTTATCCCCCGATTTATAAGGCGCTCGCTTGCCCGTTCTTGAATCGTTGTAAAACAGCCAATTCTTGTCGAGCGGCTCTTTAGAGCGCGAATTTTCCCCGCCTGGCGGAGCCGGTTTCGAGGGGTTCCGAGATTTAGGCGGCTTAGGCGGCTTCGGAACAAGCGCGATCCTAAATCCAACTGTTTCGTCCCGCCCAACCGGACCGATTTCCCTCGAAGAATCGCTCGCGCAATCTTCTTTTCGATCCCCAAACGAACCGCCCATCGCGACGTATCTTCCGGGACTGTCCGCGTCCGCGCACAGCTCGGCGACGTTGCCGTGCATGTCGTACAATTTCCAGAGATTTTGGCGTTCCGCGTAGGTCGCGTCGTTCAAAACCGACGGAACTTCCAGTGGTTCCGCCACCTTGCCGCCAATGGCTCGTCGGGCGTCCCAATCGTCCCCCCAAAAATACGTTGTCGTCGTCCCGGCTCTGCAACCGACGATCCATTGAGCTTTTGTCGGCAACGCGACTTCAAATCCCTCGGGCGCGATATTCGTTTTGTTCAATTTTGCTATGAATTGTTCGCACTCCCTCAAACTTGCGTTTTCAACGGGGAAACGCTCGCCTTTATGGACGCTTGGATTCGCAACTAGCGAAATCGCTTCGTCCGGGTCCGAGTCGAGCTCGTAGTCCCTAAGCGCGTCCCACATCTCTTGCGTTACTTCGGTTTGCAACAGGTAAAAACCTCTGCGCGGATCGACCTTTTGTTCGGGATCGGTTTTAACGGGAACCGCGCTGGGATCGGAACAAAAACTAAACGAAAAGTTCACGCCCTCAAGTTCCCGTTGCCATATGTTGCCGGAAATAGCAACGTACGGTTTGGGTTTCCTCCATACGATCGCCAATCGAAACCGATAACCTCCCTCTTCCTTCTTCTTGGGATCTTCCTTCACTTCGGGATTTATCGCCCACGCAAATTCGCCTCTTTCCGAATCCCATATGTTATATCTTGTTGGGCCGCGATAACTTCGGCGAGACGATTGATCGATTCCGTCCGTCTTGCCGTCCCATTTGCCCGCGATCCATTCGCTAAAGGCGCCGAGATCGGTCTGGTCCTTTAATCTCTCTGTCGCGAACTTGTATTGTTCCCGAGAGAGAAGGCTAAAACGACAATTGTTGGGAAGTATTTTTCTGAGCTTATTATCGCCGACCAAAAAATAGAGACTGTTCAACTTATCGATAAATTGCTCGCATTGTGTTCTAGAAAAACCCCACTTATTAGGTAGTTGCTTCGCGTTGTCCTTCTCGTCGTTCTTCGGATTCCGTTCCCTTTCCCTTTCGCTTGGATCCTGCGGTTTAGCTCCCCGCGCCATGCCGAGAGGGTTGGAAACGGCGTCCTTAATGGAACTCGCGCCGTCTTTAAATTCTTCAACTTTGCGCCCGGCCTCGTCTATTTTGACCTTCGTCTTACCGGCGAAGTCCTTACCTGTTTCGATCAGCCCCTTGCCGTTCCCGGAACTATCGATGGCAATGTAAGGTCTGCCGTTTTTCATCGGTCGTTGCTCTTCCATTACGAATTTCCAAAGGTCGTCCGTCACAGACGTTTCAAGAACCCAAAGAACTTCGTCCTCTTTCTCTAGCAAGCGACTAAAAGACGCCGTTGGAAAAATAGAAACGACCTGGCGTATCTGCCTGTCCAGCTTATTAATCTTATCCGAACCGGAATCGTCGGGAGCGCTAGGAGGGAAGCCGGGGAGCTCGATCCCTCCGCCCGGCGGAGGTGGATTATCAGGGCGACCGTCAAAACCGGGACGATCTCCCGTGAACGGTCGTTCGTCTCCAATCAGCTCTTCCTCTGCTTCTTCTCCGTCCTCGCTTTCGTCCTCGCGCTCAGTTTGCGGAGTTTGATCGTCTTCCGATTCGTCCAAATTTAGTTCGTCTTCCGATTCCTCCAAATCCCCCTCTGATTCCTCCAAATCGGAAATGGATTCCCCAGTGGGAACCAAAACGATGCGCAAACCGACGGTATTATATCGAGGTAGCGATTTCTTCTCGCCGACGATCTTGTATTCTTCCTTACTCCAAGCGCAACAAAAAGTTTCCTTACCGTCCTTTCTACTTCGACAACATCCGCCGCGATACGCGAGCGCGTTTGGAGAAGCTTCGTCGACGGTGACCCATTCCCAGACGTTCCCGAGCGTGTCATAAAGTCCCCACGCGTTTGGATCTTTTTCTCCGACCGGATGCGTTTTGGCGTCGCTGTTTTCATAATGCCACGCGATTTCGTCTAATTCCCCGTAGCGAGCCTCGGTCGTCCCCGCTCTGCACGCGTACTCCCACTGCGTCTCCGTCGGCAACGCGAATCGAAAACCTCGGGGCGCAGACTCCGATTGGTTCAATTTGTCGACGAACCGTTGGCATTCGTCATAAGTAACGTTTTCAACGGGACAGGAAGCGATCTGCTCGGGGGAAAGCTCCGGCGCTTGCTCCGGACGCGGCTGGTAATAGTAACTGGGATCGTTGCCCATTACCGCCTTCCACATGCCCCGAGTTACTTCCGTCTCGAGCGTCCAAAATCCTTGGGATATCTCCGTCTCGACGGGCTCCTCCGGACTACCTTTCTTTTCGACCGAATCTTTCGAACTCCCCTTCCGCTTGACCGGATCTTTCGGACGCCCCGCCTGAAATCGTCCGGCTGGACAATAACGAAACTCGAACGTCGTCCCGGAAATAGCGATCGACCAACCGTCCCCCGCCTCCGGTTCTTCCGCTCGCGCAAAATCCGCGACAAACAAGCCGCCGCAGAATACGACAACGCCGGAAACAAACGTCGAAAAAAGATCTCGCGATAATATTTTTCCAAACATCGGACGCTCTCTCTTTTATGCCCTATGAGTCGTCGTTGAAGTGATCCCTAAAAATCAAGCGCCAACGGAGACCGCGCTTTCTCTCTTTGCTTCGCTAAGAGGAGATCGAGCGTTTCGGAGCAAAGATTTTCCGAGATTTTTGAAAAAGTCGAAAGATTCGGGCGCTTTCAACGCGCGAAAGAAGTCGATTCGCGATCGACTCCTTATCGACTCAAAATGGAAACCGATCCCAAAAGTCCGCGTCAGGGCGCGCCCCCCAACGACGATCGCCCCCATTCTACCATAAAACTGCGACCAAAAGAGCCCGCCAAACTTGGAGGATCGCTAAAAAAATAAAACGTTCCGACGCCTTCCTTATATTTGATATGATCGCAATGATTAACAAAAAACGTTTGGAACGAGATTCCCCGCGCCAAACGCTATGAAAGGAGAGATAATTGTTGGACGTCCCCTACCAAGGCGTCTCCATCAAACCGACAATCTCTTGCGCCAGCTTGTCGATCGCCTCTTGCTGAGCCGTCGCGGTTGACTGCCCCATTTCTGGGACGAGAAACGACTGTGAAAGAATCGTAACTCCGGAGTTCGGAGCCAGCGAGGGACTGGGAGATTGATCGACCCGAGCCGTCGAGCGAAGATCCCGCCAAACCGCCGTCGCCGTTAATTCGACGTTCTTTTGACGCGCATCGTCGTAACGATTCAACGCGGAGACGCGCTGCGTTTCTCCGACTAAACGAACCGTCAAAATTGAGTCCGCTTTATTGGAGCTCGCGATGCGATAAGGCGTTTGTTCCGTTATTTTCTTGACGATCGCCTCGGTCAAGCGCTCCGCGAAACCTTCTCGATACGTGTCCGCCTCGACCATTGGCACGTAGACCGTCTTTACGCCCAAATCGTATATGCCCTCCGGTCCAAGCTGATAACCGCCCAGACAACAACCGGAAACAAAGACGACCAAGAGCGCGAGAAAAAGCCCCGAGCGAACCCGTTCTAGCGATTGGCGCCCGATCTCTAACTGTCGCGACATGTCCGTTGACGTCCCGTGGTAAACTTCCTTGTTTTTTGACTCAATAGCGCTTCGCGTCCGACGGCGCCTCGGCGGTGAGTTCCGTTTTTGAATCGCGTTCTTCCGACGTCCCGATTCGATCGAGCGTCTCGTCGCGACGCGCGATCTTCGACAATTCGGCGGAAGGAACCTCTTCGAAGAACTCGTTTTTCGATTTCGGCAAAAACGGAGCGACGGGGCGAATCCAAGCCAACTGGTCCGCTTCCGCCGGTTTGCTTTCGATTTCCTCGTAACGTCGAGCCGCTTCGACCGCGTAGTCGGTGTTCGGATATTCTTTAACCAACCGATTGTAATACGAGCGCGCCGAAGCGAAGCTCCCGCGCTTCTCGTAGTAGCCTCCCAGCGCGTAAAGACGATGCGCTTGCTCCTCTTTGATATTCTCGAGTTCTTCGTAGATCACGTCCATATTCCCGCGACCCGATTTAAGTATCGTCTCGGCGAGAGCTCGGGCTTCGTTAAGCGGGGCGTCGTCGTAAAAAGCTCCTTGATACGACTTGTGAAGCGCGATCATCGCTAGACGACTCGCGTCCTCCGCCTTCTTGCTAGCAGGATAGAACTCGTACAGCTGCTTGTAATATCGAGCGGCGCTGTCGAAAGAGCCGTCGCCTTGTTTTGTTCCTCGACGCATATAAGCGTTCGCCAGCGCGAAGAGCGCGTCCGGCGCCAAACCGTTGTCGCTCGCGTCGTTGAGAAATATCGCGCTAAACGCCTTTTCCGCCCCCTTGAACGTGCTAAAGACGGGCTTGTCCTTGTCTTTAACGTTCACCGAAGGAACCGAGGCCTCTTCGGAACATTCGACCCAATAACAACCGATGTAGTACAGTCGCTTCATCGCGACGTCTTTGTAGATCGAGCTACCGTATGTTGAAACGAGCGCCCGATAGCAAGTCAGCGCGTGCGTGAACTCTCGGCTGAAAAACCAGCATTCGCCGGCGAAGAACAAACCGTCCTCTTCGATCAACGTCCCGCTCTTGGGCGCGTCAAATGGATGCTTCTTCGCGTAATCGGGGCGAAGCGCCGGTCCCGGCCACCTGTCCGCCGCCTTCTCGTATAATTTCGCCGCCTCCCGCAACGTCTTTTGGTCGCGGGTCTTAGTGTATTCCTTTTGCTTTTCGCACGCCTGGCGCATATACTCGAGCGCCGCCCGTTCGTCCGGTCCCATACCGAACCAAGCTCGAATATTGTCGACCGAGATCGCGTATTTCGACCAATCGACCGGCGTTGGAACGTCTTTCTCCCAGTCGTAAAGCTCGCGCTTTGACTCCTCGTTCTCGAGCATCGTTTCAAGACCTTCCAACGTTACCGTTTGAATGATCGCGTCGTCGGTCTCTTTAGTCGCCTCGCGCTCTTCGCGATCGAACAATTCCGAACTAGCGTCTTGAATTGGTTCGAGATATCGCTTCTTCTTGCTTGTCCCCCGGCGCTCCGCTTTCTTCTCTCTAAGCCATTCCGCGAAATTCTTTTCGATTTTCTCTTCCGCTTTTTCTCTTTCCGCCAACGATTCGCGCTTCGGCTTCGGGCGAAATTCGTCCGAAGCGTCGATCGTCTCATAGGAACCGGTTGGTTCCGGAACGTTCGTCCCCGTTAGCGCAAAATCGGAAACCTCGCTAGACTCGGGAGGAATCGCGGGTTCCTCGAAAGAAGGAAAATCGTCTCCCGAAACGGGATACGCGTCCCCGGAGTCTTGCCCGCGTTCCGTCCGCTCCGTTTTGTCCTCGCCCGATTTTTCACTTGATTGTCCGCGAAAATATGGATCCGGATAAATCGAAACGTACGGCGTTGGCGCGTAGTAATAGACCGAGGGTTCTGCGGGAACGACGTAAACCGGCTCGACGATTTCCGCGGGCGGAGGAGGCGAACAACAAGGTTCGTCGTCGTATATCCATAGCGCGCAACCGCTCGGAAGCGTCGAAAACGCGACGGCGAGAGAACCGAACAAAATCCGCGCGAAAGAGCGCGTCCGCGACGACGCGACGCTGTTAAACATAGGAACTTCCTTGTCCTTCGGACACGTACTGTCTCGCGCGCCGCTTGTCCCTTCGACGCGCTCGCCGACGCGATTCCTTACCCGTCGGCGCCGTTCGAGGCGAGCTCCGTTTCAGGAACCTCGCCGCGCTGTTCGCGCTCCCCGAATGCGAGAGGCAAAAAGTCGAGCGTTCGAGGACGAAGTCGCAACGTTCGACAGACGTATTGCTCCGCGAGTTTGCGGAACGCCAACCGCGAAGCGCGAGGAAATGCGTTGTACGGTTCCAACGTTTCCTCGTCCAATTCAATAAAAGCCGAACGAACCCGATTCTCGCGATCGAGTCGTTCCAGCGTCGAGAGCCCCGTCGTCTCCGATTCCAGCGCCGAGCGCCAATTGTCGAGCGTCCGCGCTATTCGGAGCGTCTCTTTCGCGCCCCGACGCGAAACGTCGAGCGCTTTCAGCGCCCCAATCGTCGTCCGAACGAGCGCCCAACGACGAGCGCGAGCGCGACAACGCGAACAAACGACTCCTCCCGCCACGACGTCGAAGTAAACCCCTCGTTCGAGATTATCGACTCGTTCCAAGGGCAACTCCTCCCCGCAATCGACGCAACCGCGAATCGACGGAAACTCGCCGAGAGCTTCAAGAAGTCCCGCCTCGAAATACGCGACGCGAGCTTCGACGCTCGACCGAAACTGCAAGCGTTCCAGCGTCGCGTCCGCGAGCGACCACAATTCCGGATAAGTCTGATCTTCAAGGATCGTCCGATCGAGAAGTTCCGCGATATAGTAACCAGCGTAGAGTCCTCGATAATTGCGCGCCGTGGGACGAAAGCGCCGACGCAATTTCGCCTCCGTGAACAGGTCGAGGGCGTCGGAGTCTTTCTTGATGAAGGATAACCGAATCGAGGCCAGCAAGTCAAGAGATGTTTCAAATGGATTCTTAAGACGTCGCGCCCCTTTCGCCAAACCGCTAATTTTCCCAAATTCGCGCGTGAACACGTCGAGAATTAGACTCGATTCGCTGAACTCCGTAGTTTTGAGAACAATTGCGTCCGCGGTTTCTCGACTCATAAAGCGCTCCTTTGCGTAAGACCCCGAAAATCATTATGACGATTAGAAAGGGAAAAGTCAAACCGAATCCCCTATTTCTAAGAGAAAACCTGACAAAAGAACCGCCATGAAAAATGATGGAAAAGAAAAAATAATCTCTTGACCGTTCGGGAAACGTCATTAGAATGAGACAGAACGTTCGGGGGTGGATATCCCCTCGAGAACGTTGCGCGGTGGGAGTAGCTCAGTTTGGTTAGAGCATCGGATTGTGGCTCCGAAGGTCGAGGGTTCGAGTCTCTTCTCCCACCCCTGAAAAACGCCGGGTTAAGTCTTGCGGCTTAACCCGGCGTTTCTTTATTTATTAACGAGCTTCGAAGAAACGACGCGTCGTTTCGACCGGCTCGCTAAGCCTTCCAGAGCGAGTGCAAGTTGCAGTAGGCGTAGACCGCGACCACCTCGTCTCCGTCGTCGAGCGGGAACACGACCTTCGGTTCCGATCCCGGTTGAAGCGATTTGCGTTGGTTCCCGAACTTCGTCTGAAGCGCGACCCACTCGATATGGTGTTCCGGCGTCATCGGATGCTCTTGCGCCCCGATCGTCACGTGAACTCGATCTCCGTCGACCGTGAAATTGGGGACGTGCTTCTCGACGGAGGCGTCAGTCGTGCCCGGAACAATCTCCGACATCGGTTTGCCGCAGCACATCGTGGGAACCGCCGTCGGCTTAACGATCGCGATAATCTTACCGCAAACCGAGCATTGATAGAACTTCATCTCCATTTGGCGCTCCTTATTCTTTTCTGGCGCGAAAAAAGTCGACCAACCGATTATGCGATTGGCTAACGTCTATTAATAGTTATCGGCGGAAATCTCGAAATAGGCCCGCGGATGCGCGCAAACCGGGCAAAGTTCCGGAGCTTTCGTACCGACGACGATATGACCGCAATTGCGGCATTCCCAAATTTTCACTTCGCTTTTCTCGAAGACTTGGGAGGTCTCCACGTTCTTAAGAAGCGCTCGATAACGCTCCTCGTGCCTCTTTTCGATCGCCGCGACCGCTCGGAATTTCTTCGCCAGTTCTCCGAAGCCCTCTTCCTCCGCCGTCTTGGCGAATCCTTCGTACATATCGGTCCATTCGAAATTCTCGCCGTCGGCCGCCGCGGAAAGATTCTCCGCCGTGCTTCCAATGCCGTTGAGTTCCTTGAACCACATCTTCGCGTGCTCTTTCTCGTTGTCGGCGGTCGCGAGGAAAATCGCCGCGATTTGCTCGAAACCTTCCTTCTTCGCTTTCGACGCGAAGTAGGTGTACTTGTTGCGCGCTTGCGATTCGCCCGCGAACGCGGCTTCGAGATTCTTTTCCGTTTGAGTTCCGGCGTAAGGATTGGCGCCTGCCATAGTCTAAGGTCTCCTATTTTGACCAATCGGTCGTGTCTTTCTTAGCATTTGATAACGATCCCTGTCGATAGCGACGCGGCGTCGCAAAAGACGATGGGAAAACGCTCGTTAGGCAATAGGCAAAACGAGCGCCAATTGTTTTGAACCTAATCCATTTCGATTTGAGTCGCGACCAAACTCTTGCCGCAATAGGTTTCCCGGAGCTTCGGTTTCTCGATTTTTCCGGTTGGATTGCGCGGAATCTTCGCGAAAATAATCTTGCGCGGGCGCTTGTATCGCGGTAGTCCGCCGCAGAACTTATTTATGTCGTCCTCGGAAGTTGTTCTCCCCGGCTTCAGTTCTATAATCGCCGCAGCGATCTCCCCAAGCCGCGCGTCCGGCAAACCAATGACCGCGACGTCTTTCACATCGTCGTGCTGACGAATATAGTCTTCAATCTGAACGGGGTACAGGTTCTCCCCGCCCGTGATGATCACGTCCTTCTTGCGATCCACGAGATAAATGAACCCGTCCTCGTCCTCCCGCGCCATATCGCCCGTGAAGAGCCACTCGCCGTCGAGCGTCGCGGCGGTCGCCTCCGGGTCGCGATAATACTCACGCATAACGCCCGGTCCGCTCACGGCGAGTTCTCCAACCTCTCCGCGCTTCACGTCTCGGCGATTCGCGTCCACAATGCGCGCCTTCCAGCGATAGCCCGGAACGCCGATCGCCCCAACTTTATGGACGTTTTCGACTCCAAGGTGCACGCACCCCGGACCGGTCGACTCGCTAAGACCGTAGTTGGTGTCGTACTGATGATTCGGAAAATATTTCTTCCAGCGCTTGATCAAACTCGGGGGAACTGGCTGAGCGCCAATGTGCATCAGCCGCCATTGCGAAAGAACGTAATCCTCGAGCCGCACCTCTTCGGACTCGATCGCGTCGAGAACGTCCTGCGCCCAAGGAACCAGCAGCCAAACGATCGAGCAGCGCTCCTCGGAAACCGAGTGCAAAATCGTCTGCGGTTTAACGCCTTTCAGCAAAACCGCCTTGCCGCCCACTAGAAAACTTCCAAACCAATGCATCTTCGCCCCTGTGTGGTAGAGAGGAGGTATGCAAAGAAACACGTCCGCGCGAGTCTGACCGTGATGTTTTTGCTCCGTAAAGCAGGCGGAAGTCAAACTGCGATGAGGATGCAATATCGCCTTGGGAAAACCGGTCGTGCCAGAAGAAAAATAGATCGCCGCCTCGTCTTCGCTCGTCAATTTCACGTCCGGAGAATCGGTCGAACAATAGTGCGTGAGCGTGTGGAAAGACTCCGCGAAAGAAGGACAATCCTCGCCCAAGAAAAAGAGCCCTCGAACACGGACAAGTTGGTCGGCGATCGATTCCATGCGTCCGATAAATTCGGGTCCGAAAACCAAAAAATCGACTTCGGCAAGTTCCACGCAGTACTTGATTTCGTCCGAAGCATAGCGAAAATTAAGCGGAACCGCGATTCCCCCCGCCTTCAGCGCACCAAAATAAATGGGAAGCCATTCGAGACAGTTCATCAGCAAAATACCGACTTTGTCCCCCTTCTTCAAACCGCGACTCAGTAAGAGATTGGCGAAACGATTCGCCAAACTATTAAACTGCGCCCACGTAGTCGATCGACGTTGACCGTTCGGCTCCCAGGTGGAAGACTCGACAAGATCGAAATCTTTCCACGTGATCCGACGAGCGGCGTCAACTTCCGGATTGATCTCCACGAGACAAACGTCGTCCCCGTACAATCGTACGTTGCGTTCCAGTATTTCGGTAATGGGAGTCGTTTCCTCAATGGGCGAGAGTTCCGAATTTAGCGAAGTCATCGATTAATATTTCCTTAGCGCGCGACGAGCGCGGGCGATGGTTGTTGGCGCGAACGGAGCGTAAACCGCCCCGGAAAACCGAAATTATACGTTCCGCGCGACGCAATTCAACCCCCCGACGAAACGCTCCTAGTCCCAATTTGAAAATGGCCGAGCGCTATTGACGAAGAAGCCGACAAAAGTAGAATAACGGAGGACAAAGCGCGGAATACCGAGTTGTCGGCTTTTCGCGCGGGAAAGGAATGCGAAAGACTTATGACGCGCGCGATTAACGCGATTAAAACAAACGCGACGAGGTTGCTGGAAAGCGCCGGAATCCCTTTTGAAACGAGGGAGTACGAGGTCGACGAAAGCGATCTTTCCGGCGCTCATATCGCGGCTCAACTTAATCTTCCGCCCGAGCAAATCTTCAAAACCCTCGTCCTTAAGGGCGAGAAAAATGGTTTTTTCGTTTGCTGCCTTCCCGTGAGCGACGAACTCGATCTCAAAAAGACCGCGAAGGCGTTCGGCGATAAAAAGTGCGATCTTATCCCCATGAAAGATCTCAAAGAATTGACCGGATATATCAGAGGCGGTTGTTCCCCCGTGGGTATGAAGAAAAAATTTCCGACGATCTTCGATGAAACGGTTGTTCTTTTTGATAAAATCTATCTGAGCGCGGGAATCAGAGGCGTCCAAATGGTCGTTGATCCGCGAGATCTCCTTCCCTTTGTC
Organism: Thermoguttaceae bacterium; assembly: GCA_017441605.1. Classification (GTDB taxonomy): domain Bacteria; phylum Planctomycetota; class Planctomycetia; order Pirellulales; family Thermoguttaceae; genus RUG369. Next base: position 7,428 of record JAFRXD010000002.1, on the reverse strand, counting down.
GACGCGAAAACCGCCGATATCGTAAAATAATTCTCGACTCAAAACCCGCCCGATAAGGGTTGATTTTGAGTCTAAATCCCATTTAAAGAAAAGGTAAATCGGTTTTTACTAAGAAGGCTTGAGCGATGATTTCCACTAAAGGTCGATACGCGCTTCGCGTAATGATAGATTTGGCGGAGCAAAAATCGGACGATTTTGTCCCGCTGAACGAAATTGCGGCGCGTCAAGGAATATCGATTAAGTACTTAGAAATTATTTTGAAGACCCTCGTCAAAGAAAAGCTGCTCAAAGGAAGACGAGGAAAAGGGGGCGGCTATAAACTCACTCGCCGCCCCGAGGATTATTCCGTTGGCGAAATCCTAGAGCTCACCGAAGGCACGCTCGCCGTGGTCGCCTGTCTCCAGAAAGACGCCGACCCTTGCGATCGTAGAGACCGTTGTCGCGCTATCGCTATGTGGTCTAAATTCGACAAAATGACCCGCGACTTCTTTCGGGGTATTTCCCTTGCCGACATTATGCGCGACGTCCCGCCTCCGCAATTGCTCCAAATCGAACCGCTCTCTAAAAAGCGAACCGATCCTTAGTGGCTAATCGACGACGCGGTCATAGTTTTTCAAAACGACGAGCTTTTTCGTAGGCGCCGATTAAATGAAGAATCCCGCAGCTGGTTAGCTTTGAATAATCCGGAGTCCTTAGCGCCTCTTTCAACGTCTCCGCCGATCGAGCGTCAAACTCGTCGGCGGAGGAGTCGAGAAGGATCGTCAGCGCAATTTCCCCGCATTCGCGAGGACTGTACCATGTTGTTCGATACTCCCCGTTCAGTCCCCCGACCTCCCGCCAACTCGGCGCGACAGCCGTAAGATCCCGTGATTTCAGTTTCTTCAACGCTCCTTCTTGACGCGACTTCGCGCGATTCGCGACGAATGTCATCGTCGTCGCGAGACGTTCCTTAAGCTCGTCCTCAGGCTCCAACGAAAAGAGGACCGAAAGCGATTCTTGCATTTGGAGATACGCGTAGGGCGGCATTCGATTCGCCAAATCCGAATTCTCGATCAAATGAGCCGATTGCGCGATTGTTTCCTTGGCGATTTTCCGCCAACGCCCCCAATATTCTCGCTCGCGCTCGTCGTCTCCCAAACGCTTCGCCGCGTCCCATGCGACCGCGTAGATTGCCGTTAGACGCGCGGCCTCGTGATCCTCGACGTTCGCCATCCGGCATATCCCTATGCGGCAGCGCGAACCGTCAGAGCACAAAAAATCATAGTCGTTCTCGGGCGTTACGTTTCGCGTCATCCGATCGGCGACCGCATAGAGAATGTCCGCCGCCCGTCGGCGCGAGGCCTCGTCGGAAAGCGACGAACGAAAATACGTCCATACCGCCAGCGTCAGATGCGTCGCTTGATCCCGCGAGCTGTTAATATAACAGCGATCGGGAGCCTTCGGGCTTATCCCGCGCGCGACGAACCCCGGGGAACCCGAAACCGTTACTAACGATTCCAATCCCGAAAAAACCTCCGATCCTTCCGTTCGAATCCGCTCCAGCGTTTCGGAGTCCGCTCCGAATCGTTTGGCGTTTTCGTACCGATCGACTAGGGCTTCAAGCGCGATCCCGCCCGATATGGCGCAATCTTCCATACCCGTCCCGTAACCGCAAGGATTCGGATCGAGATTCGCCACTTCTTCCGCCGTTGGTAAATGCGAAAGCGTCTCCCCGGGCGTAAGCGACTCCAAAAAATCGTAAAACAATCGCGTCTCGGGTGAATAAAAATGCTCCCAAGCGTTCTTCCAAGCGCTCTCTGCCGCGTTCTCGAGGGAAGTCTCTTCCCCCCAACCAACCCCCGCTAACCAAAGCGTCGGAACCAAAGCAAGAAAGAGGATCAAATATTTCGCGGAGCGGAACATCAATTTTCTCCTTATCTGTGAAGAAGCTTTCTAGAAAAAGCCATTCTATCAACCTCGACTCCATTTTTCAACCGCGAGCATTGCCGTTTTTAATCTCCGACTTATACTTGAGCGCGCCTGTTAAAGGCGTCCGCCTCAATTAACGAATGGTTCCCGCGCAAAGGAAACGCTCAATGCAAGAAAACCCGCTTCAAACCGCGACCAATAACGGCGTCGAAACCGCGGCTCTCGACGGGCCAATACCCCGACACATAGCGATCGTTATGGACGGAAACGGTCGATGGGCGCAAAAAAGAGGGTTGCCCCGTCCAGAAGGACATATTCGCGGCTCGGAAGTTGTGAAGCAAATCGTCGAAGAAGCCGCGAGACTCGGAGTCGAGAGGCTTACTCTGTATTGCTTTTCCAGCGAAAACTGGAAGCGACCCAAGGAAGAAGTCGACGCGCTCATGTCGCTACTTAAAAACTACATGATCGAGGAGCGACCGAAATTAATGAAGAATAATATCCGATTGCGCGTCATTGGTCGACGCGAGGGATTGCCCCAAGACGCCCTTGACGAAATCGACAAAACGATCCGACTGACCGCGAACAACGCCGGGCTCACCCTCGCCCTCGCGATTAACTACGGTTCGAGAGCCGAAATAGTCGACGCCGTTCGCGCCGTGGCCGACGATCTGCTCGACCCGGAAAAACTCGACGCCGCGCTAAAAAACGCCCGCGTAGATTCCGTCGACCAACTAATCGACGAACGATACTTCGCCGCCAAGCTCTACGACGGAGACGCCCCGGAGCCCGAATTGCTGTTGCGACCCGGCGGCGAACGAAGGCTCAGCAATTACCTCTTGTGGCAATTGAGTTACGCGGAACTCTGGTTCGACGACGTCCTTTGGCCCGATTTCACCCCGGAAAAATTCCGAGAAGCAATTCGATGGTACCAGGGGCGCGCCAGAAGATTCGGAGACGTCTCCCCCGCCAGCCTCAAATAAAAAAAGCTCCGGCAAAGAGCCGGAGCCTAGGGCAAGCTCGTCTAGTCGGGTAAAATTCAATTGGAGGAAACGACCTCGTTCGCGACTTGTTCGAGCAGCGCCGCGTCCTCTTCCCCAACTTTAAAATCTTTCCCCGCTTCCGTCAATTTCTTCCACAAACCGACCGGAGAATCTCCGGTTACGACCTTATAAAAGACGCAAGCCGCCAAGTAAGTCCCCGCTGGACTCGGATGATGCGGCTTAGCGTCCCCCTCGTCCGCGTGAAGGTCGACTCGATCCCCAACCGTCTGAAACGCCTTTCCGACTGGCGCGACAACCGCCCCTATTTCAGAGGCCAATTTCGCGCAACCTCCTTGAATACCGTCTTTTAGCGATTCAATCGTCGATTCGTCCGGAGCCGAGTATCTCGCCTCGAACGCCGCCAGAACCTCGGACTTGCGCCCCTCGTCCTCTCCGTACCCTTCAAACATGCCGTCGCATCGACCCCACGTTTGATACAGTAGAACCTTCGTCGAGGGACAATTCTCTTTGATCGCGTCGCTCAACTTCTTACCGTACTCAAAATACTCCGCGCGTTGGTCGACGATTCCGCAGCTTTGCTCTTGCAAAACGACGTAGTCCCAATTCGTCCCGCGGAGAACCTCGAGCGTCGGAACCGCGTCCGTTCTTTTCGCGGGCGTTTCCCCGTTAAAGTGCTGTCGCAAACGCCAACCTCCGAACGTCGCGCGAGGCGCCTCCGCGGGGATTCCCGACGCGTTCAACATCTCTTGAAAAACGACGTTCAGGTCGTTGAAATACGTGTAGCTATTGCCAATAAAAAGAACCCGAGTCGTCTCGCCCTTGGCGGCGTTCTCCTTCGCGTCGTTCGCGCAAGTCTCAAAAAAAGCGACCGCCGAAAAAACCGTCGCGAGCGCGAGCGTTGCTATCGTTCGTTGCATTTTCTCAATCCCCCTTTATTTTCCGCACAAATGAACGGCGAAACCGCCAACTTCCTCTTCAAGATACGCGGCGATTATTTTACCCTCCGGATTCTTTTTGAAGAATCGGAACTTGAGCCCCTTGCGCTCCAATTGGTACAACGCCCGCGTTATCGAGTTGCACGCGATTCCTATGTGACCGCAACGACCAAAACTCGGCTTCTTCATCGCCTCGACCGCCTTGCCCGCGAAGAAGGAAATATCGATCTCGCGAGGCTTAAGACCGAAGCGCTCGTCGAACCAGTTCGCGGTTTCCTTCGCTTCCTCGACCGATTCGCAGTTAATCCCGACGTGTCCCATAGCGAAGCCGAGCGACGCTTCGACCGCTCGCTCCGCCGTTCGTTTAATTGCGGCCCAATCGTTCGACTCTACCGCCCCCTTCGGGGTCAAAAAACTGCCCCCTATCGCGAAAACCGCCCCGCTCTCCGCGTACGGCGTCATATTTTCAAACGAAATCCCGCCCGTCGGGACGAAACGGACGTCCCCAAAAGGTCCTCGCAACGCGTTAATCGCGGGCAATCCGCCAGAGACGTCCGCGGGAAAAAACTTGAACGTTCTCAGACCGAGCGAAGTTCCAAGTTCCAAATCCGAAGCGGTGGAAACGCCGGGAATAATTGCGACCCCGTTCTCCTGGCAGTACTTGACCGTCGAGGGATTGAGCCCGGGCGACACGATAAATTCGGCCCCCGCTTCGATCGCTCGCGCCGCTTGTTCCGGACTCTTGACTGTCCCCGCCCCAACGAGCGTCTCCGGTTGTTCCTTGCGAACGTTTGCGAGCGATTCAAGCGCGCTCTTGTCGCGAAGCGTTACCTCGACGACCGGAATTCCACCCTCTGAAAGAGCTCTGGCTATCGGAGCCGCCTTGGAGGGATCGCTTACGTTCACCAACGGTAAAAGACCTACCTGTTCTATCAATTCCATCGCGTTTGCGCGCATTTTCTTCCGTTCTCCTTGCCACTGGGGAGACGCCCGAATCAACGCGATCCGCGCCTCTCCGCTCTCTGTCGATTTTCAAAAGTTTACAACAAATCGCCATTGGCGTCAAACGCGGGGAACCTTTTTGTCATAAGCGCCTTCCTATTTCTAACGAACTCGCCGACCTCTTTGGGCGCTGGACAAACGACCGTCCTCCATTTATACTATAGCCTGCGCGGCGCCGAATAGGCGGCGTCGCGCTCGTCGTTTATCGCGCTGATCATAGTTCGCGTTCGCGAAAGCGAGCCGGTAATAAAAGGTGTTTCCATGAAAAACGTTGGATACCCGCGATTTTTCGTTCTGTTCGCGTCCACTCTCGTGCTTCTCTCTTGTTTCGGCTGTAAACCGTCTCAAAACAATGCGAATCGCGGAGCCGGGCAAAGCGCCACCGCGCAAGACAAAGCCCGACAAAACGAAAATCTGCTCGCCCAAGTGATCGACATTGCCGAAAATCAAGAGCAATATCCAGACCCCGTTCTTATGCGGAATTCGCTCGGAAGACTTGACTCTTGGCTCGCCGAGAAACCCGAATCGGAAGATTTTGAATCCGACGAAGAGTTCGCCGCTCTCGAGAAGCGATTTGCCGAACTTGCCAAAAATGCGGCGAAAATAAAAACCCTTGTCAAGCTCTTTACCGACGAGTCCAAAACACCGGAGCCAAAAGACGGCGACGAGTTCGTGGAACTGCTCGATTCCGTCTCCAAAGAAACTGGCGAACTCGCCGATTCGTTGGAGTCGAACGCGCTAAAATGGTACTCGATGTTCTTCGCCGATTTTAAAGAACAATTGGAGGGCGCGAAAGAATTCCAATTTGACGCCGTCGAATCGTTCCAAACGAAAACGCGAGAGTTCGTGGCCCGACCGACCGCTATGTTCTTCAACTGCGACGCCTTTCTCGATGGAATCGAGTCTTTTCGCGACCTGCTCGACGTCGACGCGCAAAGGTTTTGCCCGGAAGATCCGGAATTCCTAAGGGAATCTGTCTGGTTCCGTTGGGTCTTCTCTTGGGCGAAGGGCGAAAAGCAGGACGACATGACGATCGTTCTAAACCTCTTTGACTGGAGCGTCCGTAATATTATTTCGACCCCGCCGATGCTCGGTCCCTCCGGTAATCCAATGGCCCAAAAACCGTGGCAAACCTTGCTCCTGGGGCAAGGAACCGCTATGGATCGCGCCGTTGTCTTTATGGAATTACTTCGCCAGCATCGGCTCGACTCCTTCGTTTTGCGCCCCGAAGGCGAAGAACGTCCCGATTTCCCTCTCGTTGTGGGCGTTCGGCTTAACGGCGAGGTCTACCTCTTCCTACCCGAACTCGGACTTCCCGTCCCAACCGCCGACAACGAAGCCGTAACGCTTGAAAACGGGTTGCGTTTCAACTCGATCGCCACTTTGAAACAAGCGGCGAAAGACGACGCCATTCTCCGGCGTTTCGACCTAGAGGGACGACCGTTCCCGGCAAAAGCCCAAGATTTTGAAAAAATGGTCGCCCTCGTTCCATCGACTCCTTTTACCGTCGCTTCGCGTATGATTTATATGGAGCAAGAGTTCAGTGGCTCTATGCCCGCCGTCCTTTCCACTCCCTTTGAATCCCAAAAAGCTCGCGTCGCCGAAATGGACGGGATTGTCGACGTCAAACGTTTGCCGGATCCGGTCGCTCCCCTTTTGGAACAAGCGCTCTTTCCCTATGAATCGGAAGAAATTACTTCTCTTTATATGCTCTCGACCTCCTCGTCCAAGGGGAGTCTCGACGTCTCCGACTCCCAAGACGGAGCCCAATCGTCCAATGACGAAAATATAAACGACAACACGAAAGACGATTACGCGGGCTCGGGTTCCGACAGAGTCGATCAACCCGGCGCCGGCGCTTCTGCCAACAAGGGGCAAGTCGCCGCCCTATGGGTCGGAAAAATACTCTATCTGCGAGGACGTTTCGTCGACGACGGCGGCGCGAGCGTTCGTTTTTTGCAGGCCCGCGTTTCCGACCGTGTCTTGAAACAAGAGGAGGCGGCTATTCGACAACGCGTCGTCGACTACGTCGAACAATACAGAGAATGGCGCGCGAGTCAAAACGAGGGAACCTCCGACGAAGAGTTAAATCAAATCGCCCTTGAAGCCGCCCGCGCGATGCAAACCGATATCGCGGCGAAGAGACTTGTCAAAACCCTGACGAGCTTTTATCTCGCCCTCCTCTCGGAAGAAGCCGGTAACGACTCCGCCGCTCTCGAGCGCTTGAACGACGACTCCCTGAGACTCGCTCCTCAAAGCGGAGCCCAAAGATCCTACGGCGACGATTGGCGATACGCCGCAAACTATCTAAGAGCGAGAATCCTAGAAAAGCAAGGAAACTCGGAAACCGCCGTCGTAAGGCTGCGAGTCGACCCGTCGAGAACTGGAGATCTCGTCCGCGCCCAGTGGATCGCCAAAGTGGCGGGACTCCCGACGGAATCCGCTCCCGAACAACCCGCGCCCGAACAACCCGCGCCCGAACAACCCGCGCCCGAACAACCCGCGCCCGAACAACCCGCGCCCGAACAACCCGCGCCCGAACAACCCGCGCCCGAACAACCCGCGCCCGAACAACCCGCGCC
>JAFRXD010000064.1 GCA_017441605.1 Thermoguttaceae bacterium | reverse complement strand
GTCGCCCTCGACCCCGCGCCCGCGGAAAAGAACCAATGCGAAATGGCGCTCTCCTTTGGGATAGCCGCCCTCGGCGCTTTGCCGAAAGAGCTCGCTCGCCTTCGCGAGGTCGGGCTCGACCCCGATTCCGTTCGCGTAGCGAACCCCCAAGGCGTCCATCGCGACCACGTTTCCTTCGTCGGCCAGTCGCTCCAGCTCGTCGAGGGAGCGAGGCAAGGCCATTTCCGCGCTCCTCCAATCGCGAAACTGAAACCTTAGCGGCGAATTCGGCTCGGGCTCGGGGGACTCTCGGCGCTCGGCGAGCGCCGCGAAAGTCCCGAGGGAAACGAGAACCGCGAGAGAGGTTCCCGCGAGGATCCAACGAGGAAAGCGTTTTCGCCCGCGCGCGAGGGGAAAAGCGGGCTCGGCGCTCGCGACGCGCGGAACGGGGTCGGCGGCGGACATAAACCTAGCCGTTTCATTAATTTCCGCCTGGAAAGAAATATCGCCTTCCCCTTGGGGAAAGTAGAGCGGGGTTTGGAGCGGCTCAATTTGCCCGTTCTCCTCGCGAACGAACCCGAGCTCCGCGGAGCGCTCGCGAACTAGTTCGTCGGTAAGTCGCGCGACGGAGCCGCAATCGAAAACGCCGCGCTTCGCGCAACGGCGTTGTGCCTCGAGAAAGCGACCGGTGAACAGGCCGCAACCGGCGAGATTGTCGTCTCGAGCGATCTGACCGACTTGGCAAGCGCCGAACGTTGCGGTTCGTTGCGGATTCTCGGGAAATCGGGCGTTTCTAGCGGCTTGGACGTCGCGAGTTCCGTTCTCAATCCTCGCGATTTCCGCGGGGGAGACGGCGTCCCCTTCACCGCGGCCAAAGGAGCGACAGCAGTCGAGATAGAAAACGACGTCGGACGCGCGAGCGAATTTGGTCGCGTCGACGACGCTCCCGAACGCCATCGCGGTCGGGGCGAGCAGAGCGCGCTTGGTCTCCGGCTGGCACAAGTAAAGCTCGCGCCCGTCGGGACTTGAAACGCCGTGCCCCCAAAAGCCAAAAATCAGGGCGTCGAGGCGCCCGAGCCGAGAAATAGCGGCGAGCGCCTCGGCGATCCGTTCTCGAGAGGCGCGATTTCGCCCCTCGCCGTCGCTGGTCAAAAGGAGGATCTCGCGCTCCTCGAATCCCCAATACCGCATAAGTCCGGTCGCGAAGTCCGCCGCGTCCTTCTCCGCGAACCTCAGCGCGTCGAACGACTCGTACCGATCGCAACCCACCAAAATCGCCCTGCGTCTCATCGAACCGAACCTTTAATATCTCCAAACGAACGCCAACTCGCGCCAAAAGCGCGAGCAACTTAGCCAAAGGGCCATTATAACCGAATCGCCCGGGCGCGCAATGCCCCCGGAGCTTGAGCGACGCCTATGAAAAAACCGGGGATCCGAAAACCCCCGGTTCGCAAAATCGTTTAACGCGACGTCAAAAGGCGCTTAGCAAGCGGCGTCGACGAGCCCCTTGACCTTCTTCATCGCGGCGGGGGTTCGGAACCCGGGGACGGCGTTTCCGCCGACTTCGACGCTTTCCTCGCCTGAACCGGCGAAGGCGACGTCGACGTCGAAGCCCTCGGGACGAGCGCTCGCTTTAATATGGTCGACGAGTTGCTTTAGGGCTTTTTCTCCGCCTTTGGGATCGGAGTCGGCGCGGACGGTCATAATAACCGAGACGCGCTCGGGATCGGTTCCGCGCAGCGCGGGAATCACGGCGTCGAAGGCGCGGGAGCGGTTCTCGTAGGTCGTGTGCAGGAGCTCGTGCGCCTCGTGGGAGCCGGGGCCGCCGCCGATGTGCTCCTGGTAGCATTTGTCGACGAGGTAGTTGTCCTGCGACTTTTGCAACTGCGCGGTCTTATCGGCCACGTACATCCCCGCCTGGCGCTGCTTGCGAATCGCGTCGGTGGCGCCGAAGGGCTGACCGCCGCCGGAGATGCACCCGCCGGGGCACGCCATCACTTCGACGAAATCGTACTTCGCCTCGCCCGACTTGATCTTCTCGATCAAGGCGCGAGCGCTCGCGAGCCCGTGGCAAACGGCGATGCGAACTTCGCCCGCCGGGGTCTCCAGTGTCGCCTCTTTGATCTTGTCCATGCCTCGGACCATCTTGAAGTCGACATTTTCGAGGGTCTTGCCGGTCGCTTTTTCGACGGCGAATCGCAGGGCCGCCTCCATCACGCCGCCGGAGGTTCCAAAAATCACGCCCGCGCCGGTGGAGAAGCCGAGCGGCATGTCGAACGCCTCGGGCTCCAGCTCGTCGAGCTTGATTCCGAGCGAGCTAATCATGCGCTGAACCTCGCTCGTGGTAATGACGATATCGGTCTCGGGAACGCCGTCGACCTTAAACTTGTCGAGCCCCGCCTCGAACTTCTTCGCGGTGCAGGGCATAATCGAGACGACGACGAGATCCTCGCGCTTGCAGCCGAGTTGCTCCGGCAGAATCTTTTTCGCGACCGAGCCGAACATTCCCTGCGGAGAGCGGCAGGTCGAAAGATTCGGGCGCATTTCGGGATAATAGGTCTCGCAGAACTTGACCCACGCCGGGCAGCAGCTCGTGAAGAGGGGCAAATCCTCTTTCTTGGTAAAACGATCGAGAAATTCGGTCGCTTCCTCGAAAATCGTCATATCGGCGGAGAAGCAAGTGTCGAAGACGCGCTTAAAGCCCATGATGCGAAGGGCGGCGACCAACTTGCCCGCGAAATTTTCGCCCGGCTTCGCGCCGAACTGCTCGCCGACCGCGACGCGCACCGCGGGCGCGATCTCGACGACGACGGTCTTGGTCGGGTCGTAAAGCGCCGCCCAAACCTTGTCGACGTCTTGTTTTGGAGTGATGGCGCCGGTCGGGCAAACGGCGGCGCATTGTCCGCAGTTCACGCACTCGACCTCGCCGAGCCCCGCGCCGAACGCGGGAACCACTTGGGCGTTGGATCCGCGATTCGCGAAGTTAATCGCGCCGATTCCCTGGACTTCGGAGCAAACGCGAACGCAGTCGCCGCACAGGACGCACTTGTTGGGGTCGCGCTGAAGCGAGGGGGAAGAGACGTCGATCGGGGCGAAGTCCTTCAGCTTCTTGTAGCGGATATGCTCGACGCCAAGCTGGCGCGCGATTTTCCGCAGTTTGCAGTCCTCGCTGCGCACGCAGGTCGGGCATTCGGTGTTGTGGTTCGCCAAGAGCAATTCGACGGCGACTTTTCTCATCGCGCGAATCTCTTTGGTCTCGGTGCGAATCGACATGCCGGGCGCGGGCGCGGTCGAGCAGGACGCCATAATCGCGTTGGGGCGACCGTTGGTTCCCTCGACTTCGACCAAGCACAAACGGCAAGCGCCGTACACGCTTAGATCCGAATGATAGCAAAACGTCGGAATCTCGACGCCCGCTTTGCGAATCACTTCCAGTAGGTTGCGCTCGTCGGTAAATTCGACCTCGCGACCGTTGACCGTTAAGACTTTTTTGTCCATATCGTTCGATCCTCCCTTCCCTTACAGTCCCATAATCGCGCCGAATTTGCACGTCGCTTTGCACGACCCGCACTTGATGCATTTGTCCGCGTCGATCTTGTGCGGCGCTTTCTTCTCGCCGGTAATCGCCTCGACCGGGCATTTCTTCGCGCACATGCCGCAACCTTTGCATTTTTCCGGATCGATCTCGGGACGCGCCAAGGCTTTGCACTCGCCGGTCGGGCAGATCTTCTTAACGACGTGCGCCTCGTACTCGTCGCGGAAATAGCGGAGAGTCGAGAGAACCGGGTTCGGAGCGGTCTTGCCGAGCGCGCACAGCGAGCCGAGCTGAACCGCCTTCGCCGTCTCTTCGAGAAGGTCGAGGGTCGCGAGGGTCGCGTTCCCGTTGATAATGTCGTCGAGCAGCGCGAGCATCTGCTTGGTGCCCTCGCGGCACGGAACGCACTTGCCGCACGACTCGTTCTGCGTGAACTGCATAAAGAACCGAGCGATGCGAACCATGCACGTCTCGTTGTTCATGACGACGAGACCGCCGGACCCGACGATCGCGCCGACGCTCTTGAGGGAGTCGAAGTCGAGCGGGTGGTCGAGATGCTCGGGGGTCAAGCAACCGCCGGAGGGCCCGCCGATTTGCACCGCTTTGAAGTCGTCTTTCGTCACTTCGCCGGCGTTGTTGATCACGCCGCCGCCGATGTCGAGGACGATGTCGCGAAGGGTCGAGCCGAAGGGGACTTCGATCAACCCGGTGTTGGCGACGTGCCCGGTGAGGGCGAAGGTTTTGGTGCCCGGGGAGTTGGCGGGACCGACTTCCTTGTACTTGGCGGCGCCCTCGCGCAGGATATAGGGAACCGCCGCGAGGGTCTCGACGTTGTTGATGACGGTCGGTTTGCCGAACAAACCTTTTTGCGCCGGGAACGGCGGCTTGGGATTCGGCATGCCGCGCTTCCCTTCCACGGACGAAATCAGCGCGGTTTCCTCGCCGCAGACGAACGCCCCCGCGCCTTCCATTATGCGAATGCGGAAGTTAAACCCGGTCCCGAGGATATCGTCTCCAAGGAGCCCGGCCTTCTCGGCGTCCGCGACGGCGCGATTCATGCGCTGAACCGCGAGAGGATACTCGGCGCGGACGTAAACCACGCCCTCGTCGGCCCCGATCGCCTTGCCGGCGATCATCATGCCCTCGAGCACGGAGTGGGGATTGCCCTCCATCACGGAGCGGTCCATAAAGGCGCCGGGGTCGCCCTCGTCGCCGTTGCAGATCACGTATTTCTTATCGCTCTTGTTGGGGAGCGTGAACTTCCACTTCAACCCGGTTGGGAATCCGGCGCCCCCTCGACCGCGAAGCCCGGAGTCCAACACCTCTTGGCAAACCTCTTCGGAGGTCATGCCGAGCGCGCGCTTCAGACCGGCGTACCCGCCCTTGGAGATGTACTCCGCGACGTTTTCCGGCTCGATCGTGCAGTTCGCCAGGGTGATCCGCTTCTGCTTCGCGTAGAAGGGAACCTCGTTCTCGTGGACGAATCGTTGTTTGGTAATCGGATCGAGATACGTCAAGCGCTCGACGACCTCGCCCTTGAGCATGGCGTCGACGATCTCCTCGGCGTCCTCGGGCTTAACGCGGCAATAGAAAATTCCCTCGGGCTCGACGCGCACGAGCGGCCCTTGTTGGCAGAACCCCTGGCAGCCGCTCTTGGAAATGTAGGTTCCCTCGACCGGCTCGACCGACCAAAGGGGCTCTCCCTCGTCCTCGATCTCGACGAGGACCTTCTCGCCGCGCGCCTCGAGGGCGGCTTGCAACGCGGCGCGAACTTTCAGCGATCCGTTGGCGATGCAGCCGGTTCCGCCGCAGCAGACGATGCGGCGCGTCAGTTTCGAGGTTCGTTTCGCGTATCGTTTCGCGATCCCTTCCAAATCGATTAAGCTCATTCTCGTCCTCCTTTCGCTTCCTCGGCGATAATCTTATCGACGACTTCCTCGGCGAATTGAGGAGTCGATTGACCGTGCACTTCTCCGTCGACGACCATGACCGGAGCCAGACCGCACGCTCCGAGGCAGCTCACCAGCTCGATCGTGAAGAGAAGGTCGTCGGTCGTGCGCTTCTCGTCGCTAAGACCGAGTTTCTCGTAGAGTTTTTCGAGAATGTCGCGAGATTTCTTGACGTGGCAGGCGGTGCCGTCGCACAGGCGGATAATGTGCTTGCCTTTGGGATTGAGAGCGAATCGCGCGTAGAAGGTCGCGACTCCGTACACTCGCGCGGGCGGAAGACGCAGCGCGTCGGCGACGAACGTTATCGTCTCCTTGGAAAGGTAGTTCAGCTTTTCTTGGATCTGTTCGAGGATCGGTATCAAACGCGACGGATCGTATTGGTTTTTCTCCAAAACTTCGGTCGCCGCCGCGAGGCCGGTCGCCGTCGCTCGCGTCTTGTCGAGAGTCTCCCGCATTATGGACTTTCCCTAAGTTGTAATGTAAAATGAGTTTGACGTTCAATCGATTCGCGGCTCGTGGAGCGGGAACCGAGGCGGTCGAATCGGTCGACAAGCGGAGAGGAGGATCGAACCGACCGCCGCGACGACAAAAATCGGCGCGCTTTTAGTATATCGTAATTTTCGATTTCCGGCGCCCCGTCCGCCCTCCCTTTTGACCCTTTTCTTCGTCTTTTTTACGAAAAATAATTAGAAGCGTCTAACTATTCGCCTTCGCGCCACAATTTTCACTTTTTCGACCAAACCGGTTTCCTCGAGCCGACGCGTCCGGTATAATGAGCGCGGCGCTTTTCGCGAGAAAAGCGTCGCGCGAAAACAAGCCGACGAAAAAAGTCGGCGAACCAAAGGGAGAACCGCGATATGACGCGTTCGGCAATAGAAGAATTACGACGTTTCGGTCGTCGTTTCGTCGTCAGCATTTCCGGGGGCGGGGCGTCGTTTATCTCCGACTACCTCTCGGTTCCCGGCGCTTCGGCGACGTTCCTCGAGGGGCTCGTCCCGTACTCGCAAGACGCGACCGACGAATTCCTCGGCTTTTCCCCGGAGAAATACTGCTCCGAACGGACGGCGCGACTTTTGGCGTCCAGAGCCTATCGGCGCGCGGAAGAGCTGGAAAACGCGGCGAAAGCGCGGCTCGGAGACCAATTCGCGCCGACGCCTCTTTTCGGCGTCGGAGCGACCGCGTCGCTGGCGTCGGATCGACCGAAAAAGGGCGCGCATCGAGTTCACTGCGCGGTCGTCGGGCGGGATCGAGTCGTCTCCGCGACCCTCGAGCTGCTCAAAGACGATCGAGCGAGATTTCGCGAGGAGCGGCTCGCCGCCGATTTCATTCTGTCGGTCGCGCTCTACGCCGCCAAGCTCGATTTAACGGAGCCGTGGAAAGAGCGAGCCGAGGAATTGCGCGTCGACGCGAGCGAGGCCCTCTACCCCGACGAAAAGGCGACCGTCTCCTCGGCGCGCCCCGACGAAAACGGGGAAAAACTCCTCTTCGACGACCGTTCCGAAATCCGCGCCCTTCGCTGGATCGACGGTGCGATCGATCGCGCGCTAACTCGCGCCGACGAGCCGCCCGAGGGGCTCCTTCTCTACCCCGGCTCTTTTAATCCCCCTCACCGAGCGCACGCCGGGATCGTCAAACTCGCCTCGGAGCTCGTCGGCTCGCCCGTAGAACTCGAGCTATCCGCCCAAAACGTCGACAAACCCCCGATCGACGCGCTGGAGTTAACGCGCCGCCTAACAGCGATTTCCAAAGCGCTCCCCGGGGTTCCCGTTTGGGTCGACAAAGCCCCTCGATTCGCGGAGAAATCGGAGCTTTTCCCCGGCGCGACGTTCGTCGTCGGAACCGACACGATTCTCCGACTCGCGGATCCCAAATACGAGCGCGATTCCCCGAAAAGACGCGACGCGGCGATCAAGGAAATCGAAAAAAGCGGCGCGCGGTTCCGCGTCTTCGCTAGAAAAATCGAGGGAAAGATCGTCTCGAAAAAGAAGTTGTCCGAAAAGCTGCCGACCGAGCTGCGCGCGCTCTGCGATTTCGTCGGAGAGGACGTCTTTCTAGACGACGTCTCCTCCTCCGAAATCCGCAAAAACTCGCGTCAGTCGACGAAATAGACGCTCGCGCCGACAGGTAGCAGGGCGTCGAGCTGAGCGACGTGCTCGTTCGAGAACACGACGCCGCCGTTCTCGTTCACGACCGTCCCGACGAGGGAGGGGCGATTCGTTCCTTGGAGACCGAGTCCGTTGTCAAGCCCCAACCAACGCGCTCCCAACGGGTTGTTTTCGGAGCCGCCCGGGATCGTCAGCTTGTTCCCGCTCGAGTCGACCGCGTCGCAAGAGGGGTTCGCCAATTTCGACTCGAGCGCGACCTTGCCGCGAAACCCGAGCGCCGAGCGCGGAATTCCCGCCGGGAAACGACCCGCGTAGTAGCCGTTGATTCTCAAGAGGAGCTCCAGTCGGGACGCGGAGATTTCCGCCGTGACCGGACCCCGAAAGACTTTCAGATAGGAGCCTTCCGGAAGGGGCAGATCGAGCGCCCCCGAGATATTGTTGATTTCCGCAAGGGTCTGCGGCGCGACGTCCAATTCGCGCGCGATCGACGAAAGGGTTTCTCCTCGCTTTACTTGTCGCGCCGGCTCGATAATCGACTTGTTCGGATCGTAGAAGATTTCGTAGGCGAGCCGGTCGAGGGCGGCGTTGACGCGCGCCAACTCGGCGGGGGTCAGGGTCGCGAGCCGCGAGTCGCGAAAGCGATTGAGGGTCGCGAAAATCGAGAGGGTTTGGTCGTCGGTTCGACCCTGCCCGACGAGCTCGAGCGCCGTTTCGACGTCCGCGAGACCCGCGTTCGGCGCGTTTTGAACGAAATTCGTCTCGGGTACGAGCGCTTGTTCCGCCGGAGGCGCCGCCGCGATCTCTTGGCTCGCCGGAGACGAAGACGCGCCGCGCGATTGGAGATAGTCGTCGAAACTCTGAACTTGATTTTGCCCTTGGCTAGGCGCGAGCGCGTCGGAAGTCGCCGGAGGAAGCGACCCCGCGACCTCGATCGAGGCGGGAAGGTAGCCTTGTTGCTCCCCTAAATTCTCCGGCTCTTGGCTCCGAAGAGGGGACGCGATGATCGGAGGATCGATCGTTTCCGGCTCGGCGCTCGGCGCGGGAGCGCCCGGGGTCTCGACCGGGTCGGACGCGTAGAGGGGATCCGAATAGGGCGAGTCGGCCGCGATCGGAGCGCTTTCGGGAAATGCGGAGTTCGCGGGTTTCGCGGAGGGCGAATCGAGCGCGTCGCGATCGGAAAGGAGCGCGTCGAGCGATTCGGGGGACTCGATCCTCGGCTCGTCGAGAACCGCGGAGGACTCCGGCGAAAGGGGATCGGTCGACGGCGCGTCCGCGAAGGCGGCGTCCGCGAGCGAGGTATCGACCCGCGGTTCCGCGACTTCGGAGACGGTCGTCGTCCCGGCGAAGCGGCGCGGATCCGAGTCGGCGCGACCAAGCTCGGTTCGCGACGGTTCCGAGGGCGAGGGAGTTGGAGTCGTTAGCGCGGTCGCGTCGAAATGGCTCGATTTGCCGGGGGACTCGCGATCCGGGTCGTAGTCCGGAGTCGCCGCGCGACCCCCGACGAGAACTTTGGAATCGAATTGAGAAAGACGCGAGCGCGCGCCCTCGGGCTCTTCGTCCCGCGTTTTCTCCGACTCGCTCTCCGACGCGACGACCGGTTCCCCGATCGACTCCTCGATATATTTCGTCGGCGCGATCCCGTATTTCGCGAACTGCGCCCGAGCCGGAGCCAAAGCGGGCGGAAAAGACTCCCAAGCCTTGTCGGGAACGAATGTGAGACCCCCGACCGTCGCCAATCCGAGCGCGGCGCATATCGCGACCCCGTTCAGCAATTTACCTAACATCGCGTCCTCCAACGCTTATTCGTTCGTTTCGTCCGTGAAACCGAGAGCCGTTCGACCGCGACCCCGCGAGCGAGGCGTCGGCGTCTTGCCCTAGTCGAAGGGCTCGAGGCGAGTATACTCTATTTTTCAACGCGGCGCTAGACCGGTTTTTCCGAGACGCATTGTCGCCAAAGGGCGTCGGGTACGATTTTACTCTGCGACTTATCGAAAAGGACGGTCGGGAGTATTTCGATATTATCCGCGTCGTAACGCCTCGCAATTTGGGGGAGGAACGCGTTGACGAACCGCTTCGCAAAAACTTTGCGGACCAAAGCGTTTGACTATGCGCGTCGTGAACTTGCGAAAGCTCCTTGAGATCGTCGCCCATTTCGCGGAGTTTTTTCAAAACTCGTCGAAAAGCTCGTCGTCCAAGTCGAAAGCGAAGTTCTCGACGTCGTTTGGTTTTTCCACATAGTCGCCCCTCCCTTAGGGAACAAAAGACCAAACAAGCCCCATTGTACCCAAAAACGCCCCCGCGCGCAAACCGAGCGCCGCCCAATGAGGGCGAGTTGAGAGGGGATTGGTCGCGGAAGCTCAATAAAAAACCGCCGAAGTCGCGAGGAGGCGCTTCGGCGGTCTTTAGGATTTGGGCGGTCGGCGAACCGCCGCGTTAAACGACGAACCTATTTGGCCAAGAGAATCCGAGCGTTCTCTTTGAACTCGGCTTTCTTGAGCTCGCCGTTGATCTTGTACTCGATCTTCAAGGTCTTGACGACGTTTCGAGCGGGGTCGCCGAAACAGGCGTTGTAGCTCGAGTTCGGGAGCGGGACAAGTCGGGTTCCGTTGAACGTCTTGTTCAAGACGGGGAGGACGTCTTTCTCGACGTCCCCCGCGCCGTAGAGAGCGGAGACCAGCTCGACTTTAATCGTCGCTTTTTCCGCCTCGTACTCCTTCGCCTGCTGCTCGTAGACCGCTTTGTTCGGATCGAACTTCGGATCGGCGTTCGGGAGGAGTTTCAGCTCGGGCAGGAACGCGCTGGTGTCGCCGTCTTGGCGAATATTGAAGCGGTTGATGACCGGCGCGGTCGCGATGCGCGGGCGAATCTTCGGCGCGGAGTTAATCGCGACGGAATCCGGGTCGTACATTTGGCGAATC
>JAFRXD010000063.1 GCA_017441605.1 Thermoguttaceae bacterium | reverse complement strand
GAGGGCGGAGGCGTCAATCGTAATCGACTTAGAAATTGTCAGTTGGGAACCCGACAGAACGATCGTTTGCCCCTTCAATTCAGGAGCGAAGGTAATCGTGTCGCCCGCTTGGGCGTTGGCGATCGCGTAGCGCAACGTTCCGGGAACGTTGACGTCGTCAAGGTTCGAGGAGACGACTAGCGCCAGGTTTTCGAGCGCAATAGTCGCGTTCGCGAAGTTGGAGTCGAGACGGTAGAGCGCGGTCGCTTTGACGCGGGCGTAGTAGGTGGCGCCGGAGGACAAGCCGGTTAGGGTTTGGGCGCCGGAACTATTGTAACTTCGGCTAATAACAAGGTTGCTAAACGCGGAATCGGTCGCGAGTTCGAGGACGTAGCGCTCCGCTCCGGGGACGTTTCCGATCGTTGCGACGAGGGTTCTCGCTTCAGTCTGAGAAAGGGTTAGGGTCGGGGCGTCGAGCGCCTTGGCGTCGGCTAGGACGAATTCGTAGGGACCTAGATCGACGGTTCCGTTGAAAACGCGTTGAGCGCCCGTCAAATCGGTATCGACGGAGACGAGCGCGTTGTTTCCGCGATCGACTGCTTGAGAGTCGGCGGGGAGTCGGTAATCGCCGTTTTCGGGGTCGGCGAAGAGGGGGGAGTTCGGGTCGTAGGCGTAGTTGACGACGCCCGGGCTCGAAGCGTTCGCCCACGCGGAGAAGTTGGAGAGGGTATTGAGGGCGGAGGCGCCGCTCATCGTTTGGGACCAGTCGGAAAGAGCGCCGGCGCCGTCTAGATAGACAACGGAGTTTTGGAACGAGATCGAGTCGCCCGAGTATAGGGCGGTGTAGGCGCGCCCGTCGACGTAGTTCGCCGCGTTGTTCGCGACGGAGCAATTGACGAAACTCGCGTTTAATTGGTCCGACGAGGCGAAGAAGATCGCGCCGCCATGGCCTCCGCCATATCGGGCGCCGTAGGCGACGTTCGAACCGAGGGCGGCGTTGTCGACTACTAGGCAGTTGGTAAAGGAGGCGATTTTGGCGTTGGCGCCGAACGCGATTCCGCCGCCGTACGCCTCCCCGCCGAGTTGCGTTTCGCGCGCGATATTGTTCGAAATAACACTGTTCTCGAACGTCGCGCTCGTATAATCGCCGAAATAGATTCCGCCGCCATAGGCTCCCCAACCGGCGTTTGGACATCCGGCTTCGTTTTCCGTAACGACGCAGTCGACGAACGTCGCGCTCGCGTAATTCCCGACGTTGACTCCGCCTCCATAGCCGCTGTAGTCGTTGCGATAAACGTAGCCGCCAGCGATCGTTAGCCCTTTAAACGACGCCTCGACGCCCGCCGCGACTTGGAAGACGCGGGAGGCGCGGTTTGCGTCGATCGTAATTTGCGGGGTCGGATCGTTGGGGTCGAGAAGCGAGGACGCGTCGATCGCAATCGACTTGACGACTTCTAGTTGCGATCCGGAGAGGACGATCGTTTGTCCCTTTAGCGCGGGGTCGAAGACGATCGAGTCGCCGTCTTTGGCGTTGGCGAGGGAGTAACGAAGGGTTCCCGCGAGGTCGGGGTCGTCGAGGAGCGAATTTACCGTCCACGTCGTCACGTCGCGGGGAACGTATTCGTAAGCGCCAAGGTCGACGTAGGTTCCGACGATACGCGCGCCGCCGTCGAGGTCATAGTCGAACGTCACGAACTCGTTGTCGCCTTTGTCGATGGCGACCGACTCTCGAGCGAGTCGGTAGTCGGCGTTTTCGGCGTCGACGAAGAGTCTCGCGTATTGGTCGAGCGCGTAATTGACGACGCCGGGGTCGGCGGCGTTCGACCAGGCGGTGAATTCGGAGAGGGTATTGAACGCGGAGGCCGCGCCCATAATTTGAGCCCAGTCGGAAAGAGCGCTCGCTTTGTTTAAGTAGATTACGGAGTTTTGGAACGTAATCGAGTCGCCGGTATAGCGCGAATCCCACATACTCCCGTCGCGATAGTTCGCCGAGTTGTTCGCGATAGTGCAGTTTACGAACGACGCTTCCAGTTGATCGGAAGGGGCGAAGAAGAACGCGGCTCCGTGTCCTCCTCCCGGGCGGTTGTTCACTTGATTGGATCCTTGCGCGACGTTGTTCGCGATAAGGCAATTTGTGAACGAGGCGATTTTGGAGTTGGTTCCGAAATAGACAGCGCCGCCGTATCCTTCGCCCCCGCTCGTTGTGTCGAAGGCTCTGTTGTTCGTAATAACGCAGTTTTCAAATGTTCCGCTCGCATATTCGCTAAAACAGACTCCGCCTCCATAAGACGACCAGCCCGCGTTTGGACACCCGGCTTCGTTCCCAGTAATAGCGCAGTTAACGAACATAGCGCTCGCGTGAGCGCCGACGAAGACTCCGCCTCCCCAACCGCCAACATTGTTGACGTAGAGATATCCGTTGGTAATCGTCAATCCATTAAACGTCGCTTCGACGCCGGCCGCGACGTTAAAGACGCGGGAGGCTCGGTTTGCGTCGATCGTAATTTGCGGGGTGGGATCGTCGGCGTCGAGAAGCGCGGAGGCGTCGATCGTAATCGACTTAGTTATTTCCAGTTGCGAACCGGAGAGGACGATCGTTTGCCCTTTCAGCGCGGAGTCGAAGACGATCGTTTCGCCGTCTTTGGCGTTTGCGATCGCGTATCGCAACGTTCCTTCGACGTTGACGGAATCCTCGGCGGAGGTAACCGTCCAGGTCTTCGCCTCGGAAGGGACGTATTCGTAAGCGCCGAGGTCGACGGCGGTTCCGACGATGCGAGCGCCGCCGTCTAGGTCGCGGTCGGAGGCGACGCATTCGTTGTCGCCTTTGTCGATGGCGACCGATTCTCGGGCGAGATGGTAGTCGGCGTTTTCGGCGTAGACGAAGAGTCTCGCGTATTGGTCGAGCGCGTAGTTTACGACGCCGGGGTCGGCGGCGTTCGACCAGGCGGTGAATTCGGAGAGGGTATTGAACGCAG
Organism: Thermoguttaceae bacterium; assembly: GCA_017441605.1. GTDB lineage: Bacteria > Planctomycetota > Planctomycetia > Pirellulales > Thermoguttaceae > RUG369. Next base: position 75,535 of record JAFRXD010000063.1, on the reverse strand, counting down.
AGGCGACGCCCATCGTTTGGGACCAATCGGAAAGAGCGCTCGCGTCGTTTAAAGAGACGATCGTGTTTTGGAAGGTAATCCCGTCGCCGGTATAGCGCGGATCCCACATACTTCCGTCGCGATTGTTCGCCGAATTATTCGCAATGGTGCAGTTTACGAACGAGGCTTCCAACCGATTCGACTCCGTAAAGAAGACGGCGGCGCCGTGTCCTCCACCGGGGCGGTTGTTCGCTTGATTGGATCCTTGCGCGACGTTATTCGCGATAAGGCAATTAGTAAACGAGGCGATTTTGGCGTTTTCTCGGAAACAAACGCCGCCGCCGTACCCTTCGCCTCCGCTCGTTGTGTCGAAGGCTCTGTTGTTCGTAATAACACAGTTTTCAAAGGAACCGCTCGAATAGACAGCGAAAGCGACGCCTCCTCCGTAGGCTCCCCAACCGGCGTTTGGACATCCGGCTTCGTTTCCGGTAATAGCGCAGTTTACAAACGTCGCGCTCGCACAATCTAGGACGTAAACCCCGCCTCCGGAACCAATGTCGTTGTACGTATGTCCGTTGGTAATCGTCAGACCGTTGAACGTTGCCGCGACTCCCGCCGCGATTTGAAAGACGCGCGAAGCGCGGTTTGCGTCGATCGTGATTTGCGGGGTGGAGTCATTAGCGTCGAGAAGCGCGGAGGCGTCGATTGTAATCGACTTAGTAACTTCCAGTTGCGATCCGGAGAGGACGATCGTTTGACCTTTCAGCGCCGCATCAAAGGTAATCGTATCGCCGTCGCGCGAGTTTGCGAGCGCGTACCGAAGGGTTCCGGGGACGTTTGCGTCGTCCGAAGTCGAAGAGACGACGAGCGCGGGATTTGAGATAAAGGCGCTGGCGGTCGCGTAGTTGGAATCGTATCGATCGAGCGCGGTCGCCTTAACGCGGAAGTAACGGATCGCGCCGGCGGGGGCGTCTTCGAGGGTTTTCGCGCCGGAACCGTCGAAGATCCAAGTTTTAACGACGTTGTTAAACGCGGAGTCTGTCGCGCATTCGAGGACGTATTGGCTCGCTCCGAAGACTTCTCCGATCGTCGCGATGGGGGAGGCGTCGCCGGTTTGGGAGATCGCCAAGGTCGGGGCGGCGAGGGGTTCGGAGGACGAGACGAAGCTTTCGTAGGGACCTAGGTCGACGACGGAGTTGAAGACGCGCGCGGATCCCGCCAAATCTTTGTCGAGCGAGATATAGGAGTTGTTTCCGCGATCGACGGCTTGGGAGTTTGTCGGGATTCGATAATCGGCGTTTTCGGCGTCGACAAAGAGCGGGGAGTTCGGGTCGTAGGCGTAGTTGACGACGTCCGGGTCGGAAGCGTTCGCCCACGCGGAGAAGTTGGAGAGAGAGTTGAACGCGGACGCCGCGCCCATCAACTGAGACCAATCGGCGAGAGCGCTCGCGTTGTCGAGAACGACAATCGAGTTTTGGAACACAATTGAGTCGCCGGTATAGCGCGAATTGTACATGCGACCGTCGACATAGTTCGCCGAATTATTTACGACGGCGCAATTAACAAAACGAGCGTCCAACTGGCTCGACGAGTCGAAAAAGAACGCGCCGCCGTGTCCTCCCCCGTATCGAGCGCCATACGCGCCGCCCGATCCTTGAGCTATGTTGTCCGCGATAAGGCAATTGACGAACGAAGCGATTTTGGCGTTGGCTCCGAACGCGATCCCTCCTCCGTAGGCTTCGCTTCCGCTGTTCGTTTCAAGCGCCTTATTATTTGATATAACGCAATTTTCGAAAGTTCCGTTCGTATAATCGCCGAAGTAGATTCCGCCGCCGTAGGCGCCCCAACCGGCGTTTGGACATCCGGCTTCGTTTTCCGTAACGACGCAGTCGACGAACGTCGCGCTCGCGTAATTCCCGACGTTGACTCCGCCTCCATAGCCGCTGTAGTCGTTGCGATAAACGCGGCCGCCGGAGATCGTTAGCCCCTTGAACGTCGCCTCGACGCTCGCCGCGACTTGAAAGACGCGGGAGGCTCGGTTGGCATTGATCGTAATTTGCGGGGTCGGATCGTTTGCGTCAAGGAGCGCGGAGGCGTCGATTGTAATCGACTTAGTTATTTCCAGTTGCGATCCGGAGAGGACGATCGTTTGACCTTTCAACCCCGCGTCAAAGGTAATCGTATCGCCGTCTTGGGCGCTGGCTAGGGCGTATCGGAGGGTTCCGAGGACGTTGGAGTCGGCGGTGGAGGAGACGACCCAGGTTTGCGCCTCGTCTTGTTCCAAAGCGAGTTCGATCGGCTCGTTGGGGTCGAGGACGCTCACGCCGAGTTCGGAGGCGGCGCCGACGGCGGCGAACTCCTCAAAGGAGACCGCCAGTAGTTGGCGCTCCTCGAGCGCTTCGAGCTTTAGCGCGCGAGATTTGGGCGCGTTGTTCGACTTGGTCTTTTCCGCGAAATGAAAGAGATTGAAAGCCCCGCGTTGAAAACGTTTCTTAGACACTGCGCGCCTCGCCGATACCGTTTGATTTGAAGTCGCGCCCCTGCGCGACGTTGGGAACGATTTACTTTCGGCGATCGCTAGACTTTCGCATTGAGCGACTCGAGAGATTCGCGAAAAACGCGGATTCGCCCTCGAGAGCGCGTCGATCGACAACAGCCCCGCAATATCGCCTTATCGAACAAAAATGTGGGTTGAGCGCCGACGTCGTTTTAGGTAAACGACTCGTTCCCGTTTGTCGCCAGACCTTGTTAGAACGATCTCTATTGCGTATTTGGCGTTCCAAACCGGCTTTCGACTCGGAAATTCGCGAGGGAAACCTTATGTCAAATTGGACGCAATTCCGCCCGATTTGAAGTAGGTTTTCACCCAATGCGTCCCAATGTCCACTTTTTGGTAATTGTACCGTAAAAACGCTCTTTTTCAAGGACTCCGCGATACAGTTCGAACTTTTTTGACGTTCTTTGATCGCTCTATTTACGACGACAAGTCCCGAGAGGTTTCGTTCCGCTTCGCCACAATAACGCGTTGACATCAGCTTCCTATTTTCTCGAGCGACCGTCGCGAAATTTCCCCGAAGAGTTTCTGGGAAGTCGCAAGCATTGGTCGATGTCACGACACAATAGAGCGCTCGCCGCGCGCGCTCTATTTCGCGAGGACGCGATTAAGCCGCCGGTTGAAATAAATAGGCGTCGCTCGCATTTTTTCGAGTTGGCGCGAGCGACGCGGTTTTGAAAGGACAAGGAATTACCTCCAAAACGCGTGCGCCGGTTTCAACCGATAGAGCCGTTTTGGAGGCGTCGAGGCGTCGTTTAAGCCCGATTAAACGGGGCTTAACGACAAAGGGGAGAAATACCGTCGTTCGACAATAACTCAGGAAGTCTTTTTGTCGACAACCGTCATTTTTCTCGACCTAATCTTTTCGCGAACCAATTCCCTTTTTCTTTCCGCCTCTTGTTCGAGGTACTTTTTCGCGCGATATCGGAAGGTCGAGGGGGCCATGAGGCACTCTTTCGCGGCGGCGGTTCCGGTGAGGAACCCCGCTTGCCAGATGGCGACGACGGCGTAGAAGTTGTCGGGGACTTTTGCGGGTGGACGGCCGAACCGCACGCCTCTGGCTTTGGCGGCAACGATTCCTTCGCGCTGTCGCAGGAGGATGTTGGTTCTTTCGTTTTCGGCGACGAAAGAAAGGATCTGGAGCACGACGTCGCTGATGAAATTGTTCATAAGATCGCCGCCGCGACGGGTGTCGAGCAAGGGCATGTCGATGATCGCGACGTGCGCGCCGATTTTTTTGGTGAGGTACTCCCACTGCTCGAGGATTTCTCGATAGTTTCTTCCGAGTCGGTCGATGCTCTTGACGTAAAGGACGTCTTTTTTTCGGAGGCGGGAGAGCAAGGCGCGATACTGGGAACGACAAAAATCTTTACCGGACTGTTTATCGACGAAGATGTTTTCAAGCGGGACGTTGAGATTTTCCAGCGCGCTAATCTGTCGATCCTCGAATTGTCGGTTCGTACTGACTCGAGCGTAGCCGTACGATTTACCTTTTTTCACCATTATTAAAACTCCTTTCTTCTTTTTTTGTCGCTCGTCTCGCGGCGTATTTGGAAAACGTTCAGGATTTCGAGTCGAGCGGGGACGAGCGCCGCGCGGGTCGCTCCGGGTACGATCGTTTGGATTATGCCTTTTGAAACTATTGTAGAGATTTTTTGACGAGATAAAAGAAATAGAGCGCTTTATTTTTTACAGAAACCGCAATTGTTAAGATAAAAAAGGACGGTAGGTTATACCGATTCGAGAGACGGGAAAGAGACGCGCCTCGCTCGTCGAGAGGGCGGGGCGAGGCGCGGAAAAATCGGGGCGAGTCTCGGTTTGCTCGCGGGAGGAATTATTCTCCGAAGTAGCGCTTCAGGAGTCCGACGAAACCGGCGCCGTGGCGCGCCTCGTCTTTCGCCATTTCGTGAACCGTATCGTGAATCGCGTCGAAACCGAGTTGCTTGGCGCGTTTTGCGAGCTCGAATTTGCCCGCGCAGGCGCCGGCTTCGGCGTCGGCGCGCATTTTGAGGTTGGTTTTAGTGCAGTCGGTAACGACTTCTCCGAGGAGCTCGGCGAATTTTGCGGCGTGCTCGGCCTCTTCGAAGGCGTATCGCTTGAAGGCGTCGGCGACTTCGGGGTATCCCTCGCGCTCGGCTTGCCGACTCATGGCGAGATACATTCCGACTTCAGTACATTCGCCGGTGAAGTTGGCGCGGAGGCCTTCCATAATTTCGGCGTCGTCGACTTTACCGTCGCCAATGGCGTGAACGGTGGCGTAGGAGACGGGACCGTCTTGGACTTTTTCCTCGAACTTAGAGGCGGGGGCGCCGCATTGAGGACAGCGCTCGGGGGCGGAGTCGCCTTCGTGGACGTAACCGCAGACTTTGCAAATGAAGACTTTACCTTTGGACATTGTGTCGATACCTTTCGCGCATGGGACGCGTGGGTCCCTGTCAAATCGTGAAAACGCGTCGATTCGGCGGAACCGGACGCGCGCTTATCGCGGGCTGGAGTTTACCGCGAGATTTTGTTTTCGCAAGGGGGGCGGAGAAAGTTGAAGACGGGGATTGGTCGCTTGTTATTCGGGTTCGTATCGGCTACAATTTAGGGGACGCCGGGCTCGGGGCCGAAAGCGCTCGCGCCGACGCGTCGGGTTTGGTTTCTGGACAACGCGCCGCAACGGGCGTCGAGGAGGAAAAGCAACGTGAGCGAACGAGAGAACTTGTTATCTCGACGAGATATTTTAAAGGCATTGGCGTTTTCGGGCGCGTTGACCGCGCTGGGATCGGGAGCGGGTTTGGGGCAGTGCGAGGAGGCGAAGGTTTTTCACAATCCGATTTTACCGGGAACATTGGCCGACCCGGAGATCCTCTTCTCGCGAAAGACGGGTCGGGCGCACGTCTATCCGACGGGTGGCGGGAACGGTTTTCACTCGTATTCGAGCGACAATCTCGTCGATTGGCGTCACGACGGGGTTGTTTTGGCGGCGAAGGACGTACGGTGGGAGCGACGGAATTTTTGGGCGCCCTCGATTATCGAGAAGGAGCTGGAGAACGGAGAATTCCGTTATTATTTCTATTATTGCGCGAACGAGAAGATCGGGGTGGCGACGGGGGAGGATCCGGTCGGTCCGTTCGTCGACGTCGGGGAGTTGGTGGGACACGATTTGCGCCCGAAAGATCGGCGCGGGGTCGAGATCGATCCCTACGTCTTTTTCGACCCGGTTTCTGGCAAGCATTATTTGTATTGGGGAAACTCGTATCTTTGCGTCGCGGAATTGAACGAGGACATGGTCTCGCTGAAACGAGAGACGATCCGAGACATAACGCCGGCGAACTTTTTCGAGGGAACCTACGTTTTCTATAGGAACGGCAAGTACTACCTGACTTGGTCGAAGAACGACACGCGGGATCCGAACTACCAGGTTTGGGTCGCGACGTCCGATTCGCCGGTCGGCCCGTTCGTCAGCCCTGAGAAGGACGCGATTATTCTTTCCAAACGTCCGGAGAAGAAGATTTTGGGGCCGGGACATCATTCGTTCCTGTTTTTGCCGAACGGGGAGAATTTTATTTTCTATCATCGACTCGTCGTCGAAGGGGCGAAGTCGGAGTGGGATCGCGAGGTTTGTCTTGATCGGGTAGAATTCGACGCGGACGGGGCGATCGTTCCGATCGAGCCGACGTTGGAGGGAATTTCGACCCCGGTCGATTTGAAGCAGTTCGCCAAGCAATGAGAAAAAGGAGCGCGAAGATGAGATTTTATCTAGGGATATGGGCGCCGGTCGTCGCGCTCTTGGCGTCGGTTTGGAGCGCGGTTTTGGTCGAGGGCGCGGAGAACGGGACGGAGCCGAAGAAGATTTTGGGAGAGGCGGTCGCGTTCTGGGATTTCAACGGGGAGGAGCCTAGCGCGCTTCCGACGGAGGGGGTCGAGCTGGGGATTCGGCTCGAGGAAGAGGAGCGCGCGGAATCGGAGGCTCGCGGCGGGGACGGACTCGTCGCGAGGATTTCGAAGGGGTCCTATATCGAGTTCGACGAGAAGACGAACGAGGCGCTGAAGATCGCGGGTTCGGAGTTGACGCTCGGGTTGCGGGTCAAATGCGCGCGGGAGGTCTGGAACGACTCGCCGCTCATGTCGAAACACGGCGGACACGCGGGTTTGGCGTTTAATTTGTTTTATTTGAACGGCGGGCTCGGGGCGGAGATTGGAACGACGAAGAACAACGGGCTACTTTCGCATCGAGCGCAGTTGAGCGACTCGCGGGATCCGGAGAAGGACGCGACCGGTTGGCGCGACGTTTACTGCCGGGTCAATTCGGCGAAATCGGAGTTTTTTGTCGACGGGAGGTGTTACGACGAAGATTTTGTTTTAGGGGAACTTAGAACGAACGACGTTCCTTTCGTCGTCGGGGCGCAATACGATTCGCCGTCGTCGGACGCGAAGCCTCGAGCGCAGTTCGAGGGAGAGATCGACTTCGTCGCGATTTGGGATCGGGCGCTGAGCGACGAGGAGATCGTCGCGCTTTCCGGGGGAGCCGAGAAAGCGGATTTGCGCCAGCGGACGGAGCGGGTCGAGGCGGAGTCGTTGAACTACTGGACGCCGCCGGGGAGCTACGGGGTCGGGGACTGCATGCCGTTTTACGCGGACGGGGTCTTTCACTTTATGTATTTGCTCGATAAGAATCGGCACGGGGCGAAGAACGGACTTGGGGCTCATCAGTGGATTCAGGCGACGTCGACCGATTTGAAGCGCTGGACGCACCGGCCCTTCGTTTTGCCGATCGACGATCAGAACGAGGGCTCGATTTGCACGGGGTCGGTATTTTACGACGACGGGAAGTATTGCGCGTTTTACGCGAATCGGGCGGTGGAATATCAACTTCCGAACGGGGAGACAAAAAAGGTTTTCGGATTGCTTTGCCGGGCGACGAGCGAGGACGGGATTCATTTCGTCAAAGACGAGCGCCAACCGATTTTTCTTTTGCCGGAGGGATACGGTCAAGGGACGCGGGACCCGGTCGTTTTTAAGTCCCCTAGCGACGGGAAGTATCATATGTACGCGACGACCAGCTATCGCGGAAAGGGGTGCTGGGCTCATAGCGTTTCGGAGGACTTGGAGCATTGGGAATTGCTCGACCCGGTTTACACCCATAAGAACGGGGAGCCGGAATGCCCGGACTGGTTCCAGTGGGGAGACGATTTTTACGTTATCGCCAATCATTTGAACGGTTACTATAAGACGTCGAAGTCGCCGCTCGGACCTTGGGAAGAGCCTTGCGCGCCGAACGTTCTTATGAACGGGGCGATCAACGTGCCGAAGACGGCGCCGTTCGGGGCGGATCGACGAATTATTTGCGGCTGGACGCGGGAGCGCGGATTTGGCGGGAGCGCGGTGTTTCACGAGTTGATTCGATTCGAGAACGGGCTGTTGGGCGAGAAATTCGTTCCGGAAATGATCCCGGAGACGCTCGAACCGGTCGTTTCGGAGAAAGACGTCGACGCGTCGGCGGCGAAGCGTTGGGCGGTTCCGGAGCGATTTCGGTTGAGGGCGCGGTTTTCGTTCGATCCGAGCAAGTTGGACTCGTTTCGCGACATAGCGCTGCAATACGCGGAGGGGCGAAAGCTTCGGATCGTCTTTTCGGAGCGCGCGATTTATTTGAACGATTTTAGAATGGAGAGGGTCGATTTTTCGAAGGGCGCGCTGGACGTCGATATGATCGCGACGCGCAATATCGTAGACGTTTGCGTCAACGAGAGTCGAACGGTAACGGACGCGAATCGGGATCCGGAGGCGCGGGAATTGGTCGTCGAGAACGAAGCGAGCGAGTTCGTCAAGATCGAGAGCTTGGAAGTCGCGCCGTTGAAATAGAGGGATTAAGAGATGAAATTATATTGGCTTGCAATCGTTGGGATCGCGGCGACTTTGGCCTTGGCGTCGCGAGGATTTTGCCAGTTGCCGCCGACGCTCAATCGGATTAGCGAGGCGGACTCGGCGGTGGACATTCCCGATTTGTATTTGGACGACTTCGTGGTGGAGTCGTTCCGCCCGGGCTTTGGAACGGCGATCGCGCCGAAGCGGACGTCGATCGTCGGGGTCGGGGACGAATCGCTGAACGCGCGGCCGTTCACGGTCGAATTGTGGGCGCGGGTCGATTCTCGGGACGGATTTAATATCTTGTTCGCGAACGAGGACAAGTCCTCGCCCCGGCACTGGGAGCTTTACTCGTTCGCGGGGAGCGGGAAACTGTCGCTTTACGTTCCCGGGAACAAGTCGGAACAAACGATTAGCTCGGAGTTCGACTTAGTCGACGGAAAGCCGCATTACGTCGGGTTGACGATGGGCGTCGACGAGGCGGAGCTGTTTGTCGACGGGCGGTCGGTCGGGAAAGGAAAACTGGACGCGCCATATTCGGAAACTCCTAATGACGCGCGATTTGCGATCGGATCGTTGACGGATCGATCGATTTTGTGCAACGGGGTTATCGACGAACTTAGAATTAGTAAGGGTATCAAAGCGTTTTCACCGGAAACGGTTCCGACGGAACCTTTTGAGACGGGAGAGGACGCGATTTTGGCGTGTCGCTTCGAGTCGGAGATTTCCAAGGGATCCGACGCCGATTTACGGGCGGAATTCGAACGGGAGATCGCGAAAACGGTTCCGAAACAGGAGACGCTTAAGATCGAGCGCTTCGCGTATATTCCGAAGTATTTTCAAGCTCCGCGCGATCCGGACGCGGCGGGGCAAGTTGAGTCGGGCGCGGAGTTGGTTCTGGAGAAGTGGACTAAGGCGACGAGTTTTGCGGTCGAGGGGTCGCTCGCGGACAAGCTGGGGGGACGGTTGACCGCCGATTCGTCCGCGGCGCTGGACCATTTGTTCCCGACCGGCGGAATCGAGCCGACGGTCGCGCCGAGCGAGAAGCCGAAGAAGAACGTTCCGATTCAAGAGTTCGACGCGGCGGCGTTCGACGCGCGACTCGCCTCGCTCGGTTTGAAGTCTTTTCGGGCCGACGATTTTCGGGAAGGGATTCGCGCGAATTGGGGAGAGCGCTTTCTCGAATTGGAGAAGGAACTGAGCGGAGAACGACAGCCTCCGAGGGGAGCGGCGGAGCAAGTGTACGACGAGAACGCGCTGGTTTACCCCGAGAAAGAGGAGACGCCGGCGCAGGTCGTCGCTCGACGGGTTCGCGCGATGTTGGACTCCGGGTCGTTCGACGAAACGGACGAGGAATTTCGAGGAATCGTCGAGGAGTTCGAGCGTTTCGAGCCACTGGTCGCGGAGAACGCGGCGCGCGGGATCTATCGGACGGACAAGGCGTTGGCGATTGCGGATTACTTCGTCGCCTGCGCGTTTCGCCGGGCGATTATGTTCGCGCTGGAGGAGGTTTCGGATCTTGACCGGATTATGTTTCTGGCGCGAGGGTGTTACGCCGGTAGCCGTTTGACGAACAAGTTCAACACGGACCGGATCGGCGGGCACATGTCGACGCAGATTTACGGATTCAACACGATCCGCGGCGGCGGGATTTTCGCGCTGGAGAATTGGAAGGAGAAGGACCCGAAAGTCGTCGACTTGATCGCGGGAAAGAAGGTGGTTCCGACGAAACTTCACAAGCGACTCGCGGGACGGGAACTCGACTCTGGAGCGTATTACAAGCCCGAACTAAGCTACGACGGGAAGACGATTTATTTTTCGTGGTGCGATTCTCAAGAGCATCGCTGGATCTGGACGCCGGACACGACTTGGAGCATTTTTAAAACGAGAGTCGACGGGGACGAGATCGAGCAGCTCACGGACGGATCTTACAACGATTTCGACGTTTGCGAATTGCCTTCGGGAAGATTGGTTTTCTGCTCGGAGCGCCGAGGCGGGTTCATACGCTGCTTTGGAGAGGGAGCGTCGCTTCGGGTGACGACCGCCGTAATGCACTCGATGAAGAACGACGGGTCGGACATATACCCGATTAGCTTTTTCGAGACGAGCGAGTGGCGCCCGACGGTCGACAACAACGGGATGTTAGTCTATTCTCGTTGGGACTATACGGATCGGGAGAACTGCCTTGGCTCGACGTTTTGGACGTGCGCGCCGGACGGTCGGAACCCGCGCTCGCCGCAGGGGAATTATCCGTATCCGTGGGACACGTTCGAGGATTGCGCGCACGGGGATCATCGATTCGGTCAGTGCGAGGACGCGCCCTCGGGATTGCCAATGACGCAAATGCAGTTCCGACCGATCCCGGATTCTCGGAAGTACATATTTACGGCGGCGCCGCACCACGGGGAGTCGTTCGGTTCGCTTTGCGTTTTGGACTTGCGGGTTCCGAACGACAATCATATGAGTCAGATACGTCGGGTGACGCCTTACGAGGCGTTTCCCGAATCGGAAACTTACGACCGGAGCCAGTACCGGTACGGGGCTCCGTGGGCGCTGAGCGAAAGCGTTTTTCTGTGCAATAGTTGGGAAGATCTGGTATTGCTCGATCGCTTTGGGAACGAGGAGCTTCTTTGCGAGCGCGAGATTTTGCCGATCGGGTACGATCCGAGACTGCGCTTGACGGAGCCGATTCCACTTCGAGCGCGCGCGGTTCCGCCTATCGTTCCACAGCAAACGGCGCAGGGAGAGGATTTTGTCGATCGCGACAAGACGGCGACGATCGGTGTGGTCAACGTCAATCTTCACGATCGTCCGTTCCCCGAAGATCGTCCGATCAAACGACTTCGGGTTTTGCAAGCGATCCCGAAATCGAATCCTTGGATGGACACCCCGTTCATCGGCTACGCGACGGAGAACACGCCGAGGATTCCGCTGGGAACGGTTCCCGTCGAGGAGGACGGAAGCGTTTATTTCGAGGCTCCTTATGGCAAGCAACTGATATTCCAAGCGCTGGACGAGAACAATATGGCGGTTCAGACGATGCGCGCGGTGGCGTTCGTTCATCCAGGGGAGAATTTGGTTTGCGTCGGTTGTCACGAGGACTCGAACGAGAGCGTGTCGAACACGACGACTTCGGCGCAACCTTTGGCGTTCCAACGGAAACCGTCGAAATTGGAGCCGGAGTGCGGCCCGGTCGAGCCGATCAACTACTATCGCCTTATCAAGCCGATCGTCGAGGAGCGCTGCGTTAAGTGCCACGTCGAGAAGGACGTCGAGCCGAAGAGGATGGAGCACGAGGACTTGCGCCCGTACGCGTACTTCTATAGCGGCTCGATGCGCGGAGGGCTGACGACGACGGGGCCGCACGGGGGCTCTCGGGCTCGCCCGGGTCGAGTCGGGGCGTCGGAGTCGAAACTTGGCTCGATTCTTTTCGATAAGAACCACATCGACGCGGTTTCCGACGAGGATCGCCACGCGTTTATTCTGTGGCTCGACGCAAACGCGCTACGGCTCGGGGCGTTCCAAGACGAGGAAGGTCAAAAGCGAGGGGAATTGGTTTGGCCGTTGCTCGACACGGAGCCTTGCGAGCAGTACTCGCCGTGATTTAAAAGAAAACTCCGAATCGGGCTTGAACTCGAGCTCGATTCGGAGTTTGTTTTCTAGAGGGCGCTTAAATTACTACGGCGTTTTAGCTTCTTTCGGTTGGAGCTCAAAGGATTTCCAATAGGCTCTGTCGGTCGCGTAGACGTCGTAGGGTTGGTTAAGATCGAAATCTTTCGGCAGAATTCCGTAGTTTATCATCGCCTTGGTGTAGGCGGGATTGGGACGGAAGGTCCCGAGAGAGAAGTGGGGGCTTTCTTCGAGCAAATATTTGCGCCCTCTTAGGATCGTCTTGTAAATCGTCTGATAATCGGGATCGGAAACGTCTTTGAAGACGGGCTCTTTAGACCCGTCGGAATTTTCTTTAAGGCAGAGCCCGAAACCTCCCGCCTCTTTGCTCAGGGGAGCGCGGAGGATGCGGGATTTTTCCGGGACGGAAAGATTGAAAAAGCCGTGCCAGTAGAGAATATCGGACAAATATCTCGGGACGCGTCGATCGGTATCATGGGGATGGCATTCCTCGCAGCGTCGGACGATCGTCTCCTGACACGCCTTGGTTTCGGGCCAGTTTTCGTCGTTGTGGTAAGGTTGGTTCATGTAGTACCAGCCGATTTGTCCGGTACCGTTGGCGGCGTAGGTTCCGGCGTAGGGCGCGCCGACTTCCAGCCAGAAACGCAGTAATTTAAGCTCCGCGTCGTCGAATTTTACGCCTTGGTGTCCGTCGACGACCATTTGCCACAGTTTGCTCGATTGGCTACCGATGGCGTAGGGGGGGAAGTCGCTTTCGGGGCGATTGCGATTGTCGCCGAGCATGCCCCTTCTGGACAGCTCCCAGTAGGAGAGGTTGTGCATATTGGTCCAGGCGCCGGTCAAATCGAGTTTTGCGTCGCGGCGATCGGGATTGTGGCATTCGACGCAGTGTTTGTCGAGCAGGGGTTGGACGTCGCGGACGAAGTCGTAGACGTCGGGGACGCCCTCGACGGGGGTCGGCTCGACCGGTTTGTTCGCGACGTCGAAGACTTGCTTGTCGAAGTCGATCCCCGGGGCTTCCGTTCTCGTTTCGTGACAACCGATGCAGGAGGTCGTTTCGCCCGGCATAACGGAGGTAAAACTGTGCATTCTTTTGACGGAGCGGCCTTGTTCGTCGAGCGCGATAAAGAAAATAGAGCGGTTCGCGGGCAACTTCATCGCGCAGGAGCCCTCCGGGGTAACGGGGACGGTTCCGAGGATTCGCTCGAGGGTGAAGGTTCCCCCGACGGAAATCATGTCCATTCCTCCGGAGTAATGCACGGGCTCGGGGAGGGTTTCCAATACGAGCAATTCTTTAATCGAGCCTTTGGGAACGTCGCGCATTTGGCGACCTAGGTAAATATTGGACAAAACGAGGGTTCCGGTCGTTTCGTCGCTCGGGTTCAATTCCGCCGGAACCGGTTCTTTGGGGCGTCCGATTATCGGTCGGGGCTCGTAGAGATGGTAACCGGCTTCTTTTTCGGCTTGGGGTAGGGAGTAAACGGTCTGGGCGAGCCCGTCGTCGCGAACGAAGACGAGATCGCCAAATCGGGACGCCATAAAGAGCCGGGGCGAAAACGCCCAGGGGTCGGCGTAATCGTTGAGTCGGGTTAGGAAATCGATCGCGGACAGGTCGTCGGGACCTTTGTCGGGATCGATCGTCGCGACGCGACCGCGATGGTCGGTAATGCCGTGTCCGGGAGAAACGATCGAGACGATCGAATCGGAGTCTGGTATCGTTTTCGCGTCGATGTAAACGTCGCCGGGATTTTTGTTTCCGAAGAAAACTTGTTGACGAGTTCCGTCGGGATTCATCGTCCAAAGATGGTGATAATGGACTTGGGAGCGGTCGACGTACTCCCAACGGGTGTAGAGGATTTGTCCGTTCGAGAGAACGAAGGGGGTATTGTCCTGCTCGATATTGAAGGATAGAGGGCGGATATTTTTACCGTCGGGATCGCAACGATAGATCGTCGCGACGGAGGTCAGCCAGCATTGGACGAAGCGATTACAACGGGTCGAGCAGAAGACTATGTCGCCCTCGGGGAGGTAAGTCGGTTCGATATCGTCGTAATCGCCGAAAGTTATTTGCGTTAAATTGGAGCCGTCGACGCCGATTTCGTAGAGATTGTAATGTTCCGTTCCCGATTTAAGGTAGGAGAATATTATCTTTTTGCCGTCGTAACTTAGCATGGGGTCTCGGAAAGACCCCGCGTCGTCTTTGATAAGGGTTTGGGTCTCGCCGGAATTCAAATCGAGAATTCTGAGCTCGGAGCCGTCGTGAGGGCGGAAGGGACGGTCTTGAGGATCGAACGTGGGATAGTAACCGAAGTTCGCGTACCAGTGGGGATCGATACCCGGCTTGCGGACGGCGAAGACAATTTTTTCGACGCCGGCGAGGTCGTCGCGAGAGCTTTCGATAAGGGTTCGCGGTTCGAGCGGTTCCGGTTTCTTTCGGAGGGCCAAATAGTCGTAAAAGAGCCACGAGCCTTTTTCCAAGGTAATGGTGAAAACGTTGGTTCCTTGTTTGAGCGCGCCTTGGGGAACGGGGACGACGATATGCCCGAGGACGCCGACGTCGTCGGCGGGGGAGAATTTATAGGGATCCTCTCTATCGTCGGTTAGGGACGGGAGTTGGATTGGCTCCGAATCAACGCCGTTGGTCGACAGACAAAAGACGGACGGACTCGATTTGTGCGTCCAACAGATTCCGACAACGAAATTTAGAGGTTCGGCGGGCTCTTCGGCAAGCTCGAATTCGAGATCGAAGGAGAATTTTAGGCCTAGGGCGTCGAACTCGAGCTCGCTCAAATGAATCGGGCACCAGTCGAAGGTCTTGTTTTTCCCGACGACGAACCGAAGCATTTTACCGTTTTGGTTTTTGTGAACCTCTTTCCAGTCGCCGGGATAGAATTGGAATTCGGAACTTCTAGCGTCGGGAATACCGATTTGCCATAGGACGTCGCTTTCGTCGCTCGTCGAGGGAGAGGTCGTTTGAGCGGGCGCGCCGATCGGGAAGGCGATCGCGCCAAGCGCCGCGATCAGAGTCGATAGAATAAAACGTCGAAACATAATCGTCTCCTTGCGCAATGGAACTACGATGGAACGCCTCAAAAGAAAAGCGGGCGCCCTCGTCGCGCGAAAGCGCCCGTTCGCGGTTTATTGGACAAATCCAACGCGGTAGAGAACGGCCTTGCTTTCTCGTTTGGGGAACTTTAACTCCAAACGCTTCATCGCGCCTCGATAGGCTTCTATTTTACCAAGGTCGACGCGAATCGTTCGTCGCTCGCCGTCGAATTTCACGGGAACGTCGACTTTAATTTGCGGAAGACGCGGAAACGCCTTTTCCTTTTCGATCCGTTCCTTTTCCTTGTCTTTGCTCCCTTCCGACCATTGCAGATAATCCGCGGAATCGGCGGGGGAGACGGGGGTTAGGGCGACGACGATTTTGTCGTCGGGACTCGACGTCGCGTCTTTTGGAACGAATTGGGCGTCGATTTCCAAAACGGAGGCGTCGCTCGCCTTCCAGAAGGTTTCGGGGGAAAGGGCTTTAGCGTCGCGCTCGCCGTCGACGTTAACGCTTAGGGAATCGCCGATCGGAAAACCCTCGTCCTCGGCGCCGAGGTACGTCCAGTTGCGTCGATCGCCGTTAAAAGTCCAATTTGGCGCAGGAGTTCGATCTTTTTCCGCCATTTTGTAGACTTCGGCGCGAATTTCGTCCAGGGAGCCGACGATGAACGCGACGGAGTAGGTTCGCCTAATGTTCCAATCTAAGATCGTTGTTTCGCGTGGGGCTATATACCCGGTCGGTTCGTTCTTTGGTCCGAGATTTGCTCCTTTGTTCGCGTCGCCGCCGTAAAAGCCCGAGGAAGCGTAAAACGATTTTGGTTGGTAAACGCCGACTCCATAATTGTCTTTGTTGACAAGAGCGGACCAGTTCTCGGGGGTATAATATCCCACCCAAGGCCAGCCTTTCCCGTCGTTTTTGTCGACGAGGACGGTAACGGGCTCGTTTTCAAAAGGCGTGTCGCCAAGATAGCTAACGAGTTTGTACCAAGGAGCGTTTGTATAAAGGGCGGGGGTTTCCTGACTTGTTCCGGGGTACTGGGTTTTGTCCGAACGGTCGTTAACGATCGTCGCGTCGAGGACAAAGCCGACTTCCGTTAATCGGTAGCGACATTCGAACAGACACTCGGCGGGAACGCCGGAATGGGGCCAGAGCATGGGGCGCGCTTGAAGAAAAATTTCGTCGACGCCGTTCGTTTCAAATTTCAAGACTTGTGAGCGATAGCCGCCGCAGTCGCCCGATTGAATCGGGTTCCAGCCGAGCCCCGCCCAGCTGGGAGACGGTTTTTCGCCGTTAGGTCCGATAAAGGGGGCGGGTCCGGAATAGTACGAGAGCTGGATTTGTCGTCCCCAATCGAAACTATTGATCATATTGCCAGAGTTGTTCGCCTTGTCTTCAAGATAGACGACGGCGCCGCCCAAGGACAGGTCGAGCCCGAGTTTAACGCGATCGTTTTCAAGATAGCGCATCGGATCGGAACCGAAGTCGAAGCGGGTTTCGCCGGGGACGTCGACGTATTTTAACGGTTTGTCGTCCGCTTTGAGGGAGGCTGTTAAAAGCGTCGCGACCGCGCAGAGGAGGGTCGCAAGGAACGAATATTTCATTTTACGGCTCCGCAATTAGTTTTCGAGGAAACGAGCGCTTTTCACGACCGCCTTTCCATCGCGTTGGGGCAACGCGATTTCCAAGCGCTTCATGGCGCCGTTATAACCCTGGACGTCGGTCAAATCGACGCGAATTTTTCGGGACTTGCCGTCGACTTTCACGGGGACGCTCTTGGAAAGCCTCGGAAGGACGGGGTACTCTTTAACGCTCGAATCCGTTTTCCTGGCTTCGTTTAGGCGGTTTCGCAAGGTTGTGTCGAGGACGTCGTCGGGAGAAACGGGATAGAGACGAATCTCGATCTCGGCGTCCGATTTTTGGTCGTCGCTCGCGGGAAGGAAGGCGGCCTCAATTTCCAAGACGGGCGCGTCGCTCGCTTTCCAGTAGATTAAGGGAGACTGGGCGACCGCTTGTTTCGCGGAGGTTAGGTTGATTTTTAGCGCGTCCTTAATGGGGAACCCCTCGTCGGTCGCGCCAAGGTACGACCAGTTTTTGCGGTCGGTATCGAACGTCCAAGAGGGGCGTTTTTGAACGTCTTTCTCGGCGAGGGAGTAGACGGTCGCGCGAATCTCGTCGAGAGAACCGACGATAAAGGTCGCGCGGTAGGTTCGCTTGATATTCCAGTCGAGAATCGTTCTTTCGAGAGGGGCGATGTAACCGGTCGGACCCGACTTATCGCCGAGGTCTTGCCCCTTGGCTTGATCGCCGCCGTGAAAGCCCGCGGTGGTATAAGAGGAAAACGGTTGGTAGACGCCGACGCCGAAGTTCGCGTCGTTCACAAGCGCGCTCCAATGCTCCGGGGTGTAATATTGGGTCCAAGGCCAGCCTTTTCCGTCGTTTTTATCGACGACGACGGTGGTCGGCTCGTTTTCAAAGGGCTTGTCGCCCAAGTAGGTAACGAGTTTGTACCAAGGGGCGTTCGTATAGAGGGCGGGGGTTTCTTGGGCGCAGCCCTCGAATTGGGTTTTGTTCGATCGCGCGTTGATAATCGTGGCGTCGAGAGCAAAGCCGTTGTCGATAAGGGTATAGCGGCACTCGAAAACGCACTCGGCGGGGAGCCCGCTATGGGGCCAAAGCATCGGTCGCGTTCTTAGGAGAATCGTCGAATCGTCGATTTTCTCAAAGGACAGGACTTGGGAGCGATACCCGCCGCAGTCGCCGGATTGGATCGGGTTCCACCCCAGGCCCGCCCAAGAATCGGACGGCTTTTCGCCGTTCGGACCGATAAAGGGTCGCGGGCCGGAGTAATAGGAGAGTTGAATTTGGCGCCCCCAGTCGGCGCTGTTGATCATATTGCCGGACTTGTTCGCCTTGTCTTCGAGGTAGGTAACGGAACCGCCCAGCGTCAAGTTGAGCCCGAGCTTCACGCGATCGTTTTCCAGATAGCGGATCGGTTCGTTTCCGTAGTCGAAAACGAAATCGCCGGGAACGGTTACGACTTTGTCTTTTTGGGGTTCGATCGCGGGCGCCAGAGTCGGAAGGAGCAAAAGCGCGAGGACGAACAACGGGATAAAACGGCGTTTCATAGGAACGGCTTTCTTAAATCGCTATCTTTTGGAGACGGTGCAACGATCGACGAGATAAACAATGGAGGAATAGGGGACTCCGCCGTTGGTCGAAAGACCAATCTCGCAGGTTCGGCTGTTCGAGTACCCGGCGACGACTTTGTTTTTCTCGATTTGCGGCTCCAACTTGCGGAGCGCGAAGGCGTTGACCTCGGGACGGGTGAATCCCTTGTCCCCCGCGAAACCGCAGCACCCGATTTCCTCGGGGACGAGAACGTTGGTCGAGCAGCGTTTCGCCAAATTGATTAAGGTTTTTCCGAGGTTCATCTTGCGCATCGTGCAGGTAATGTGGACGGCGATCGGCTCGTCGACGGGGCGGAATTCGAGACGATCGACGAGGAACTTTTCGATAAACTCGGCGGGCTCGAATAGTTGGAGCCGGGTTATCTTCTCGCGCATACGATGCAGACAGGGGGACTGGTCGCAGAGGACGGGGTATTTCCCCTCGTCGGAGGCGAGCCATAGCGCGTCTTCGAGCTCTTTGGTTTTGGCGTCGGCGAGCTCGGGGAACCCTATGCTTTCCCAAATGGTTCCGCAGCAGAGGTTTTCGTAACTAGGCGGGAAAACGACTTCGTATCCGGCTTTTTCCAATAGGGCGACGGTCGTCTCGACGAGCGGCTTCTCGCGCTCGGAGGCGCCCATCGTCTGATTGATGCAACTCGGGAAATAGACGACTTTATCGCGGTTCGCGGAAGCGGGGCTCGCGCCGTTTCGCTCGGCGAAGATCGCGTTGGGAAGGCGGGACTTCTTGATTTTGAACGGTTTTGGAAGGGAGGGCGTCCACAAGGGGAACCCGAACTTGCGCAAGCATTTTCCGGCGAGAGTCGTTCCCTTCCTTCCGAGAACGAGCCTTCCAACGCGCGCGAGTCCCAAGACGGGTCGCAGACCCGATTTAAAGAGCGAGAGTTTTCGAGCGGAAAACCCCGCGAGCTTTCGCCCGAGGCTTCCCTCCGGGAAGTTTTGTCCTCGAAGGACGTGGGTTAGCTCTCCGACGTTAATTCCCATCGGGCAGGAGGTCGAGCAAAGCCCGTCTCCGGCGCAAGTCGCTTCTCCGGGTACTTTGTAGGCGCGCTTTAGGTCGGCGAGCCGCCGCGGATCGGATCCGTCGCGCTCCAAACGGGAGATTTCGCGCCGAACGACGACGCGCTGTCGCGAGGACAACGAGAATCCGCAAGTTAGGCAGTTGGGCTCGCAGAATCCGCACTCGATGCACTTGTCGACCAGGGGGCTCGTTTGCGGAAGAGGTTTAAAATCTTTGATATAGCACTCGGGGTCGTCGTTGAAGATCACGCCGGGGTTCAGGATATTGTTCGGGTCGAAGAGGCGCTTGAGTTCTTTCATCACCGCGAACGCCTTGGGGCCCCATTCTCGCTCGACGAACGGGGCCATATTGCGCCCCGTGCCGTGCTCGGCTTTGAGCGAGCCGTCGTATTTGTCGACGACGAGCTCCACCACTTCGAGCATAAGACCCTTGTATCGATCGATTTCCTCTTGGGAGTCGAAGCGCTGATTCAGGACGAAGTGGAAATTTCCCTCGAGGGCGTGCCCGTAAATGACGCCGTCTTTGTAACCGTATTTGTCGATGATTTTTTGCAGTTCGACGGTCGCCTCGGGGAAGACGTCGATCGGAAACGCGACGTCCTCGATGAGCGCGGTCGTTCCAATTTCGCGCTCTCCTCCGACGATCGGAAAGACGCCGGAGCGCATCGACCACCAGGCGGAGTAAATCTTTGGATCCTCGGTGAATTCGACGGGGTAGAGGAGGGGGAAATCGGCGAGGGCTTTTTGGATCGCCTCGACGTTGCCTCGCAACTCTTCCTCCGACTCGGCGGCGGTTTCCAGCAGCGCGGCGGAGGCGTCGGGACCGAGATCCTTAATGAAGGTTGGAACGGCGGGCATATTTTCGACGGAGCGCAGGGCTTTGCGGTCGAGAATTTCCGCGCTGATCACGGGCTCTTTCTTCAAGATCTGAATCGCTTGACAGGCTTCGCGGAGGGTTTCCGTATAGATCATCGCGGTGGCGCGTCGGGCGGGGATCTTTTCGGTCCGCATCGTCGTTTCGCTTAGGAACGCGAGGGTTCCCTCGGCTCCGACGAGGAGACGCGCGACGATTTCAAAGGGATCGTCGTAAGCGATCAAGGGGCGCAAATTGAGCCCGGTTACGTTCTTAATGCGATATTTTTTCTCGATAAGGGCGGCCAGTTCGGAGTCGGCGCGAACGGAGTCGCGAATTTCTTCGATTCGCTTGATAAAGTCGGGCTTTTTCTTCGCGAACTCCTCGCGCGATTTTGGATCGGCGACGTCGAGAATCGTTCCGTCTGCGAAGATCAATCGCGCGGACTCCATAACGCGCTCGCTATTGGCATGGACGCCGCAGTTCATACCGGACGCGTTATTGGAGACGATCCCTCCGACGCGCGCGGCTTTAACGGAGGCGGGGTCGGGGGGAAATTTGCGCCCGAATTTGGCGAGAACTTCGTTGACGCGCCCTCCCAAAACCCCGGGTTGAAGCGCGACGCGCTCGCCTCCGTCGAGGACCTCGCACTTTTCCCAGTATTGCCCGACGACGACGAGAACCGATTTTGTGGACGCTTGCCCCGAGAGACTCGTGCCGCTGGCGCGAAAGGTTAACGGGACGCCGAGTTCGCTCGCCGCTTTGAGAATCTTGGAGACTTCAGCCTCGTCCTTTGGAAAGACGACGATTTGGGGTATTTGGCGATAGAAACTCGCGTCGGCGCCCCAAGCGAGGGTTTTTAATTCGTCCGTAAAAAGACGCTTCGGAGGAATAAAAGAAGAAATCGCTCGGTGAAAGGAGGCTATCTTGGGATCTTGAAATGTCATAACGATTCTCAAGTCAAAAATGCGGCGGACAAACTCGAGAAAAAGCGACGGTCTCCGCTAGCCGTCGCTTTGCTTTTATCGCCGGAAGGGGTCGAATCAAGCGATCTTACAAGAAACGATTCCCTCGATTTCCACGAGGAGGTCGTCTCGGCAGACGTCGGCGTAGACGCAAACGACCGGGACGCTCGCCAATCGTTTTTCGCAAACGTTGCGAACGAATTCAACTTGCTCCGGTTTTTTGACGTAGACTCTCGCGACCGCCAAGTCCTCCAAGGCGGCGTCAAACCCCGAAACGCCGTGTTTCGCCAAATTGTCGCCGGAAATAAGGGCGGCGATATTGTCGAGGGTTTGGTTCGTTTGCCCTTCGGGATCGTCGATAAAAACGGTTTTCTGGTCGACGATACTGGCAGTTCCGGAGACGTAGACGGAACATCGCTCGTTGAATTTTACGGCGCAAGCGCGGGCAAACTTGGGGCTTTGCGGACTGTAAAACTCGGAGTAATCGAACGCCGAGGTCTGGTTCGGGTTTTCGAGGGGGACGACGAGAGCGTCGTCGCGGTCGGTTTTGATCGCTTGACAACCAGTCGCGATATCGACGTCGTCCGCTCCAATTCCGGTACTGGCGGGGTAGATCGCGCGGAGAGGCGCGTCTTTGGGCTGATATTTTTCGAGGAACCGGGTTCCGTAGAAGAAATCGGAGCGAGCGCGATTGAGCTCCTTGTAGCGCTGCGTTTCTCCCTCCTCTAAGACGATATGCCCCTGATATAACCACGTTCTAAAGACTTGCGGGAAGAGGAACCCGTTCGCCTCGACTTCGGCGCGCATTTGGGCGAACGCGTCGAAGGACCGGGCGTAGGCTCCGATCGGCTCGGGGCTCGGAACGAATCCCCCGAAAAATCCCAGCGAGACGTCGGCGAAATCGACGATCGTCGCGCGCTCGGTCCTTCGGTCGACGCGAACGGGAATCGCTCGGTCGGAATCGCGAGAGGGACCGATCGCGGTCGCCTCGAGAACGACGGAAACGCGCTCGTCGGTCGCCTTTTGAGGGATAAAGGTCGTCGTCGGGAGGGTGTCGCCGTATCGCGAGCGCATAATGGCGCGGACCAGCTGCTTGTCGCCAATTTCGCGCAAAAAGACGTTTAATTTAACGATCGCGGGGTCGCCGGCTTCTTGGATCGCGGCGTCGAGGACGTCGAACGCGGAGAAAATTTGCGCGCGCGCGGCGTCTCCTTTCGCGGGGGTCGCGACCCCGTAGAAATATTCGACGCCGTTTTTGTCGACTAGCGAACCGACGCATCCATCAACGCGAAATCGACCGAGCGTTTGATTCTCTTTGCGGTTTTGAATCATACCGAGCGAACTCCTTAAACGAACGCGGGACCGTTAAAAGCGGTCGAAGAACGACGCTCGCGCGCGAGCGCTCCCTCGACTCCCTTCCATTTTAGTTTAAAGCCGCGCCGTTTTCAAACGCTCTGCGACTCTATTTGACTTTTTTGTTCGTTTTTTCGGAAATCTTCGAGGCGTTGGAAGAACCTAGACGAATAAAAAAGGCCTCTTCCCGGCGAAGGGAAGAGACCTTGAAATCTTGCAAAACGCCGCGTTAGACGGCGAGGCGCTCGAAAGCGAAATTAACGCTTCGAGAATTGGGTCGCGCGACGAGCTTTGCGGAGACCGTACTTTTTGCGCTCGACTTCTCGAGCGTCGCGGGTGAGCAGGCTCTTTTCGCGGAGAGCGGCCTCGCACTCGGGGTCGTACTCTTTCAGGGCGCGAGCGATACCGAGCTTGCACGCGTCGGCTTGGCCGGTGGTTCCTCCGCCGCAAACGGTAATGACGACGTCGACGGAATCGCGCTTTTCGGTGGCGAGCAGGGGAGCGAGGACGGCGTTGCGGAGTTGGATCGAGCGGAAGAATTCTTCGAACTCGCGATTGTTGACGCTAATGCGCCCTTGCCCGGCGCGAACGCGAACGCGGGCGATGGCGGTCTTACGACGCCCGACGCCCAGTTTATCGTTTTTGCCGTTGCCTTCGATAACGTAGTTGCCGCGTTTAATCATTGCTATTATCCTTATATCTTTACGACGAGTCTTTTTCGCTAAATCACTTCTTGACGCCAAGTTCGAGAACTTCCGGGTTCTGCGCTTGGTGCGGATGTTGCCGATCGGAAGTGTAGAGCTTGAGCTTGCTCAGCATTTTGACGGCGAGCTTGTTTTTCGGAAGCATGCGACGAACGGCTTCGCGAAGGATCATTTCGGGATGCTTCGCCATGCGCTCGGCGGCGGACTCGCTTCGGAGGCGGGTGTAACCGGTGGTCCAAGTGTAGCGCTTGTCGGTCCACTTTTTACCGGTGAAGACGACCTTGTCGACGTTGGTAACGATCACGTAATCGCCCGTGTCGGTATGGGGGGTGTACGTGGGGCGATGCTTGCCCATAAGGATCATAGCGATATCGCTGGCGAGACGCCCGACGACCTTATCGGTGGCGTCGACGACGTACCATTTCTTTTCGATTTCGCCGGTTTTGGCCATAAACGTCTTGTGCGTTAATGTCATCGATCTTTCCATCGCGGCAACCTTTTAACCATATTTTTAACGCGTAAACGGTCGGAAACGACTCGCCGACCCTCCGAGAAGAAACGCTCGTTTCTTCCGCCTCCGTAGTTCGGAAACGATCGCGACAAAAACGCGGGGAGAAAAAATTCTCTTTCGCGAAACGCGCGGAAGCGCGACGCGGTAGAAAGGCGCGGGGCGCCCTCTTAGCGAATTGTCGTCTTGAACAGCCGTCGTTTTCGACGACTTCGAAACGCTTTTGCGAGACGATCAAAGGAGAGGCGGGAACGGCGCCCCGACGACTCCCCGTTCAAGGTTTGGAGAGCATTGTATCGAGAATCGGCTCTTTCGCAAGGGGGCGCTCGGGATTTTCGTTAAGATTTTCCCGAATCGGAGAGTCAGTTTTGCTGAAATTTACCGTGGGCTTCTTCCCGGAGCTTGGTCGCCGCCTCGCGGATTTCCTCCCCCGCGATTTCTCGTTTGGGGGTTAGGATCAGGTGACAAGACTGCTCGTCGCGGAGTTCGCCCGGGACGAAGTTTTCCGAGAAGAAGTCGAAACCGGGGTAGAGATACCAAGGAGTTCCGACTTTGTGGTACCTTTCCTCCATCGCGAACCCCTCTTTGCAGCAGCGAATCTTATAGGTTCCCGAGTGGACGATGTTTTGAGAAATGGGTGTTCGGCCGATTTCTTTGTCGTTGAGGTAGACCAAGGCTCCCGAGGGCTCGGAGGTGATCGTCAATCGGCGCTTGACCGAATTGCACCCCGAGAAAGCCGCGACGGTCGCCGCGACTAGAAGAAGAGCGAGGACGGCTCGCTCCGACGCGGTTCGGGACCGCCTTTCGTAGGGACGAGCGCAATCGAGTCGATTCATTTTCTTTCCACCGCCGTTCGGGAACTTGGCGTCTCCGACCAAGAGACCGCCGACGGTCGCATAGTAATCATTTTCGCCGTTCGATTCCAGAGCGATTTCTTAAACTCCGCTCGCAAACTCGCGCTATGTTTCCCAACTTTTCGCGAGTTTGTTCGAGAGGCGGGAGACTCGACTGCTTCGAGAAGAACTTGAGCGCTTTTTTGAGATTTTTTCAAAAAAAACGCAAACGGAAGCTCGGTTTCTTCGTACTATAGCTTTGCGAGTTCGGGAAACGCTCTCTTTTTCGTCTTCGGAGTCTCGCCCCTTTCCTGGGAACGTCTTTATTCGTTTCGCGCCGCCCCCCTCGGCGCGATGGACGAAACGACCGAGCGCGAGTTCGCTCGCCTTTGAATTTCGGACAAATTGTTCCAAAATTTGGAAAAAACGCAAAATTGGTCTTTTTTGCGAGGTCGTTTCCTTTGTATACTAAGCGCGACTCGGATCGCGTCGTCGAGATTCGGCATAGCCGGATTCGAGCGGCTCGAGTCGCCGTCCCAGGGCAGGTTGACGATGAACGCTATTGGCGACGCGCGCGATTCCGTTTCTTACTTATTCGAATTCACCGACGAGGAGCTTGTCGGAGAGTATCGTTTTTTTGGCGACCATCGTTGCTTCGAGGAACTTGTTCGTCGATACGCCCCGGAACTGAAGCGGTTCTTTCGGTGGCGTTTCGGATTCCGCGAGGACCAGATCGAGGAAGTCGCGCAGCTCGTGTTTTTGCGAGTTTGGCGGAATCTCGATCGATTCGATTTGACAAAGCGGTTCCGTCCTTGGTTTTTCCGCGTCGCTCGGAATCGAGCGGTGGACTTCGCGCGCGAGCAGGGTCGAAAAACGAGCGTGTCGCTCGACGCGGCGCTCGACGACGACGAGCGCTTTACGCGAGGGGCTTGTCTCGAGGCTCGGGATTTCGACTTGTCTCGCGAGTCGGATCTTTGGGACGTTCGAGCGGCGCTGGCGCAGTTGCCGACGAAGTTTCGGCTCGTCTTGGAACTTGTGTTTTTCCAAGGCTGGACGATGCAAATGGTCGGGGACGCGCTCGGTGTGGCGGCTTCGACGGTCGCGCGCCGGGTTTCCCGAGCGCTAAAAGAATTGAGCAAATTTTTCCTCGAACGCCCGAGCGGAGCTCGCGCTCGCGGTTTCGAGTTCGCCTGAAGCGGCGCCGCGCGGCGTCGCGCGCCGCATGGACTCCTTAGAACGCGATCGCCTAATCGACTATCTACTCGGTCGTTTGAATCGCGCCGCCGCGGAGGCGCTAGAGCGCCGGGTCGGCGGGGACGCCGAATTGGCTCGCGCGCTCGAGGACGCGCGAGCGGAGCTCAACGCGCGCGAGGGGCGCTCTCTTTGGCGCCCCGATTTTGGTCGAGGTTTTTGGGACAGGCTTCGACGAGGATCGTCCTCGCGCGCGATTTCTTCCAATAAAGGCTCTTCCAACGAAGATTCTTCCGATAAGGATTCTTCAAGTAAGGATTCTTCCAAAGAATCGGACTCTTCGCGAGTCGGCCTTTCCGATTCTAGAGCGAACGAGGCTTGCTCTCGACCTCGCGTCGGGAAGCGTTTCGCGTTCGTGCCCAAGATGGTCGTCGCGCCGACGCGCGAGGATCGCTCGGGTCTGGTCTTTAAACGCGCCAAGGTTCTTTCGGCTTCCGAATTGGCGGCGCGTCGCGAGAATTATCGACGTCTTTTTCCCGCGGCGCTTGAGAAGCCCGCGACGCCCGCGAGCAAGGGAGGGGCGGTTTTCGGACGGCGCCGCGAGGATCTTCAACTCGTCTTCGCCATTTCCGACGTCAACTATCGCTCGACGATCGTCGGGCGCCTTTCGCGCTGCGACTCGCCGATAACCTTCGACGCCCCGTCTTTGATCGAGGGCTCGGAGAATCTTTCGATTCGTCGCCGCCGCTTCGATCAAGACGCGCTTTTGGTATCGGGCGCGACGCGCGGACGCGACTCGCGATCGTTCGCCGCGAGCTCTCGTTCGTCGGGCGCTTGGTCGCTCGCGACGCGCTCCGGGGAGAGCGCGGAGTTGGACCTCTCCCAGCGAGGCTCTTTCGGGACCGTTTCGCAGCTATCGACGAGCGAACCTCTTTCGCTTGGGGAACCGAACGTCTTCCTAGACGGCGCTCGGTTCTCGATGGCGCCGGTTTCCTTCGCGGACGGGCGAACTTCGTACGCGCCGGAACCGCGACTCGTCGAAAGCGCGGCCGACGCGAGCGCTTTGGAGGCGCTTTCGGAGAGCGCGACGGAGCGAGGCGCGGAGCCGGTCGTCGCGGCGCTCGAGCCGGAGAGCGCGTTGGAAGTCGCTCGGGAGGCGTCGGAACCGGTCGTCGCGTCGGTGGAGCCGGAGAGCGCGTTGGAAGTCGCTCGGGAGGCGAGCGAAGTCGCGCCCGAGGTACGGGAATCGGCGGAGCCGGAATTGGTCGAGGCGGTCGAAGAGACGCCGCTCGCGGAAGCTCCGACAGAGGCTTCGACGGAGTCGTTCGGAATCTCGACTCGTCCGGCAAGCGTCGGATACTCGGTCGAGCCGGACGAGGAGGATCGGGAGTTTGGTCCGACGCTCAGCGCGGAGAATCGCTATCTGGCGGAACTGCTCGGTCGCGAGTTAACTCCTTTCGATCTGGACGAGTTCTATTGGGAGGATCTCGACGAAGAGGAGAAACGCCCCCCGAGCGCGATCTCGAAATTCTTGTACGGCGCGATGTTGGTCGCGACGGAGCCCCCGGTTTTGGTCGGCAGGGCGACGATCGGGCTTTTTCGCTCCGTTTTTCCGAACGGATTATACCGAGCGGAGGACGTCGAGCGCGCGACCAAAAAGCGCAAACAAGGAGGGGGTCGCGTTTCGGACATGATGATCTCGATGGTCGCGGGGGTTCTTATCGCGATCTCGTTCGTGTTTCCGGCGATAAAATACGTTGCGAACGAGATATACACGACGGTCGCCGAGAGCCGAGTTCGCAAATTGGGGGGAAGCGTGTCGCTTTCTCCGCGCGAGGTGGAAGAGGCTATGACGCCGATGTACGAAGGTTTGGACCGAGTTTTCCACCCCGAGTACGATCCGTCTCAACTGGGGGTCGGCTCGTCCGGGGAATGAGCGTTTCTAAACTCGCTCGCTTTTTGGTTTACCAGATACTCGAAGAGCGCCAAAGTCTTTTCTTCGACGATCTTTCTCGAAAAGTTCGCGACGCTCGCTTTTTCGCTCGCGGCTAGTTCTCGCGCGAGCGCGTCGTCGTCCCAGAGCTTAACGATAAGTTCGACCCAAGGAGCGACTTCCTCGGGAGTCGGGATTAGTTTGGAGTATTTCTCAAACCGTTTGGGGATCGGGAGAACCGCGCGAGGATCTCCGACGACCTCGGGAAGCGCGCCGCGATTCGAGACGAGGACGGGGATCGAGTTGAGCGCGCCCTCGACCGCCGTTCGTCCGAACGATTCCTCGCACAAAGACGGAACGAGCAGAACTCTCGTTCGTTTGTAGAAGTCGCGAGGCTCGTCGGTAGTTGGAAGCCAATAAAGGTTTTGTAGCGCGCGTCCTTCCGAGGACGCGCAAATGGACTTCGCTTTGGCTCGCCCGTCGACGACGAGGAAGGGGATTTCCGGTCGGATTTTGCCGAGTTCTCGCGCGATTCCGATAAAGAAACAGCGCCCCTTTTCGAGCGCGGGATTGACGAGCGCGACGAACTCGCGAGAGTTAGAATCGGCGAGGACTTTGGTCTCGTCGATTAGAGGCGGGATCGCGACGGTTTCGATTCCCAACTTTTCTTTGTAGAAGCGCTTGGCGAACTCGGATGGGACGATAACCGAATCGAACGATTTAAAGAGCTCGGGTTTGCGATACTCCAAATTATGGAGATAGAACGCGGTCGAGGCGCCTCGATTTCTTACCGTTTCGGCGGCGAGGGCGTTCCTCTGGTCGCCGCCGTAGGTCGCGAAAATATCGGGATTATAGGCGTCGAGCGCTTTGCTTAGGCGACGATAGAAGACCTCGCTCGAAGGGGACGCGAACCAAAGAGCGCGATTGCTGGACGCGAACATGTCGTTGGTAATAAAAACCGAAGTCGCGATTCCGGAGTCTTTGAAATTGTACTCGCCCCAAGTCGCGTTTTGTCCTCGGACAGTCGAAGAACCCTTGCGCAAAACGCAAGGGAAATCCTTTTGAGCGATTTTTTGAAGGACTCCCGTCGTTTTCATTTGCGGATCGTCGCACAATCCGCCGCAAACGACGCGGACGTCCCACCCGGCTCGAACGAGCGCCAAGAGCGACTCGCGAGTGGAAATCGCGGCGCCGCTCGTTTGATCCAAGTAGTTGTGAGGAGACGCGAAGAGTAGGCGCATTTGCGGTTTTCTAGTCGTTGGAGTCTAAATCGCGCGAAGAGGAATCTTCGTCTCCCTCACTAGGAAGTCCCAGCTCTTTTCGAAGATATTCGGGAAGCGCGATTCCCTCCATTTTATGATGTTTGTAGTTCCAAGTCGATTTGATTTGCTCCGCCGTTAATTGCGGGTAGACATAATCGCGAGATCCAACGTATTTTCCCTTGTGGACTTTGCTCGCGAATCCTCCGAAGACGCAGTTTGTTATCACGGCGTCGGTAAGATTGACTTCGGCGAGGCTCGTGATAAACAGCGTGTTCGAGAGATCGAATCCCGACAGATCAACGCCGCGAATATCGCACATTTGAGTGAAGGTCATATTGGCGAGTCGACGATTTTTATAACTCGCCGTCGATTCAAGTTGTTCTTTGGTGAACAATCCCCGAAATCCGCGTTTTTCCTTGTTATAAATTTCCTCGTCAAACGGATTCGGGAGAAAAAGTCCAAAAGTTTCCAGATTATCGTCCGAATCTAACGGCGCCTTGTCGTATTTCTCCTGAAAGCACGCGCCGTCTATATTTGCGTTCGTAAAATTAGTTCCCTTCATAGAGGAAGCGGCGATGATCGCGTCGCTTAGATCCATTCCTCTAAGATCCCAACTATCTATGCAAGCGTACGGCAAGTAGTATTTTTTTCCGACCGAGTTTTTAATTTGCTCGAGATCTAGTAGAAAGTCTCTCCAATTATCGTACATAGACGCATAGGTTCTTCCAAGTCTATTATAGCATTTTGGGAGTTCCAATTCCGGGGCGCGCCGAAACGCCGAAACGCCAAATTCTTCTTGTTGTAGTTTTTTCTCTTGAAACGACTTCGTTTTGTAAAAGGTCTCGCTTTCTATTTCGTTCCGAAATCGCTCCGGAAGGATCGCGTCGTCCATTCGTCCGTTTTTATAGTTCCACGTCGATTTAATTTGAGACAGCGTTAAATCTTTGGCAAAATAAAAATTGCAATCGGTAATAATCGCGTTGTCGAAACGAGTGTTTTTAACGCTCGCGTAGAACGCGGCGCCGGAAAGGTTTTGGTTTGTTAGATCGCAATCGATTATCGGGACGTAGAACTGCACTCCGCGCAAATCGCCCGTTTTGTGACTTTTGGTGGAATAGAGTTTATTGTTCAAAATGATAACGTCCGTTTGATTGGAAAAATCAAGACCGATAGTCCTAATCCTCGCGTTATTAATCAACGAGTTCGAGATTTCAACGAATTTACTAACAATGATCGATCCAAAACTAAGATTCTGAGACGCCAGATTGACACTTGGGTTACGAAAACTCATAAATTGGCAGTTCCTCGCGTTATAATTTCGAGTATTGCCCAGCATTTCTTCCGTTGCGATTAAGGGGAATCTGATTGACTTATTCAACGGAGAATAATCGTCAATCATCTTCTCGTGTAGAGTTCGGTATTCGGAATCCGAGAATTCGACTTGATCGAAAATTGCGGACGAATCATTTTTTCTCGAGCAAACGCACGATATTAGTTTCAACGAGGAAAGGTTCTTATTAGTAAAGTCCCAGTCCGATAAGTCCATTTTGCTAAGTTCCGTGTCGAGAAAATCATTATCTCGATAGTTTCGCGTAGAGGAAAACTGTTCAAACGATAATTGAAAAGTTTTATTGAAATCGGCGTTTGATTCCTTTGACAGGGTAATCGCTAAAAGATGATAATAAGGAAACGCTCGCAGCGCGCCAGGATCGGTATGAGTTTCAATACCCTCAAACTTACACTTTATAAGAGTGGCATTTTTAAAAAGACAATGAGAGACACAGCATTGCCTAATCGAGACTTCTTTAAGTATCCAATCTTCAAAATCTAGATTGCCGAGCGCGAGGAGTTCTATATTGACGTTGAACAAACGTTTGTACTTGCAGTTATACGTTTTGACAAACTCTTCTTTTAAAACGGGATAACCTCGTATCCCGGTTACCTCGTTCCCTTTCGGTTTTCTGTATTCAAACGTTTCCGTCCCTCGCCAACAAGTATTGGAAATATCCACACCGTCGAGCCCGTTCTCGAAATAACTTTTTTGTCTTTCTATTGCTTCTTCACTAAGATTTTGATCTGAAGAATAGAGATAAAAAAGAGGTTTAACCGTAGGATCAGCGCTGTCCTCTTTTGGATAGGATGATTCTAACAATTTCAGCGAGTCTTCAAAACTGTTGTTTGGTCGTACTTCCGCTGAATTGAGTCTTCCCGCGGAGAGAAAGAAGATGAAGATGGAGAAACAAATTACGTAAATTCCGAAGGATCTGTAGTGAAAATCTTTCATCTGATTTACAATTCCTTGCAATAGTATCGACCAAAACAATGACTGGGCACAGGCTCTCTTTGCATTAATTGCAAGTTTTTCTTGAGGGGCGCGCCGAAACTTGACTTCGCAATGCTCTCTTTTGATCAGCGAACCTTTTAACAATGTCAAATGGCATTCTTTTGGTATTTGTAATCTTTCTCTTTGACGTCAAATACTTTGACAATCCTGCTTTGCCAACAAGGTCTTATAACCAGAGCGTCATTAATTGAACGCGATTAAACTATCCTCAATTCCTATTTCTATCGAACAAAATTAGTCGGATCGGTCGTCCAATCCTCCTTATTAATGCTCATATTACGGTCTGGTCGCAAGTAAAAATAGGGTGTTAGGAAATCTTGTTAAGGCGTTGGAGATTGTTGATTACCTTTATCTGTGATTCTTACGTTTTCAAACTTGACTCCACTCCCCCAGTGAGATTGGATTTGAATTTTCTTTTGCGGATCACTGAGAGAAGCGACTGTTACTCCAACGTTGCTACCCGTTCCATTTGTGATTACTTGTTCGGGAAGGGTAACACAGTCATTGACCGATACCGAGACGGTGTAATCATTTGAAACTCGAGTAACGTTTATTATTACTCTATTGCGCGAACTTTGGAGTAGACTCGCGAGGTTCAGGTCAGTTATCGTTTTATTCGGTGAGTCGTATGGAATTCCAGAAATGAAAGTTCCCACATTATCTCCAATGTATCCATTGGCGTCAACTATTCTTCCACTCTGATTAACACTTAGATCCTGTCCCAACATATTTAACAAAGCATTGACGTCAAATAATTGTATTTCATAAATCCCAAAAATTTTGACGCCGCTATTTCCAAAGAATCCCATCTTTTGATCATCTTGACTATTAATAATCTCGTACGTAGGTTTATTATCAGCCATTAGATAGCCCTGCGCATAACCGGGCGTAGTATTCCTCTCAAACAAGTAGTCAAATTCCAAAATAAAACCGTCGGGATATGATTGCTTAGTAATCGCATTTCCATCATTTGTGATGACGCCCGTCCCTTCAGTCTTAGGACCGACCGCGCCAGCGACTGGCATCGGAGTAGTGAAGGCGTTAACACCTTCTATCGTCCACCCACTTGGGACTAACCAGTCGTTGGTTTTCGAACCGTCTTGGATTTCAAATAAGACCGTGTCGCGAGCCACCTCAGTATAGGTGGAAGTTCCGGGATCGTATTTCCAGAGAAAACAGTGAACCATTCCTTCTTTTCGATATCCCGATATTGCTTTAACACGGTAATTCAGGTTATCAAGGTTACTCACAAGTTTTTTATCATCATATACGATAGGGGGGGGATCGCTACCGTTTCCCGTACAAACAGCAAGATTGGAAGTAAATTGAAAACTATAGAAAATGTTTGTAGAAACGTTGTTTTCCAATTCAATGTTACGTATTTGTAGATCTACAAACCTATAATCGTCAGTCACACCAGAGATAGATTGTGGGAAAAATGTTATTGGTTTTCCTTCAATTGTTTCTAAATCGTCCTCTCTTGATATATCACTGGCGTTACCATTACTGTTGATGTAACCGTTGTTATCGCTATCGACGTCGATATCGATGGTGAAGTTTGACACGTAGGCGAGCGTTGAAGTACTTCTATCGTATTGTTGAACCCTTACCGATTCACCTCCGGTAGAGTTTATCTTGTAGCAGATAGCTCCAAGCGAGAGATTGTTACGCTGCGGATTAACTCCTTCAAGCCAAAAAATTTGTTCAACCGTTTTTTGTGATGTTGTAATGTTGTCTATGTGTTTAGGATTAAAGTTTTGGACAAATAACGTTCTTTTGTTACTTTCATTCCAGAGCGTAATACCAGAGACACTAGATAACGGACTGTTTTGTAATTGAACGTCAAATATGTAGTTTTGCCCGTTTAGACCTGTTAAATCAGCGACCCAAGCGTAAAGTTTTGCCTTATAGAGATCATTTTCGTTTTCAACTCCAGCATAATCTGGAGGAACATTCTCTCCAACTCCCTCTAGACGATCATGGGTTGTATTATTGTTATCATCATCATCATTATAATCTATTTTACATGGAGTATTATTTATGGACGAATCCACATCAAACGTATCGTATAGCGAGTCATTGTGATTATAGTCGAAATAGAGAGCGAGGATGGCGCCGTCTTTGATTTCCACATCCGCTTCTTTTTGGGATCCTACACCGTTCCAATTCCCCATACCTCCCCACGAGACATTGACGATCTTTGTACGAACAAATTCCCCTAACTGCGCGTCCGGTGAACCTAGAAGAGAATAGTGAGAACCTTCATCAAGCCAATCGTAGATGGGCTCGAGACGCAAGCGAGCCGACATTTTTCCCGCAGGGATCTTAGCCGTGTAATGATAGTAATAAAAGGACGAACCGTCTTCGCGGGTCGACGCGGGCGATTGACCGTTTTCGTTAAAATCCGCGAGGTATTGCGCGTTGTCGTTTTCATCAACGGGGGTCGCTCTTAGTCTGTAATCGACGTCGAGTTCGGGACAATAAAACTGATCCGTGGTTGAAACGTAGACGTCAAAACTAATGGAAATCGAATAGGAAACGTCCCCCGGAATATCTCCGTCTTGAACGCGAGAGAATTCGTAATATCCATAATCTTGCGCGACGCCGGGAAGTCGTTCCGACGCTACGGCGTCCACTGCGGAAACGTTAATTTTCAAACAATCGTCGTCCACGATCTTTACGGAGACCGAGGGATTTCCGGGGACAAAAGTTGGGGCGTCGCCGCCTCCGCTGTCCGGTTCGACTAATTCGCCCAGGCTTATTGTCGCAACCAGATCCGTTGTTCGCGCCTCGCTGTCGTTAATGGGAACGAGGTACACGTCCATCCCACCGCTACCTCCGTAATGATAGAAACACCAGTCGTAGACGTCCACGGTACAATAGCCGGTAGAAGCGCTTTTAAAAAGCAAATAGTCGGTTCCGAAGGCGGCGGTACCCGAAAGAATCACGGGAATTGAATAGAATTCGGGAAGCGCGGGAAGGCTAATCGTTAGGTAGTCGACGCTGGCTGGAGTGAATTGCGTCGATTGCGCGGCTCGACTTTCTAGTAAGAGATTCTCGTCTTCCGGATCTTCTGGGTTTTCTGGATCCTCTGGATTCTCGGGAGGTTCTGGGACAATGGAACTAGAGACGGACGACGTTAATTCAAGGACGTACGTTTCTCCCCCCCCAGAGCCGTCTCTGTTGAGTTCGATATTATAGGAAGAACTTGTAAAGTTGTTGCTTTCGACATCGCCTGTCGTCCGCTGATTTAGCGCCCGAGGTTGTGGGACAGTGGAGGGCAAAATTGGGACTAGTTCCTCGCCATTTATCAGAAATCGACTGTTTGCGAAAAGCGATTCAGGAGTTTCGCAGACGATTTCCGTTTCTTCGTCAAAATTTTGCGATTCACCGCGATCATTTTGGTACGAGAATTCGGTCAATGGAAAGTTTGACACAAACTTCCATTGGTTGAATTGATTAGGAATGGAAGAAGCGGCGAGAGCGACACAGACGTCTTCCGGGGGCGGACCGTAGACGTCCCAAGTAACGACGGAAAGGAGCGCGCGATCCTCGAGCGCTTCGATCGCGAGTTTGCGTTTTTGGGGGGAACTCGCGGGACGTTGGGCGTTCATATTTTGGCGATTTGATTTGCCGAAATTAAACATAGGAGAACTCCTTTGAGAGCGCAATAGGACGTTGTAATACGATGGATTTTTACTTGGGACTCGAATAAACGGCGGTACGGTCGCGTCCAGGTTCCAACCGCGAGTCTAAGTATAATCGATCGAAATAGCGAAATCAAGGGGGTTGTATATTTTTTTGAAAAAGGCGTTGTTTGAGGAAAACCCCGCAATGCCTCGTCATCTTAGCGCGCGGACTAGAAAGATGAGGGGACGTTGGAGACGTCTTAGGTTTGGACCGAGTTTTCCACCCCGAGCACGATCCGTCTCAACTGGGGGTTGGCTCGCCCGGGGAATGAGCGTTTCTAAACGCGAACGCTTTTTGGTTTACCAGGTTCTCGAAGAGCGCCAAAGTTTTTTCCTCGACGATCTTTCTCGAAAAGTTCGCGACGCTCGCTTTTTCGCTCGCGGCTAGTTTTCTCGCGAGCGCGTCGTCGTCCCAGAGCTTAACAATAAGTTCGACCCAAGGGGCGACTTCCTCGGGAGTCGGGATTAGTTTGGAGTATTTCTCAAACCGTTTGGGGATCGGGAGAACCGCGCGGGGATCTCCGACGACCTCGGGAAGCGCGCCGCGATTCGAGACGAGGACGGGGATCGAGTTGAGCGCGCCCTCGACCGCCGTTCGTCCGAACGCCTCTTCCCAAAGGGACGGAACGAGCAGGATTCTCGTTCGTTTGTAGAAGTCGCGAGGCTCGTCGGTAGTTGGGAGCCAATAAAGGTTTTGCAACGCGCGCCCTTCCGGGGAGCCGCCGATCGACTTCGCTTTCGCGCGCCCGTCGACGACGAGGAATGGGATTTCCGGGCGGAGTTTCCCCAGTTCTCGCGCGATTCCGATAAAGAAACAGCGCCCCTTTTCGAGAGCGGGATTGACGAGGGAGACGAATTCGCGAGAGTTGGAATCTGCGAGGATTTTTATTTCGTCGATTAGAGGCGGGATCGCGACGGTTTCGATTCCCAACTTTTCTTTGTAGAAGCGCTTGGCGAATTCGGATGGAACGATAACCGAATCGAACGATTTAAAGAGCTCGGGTTTGCGATACTCCAAATTATGGAGATAGAACGCGGTCGATGCGCCTCGATTTCTTACCGTTTCGGCGGCGAGGGCGATTCTCGGGTCGCCGCCGTAGGTCGCGAAAACGTCGGGGTTATAGGCGTCGAGAGCTTTGCCTAGGCGACGATAGAAGACCTCGCTCGAAGGGGACGCGAACCAGAAAGGGCGCTTGTTGGGGTCGAGCGCGTCGTCGGTAACGAAGACGGTCGCGGCAATTCCGCAATCGTTGAAATCGACTTCTCGCCAAGGGAACTTGCGTCCGTCGATCTTTGTGGCGCCCTCGCGGAATACCGTCGGCGTTTTCTTGCGAGCGATTTTTAGAAGATGATCCGTTTCCGTCGTTCGCGGGTTGTCGAATATGGCGCCGCAAACGACGCGGACGTCCCACCCTGCTCGAACGAGCGCCAAGAGCGACTCGCGAGTGGAAATCGCGGCGCCGCTCGTTTGATCCAAGTAGTTGTGAGGAGAAGCGAAGAGTAGGCGCATATGCGGTTTTCTAGTCGTTGGAATTTGAATCGCGCGAAGGGGAATCTTTGTTCCCTTCTTTTGGAAGTCCCAGATCTTTGCGAAGATTTTCCGGAAGCGAGATCCCCTCCATTTTGCCGTGTTTATAGTTCCAAGTCGATTTGATTTGCTCGACGGTCGGCGCGGAATTTAAATGATATTGATATCGTCCTCCAAAGACGCAGTTTGTAATTATCGCGTCGGTGAAATTAATATCGCGGACGTCGGTAAAAAATATCGATCCCGAGAGATCGCAACCAGAAAGATCGATCCCGTTAATTTCGCAGGCGTCGGAAAACGTTATATTGACGAGTCGACGTTCTTTATAACTCGCCGTGGATTCCAGTTGCTCCTTGCAGAACGGGACGGGTCGAATAATGGGTTTTTCTGGAGGAGGGTTATATTTAACCCCGCCCTTTTCTTGGAAGCATATCCCCTCGATATTGGCGTTTGTAAAATTGGCGTTTTTCATCGAAAGAGGCGCGAAAACGACGTCGCTCAAATCCATGTCGGTAAAATCCCAGTCGTCAACGCAAGGATAAGGAAAATAGAACTTTTTACCGATGGAACTTTTAATTTGATCGAGGTCGTTAAGAAGATCTCGCCAGCTCTTTCGATAAGACTCTTCAAACGTGATTCCAAATCTGTTGAAACAAGCTTTGAGTTCCAGTTCGGGCGCGCGTTTTGGTTCCGAGATTCCAAAATCCTCTTTCTGAAGCTTTTTGAATTTAAACGAATTCGAGCGATAAAAAGATTCTTTTTGAAGTTTGAATTGTAGCCAATACGGCAAAACGACATTATTCATACGATTGTTTTTGTAATTCCATGTCGATTTGATTTGTTCTTGCGTTAAATCTTTCGAAGATTTAAAGTTGCAACCGGAGATTATCGCATTGTCAAGGACGGCGCCTTTGAGGCTATTACAAAAGAAACACCCCGAAAGATTCTGGTTTGAAAGGTCGCAATTAATTAGCGGGGTCTGAAATTCGACGCCTCGCAAATCGCCGTCTTTATAGCTTTTAGTAGAATATATCTTCTCGTTTAAAGCAATGATGTCCTTTGGGGTTGAATAATCAATACCATAAGCGGAAACTCTTGCGTTTTTAATGGTCGTATTTGAAAGCGCGACGTCGGGATAGATAGAGACGCCTCCATAATCCAAATTTTGCGAAGTAAGGTTGATACCGGGAATTCGAACGTCAACAAAATCGCATTTTCTTGAGTTGTAATTGGTCGTTTTATAGAAATCGTCCGCCGCCGCTCGCGCTGGAAAAAACTGTTTTAACTTAAATTCGCGAGCCGTTGGCTCCCAAAGGCGCAGTTGATCGTAATTATGGAGGGCAAGATTCGCTCCGTCGAATTTTGAACTTGAACCGTCTTGCCGAGCGCACGAACACCGCGAAAATTTCATCGACGATAGGTCTTTGTTCGAAAAATCCCAATCGGATAAATCCATCCACCATAATTCAAGGTCGCAGAATTCGTTTCTTTTGTAATTCCACGTTGACGAGAATTGCGAGAAAGAAAGTTGCTTTTCTCGATTATCATTAGGAATCTTGTTCAGAAGAGGCGATTCTTCGAAATAGGCTTTATCAAAACGTTCTTGATCTTCGAAAAACTCGTCAAAGCCGGAGAACGTTGCGCTCAAAAGAATGGCGTTGGTAAAATTACAGTGGGCGAGGTCGCATTTATCAAAATAAACGTCTTTGAGAATCCAATCCTCGAAGCTGAAATCTCCAAAGTCAACTTCCTCGATCGTTACTTTCAGCAACCTTTTGAGGCGAAAGTTGAGCGTCTTTTGAAATTCTGTTTTAGTAACCGGATACCCTTTGAAAACAAATTGTTCATCGTCTAGAAGGATAGTGGGTTTGTTTTTCCAAATCGCGTCGGAAATATCGACGTTCTCGATCCCCTTTTCAAAGAAGGATCGTTGCCTTATAAATTGATTTTGGGAATCAACTTGGGGTTTCGCGAACAGGTAGAAAAGAGGCTTTTCGTATTGATCCGCGGTATTATCGTTTTGACGAACGAGCGATTCGTCGGTCTCGCTATGTCCAGCGATTGTGTCTTCCGCGCTCGTAAGCGCGCCGATTGCAATATAGGCGAGAAATAAGGCGATCGCGGCGAAACATAGAGATTTGCTTTTCATTTAATAATCTCCTTGTAAGGAGCCAATACGAAAGGTCGACAACGGTTTCCGCGTTCAAACGAAGCGCGTTTCGTCAACGTAGTTTTGGCAAATCGATCGACTTTTTACGAACCTCGAGAACTTTCGAATCGAACCGATTTTTATTTATTCGACAAGTTTACCGCGGCGATTCGTTAAAGTCAATTGTTCGATTTGTTCTCGTCGCGCTTTTCGCTCATCGCGGAATCGATCGTCTGAAGAAGCGCGTTGAGATTCGCTTGTTGCAACATAAGAACCGTCGCTTCGGGGGCGGGGACGTCGGCGTTGGAAAACGATTTTCGACCGCGTTGGAGGATTAGGGTTCCCCCGTTCGATAGATCGATTCTTTCGACGTATTTTCGAGGGGCGGGGTTGGAGTCGCTTTGGGGCGCGTCGGGAGCCTTTGCGCGCTCTACGCCGTTCTCGCCAAGTCGTTTCAGTAGTTTCGCGGGGAGAAGCTCGTCGTTTTGGATCGCGTCCTCGGGGGGATCCAGGAAGATCGCGGTTTTGCCTTGGGCGAGTTGTTTATAGGCGACTTCGAGGGTCGTTTGGGACGCGTCGCTTCCGGAATTGAGGAGGAGCAGAACGTTGGCCGATAGACCGAGTTCGGAGTCGTCGTTGGCGACGCAGAAGGGGTCATAGCGTCGACAGAGGGACGCGTAGAGATTGTAATATCCTTCTTGGTCTGGGTTTCCGAAACGTCTCGCGAAAGGCGCGAGTTCTTCCCAGCAGAGGATCGCGTCGTCGGAAACGACGTTTTTGAGGTAGGTTTGAGGGTCGGCGAGCTCGGGTCGATCCAGAAGCCACGCGAAAGAATTGAGCCAAAGTCGGTAATTGTCAAGGTATTGGAGAAAGAAGGCGGAAAAGAGGTTTTGGTCCCCGACGACGACGATTTTTCCTCGCCCGAATTCTTTGGCGAGGACGCAACCGTTGCTTCCGACGCGCTCTCCCTTGTCGGGCAAGAAGTTGCCATAGTACGCGAGATCGGCTTCTCCATAAACGGGCATATTGGGGGCGTCTCGCCACGACTTATCGCCCGACCAGACGACCGCGTCGCGCGGGTCGACGCCGCCGCCGGTTTGGAACGCGATTTGTCGCAGGTTTTGCGTTACCGGACTCGGGGAGAATTTGTCGAGATAGATCCATCCGTATCCGGAACCGAGCGCTTGGTTCATATCGCAGACGCCGTAGAACTGAGGCTCGATATCGAGCTCGTTGAAGAGGGGCTTCAGCCTCGATTGATGGAAATAGCAGTTGGTGTGGTCGACGATAAAGAACGCGGAACCCCCCGATTTGATAAAATTGGAAATGTCGACAAGTTCCGAAAGGAGGAACGGCTCTTTGTCGCCGGAGGGGAGATTGAGAAAGAGGGTTTTGCAACGCGCCAATAGCTCGGCGTCGAGAGGAGCGTCGGACTCGTATCGCTCGACTCGAACGCCTCGGGATTTGAGGCGTTCGAAGGCGCGGTTAAAGGAGTAGATTCTGTGGTAGTTTCGGTCTTCGAGGGTTAGAGGACAGTCGGAAAAATCGTGGGCGTGCCGGGTATCTATTAGGACGTCGATTTCTTTGACCGACTCGTCGTCGCTCGGCTCTTCGGGAACGCTCGGTTCCTCGGGGGCGACGGGCTCCGTTTCGGGGTTTGCCGCAGGTTCCGGCTCAAGAGCGGACTCTTGCGCGGGCGCCGATTCTTCCAACGCCTCGACCGCTTTTTCGGCGGCGCGAGCGTCGGCGCTCGGATTGGTGGAGAAGATGAGGTCTTCGTTTTCTTGGGATTGCGCCGCCGAAGGGGCGGGGCGCCAGAGCGCCGCTAGGGAGACGAGCAGGAGCGAGAGGACGGCGGCTTTGGCGACGGTTTTGCGGGTTGTTTTCGGGAACGGTCGAGTCATTTGCGAGCCCTTTTTGAACGGTTGAGAGTTGCGGAACCACGTTTTTTATTTCGACCGCGAGGAGAGACGTCGGCGCAAAAAAATAATAATTGCCGCTTATAACGAGCGTTAGCGCGTCGGCGTTCTCGCGAGGGGCGGCTCGAACGCTTGACGTTTGGCGCGGTCGGGGTATATTGGCGGCTTACGGAGTTCGACGGCGATCGCGGAGGTCGCGTTGGCTCGTTTGTAACGAACGAAGAGGATTTAACGATCCTATGGCGAAGATTTTAATCACTTCCGGACCAACGCGGCAGTACCTCGACCCGATTCGGTATCTGACGAACGCGTCGAGCGGACGAATGGGAGCGGCGCTGGCTCGCGCGTCGCTTGAGGCGGGATACGAGGTCGTCGTTGTCAGCGGACCGGTCGAGGTCGAGTATCCGGCGGAGGCGGAAGTCGTTCGGGTCGTGTCGACGGAAGAGATGCTCGCGGCGGCGACGTTGCGTTTTCCGGAGTGCGAAGGGGCGATCGGGGCGGCCGCGCCTTGCGATTATCGCCCGTTGGTCGTGCTGCGAGACAAGATGTCGAAGGAGGATTTCATTCGCGCTCCGGAAAGCAACGGGGAGCTTCTTCTTCGGCTTCGCGAGACGCCGGACATTATGGCGGCGCTGGGGGAGAGGCGGCGCGCGCGATCGGTCGACGGTCGAGGACAATGGCTGGTGGCTTTCGCGCTGGAGACGTCGGATCCTCGGGTTCGGGCGCTTCAGAAGTTGCAGAAAAAACACTGCGACTTGATCGTCGTGAACGGACCGGGGGCGATTAACGGAACCTCTTCGGTCGCGGAGATCCTGAACGCGCAAGGCGAGACGCTCGCGAGCGTTTCCGGGGACAAGCTGGTGGTCGCGAGGAGGTTGCTCGCGGAGATCCAAGCGCGGCTCGTCGAGCGATCTTAGCGGAGATTTTAGATTTAACAACCACTTTTAACGATAGTTAGAAAGACGGCGCTATGAGCGAAAGTTGCAACGGTTGCGGCGGCGGTTCGAGTTGTTCTCACGATTGCGGCTCTTGCGGGGAGAATTGTCCTTCTCGGCAAGATCCGAAATCGTTTTTGGAAGAACCGCATCGGGCGAGTTCGATACGGAACGTTATCGCGGTGGCGAGCGGCAAGGGGGGCGTGGGCAAATCGCTGGTTTCGGCGGCGCTGGCTTGCTCGGCGCGCCGCGCCGGGTTTAACGCCGCGGTTCTCGACGCGGACATTACCGGACCGTCGATTCCGAAGGCGTTCGGGTTGACCGAAAGGATGACCGGAACGGAGGAGGGGATCGAGCCGGTATTGACGGAAACGGGGATCGGGTGCGTCTCGATCAATTTGCTCATGCCCGACCCGACCGCGCCGGTGATTTGGCGCGGACCGGTGATCGCGGGGGCGATTAAGCAGTTCTGGAAGGACGTGATGTGGGGCGCGGTGGACTATATGTTCGTCGACATGCCCCCGGGAACCGGGGACGCGCCGCTCACGGTGTTCCAGTCGATTCCGGTCAAGGGGATCGTGGTGGTGGCGACGCCGCAGGATTTGGTGTCGTTGATCGTCGAGAAGGCGATTAAGATGGCGGAGATGATGAGCGTTCCGGTTCTGGGGCTGGTCGAGAACATGTCGTACTACCAGTGTCCGAAGTGCGGGGAGCGACATTCGATTTTCGGAGAGAGCAAGATCGACGAGGTCGCCCAAAAGCACGGGATCGAGAAGGTCGTCAAGACGCCGATTAATCCCGACGTCGCGGTCGCTTGCGACCAAGGAAAGATCGAGTCGGTCGCGTTGCCCGAGATCGACGAGCTGTTCGCTTATCTTTCGAAGCGACTGGACTCTTAACGAGCGAGAAACGGACATTCGCGCGACGACGAGAGGGCGAATCGAAGCGCTCTCGTCGTCGCGCGGCGCCGACGTTTGAAGCGGCGCGAGTTAGTTCGACTTTTTCAGAATTTCTTCGAGAAGTTGGGTCGACATGGCGACGAGCTCGCCGCAAGGGCGCTTCGGTTTGCGCGCTTGATCGGGCCCGGCGGCGGGCGGATCGCCCAACCCTAAGAGCTCGCGGCAGATAATGGAGCCGTTTTCTTGTCGAAAGCTCTCCGCCAGCGCTTGCATTTCTTTGTAGACCGCGACTTTGGCGGCGTCCTTGGGATCGGAGGTTCCTCGAATCGCCCCGTAGGCGAGGAAGGCGCCGCTAATCGTTCCGCAGACCTCTCGCATTCGAGCCATGCCGCCGCCGAAGGGGGAGGCGAGTTTGGCGATCGTTTGGGGATCCAAACCGATTTCGTCGGCGAAGGCGAGGGCGGTCGCTTGGGCGCAGTTATAGCCTTGTTCGAACAGTTCTTTCGCTTTAAGGGCTCTCGGGGAGAATTGAGGGGAGGTTTCGGGGGCGCTCATTTTGAACTCTTTCTTGCAAAGTGGTTTAACGCGGGTCGTCGCGCGATTAGGAGCGCGGCGGCGTTCGCGGAAGCTCGTCGGTTGGTCGAGGAGGCGCGAGGGACGCGTCGGCGACCGACGCGGGCTCGGAGTCGCTATTTTTTTCCGAATTTTGGGATCGATCCATAAAGACGAAGAAAACCGCGGCGGCGACGCACAGCGCGGCGAGGAGGTAGTTCCATCCCACGCGCTGCTTGGAGAAGAAGATCGCGAAAGGGACGAAGACCGAGAGGGAGATCGCCTCTTGCAGGATTTTTAGTTGCGACAACGACATGACCTCGGAACCGATTCTGTTGGCGGGAACTTGGATCATGTATTCGAAAAACGCGATTCCCCAACTGACGAGCGCGGCGACGAACCAGCATTTGCTCTTCATCGTGGAGAGATGACCGTACCAAGCGAACGTCATAAAGGCGTTGGAACAAATCAGCATTAAAACGGTCGACGCGAATTTCATTTTCCGTCTAACTAATGGCAATTAATCGGGTTAGGGACGTTTGAGACAAAAATCTTTCAGCGGGCAGACCTCGCAGCGAGGTCGTCGCGCGACGCAATATTCGCGCCCGAGATAGATTAGGCGATGACTCGCGTCGATCCAGTCCTCGGGTTCGAAGAGCTTGTTGAGATCCGCCTCGACTTTTTCGGGAGTCGTTTCGTCGGAAAGCCCGATTTTCCGGCTTAGCCGGAGGACGTGCGTGTCGACGACGAATCCGGAGGCGATATGGAACGCGTTTCCCAGCACGCAGTTGGCGGTTTTGCGCCCGACGCCGGGAAGCTCGACTAAGCGATCGAAATCGTCGGGGACTTTTCCGTCGTACTTTTCGACGAGGACCTTGGAGGCCAGTGAGAGGTTGCGAGCCTTCGAGTTATAGAAGCCGCAAGACTTAATCGCCTCGCCGATTTCCTCGACGGAGGCGTTGGCGAAGGCTCGGGCGTCGGGGAATCGCTCGAAGAGCTTCGGCGCGACGGCGTTGACGCGCTTGTCGGTGCATTGCGCGGAGAGGACGGTCGCGACGAGGAGCTCGAAGGGGTTCCGGTAAATCAGAGCGCA
This sequence comes from Thermoguttaceae bacterium, assembly GCA_017441605.1. GTDB lineage: Bacteria > Planctomycetota > Planctomycetia > Pirellulales > Thermoguttaceae > RUG369. Next base: position 31,558 of record JAFRXD010000063.1, on the reverse strand, counting down.
AGAGGGCGCGGGATAGAGCTCGCGCAACTTGTCGCTCGTCCGTTTCGCCAGTTTTTTTCTCGCGGCGAACGATAGCTTTTTCGAGGGCGTCGGGCTCGGCTTCGGTTTTGCCGCGCCCGGCGTTTTTCCTTTGGTTTCAATCTTTTTGGACGATTTTCCGACCATTGTTCGCAACGCTCGCTATTTGGGTTTGGCAACGGTCGCGCCGACGCCCTTCTTCTTTTCGGAATCTTTTTGGGGTTCCGGGTCGCTTGACTTGGTTTTTTGGTCGACTTTGGCGTCGAGGGGCGCTTTGGTTCCCGCGACTGGACGCGGGGCGGGTCGGAAGGAGCGAACGATCTCGTTGCCGGAATCGTCGTAGCGATCTAGAAGATTTGCTTGGATTTCGAACATAATCGTCGATTGGTTCCCCTCCTTATCGGTGATAAGGTAGTAGACCCAACGGAAGGGGACGGACTCGTAAGCGCCGTCGACGACGACGTAGTAGATCGATAGATCGTTTTCCTCGTAGGAGGCGTCTTGCTTGAATTCTCCAAATCGGTCGCCCAAACCCTTTTGGATTTCCTTTTTGTAGGCGTCCAAGGTCGGTTGGGTCGACAGATCGATTTTTCCGTTCGAGAGGATGTTGCACTGGGCGACCGCCTCGCCTCGATCGACGTAGCACAACGCGGTCGACTTTTCGAAGTCCTCGATCAACTTCCAGCGCCTCGAGCACTGGAATTTCCAGGGTCCTTTTTGAGCGTTGTAGTAGAGTCGCAGCGCTTCGGGTTTGGGGGCGTCCTTGAACTTTTCGATCGCGTCGTCGGTCAATTTTTGAGGCTCGTCGAGAGGCGCGACGGTAATTTTGAGGGTCGCCTCGCACTCGATGCCGGGAGTGGCGACGCTTTCGGAGCGCTGTTCCGAAACGCGAACCCCGAACCAGGTAATGCGCTTTACGGTCGCGTCGTATTGGAATTTACCGCTAATATTGAGCGCGGCGCTGGCTCCTTCGGAGGCGCACTCGAGGGTGCTGGGGAGGTCTTTGCCCTGGGCGTCCTTACCGCCTTGGAGGTAGATCTCGACTTCGGCGAAGTTGTCGACGATTGAGGTGAGGGTCATGCGGAAGGTGTTGTTTTCAACCGCGTCGACGCCGAGCAGGGCGGTCAGGAGATCGGTCGAGGGACTCCACGATTCGCCGAGTTTTACCTCGCGCTCGGGGAGAAGTCGATCGAGGAGCGTCGTATTGAACGGGACTTCGCTCAGTAGCTCGTACTGCTCGAACTTCATCGGACCGGTCGGGCAGAAGATGGTCGACGTTTTTCCGTCGAAGGAGGAAACGATATTCTTGCGCGAGCTGTCGAGGAGGAGACGGACGACCGAGGCGCCGACTTTGCGCTTCATACCGGCTTGTTCGTACTGTCGAATCGATCGGACCGCCCCGGTCGGGGAATAGGCGTCGACGAGCTCCTCGTACTTGAACCCCGCGACAAACTCGATTCCGGCGCGCTCGCTTTGCCCCGCGCCGTCGGTTTGGAGCAGGTCGCCCTTGCCCTCGAGGGAGACTTCCACCATATCGCAAGAGCCCTTCTTTCGCCCGGAGACGAGCGCGATCGAGGTTTTTTGAGGCTCGACCGCTTGTTGTTGGGTTCGCGCGGGTTGTTGAGGGGCGGCGGGGGCGGTAGCTTTGGCGGCGGGGTTTGGAACGGTTCGACCGGGCGTTTGACGCCTTTGCTCGGCGGCTTTCGCTCCGGCTCGGAGCGTGGAACCAATTCGCGAATTGACGGCGGAACGGTTGTTTCCGGCGTTTGGATTGTTCGCTTGACCAAAAGCCGCGGAGGAGGTCGCCAGCGCGAGACAGGCGACGACGACGCTCGCAAGAGTCGAGCTTTTAGGCGCTCGGTCGAATAAATATTTCATCGGGGAAGCCCTCGTTGCGTTTCGGGAACGTGCGTAATCGGATCGCGCGCAAGGTCGCGACGGTCGAACAATATTGTTTATGCGTCAAGAAATCAAGACGAATATTGTTCGGGGCGCTCTTGGAGGTTCGGCAATTTGAAGAATCGAACCGCGTTTTGGGCCGTTTGATTCGCAATTTCGTCGACGGAGACGCCTCGCAGTTCGGCGAGTCGCTTCGCGGCGAAGAGAGTCGCGAGGGGCTCGTTTCGCTCGAGCTTTCCGCGAAGGGGATGGGGGGTGAGATAGGGGCAGTCGGTTTCCAGCAAAATTCGGTCGGCGGGAACTCGCTCGGCGACTTTCCAAAGCTCGGAAAATTTTTTGCTCGTATAGGTTACGAATCCTCCAAATCCAAGATAGAACCCTAAGTCGACCAGTTCTTCGGCTTGCTCGAGGGAGCCGTTGAACGAATGAACGACGCCGCGCTCGAAGTCGGACGGACGGGGACGGTCCGAGTAGAACTCGCGGAAGGTTTTCATTAGGACGTCGTTCGACTCTCGGGAATGGACGATTACCGGCAAACCGAGTCGCTCGCCCAACTCGAGTTCGCGACGGAAGAATTTGAGCTGAGTCTCCAACGGGGACGCGTCCCAGTAGAGATCGAGCCCGGTTTCGCCAATGGCGACGATCTTGTTGAGTCGCGCGTTTTCGCCGAGGGCGAGTTTTTCGCACTCGCGCCATTCCTCCTCGGACAAATCCGCCGTGTGGTTCGGGTGAAATCCGACGGAGGCGTAGACGCAATCTCGACTTTTCGCCAATTCGATCGCGCTTAGGGACGTCGCCAGATCGACGGCGGGGCAGACGATTCCGGCGACATAGGGTCGAAATACGGGATCTTCGATTTGTCGCCCTTTGATTTCCGGGAAACGACCGAGGCGCGAGCGCTCGAGTAGGTCGTCCAAGTCGGTCTCGAAATCTTCGAGGTTTAGGTGGGCGTGGGTATCGACCAAGGGAAGATAGCGGACGGAGGAAGGCATTGCGCGCGGCGCTCCTATTAACGGCGTTAGTTTTTAAGAACGTTTGGATTCTACCCCACTTTTCGTAATTGGTAAGTCCAATTTAATAAGAAACGTTTTGTTGGCGCAAAATGTTTAAAATACCGTTAAAATAGTTATAAGCGCTGTGAAAAGAAATTGTTTTTTGGCAAAAATGAGAACGTTTCCGTTTTCCGCGCCGGGAAAGGGAGTACAATAGAGGAGGCGCGGGGTTTCGGTCGGGCTCGGCTTTTCGTCGGTTCCCGGACGGGCGCGCTATCGGAAGGACGAACGGCGCGCGACGCGCCGACTCGAGGAGAGAGCGTTATGTTGGTACTTTCTAGACGCAAGGACGAAAGCGTGATCATCAACGGCAATATACGAATTGTCGTTGTCGACGCGCGCGGCGACAAGGTCCGCTTGGGGATAGAAGCTCCAGACAACGTCAACGTGTACCGCAGCGAGTTGTACGAGAAAATCCGGGGCGGAAAGGTCGCGAGCGAGCCTCGCGCGGGTCTCGATAAATCGGACCTCGAAGCGGCGGAGTCTTTGCTGACGCCGACGCGCTCGAGCGAGCGAAAGAAGGGCGGTCGCGCGGCGAGCGTCGCGGATTCGCGCTCTCTGTCCTTAACGCGCGACGGGGTCGGTTATCGCGAGCCCAAGGAAGCGTCGCGCGACGCGGACGAACGAAAAGAGTCCGACTCTTCGTCCGATCCGGTCGCCTCGTCTTTCCCTAAAAAGCGAGGATCGACGCGCCGTCGCTCTCGCGCGTAGCTTTGGGCAACGTTCCAAGACGTCGAGCGCCTCTCGCTCGACGTTCTTTTTTCTCGGCACAATTCACTATTCTCGCGTTTTTCTCGACCCAAGACACATGCTTATCCGCGGCTCCGACGTCGAGCGTCTCCGCGCGCTCTTGTTTTTTCTGGTTTGTCTTTCGCTCTTGGTTCGATTGGAAGCCTTTGGACAAGACGTTCCGTCGCCCGAAGTTCCCGCGAACGATCCTCGAATGAGCGAGGGGCGTCCGACGTCGGAAATCGAGGACGAGGAGTCGCGAGAAAGTTTGTTGAAGAAGGGCGACTCGCTTTTGAGCGCGGAGGCGGTTCGCGCGTCCATCGACGACGCGGTCGCGTTTTTGGAGCGAAAACAGCGCGAGAAGGGGGATTGGAACGAGTACCCCGGCTACGCGCCCGGGACGACCTCGCTTTGCGTTTTGGCGCTCCTGACGGCGGGTAGGGACAAAAACGATCCCGGGGTCGCGAAGGCGCTCGAGTATTTGTCGGGTTTTTCCGCGGCCAAACAGAATCAGACGTATCCGATCTCGCTGCAGACGATGGCGTTTTGTCTCGCCGACCCCGAGACGTTCAAGCCGCAAATCGAGGACAACGTCGCGTGGCTCGTGGAGCGGCAATTGAGGACGCGCAACGAGAACGACGGAGGGTGGTCTTACGTCGGGGACAATCCGGAGTTGGAGCGAGCGGACAATTCGAACTCGCAGTTCGCGCTTTTGGCTTTGTACGAGGCGGAGCTGATCGGGATCGAGATCGACGCCGAGGTATGGTCGCGCGCGCAAGATTACTGGTCGCGAATGCAGAACGACGACGGCTCTTGGGGTTATCGCTCGTCGTCGCTCAATCCCCAAGGATTTCCAAGCGGCTACGGCACGGGTAGCATGACGTGCGCGGGGATCGCTTCGCTGGCGATATGCGCGGACGTCGGGGAGACTTCGCGCGCGTCGGTAAACGGCGACGAGGTCAGGTGTTGCCAGGAAGCGGAGGACGAAATCGCGCTTCGGATTTCGCGCGGTTTAAATTGGTTGGGAAAGCATTTTAGCGTGAGAACCAATCCGGGGCACGCGGTAGGATCCGACTCTTATTTTTACTATTATCTCTACGCGCTCGAACGGGTCGGGCGCCTGACCGCGAATCGATTTGTCGGTCGTAGCGATTGGTATCGCGAGGGGGCCGAGACGCTATTGCGCCGCAAAGCGCCGTTATCGCAGTTTTGGACGGCGCAAAAAGACTTTAATCGCAACGATTGCGTGTCGACGGCGTTCGCGCTGCTCTTTCTCTCCAAGGGGCGCAGGCCGCTTCTCATTTCGAAGCTGAAGTACGGCGAAGACGACGGGTGGAACGAGCATCCGAACGATTTGGCGCATTTAACGGGTCGAGTCGAGCGCGAATGGGACGCGCGTTTGGTCTGGCAAACGATCGACGCGGACAAGGCGACGGTCGACGATCTTTTGCAAACGCCGATTTTGGCGATAAGCGGAACGACTAGCCCCGTCCCGACCGATCCGCTGAAGAAAGAGCGCCTCGTCCAGAATCTTCGCGGGTATCTCGAGCAAGGCGGGTTCGTTTTCGCCGAGGCGATCGACGGGGACGTTTCCTTTGAATCGGGTTTTCGCGAATTGATGAAAGACGTTCTCGCCGAGGAAGGGGGCGATTTTCAGATCCTCGATCCCAGTCATCCGATTTGGACGACGGAGAAGATCGTGGATCCCGATTTTGCGCGACCGATATTGGGATTGGATTTTGGTTGTCGCACGAGCGTCGTTTTGGTTCCGGCGCAACGACCCAGGCCCGGCGCGGACGGGAGGCGCCCCAGCGTCGCCGACGATCGACCTTCGTTGTCGTGTCTTTGGGAGGCGACGAAGAATCGTCCGCGAGCTTCGGACGGAACGAACGGGGCGTCGGAGAGGGTTTCGCGGGAAATCGAGGCGGCGTTCGCGATCGGGATCAACGTTTGCGCTTACGCGACGAACCGCCGCCCCAAGCACAAGGACGAGATCGCGCTCAATCCGGTCGAGGAATTGAGCGAGGGCTCGGAGTTTCGCGGAGGTCTTTTCGCGGGGATTCTAGAGTGCGGCGCGGGAACCTCTTGCGCGCCGCGCGCGATACCGAATCTAATGCGATCGGTTCGCTCGAAACTTGGGGTTCCGGTTCAACTCTACGTTCCGCGGGTGAGCGCCGGAACGGACGATCTGTTCGATTGCCCCGTCTTGTTCGCGCACGGTCGCAACGCGTTTTCTTTTTCCGCGGACGAGCGGGATCGACTCCGACTTTTCTTCGATCGGGGCGGTTTTCTTTTCGCCAACGCGGTTTGCGGATCCAAGGCGTTCGAGGGCGCTCTTTTGAACGAGGTCAAAGAGTTGTTTCCTGACGAGGCGCTGGAGGACGTTCCGCTCGACGATCCGATTTTTACCGGCAAATACGGGGGATTTCGCATTGAGAAGCTCGAGTATCGAACGCGTCGAACGGGGGAGGGAGGAAAGACCGAGGCGGTCGCGGAGACGCTTCCGCCAAGTCTGAAAGGGATTCGGCGGGACGGGCGCTGGATTCTGCTCTATTCTCCGAACGACGTCAGTTGCGCGTTGGAAAACGTCGTCGCCGCCAATTGCGAGGGACTGACGCAAAAGAGCGCGTTTTATCTCGCGACCAACGTCCTTTTCTACGCGGCGGAATCTTTTTGAGCGACCGACGTTATAAAACGGTCGTAACGATTAAAACGACGTCTTGCTTTCGCTGGCGTCGTTTCGGGGTGAACTCCGGCAAGAAATTGTTAAAATTTGCGGTCTCCCCCTTGTAAATGCGAGTCTTGACGATACAATCAACGAAATTATGCGCCCTCCCTTTTTTTCGACGCGTTGTCGCGTCGCGTCTCGGGACGGAAAGGGAATAGTCGGCGGTTCGCGCGACCGTCGCAAGCGCTCGTTTTGAGATTAGAGCATTGTTTTGCGCGACGGCTCGCCTTGGACCTTTGGATTGACGCATGTTTGAATCATTGACCGATCGGCTTAGCGCCGCGTTCCGCTCGATGACGGGAATGGGGCGGCTCACCGAAGCGAACGTTAAGAAGGGGCTCGACGAAGTTCGTCAGGCGCTTTTGGAGGCGGACGCCAGCGTCGAAGTCGCGAACGCGTTCATCGAGAGGGTTCGGGAAAAGTTCATTGGAACGGAAGTTTCCCGGGCGCTAGATCCTCGGCGCCAAATCATCAAGATCGTCAACGACGAGTTGATCGCTCTTATGGGGCCTGTCGACTCGAGTTTGCCGGTCAAAGAGCCGTTCGCGACGATTATGCTCTGCGGTCTGCAGGGTTCCGGTAAAACGACGACTTGCGGCAAGTTGGGGAAACGGATCCTCAATTCGGGGCGCAAGCCGATGTTCGTCGCGGCCGACTTGCAGCGTCCGGCCGCTATCGACCAGCTCGAGGTTTTGGGCTCGCAGCTCGGGGTTCCCGTGTACGTTGATCGCGAGACGAAAGACCCGGTCGAGCTTTGCAAGCGCGCGTTAAAAGAGGCGAAGGAAAAAGGAGTCGACGTCGTGATTCTCGACACGGCGGGTCGTCTCCACATCGACGACGAGCTGATGAACCAACTCAAGCTCATCGAGCGCAAGGTTCAGCCCGACCAAGTGTATTTTGTCGTCGACGCGATGACGGGGCAAGACGCGGTCAACAGCGCGAAGGCGTTCAACGACGCGCTGGAATTGGACGGCGTTATTCTGACGAAGCTCGACGGCGACGCGCGCGGAGGCGCGGCGCTTTCGGTCAAGACGGTCTCCGGGGTTCCGATCAAGTTCGTTGGCGTCGGGGAGACGCTGGACGCTCTGGAAGACTTCCATCCGGATCGTATGGCGAGCCGAATGCTCGGAATGGGCGACTTGTTGTCGCTTATCGAGCAGGCGCAGGAGAAGTTCGACGAAGAGGAACTGAAGCGCCAGCAAGAGCAGATGGAGAAGGGGCTCTTCACGCTCGACGACTTCCGAAAGCAGATGCAACAAGCGTCGCGGCTCGGATCGATGGGCAAGATTATGAGCCTTATTCCCGGAATGGGGCGTTTGAGCGGAATTCTAGGCGATTTGAACGTCGACCCCGACAAGGAGTTGCGCAAGGTTGGCGGGATTATCGACTCGATGACGCCGAAGGAGCGCCGCCATCCCGACATAATCGACTCTCGTCGCAAAAGGCGCATCGCGGCGGGCGCGGGGGTCGACGTTTCCCGCGTCAACGAGTTGCTTTCGATGCACCAAAAGATGGCGGGAATGGTCAAAAATTTCTCCGGGCTTGGCTCGGTCGGAAGAATGCGCGCGCTTCAAGAGATGACCGCGCAAGTTTCGGCTAACCCGTTCGGAATGATGGGACCGGCGAAAAAAGGTTCCACCGGCAAGCGGTTGACCCCGAAAGAGCGCGAGGCGCAGCGAAAGAAATTGGAGAAGGCGCGTCGCGACAAGAAAAAGAAGAAGAAGTAAAGGTCGCCGCGCGAATCGTATTTAATTGGGCGTTGCCCGTTTAAATATATGCTGGATCGACGTTTCGTCTCGCTGCGCTCGCGAGGAAGAACCAAAGCGAGCGAGTTCCCGACAAGGCGAAGACGTGGTCGATCAAGTTTGTTTCCGGCAGTCGTCGGAGTTTTCATTTCGTTCGAGGAGCCGTCTTGGAGGCGAATCGAACTTTTGACGAGGAGATATATTAAGTGTCCGTTAGAATTCGCATGAAAAAGTTTGGACGGAAGCATCGTCCGTTTTTCCGCATTGTCGCCGTCGACGGTCGTCGTCCGCGCGACGGTCGAGTTCTCGAAGAACTCGGCACCTACGATCCCTTGGTTCCCGAGACCGACGCTCGCGCGTTGCTGAAAGGCGATCGCATCGCGTATTGGATCGGAGTCGGAGCCCAACCGAGCGACAAGTGCGCGACGTTGATTAAGAAGTACGGCGAAAAGGGAACCTGCCTGGAAGCCCAAAAAGCCGCTTTGGAACGTTTGGCTCAAAGCCGCCGTCGTTCCGTCCCGGTCGCGGAAGTCGCCGCTCCCGCCGCCGAATGAGGTTCGCTCGAACCGTTAGAGTACAGAAGTCGTCGCTTTGACGCCGAGTCGACCGAATGCGAATCGATTTGATCACGCTTTTCCCCGGCATTTTCGAGGGATACCTTTCGGAAAGCATTCTGAAAGACGCGATCGAGCGAGGTTTGCTGGACGTCCGCTCGCACTACATGCGCCAATGGGCGAACGACAAGCACAACACGATGGACGATCGTCCCTTTGGGGGCGGACCCGGCATGGTGTTGAAAGTCGACAGGGTTGTGCCCTGCGTCGAAGAGGTCAGGTCTTACGACGCCAATCCCGGTCGCCTCGTTATGTTGACCCCTCAAGGTCGACCGCTGACGCAGCGCGTCGTCGAGGAGCTGGCTCGCGAAGAGCGGTTGATCCTCTTGTGCGGACGCTACGAAGGGTTTGATCAGCGAGTCGTCGATATCCTCCGACCCGACGAAATTTCCATCGGGGACTATGTTTTGAACGGCGGGGAAGTCGCGGCAATGGCGATTATCGATTCTGTTATGCGTTTGATTCCGGGCGTATTGGGGGACGAGACGTCGGCTTCGCTCGATTCGTTCTCGTCGGGAAATCGCCTTTTAGAAGAGGATCAGTACACGCGCCCTCGCGTTTATCGCGGGCTGAGCGCTCCGGATATTCTCCTTAGCGGGGATCACGGGCTGATCGAGAAATGGCGAGAAATCAATCGCAAGGAAAAAACGTTCGCGCGCCGTCCGGATTTACTGGACGACGACCCGTCGGAAGAGCGGGGCGTTTAGAGGTTATGGAATCGCTCGATTCCGGATTTGAACGCGAAAGCCTTTCGACGTCAAGGAGGCGGGTCGATCGGATATTCGCTCGTTCGCGAGCGGTCGTTTGAAGAGTGTAAACGGCTTTCGATCGTCTTTTTAGTCCGACGCGGTTATGTCGGAAGTTTTTAACGCGCTCCTTTAAGCACAAAACAAAGAAATAAGGAATTTATCCGTGAGTCAAGATCTTATTCGTTTGGTGGAAGCTCGCGCCAAGAAAGAGAACGTTTCCCATTTTGAAATCGGCGACGTGGTCAACGTCCACTGCAAGATTCTCGAAGGCGACAAAGAGCGCGTTCAAATCTTCAACGGCGTCGTGATCGCTCGCAGCGGTTCGGGCGTTCGCGAAATGTTCACCGTTCGTCGCATCGTCGCCGGTCAAGGCGTCGAGCGCAAGTTCCCGGTTCACAGCCCGCGCATCGCCAAAGTCGAAGTTCTCCGATCCTCTATTGTTCGTCGCGCCAAGCTGTACTACCTCCGCGACCGCGTTGGAAAGGCCACGCGCCTTGCGCAACGCCGCGTGGAGCGAACGGACGCGCAACAAACCGTCGCCAAGACGATGAAGCGAGGAAAGAAAGCCGCTCAAGCGCGTCGCGCCGCGGCCGCCGCCAAGCAAGCGGAAGCTCAAAAATCCGCCGAATGATCGGTTCTTAATATATCCGTCAAATAAAGAGCGCGCTCGAAGTTCTTTGAATTTCTAGCGCGCTTTTTTACGCTCGCGACGCGCTATAAGGCGAGTCGCGAGTCTGTTTTCGGAACGCGATTAGAGCGTCCAACCGTCGCGATATTCGGTGGAGATGAAATCGTTGGCGGCTTTGTCGTTGGTAACGACCGCTTTCTCGGCGTCCCATTCCAGCTTGATCTTACCGGCGCGGAGGGAGACGGCGCCGAGTTGGACCGCTTCGGCGAGGCGACCGGAGTACTCGAAGTTGCAGAGCGGTTCGGACTTGCCGCCGTCGACGATCGAGTCGATCCATTCGCGATGGTGTCCCGGGGAGGACGGAATCGACTTTTCGGGCCATTTGTAGGAGTCGAATTTGTCTTGCGGATAGAGTCGGATCGTTCCGTAATCGGCTTCCAGAACGCCCTCTTCGCCGACGAAGATCACGCCCATCGAGAGGTTTTCGAGTTTGCGCTCTTCGATAATCGCGGGGCGTTTCTTTCCGTCGTACCAAGTCAGCGGGAAGGTCTTTCCGTTAAGTTCGAATTCGTACTTGCACTCGACGTCGAGGGGGCAGCACATCTTGCTGATTTCGGTATCGCAGGTCGCCCAAATCGTCTTGGGGTACTTGAGATCGAGAGCCCAGAAGGGGAGATCCATAAGGTGGCACGCCATGTCGCCGAAGGTGCCGGTTCCGAACGGCCAGTATCCGCGCCACTTAGCGGGGACGTAGCAAGGATTGTAATCGACCCATTGGGCGGGTCCAAGCCATTCGTTCCAGTGGAGATTCTTCGGGACCTCGAATTTTTCTTTGGACGGTTCGGGATATCCGCCCCAGCCTTTAAAGCACCAGACGTGGCATTCGGTAACTTCGCCGATCGCGCCCGCCTTGATCAGCTCGACGACGCGGCGATAGTTTTCGGTCGCGTGAATGACGGTTCCCATTTGGGTCGCGAGCTTCTTTTCCTTGGCGATCTTTTGCATCGCGCGGATTTCGGCGACGTCGTGGGCGAGCGGTTTTTCACAGAAGCAGGGGAGCCCTCGCTTCATCGCGGCCATCGAGGCGACGGCGTGGGTGTGGTCGGGAGCGCTGACGAGGAGCGCGTCGAGGTCCTTCATTTCGTCGAGCATCGTTCGGAAGTCGAAGAAACGCTTGGCGTCGGGATAGTTTTTCCCTTGGGTTTCGAGGTTTTTGTCGTCGACGTCAGAGAGCGCGGCGAGCTCGACGAGGTCTTTGGAACCGCCCATTAGCTCGGAGATATTCCCGGCGCCTCGGCCCTCGATCCCGACGACGCCGACGCGCAGTTTGGAATTGGCGCCCAAAGCGCTCGCGATGGACGGAGACGGGAATTGGGAGAACCCAAGCGCCGCGGCGAGGGCCGAGGTCTTGAGGAATTGACGACGATTCATAGCCATAACGATAACTCTCCATAAATTGCGCGAATTCGAGTTCGAGCGTCGATCTCGCTTCGCGTTTGGTTGAAGAAAACTTAACTATTGTTTTTCCAGTTCGTTGAGCAACGCAACGAACCAGGAGCGGTTGTCGGCGCTACAATAGGTCATTTTTCCGCCCATACGACTGAACGTCTTGCAATAGCGGAGGTAATACGCTGGGTCGGACATAGGGGGCTCGCCGTTTTGCGTCCAGTCCCACGCGGATTTTGCCAAATCGACGACGTGAATCGCGAAGTCTTTGATCGATCGTCCGCTTCGACGCGCGATATTTCGGGACATCGATAGGGACTTTTCAAAGATCATCGGGGACAGAACCGCCGAACCGACCGAGAGATAGACGCCCCCTTCGAGTTTCGAGACGGAATCGGCGTATTGGAGGAAGTCGCGCTGGGCGGCGCGCCCGATCGCTGCGCAGTTATTGGCGGGGTGGGTATAGATAATGTCGCACCCGATCATGGGGCAGCAGCCGAAGGGGACCCCCGCGCGATAGGCGCGATAAGCGACGGAATATTCTCGCTTTGGATGAGGAATCGCGAGTTTGCCGTCGGGGAGGGCGAATCGTCGCTTGGCGGCGAGCAGGTCGCACGCGGCGCCGGCTCGATCGAGGATCGACGAGTCGGACTCGCGAGTTTTCGACGCGACCGCGGTCGCCGCCATCATCGAATCGAGCAACTCCTCGTCGGTAGGGATTTCGAGCCCTTCGTCGGAGACCATTTTGCCGACCGATTCGCCGTAACCCAAGCCGTTGAAAGCGCCGACGATAATCGCGAGATTGATATATTTGCCGGTTTCGTCCCAAATGCCGAATTGCCCCTCGGTCGCGTAGCGTTTGACGTCCTCGCCCGACCTTCCTTGGAACGCGAACTCCCAGTCGTGGATCACGCCGGCGCCGTTGGTCGTAAGATGGGTTAGCCAACCGGCTTCGACGAGTCGCGCAAGAACGGGCCCCAGCCCGTTCTTGATCGAGTGGGCGCCGTAAGTCAGGATTCGCGCGGCGCCAAGTTCTTTGGCGCGGCGGATTTCGCTCGCGGCGCTCTCGACGTCGCGCCAAGCGTCGTCGCTAAGCTCGACGGGGTAAGTCGACGGGTCGATCGCGTCGCGCTCGACGTCGAGCTTGTTGACGCGAGCGGACAGGGGGAGGATTTCTAAGGCGTCTCGGGATAGGTAATTGCGCATGTTGAAACGCACCTTTTTGCACTAGGGATTCGTTTTGTTAGTGAAGGTCAAAAGATCGAGATACGGATTGTCTTCAAGATTGGCGGAACTTTTACTTCGTCTTATGGTTTCTTCCGCAAGAGCGCTTTCAAGTTGCGCCATCAGTTCAGTCTTATTCTTTCCAGTTGAAGAACTCATTCCAAATTGTATTATAAACTCGCGTAAACCAACAAGTTTATATTTAGCATAGACCGACTCCGCAATTTCCATAATTGCGAGAGACGATTCTTCGGTTAATTCTTTCGTAGTTTGATCGCGAATATTCAAAGCTTCGATAACGGAAGCTTCTATAAATTCCTTTCTAGGAGACGTTCTGCCGGACGTTGAAACCGAACTTTCCGAAGGCTTGATTCCCGTTTCCAACCAATTGGAAAATGCCGCGGCGTCCCCTTTTTTCGTAAGATTAACGCCAAGTATTTTACCAATCTTTTTGATGTTCGGCGACGTAAAGTTCTTGAAATCGTCGACGAGCGATTCAATCGGTTCTTCCGGCGCTAGCGAATTATTCTTGGCCTCGCGATAATTCAGGACCCGAGTTGCGAATTGTTCGGGAGAATTATTATTGTTACGGCTCAATTCATTATAGTCCTTCAGAAGTTGCTCGATCTTCTTTTTTAAATCGGTAATGGTATCTACTTGGAATTCGTCGCACAGGAACTGTAGCGCCTCGCTTTCTCTTTTAATCGCCGACGCTATGAAGGGCTCGAGGTTTTGGACAAGACGAAGCAAAGTCGGTTGTTCTAAGTTGGTCACAGGTAAATCCTTTGTAAAATTTCAGTTGCTAAGCGCGTAAAAAATTGATTTTGACGATAGGCTCCCGGGAGCGCGTCTTTCGAATTTCCTATGATGGAATTCTTTCCCGTCCTTTTGGGAATGAAAGAATCTAAGATTCGAGGAGCGGGATCCACCGAACGAAGAGGATTATCTTTGAAAGTTTGCGCTATTCCGCGCTCTATCTTGGTTTTAAATATAATTTCCTCTTCGGACAATTTCTTTTCGGAATACGTTCGGTTGAAGATCACTCCCCCTATTTGAAACGGGGCGTTAAGTTTGTTTTTGAACTCAATTAGCCATTTTACCGTGCGAATGACGGAACTATTGTCCAGCGTTTCGGGTGCGGTGGGGATGAAAACAAAATCGGACGCTAGGAGCGCGCAAATAGTCGACGCGGTTTTTCGCGGCGGACAGTCAAATATGACGAGGTCGTTTTTCTTTAGAAACTCCTCCCGGTGAAACCAAGGACGATAGGAAAACCTAGTTTCGGAGATTTTAAACGCTTGATAATTAAAAATTTTATTATCAAAAGCGTCTAAATAATCGTTAGTGGGAATAAGTCTCGCGTTCGGGCACTTAATAAAGGGGATGCATAGGTCGTCGACGGAGAATCCCAATTGATTTGGATGAAAGAAGAGAAGGGCCGAAAGGACTTTCTTTTCTATCGCGTCTATCAATTCGTAGGGACGGGCGCATCTATCGCTTAAAGATCCCTGAAAATCCAAATCGACCGCCAAAACGCGCAGCGGATTATCGACCTTTACGGTCGAATCAAAGTTTCCCGAGGCAAACGCCGCCGTAAGATTACTTGATAGGGCGGTTTTTCCAACTCCTCCTTTAAAATTTAAAAAGGAGATAAATCTTGTTTTTGAACCTAATCGGAGGCGTTCTTGTTTGGTTATAAACTTAGGTATGTCCGCGTCGTTTGAAGAAGACGGTTGCAACCATATATCGTTCTTGCTTCCATTGAAATTATCCTGTATTGTTGAGACAATATATTCTTGCAACGCTCCCGTCGGAGTTCCATTGGTTGTAGTGATTTCTCCTTCGGAGAGCTTCGAAAGATTGTTCGCTATTGTTTGTAGCGAGGCTAACTTACCGAGGGCCGAGTTAAGCTCATCTCTTAATTCGGAGATCGATTCCGACAATTTGTCAATTTGATTGTTTTGGATAACAGTAGTAATTTCGGTTGGCATCGTAATCGCGCGACAATAGAAAGCTTGTTAGATTGTTTGTTTCCTCAGAACGCTCAAAACGTCCTCAACGGAAGCGACGCCGGTAACGCCAATTTGTTTAATGGTAATCGAGGACACGACGTTGGCGATATAGGCTGCCTCGGCGAGGGAGAATCCAAGGGCTTGCGCGAAGACGAACCCGGCGTTGGTGGCGTCTCCGGCGCCGCATACGTCGATCGGGGGATCGACGCTAATCGCGGGGACAATCGTCGCTTTCGGCTCGCCGTTTTCTTCGATTTCGATTAGGATCGAGCCCAGGGCTCCTCGGGTAACCAAAACGGGTCGCTCGTTTCTTCGCGCGAGCCACGCCCCGACTTCGCAGATTTCTCGCTCTTTCGCTTCGGAAGCGGGATCGAGGGTCGTTTCTCGAACGCGCGCTTCGCCTTGGGAGGCGCGATAGGCGTCGAAGAGCTCGTTCGCGTTGCATTTAACGACCATGTTTCGGTACTCGTTGACGAAGAAACGAGAATCGCATAAGAAGAAAATCCAGTCGCGGCGTTTCGCGACGTCGTTTAAAAACAGTCGAAACTCGTCGTCGAAAAACGTTTTCGATTCTTCGGGAAACTGGTCGGAAACAATGATCGCGTCCGCGTCGATGGAACCATGGTAGACGTTGGGACGAAGCTCGCCCATTAAATCTCTCGGAAACGGCCCGGGATTGCGCAAGTCGATTCGATTACCCTCGACCCACTCGCCTTCGTCGGGGGATTGCAAAATTCCGTCGCGCGAGGGTTCGCGAGGGGTCATCGGCTTTACGTAGGCGCAAGTCTGAATCTCGTCGGAACTTATCATACAGTCAACGTTCGCGCCAATTTTCTCTAGCGAGTTGAGCAGATCGAATCCCTCGCCGTCTTCGCCGATCATTCCAACGCAATTCGTTTTGACTCCGAGCGCGCGCAAATTGCTCGCGATCGTGCCTCCGACGCCCGGGAAAACTCGCTTGGCGCGGACTTGTCGCGCGACGAGCCCCGTTTCGACCGAGAGTTCGTCGAGCTCGGGATAGACGTAGAGGTACTTGTCGAGACAAAAATCGCCGACGACCGCGACGCGCGGCGTTTTCTCGGCGACGCGTTTGGCGAGGCGATCCGCCAGGTCTTTGGGGTCGACGCTCAGGATTTCCGTTCGAACGGGGGTCAGGGTTTCGCTCATGGAAAGTTTCGTCCGTAACTTTTGACGATTTATCGAGATTCGGCGAACAGGAACGCGAGCAATTTTTCCGGGTCGCCGAAGTCCGGAACAATGGCGCGGGCGCCGGCGTCGAGGAGCCTTCCTCGCTTCCAAGCGTCGACTCCCCCTCCGGGATTCGCCTCGTTCGTCGCGACGCCCACGGGATACCCCCCGACGGCTCGAACGTTTTCGATTTCGACGTACCCGTCGCCAAATCCGACCAATTCCGCTCCGTCCAGGGCGTTGACTTTGATCAAGCGCTCGATAACCATCGCTTTGGAAAAGGTTTTGTAGTCGTCTTGGGCGCCGTAAACGCCGCCGTCGAAGTAAGGCGTCAGACCGAGCAAGTCCGCTTCCTGTTTGACGTAACACTCATCGGTTCCGCTCGCGAGGTAGAGTTTGACGCCCTTGTCGCGCAACAGTTGCAGAAAGCGACGCCCGCCGGGAACCACGAAATCGTCGGGACGCGCCGAGCCGTTCGCGAGTCGGTCGACGCGATCTTGAATTCGCAGTTGCAGTCGACGCAAATACTCCTTCTTATAAAGGAGCGGATCCCACGGCGCGCCGCCGCGGGCCTCGACTTCCTCGGCCAGCCGAATGCATTGATAGATCGTCTGTTTACCGGTGATTTTGTCGACGAAGTCGCGAACGATTCGCTCGATCGCGTCCGGGGTTTCGCGCGCGGGGTCGGCGATTTCGTTTAAGACCTCGCAAAAATAGGGAACCATCACGTTCTGCCAACCCTCGCGAATAAGGCTCAGGGTTCCGTCGAAGTCGAAAAGCGCGGCGCGAAAAACGCGCGAGGTTCCGGGTTTCTCGATTATTTCTATTTCGTAAGGTTTGGTTGTCATCTTCTCCTCCGCGTCGCGCGGCGCGCCTCCCCCGAGCTTGACGCGAAAAACGGGGATTCGCGCGAACAGCGCGCGAACAAGTATACCATTTTGCCCTCGTCGCGTCAAAGAATTCGTCTTTTTTCCATTTCCGATTTGTTCGCCGCGCTCCTATGGCGGAACGGAAACTATAAAGCCCTCGTTTTATCGTTAAAATTTATTTAAACCGCGCGGACTGTTTTATGCGTTTAATTCAACCCTCGCGCGGTATTAATTCAAAAAAAATAGAAAAAAGACTCTTGAGTAGTATTATTCCAAAAGCGACTTCGTTATAATCGCCCCTAGTGGTAAGACGAGCCGTTGGATTTTGAGATCCGAAAACGGCGTTTGAAGCGAGACGCGCCGCGTTGCGAGTCGGCGCGTCGGAGGAGGCGTTAGTTGGGTTTTTATTGAGCGCCAAGGCGACGAAAGTTCCGTTTGGGTAATTCGTTATCGACAACTTTGCCGTAGCGTTTCTTTCGGCGCGTTGACTTATTGATCGAGTCGCGAAAGGAGTTTTTCTATGAGCATCGTGGTAACGTGCCCTAACGGTCATCGCCTGACCGCGCCGGACAAACGCGCGGGAACTTCGGGACATTGCCCCGCCTGCGGCGCGGTGGTCGAGATTCCTTTGCAGAAAAACTCCGTGCCGACGGAGTCGTCCATTATGCGCATTCTCGGGATTGGGGAAACGCTTCGCCGCGGAATTAACGATCCTTTGCCGGAGGAGAAGAAAGAGGAAGCGCCCGCTCCCGAAGCTCCGGTCGAGGATCTTCCCAAGAGGCGAACGGTACAGAAGAAGATCTGTCCTCAGTGCGACTGGGAGATTGACGCGGCGTTTAAGATTTGCCCGAAGTGCCGGTACTACTTTATGAAGTAGAGCGCGCTTTCTTTTTCGCGTTCTTCTAATTCGCGCTCGGTTCTTTTTTTGTTTTGGACGCGACGACGAAAAATCGCGTCGGGGGGAGGAGCGCGTCGAGCCAGCGGGTTTTGCCGACGAGCGCTTCGAACATGATAAAGCCGAATTGCGAAGTTCTTTTGGGATCGCGGCGCAGGAAAACTCGCTCAATCGACGCGATCGGGGCGAGTTTTTCGACGACGAACCCCGCCCGCGCTAGAGACTCTTGAATTTCGGTCTTTTTCCAGCCTTTTGAGTCGCCTTTTTTTCTCGCCGGAAGAACGGCGACGAACCGTCCCTCGTCGTTGAGCAGGTTTCGGATTCTCTCCAGTTCGGTTTTGACGTCGACGTCCAAGATCGCGGTTCGGTTAAAACAGACGACGGAGTCGTAGGCGCCTTTGTCGCCATCGGTTAAAGAGGTCTCGCCGGAACGCGGGTCGAACTTCGCGACGTCGACGACCGAGTTTCCGTCGTACGAGGCGTTGAGAAATTTTAGCCTGCGATCGTCGGCTTCGGTAACTGTTAGTCGCTCTTTTTGAGGGATGAAACGGGAGATCGCGCCCAATCCGGCGCCAAGTTCGAGTGTTTTCATCCCAAGATAGGGGGCGGCGCGCTTGACGAGGAGCTTGCCGTATCTCTTGGATTGCCCGACTTGTTGAGCGGAGTCGGAATCGGAGTCTTCGTCGTAGAAGCTATCGTCGATAAACCAATACTTTAGAATGAGTCTTATGGCGCTGACCCCGTCTTTCCAACCGATTTTTTTCCCTTCGGAATATCGCCGCCCGTTGTAGCTAATGGGGACTTCGTACACGGTCCATCCGCGTTTCGCGATTTTGGCGGTGATTTCCGGCTCGATACCGAATCTATTGGAGCGCAATGGGATCGATTTGAGGGCGTCGGCGCGGAAAGCCTTGTAGCAGGTTTCCATATCGGTCAAATCGAGACCGGTGGCGAAGTTGGAAAGGTGGGTTAAAAACAGATTGCCGAGTTTGTGGTGATATTGAAGGACTTTGCGCGTTTCTCTGGTCGCGAAGCGGGAACCGTACACGACGTCGGCGCGTCCGTCGAGCAGAGGCGCCAAGACGAGGGAGTACTCGTTTGGATCGTACTCAAGGTCGGCGTCTTGAATAATGGCGAAGTCGCCGGTCATTTCTTTGATCGCTCGACGAATCGCGGCGCCTTTTCCTTGGTTTTTGGGCTGGCGGAACGCGCGGATTCGCCCGGGATACTTTTGGACGAGGGTCTCGATAATTTCGGGCGAGCGATCGGTCGAGCAGTCGTCGACTAGCACTAGTTCGCGCTCGACGCCCTCGGGAAGGGGAGCCGCCATTACGCGATCGATCACGAGCGCCAAATAGGCTTGCTCGTTGTAGACGGGGATCAGAATCGAAAAGAGAATTTGTCGCGGGGTTCGCTCGTCGTTTTTATTTTCGTCGTTCGCGGAAACGCTTGAATAGGGAGGGATCATAGAATAGTCGACAAATTAGAGTTGGACGCGAGCGCTCGCGGCGCGAGTCGCGGGCGCCGTTTCGCGACGCCCCGAGGTTATAAAAAACGCGCCGCCGAAAGGCGACGCGCAAATCCGACGGGAATTAAGACGCGGAAAGAGCGGAAAAATTCCCGCGTCTCAAGAACTCGCTCTTACTTGGCGCTTTTCAGCGCTTCGGCGATGAGACCGGCGACCTTCTTGCCGGAGCGCAACATGCCGCCGAAAATCGGTCCCATGCGATAACCGCCCATAACGTTGTTGGCGCACATACCGCAAGCGTACAAGCCCGGGTAATACTCGCGGGTGTACTCGACGGTCGAAATTTCGCCTTGTTCGGCTTGCATCGGGCGCTCGCCGAGAATTTCGCCGGTCGGAGTGTCGAGCTTAACGCGCGCCTTGCGGGAGGCGAGATTTAGAACTTCGCACGGATGCCCCGTGCCGTCGACGACGCACTTGGAGAGGACGACGAGCGGATCGACGTGAAGGCGCTCGCGCTCGACGGGCGCCCAGTTGACGACCAGACCGGCGATCGCGTCGTTTTTGAAGACAACGTCCTCGACGCTCATCGTATTGAAGAGCTTGGCGCCCGCTCTGGTCGCGCCAAAGATCAAACCGGAAGCCATTTCGACGGAATCGACGCTAAAATATCCGGGCGCCTCTTCCAAAGGTTTTGACGAGACTCCGAATTCGTTCAAGATATCGATCGCTTCTTGCTGAACAACAACTTCGTTAAAGAGCATACCGCCGCCCCAGACGCCTCCGCCGGGGGCCAATTTGCGCTCGAAAATGGCGGTTTTGAACCCGGCTTCCGCGAGGGTTTTGGCGGCGACGAGCCCGGAGGGACCCGCGCCGACGATCGCGACGTCGAGATCGAGACAATCGACGAACTTTTTACTAAACGACGAAATAATCGCCACCGAAACGATATTTTCAAGATTCTTGAGCATAGGAAAACCCTTCCTTCGCGCTCTGCAGAGGACGCCGCCTCGCGGCGTAAAATCGCGCCGTTTAGAGGCGCGCGTCCGACCAACAAACAACCCCCGCGCTTCGCCTAGCGCGGGAGCGTCGAACGCTTCAAACTCGCGCTCGACTATGAAACTTCTCTAATTCAGAGAAACCTACTAGGTTTCTGGGATTGTATCCCATTTCCCGAATCCCGCAAGTCCCTCAATCGCGCTTTTTGCATAATAATTCGACGGCATAGGCGGCGGGGGAAATTGTCTTTTTGCGATCCAAGTCCCACGACTCCATTTCCTCGAGGGCTTCAAAGAGGGTGACGCACGCGGTTTTGTAATCGACTTTGGCGATTTCGGAAACGAGACGAACGCTTCGGTCGATCAGTTTTTTATTGGTCGCGTCAACGTGCGCCATCCAGTTGCCGTTGAGCCGACCGTACTTGCCCATCGTCGCGGTGGAAATATTGTTCAAAACGAGCTTTAGCGCGATATGAACGAAGACGTCCAACGGGGTTTTGGGCATAGAGGCGGCAAAGACGAACGCCTTTTCGAAATCGGCTTTGACGTCGCTCTCGCGCGAGGAATCGAGCGCGTTTTCGATCCGGAAGGCGATTTTTTGCTCGAACGGAGCGGCGCAAGCGGAACACGCTTCGAGCCATTCGTCGACGCCCTCGCCTCCGCGTTTGGTTTCGTCGTCGGCCAGCACGGCGACCGCCGCGTTGGGGATTCCCTCGTATCTAGAGGAATCTTTTTCGTTGCCGATCGGGAAGCGATAGACGGTTTGACGCCCAATTTTGGGCGGGTCGTTAATTTGCGCCTCGGTTCCGCCCATCGCGCGGTAGTCGTCCGGCGTCCATTCGAGGCAGCGCGGCTCGATTCCTCCGAGCAAATTAATCCAAGCGTCTTTTGCGGATCGAAGCGGGTCTTTCACGAACGCCCAAGGGGCGGGAGCGTCGTTTTCGTCCAAAGAGCGAAACGGCGGGATCTTAAAGGTCGGGGAGCGCTCGGTGGTGTCGGTGAAGATATCGAGCGAGTAGTCGCGCGCGAAATAGGTAACGCGTCCTCCGCGCTTATAGAGATCGCACTCGAAATCGACGTACTCGGCGGCGGTCGCGACGTTGGCGTCGGAACGAATTTCCGCGAGCAAGGTTTCAAAATCCGCCGCTTTTTGCTCGGGGGTCTTTTCTTCGTAGCCAAGCGCGGCGAATTCTTCCGAAGTTAACTTCTCTTTGAGAAGTCGAGTCAACGCGGTTTCGAACGCGAATCCGGCGACGAGCAATTCGATCGTCGTCGCCTGCATTCTCGTGGAACCGGCGATCGCCATCGGCCCGGTCGTTAAGTTGACGACGACAACGCGAGGATCCTCGATCACCGCTCTCGAGCGCTCGACGCGCGACGCCATTAGGTCGGAGGGGTTGTTGAAGAGGAAGAAGGTCGGAATTTCGGCTTCAAGAGCGGCGTGGATCGTTCCGATGACCGAGGAGGTCTCTCCCCCCTCGCTAATGGCGACAAGCGCGTCGTTTTCGCTAATGCCGGACTCTTGGTACTGGCGCTTGCCGAACGAGATAAAGTCCTCGAAACTTTCGACGGAGCGAATGAGGGCGAAATCGCCGCCGGTCATGATCGCGTTGGTTTGGAGCGCGAGTTTTTGGAAGAAATCGGCGCGCGAAAGCAGTTTTTTGGCGCAAAGTCGGCAGAACTTTTTATTCGCGGCGTCGAGGAGGATCGAGAGTCGCCCGGTAGCCCCGCACCCGCTGAAACTAACGCGTCCTCCGGCGCTTAGGGAGCGATAGATCGCCTCTTCCATCTTGGCGTATTCCGGGGAGGCGATCGTTTTTCGAAGAACCGGGGGCAGATCGTCGTCGACGGAAAAGAGCTGTCTCATCCCGGCGGGAACGTCGACCGCCAAGGTTTGGGACAAGGTTCGGGTCTTGGGATGAGATTGTTCGGTGACCAAGACGCCGAGGTGGAATTGAGTCTCGTTTTGGATAAAGTCCTCCGCCTTTTCGAGCGGGGTGGCGGATCGTTGAAATGAGGTTTCCATAATGGCGTCTTTCTAGCAAAAAGGGACGGAAAAATCGCGCTAACCAAAGGCGAAACGCGGCGTCGCAAAACGCGAAAAACGCCGCGCGCGTCTTTTATTCCAGCATAAAGCTCTTCACGACTTCGGAGGGGGCGGGACCGTATTTAGCCAGTTCCATCGAGGAACTAGCGCGCCCCTTCGTCAAACCGAGCAACGCGGAGGAGTAGCCAAAGAGGCTAGAAAGGGGCGTTTCCGCTTCGATTACGGTAAACTTGCCGCGATTGTGGGTGTTTAGAACGACCCCGCGTCGTTGATTGACGTCGCCCACGACGTCGCCGACGTACTCGTCGGGGGTTTGGATTTCCTGGCGCATAATCGGTTCGAGCAGAACGATCCCGCTTTCTTGTAGCCCTTTGCGATAGGCGTCGCCGACGGCGTACCGCAACGCGACCTCGTCGGTGTCGGTCTCGCTGAACTGCCCTCCGAGAACCGTAACTTTAACCCCGATAAGGGGGAACCCGAGCAAACCCCCGCCTTGAGTCTCCTCGCGAACGGCGTCGACGACAATTTGCCGCCACTCGGAAGTAAACGATTCGTCTTTCGAAGCGTCGACGACTTCGACGGCTTGACTTTCGTCGAGAGGCTCCATTCGCAATTTGATTTCGGCGAAATGCCTGACGCCTCCGAGGGTTCTCGAGCCTCCGCCAACAACTTCGGACGCGCCCTTGAGGGTTTCGCGATAGCTAACGCGGGGCTCTCGAACGCGCGCCTTCAATTTGTACTCGCGGAGCAACCGGTGCTTTACGACTTCTAGGTGCAGCTCGCCCATTCCGGAGACGATCGTCTGCCCGGTTTCCTCGTTGATCGAGGCTTGGAAAGTCGGGTCTTGCTTGCGCATCGACTCGAGGGCTTGCTTGAGCTTCTTGTGCTCGTCGGAGGACTCGGGCTCGATCGCCATCGAGACGACGGTTTGCGGGAACGTGATCGATTCGAGAAGAATGGGATTTTTGACGTCGCAGAGGGTGTCGCCGGTAACGCTGAATCGCAGCCCGATCACGCCGCAAATATCGCCCGCCGAGACGGAGTCGACGAGCGATTTGTGATCCGCTTGAATGCGCCAGAGTTGAGGAACGTTCTCCTTTTCTTTGGCGCGGGGATTGAGGACGCGTGAATTCGCCTTGAGAGAGCCGGAGTAGACGCGGACGAAGTACATATCGCCGTGGGGATGGGTCTCGATCTTGAAAATCAAGCCGCAGAACGGGTCCTTGTCGTTAAGCTCTCGTTTTTCCTTTTTGTCGGGTTTGTCGGGATCGACGCCTTCGATTGGCGGAAGGTCGTTCGGCGCCGGGAGATAGTAACAGACTCCGTCCATTACCGGCTGGACGCCGATTCCGTCGAGGGCGGAACCGCAGAAGACGGGAACGCACATATCGGAGAGAGTGGCGTCTCGAATCACTTTGCGAATTAGTTCGACGGGAACTTCCTCGCCGGAGAGGAGAAGCTCGGTCATCTCGTCGTTGAACATCGAGAGATCGTCGAGCAACTTCTCGCGATAAAGTTTCGCCTGATCCGCCATTTCCGGCTCGATTTCGGAAATTTCAAACTTTTCGCCTTGAGTTTCCGAATCGAACGTCAGTTGCTTCATCTCGACCAAATCGATCGTTCCGCGAAAAGCGCCGGGGAGATGGGGCGGACCGGCTCCGACCGGAATCGCGACAACGACCGGCTTCGCGTTGAGTCGCTCTTCGATTTCCTCGACGACGGAGTAAAAATCGGCGCCCTCGCGATCCATTTTGTTTACGAAAGCGATTCTCGGGACGTGGTATTTATCGGCTTGGCGCCACACGGTCTCGCTTTGCGCCTCGACGCCCTCGCGCGCGGAGAAGACGACGACGCCTCCGTCGAGAATGCGCAGGGAGCGCTCGACCTCGGCGGTGAAGTCGACGTGTCCGGGCGTGTCGATCAGATTGAAGACGCAGCCGTTCCAGTCGAAGGTAACGCAGGCGGCGTTGATGGTGATGCCGCGCTCTCGCTCCTCGGGGTCGAA
Organism: Thermoguttaceae bacterium; assembly: GCA_017441605.1. Classification (GTDB taxonomy): domain Bacteria; phylum Planctomycetota; class Planctomycetia; order Pirellulales; family Thermoguttaceae; genus RUG369. Next base: position 7,247 of record JAFRXD010000063.1, on the reverse strand, counting down.
GTCGGTAACGGTCGTGCCCGCGTCGACCATGCCGACCTTGTGCACGAACGACGAATAGAAAAGCATCTTTTCGGTAACGGTCGTCTTGCCGGCGTCGATGTGGGCAATAACGCCGATGTTTCGCAACTTCTCTAGGCTTGCCGCCGTCTTTTCTTTGGCCATTGGACGCTCTTTCGCAACATAAGGGTCTCGCGGACGCGGGCGATTCCTCGCGTTTAGTTATTCTAACGCGAGAACCGACTTTTTTCAAGACGTCGAACGATCGTTTGCCCCATTTTTGACGTCGAGCGCGTTTGGAGTATAATTCCCGGCGGCAGTATCGCCCCTAACGAAAGGAATAAAATGCGATTTATTAAAATGCACGGCGCGGGGAACGACTACGTGTACGTCGATCTCTTTACGGAACGCTTGTCTATGGAACCGGAGCGGCTCGCGCCGTTGATCTCGGATCGCCACTTCGGGGTCGGAGGGGACGGACTGGTTCTGATATGTCCCTCGGACGTCGCGGACGCGCGAATGAGGATGTTCAACGCCGACGGCTCGGAGGGGGAGATGTGCGGCAACGCGATTCGTTGCGTCGCGAAATACGTCGCGGAGAATCTTCGCAAGGGCGCGAAGTCGTTGCGCGTCGCGACCGAAGCGGGGATCAAGACGATCGAGCTTTTTTACGACGGGTCGAAAGTCGAGCGAGCTCGCGTCGATATGGGCGCGCCGATTTTGAAGCCGTCTGAAATTCCGACTTCGCTCCGCGCCGGAGGGGAGGACGCCCCGGTCGTCGATCTTCCGGTCGTCGCGTTGAAATTGGACTTTGACAAGGAGCTTGGAGCGGACGCGGAATCGTTCGCGCGCTCGCCCCTGACGTGCGTTTCGATGGGGAATCCGCATTGCGTTATTTTCGTCGACGAAATAACGGACGAACTAACGTTGGACTGCGGACCAAAAATCGAGCGCTCGCTCGAGAATTTTCCGAAGAAAGTCAACGTGGAATTCGCCGAGATCGTTTCTCGGGGCGAGCTGAAAATGCGGGTTTGGGAGCGCGGTTCGGGGGAGACGCTGGCGTGCGGCACGGGGACGTGCGCGACGGTCGTCGCGGCGATTTTGTCGGGCAGGACCGACAATAGGGTATTGGCGAGACTTCGCGGGGGCGATTTGGAAATCGAATGGGATCGCGACGGGAACTCGGTTTTTATGACGGGACCCGCGACCGAGGTTTTCCGCGGCGAATTGGACGAGCGCGCCCTTCGTTGGACGACTGGCGATTAACAGAGGCGGATCGCGCCCGTCGAGTTCAATTGGAAACTTTTGGACGGTTTGAGCATCTTAAAAACGCGGTAAAATATGAGTTTACCGCGCTTTGATCTTGACTCGTTCCGCGATATTCGATTTAATCGGCTAAACGATTGTATCGATTGTTTGGGCTCAAGATACGAGAAAATTGTCGCGCCGGTTCTTAACAATTCGATAAAATCGATTAGAATTGTTCGAACGTCGTTTTTCGCGGCGGGCGCTCCGTCGCGAAAGATTTTGACAAAATGGAATAGTTCGTCGTTTTTATAGAGCTCGCGTTCGAGTTCGCGCGGCGTCTCGAACGGTTTTTGGTTAGCTTGGAGTTATCAGGTATGAGAACAATGTTAAACTGTAAGGGGGGGGGCAAACTCTAAGGGCTTCACCCTCGTCGAGTTGTTGGTCGTCATCGCGATCATCGGCATTTTGATCGGTCTGCTTCTTCCCGCCGTTCAAGCGGCGCGCGAAGCGGCTCGCCGTATGCAGTGCACGAACAATATGAAGCAATTCTCGCTCGCGATTCACAACTTCGTTGACAATAACGGGCAGCTTCCCTCGCAAGGCGCTTGGGGCAACGGCGTCAAGAGCAGTCGTTTTGGCGTCCACTACCAACTTCTCCCCTACATTGAGCAAGCGCCTTTGAAACAGCAGATCGATTCCGATAGCGGACCGACCCAACCTTGGCTTCCTTCCTCCGACGGTTCCACCGCTTGGCAGATTCGAACCACCAAAGTGACCACGTTCCTTTGCCCGTCCGATCCCCACAACGGCAAATTGGTCAAGCTCGGCGGCGCTCACAACCACGACGGTCGCCCGACCAACGTCGTTTACTCGATGGCCGACTGCGTCGCTCGTTTGGACAATACGAACGACAGCTCTTGGAACACCTCTTCCTCCAACGGCAACACGACTCGCGTGGCCAAAGCGAAGGGCACCGGCGACTGCACGCATCGCTCCCTGTTCTTCTTCTTTGAAAACCAGACCCTCGAGTTCGCGGTCGACGGAACGAGCAACACGATCCTTTGCTCGGAGTCTTGCGCGGGCGAGTATAACGATAACAGAATTCGCGGCTCGGTTTGCTATTACGCCGGATTCGACCTTGGAACTTGGGTCGCTCGTCCCAGCCTTTGCATGAACCAAAAGAGCGCGACCGATCCCAACGTGTACGGAACCGAAGTCGTTCAGCATCCTCGTTGCGGTAACTGGCTCGACCGTCTGCCGCTGCTGGGCGCTTTCACGACCGTTATGCCCCCCAACGGACCTTCCTGCTTCAAATACAACCAAGAGCAAGGTCAAGTCCACATGTTGGCGGCGACGAGCTATCACTCCGGCGGCGTCAACGCGGGTATGCTCGACGGTTCCGTTCGCTTCATTCCGGACACGATCGATACGAACGGGCTCGCCGATATTCCGACCGGTATCAACCTTACCGGCAAGAGCCCGCTCGGCGTTTGGGGCGCGCTCGGTTCCCCGAACGGCGGCGAGACGGTTTCCTCGCTTTGATCTTCCGATCTAAGGCGATTTGTCGCGTCGAGAGATTGACTCTCATTTAGCGAACACTAACGGCGGCAGGACGCTAACCCGCGTTTTGACCGCCGTTTTTCTAGAATACTTTGACTCTTTGCGTCTTTGACCAATTTGATTGCGAGAGAACACGATGAAAAAAATTGCGATTCTTTTTTCCTGCGCTCTAGTTCTCGCCTCCCTTACGGGATGCGGTAAGAACAAGTCGCGCCCCGCCGACCTTCCGGACGATATGTCGCCGTGCGCGATTACGATCACCCAAGACGGCGCGCCTCTTGTCGGCGCGACCGTCGAACTCGAGTACGAAACGCCCGTGAAATATAGGTCGAGCGGCACGACCGACGACAAGGGCGTCGCGACGATTATGACCTACGGATTCGCCGGAGCTCAACAAGGAACGGCGAAGGTCGTGGTCAAGAAGCTCGTAACCGAAGGCGGCTCCGAGGCGGAGGAATACGGAGAAGCCGGAACGACCGGACAAGATTTCGAGACGGTCGATCCCAAGTATAAGTCGAAGGACACGACCGATTTGACGATCACGATCGGCAAAGCCAACGTCGAAGAGAAGTTCGACGTTGGCGCGGCGGTTCATATTCCCGCCAAATAACGGAGACTTTTTGTTTCTCGGTAGAGGTCAAAAGCGAACCGGCGCTCGATTTTACGATCGGGCGCCGGTTTTTTATTCGGGTAGTCGAGAATTCTAGGTCATTCTTCGTCAAAGGCGTCGTCGAGGTCGACTTCCTCCTCGTCTTGTCCCCCCGAGGCGAGGGCAAGGCGAATCGAATCTCCAAGGGCTTTAAAGACGCCGTTCTGAACGGTAAACTTGATGGAAGCGACGTTTTCAACGCAGTTCCCTTGTGTCGTCATTTTGGCGTTTTCGGCGGCGCCAATCTTGTCGAGCGCTCGTTTAAGCGCGGGTCGCAGTTGGAGATTACCGGCGTCCTCAAAGACGACGCCGAGGAATCGCGCGAGAGGGGCGAAATCGAAGAAGTCGGCTTGGGGAAGGGGATTCGTCTCTTTCGACGCGTTGAGGATTTGGACGAAGGCGGCGTCGACGTCGCTCGGAGTTAGCCCGAAGACGAGGACGGTCGCGTTTTTGCCGACTCCAAGTCGCGCGGTAAGCGATTTGTCTTTGAAATAGCTTATCGGAGAAGGGGTTAACTCGACGACGGGAAGATCCAATTTGGAAACGGAAAAGCCCTCGATTTCCTCCGCGTCCAAGGCGACGAACTTGTCGAGATTTTCAAAATCGCGCTTCATTCTTTCGACAAGGATTTTTAACGCTTCGCGCAAGTCGTCGGGACTCGAGAACGCGATTCCAAATTTTACGAGGAAGGGCTCGCTTTCGACGGCGAATCCGACGTCCTCGGAGTCGCTTTCCGCGACCGAAATCAACATTTTTTCGTACAGTTTGACAAGTCGCTTCGCGATTTCAAAATCTTCCGGATCGTCCAAGAGGGAGTCGAGTTGATCGAGCAAATTGCGCGACACAACGTTTTGAATCTGTTCGACGCGGAAATTTTTGAAAAGTTCGAATTGTTGATTTCCAGCCGAAATCGAGACTAGAATCGAATTGGAAGAGTCGGCGAAGGAACTCCATCGCGTTTTGACGTCGTTATTGGCCTTGAACAGGGGAGCCAAGTCGCCGTCCTCTTTGCACTCGACGGAACTTTCGACGACGAAGTTCGCCTCGGGATCCACCGATACCTTAACGGCGATTCTTTTGAGGGAGGCGACGATTTTCGAATAGAAGGTCAAAACGCTTTCCAAACGCTCGCGCTCTAGGGCGTCGAGGTCGGAAAGATTTTGACTCGCGCTTTGTCGAAACGCGGCGAAACCGGCTTCGAGTAGTTCTTCGGGAATCGCGGCGAGGTCGACGTCCGCGTTCAAGAGAATCTTTTCGTTTTCGTTCGGCTTGATTTGCTCGAAATCGTCGACGCTTGTCGGGATCGAGTCTTTAAATTTGGCTTGCGTCGCGAAGAGGGTCGAATTGGCGACGAAAAGACTGATATCGTCGAGTTTCGTTAGCTCTTTGGCTTTCTTTTCCAACTCGGCGACTTCGGAGGATTCGAGCGAGCCCTCGTTCTTCAGCGGAACGAACGCGAAGGGGAAGACGTCGTCCCCGTCGGTCGCGACGGCGAAGCCGATTTGTTTCGTTTTCGCCACTTTTTCTAGGAAGGGGAATCTCGCGTTGGCAAGGTCTCGAAAACCTCGCGCCATATCGCCAAACTTCATTGAGTCGGCGATTAGATCGACGGCTTCCCAGACTCCGTTTTCGCTCGGGGTCGAGACGGAAGCGATAATTTTCGCTCTATCGGCTCTGACGACGCCGACTTGGAATAAAGACGCGACGAGGAGCGTCGCGACGAGGGCGACGGGGACTCTCGGGAACGTTTTGCATTTTTTCATAGCGTGTCTCCTAGGGGGCGCGACGCGTCGCGGCGAAAAGAGGCCGAAACGTCGCGAACGGTTAAATATTAGGGTAAACGGGGCGGGTCGTCAAGACGTCTCGGGGGCGATTCGATATTCGCACTTGCGCGACTCGCGGAAAAAGCGTACCGTTTCGCGCGCGAGGCATTGGACAATTAAAGGCGCGAAGAAGGGAGGGAACGCATGCCGACACGCTCGCCGTTAATATTGTTCGCGAACGCTTCCGATCCGCGAGTGGCGCTTCCCAATTACGACGCGATCTTGGCGCTGTTGAACGGCTCGCCGACCGCTTCTCGTTTGAGCGCGTCCTCTTTTTTCCAAGAGGATCGGGCGTTGTTCTCTAAGCGAGGGAAAGCGATTTCGGACGGTTTTTCGAGGGCGGCGCTCGCGAAATTGCCCGAGCTTCGCTTCGCGCGTTTCGGCGCGACTCGAGCCGCGGACGCTTCGCCTTTAACGCTTGGATTCGAGCGCGACGAGGCGTTGGAGACGGCGCTGCTCTCTTCCGACGCCCTCAGCGCTTCGTTTCTTTTTGTCGCGCCGGCCCGGACGTTCGAATTGTTTTTGGACTGTCTATTGGAAGTCGACGTCGTTAAACTCTGCGCGACGCCCGATTTTCGAACGAGCGATTTCTATTTGACGCGAACGACCGAATTGGAGCGCGACGTTTTGCGCAAGACGCTCTGGAGATTGGGCGCGCTTTTCGCGGACGGTTCGCGCGTCGACGAGTCTAATTGGCGCGGCGAATGGCGGGGGGATTGGGTCGAGGTTGCTCGCGATCTAGGCGACGAGGTTTTCTACTGGGAGACGCGCGCGCTGGAGCTCGGCTCGGCGCGATTTCCTCTGGCTCTACTATTTTCCAGAGACTCGCTTTTCCTCGATTCGGAACGTATCGACCGGGTTTCGGGAGGATCAAACGACGAGCGCGACGCGGAGACGAAAAAAGGCGTCGTGGAGGGCTCGTTGAACGAATTTGACGCCGCCGGGAATCGAACGGTCGAGTTGGTCGTCGAAGTCGGTTCCGGGGAGATTTCCGAAGAAGAATGGCGAGCGCTGCGTCCCGGCTCTATTTTGACGACCAACGCCTCCGCCGACGATTTGTTCTTAGCGAGGCTCGACGGAATTCCGGCGTTCCGGGTCAAACCGGGCGCTTATCGCGGGACGACCGCCGTTCAGTTCAAGGAGAGAATCGGCGGTTCGCTCGTTCGAAGAGGATTCGACGCGCCCGAAGCGGAAGAAAAAATAAAATAGCCTCTTTACAAAAAACTTTTTTGCGTTATCCTATCCCCCTACAAGCGACGGCGCGTCCGTTCGCTTTGGAGGCTGAATAGCTCAGTCGGTTAGAGCGACGGCTTCATAAGCCGTAGGTCACAGGTTCGAGTCCAGTTTCAGCCACTCGCGCGTTCCTCGTATTTTTACGGGCGAACGCGCTTTTTTGTTTCTTGCTTTCCTATGGTTCCCCGGGGAAAAAATGACGCCGTGTCATTAGTGGAAAACCGCGGAAAGCGAGGAACCGACGAGGCCGCCGAAACTCTGTCGAAACAAGACGCGCGATCGAGCCTTCGCACTCGAGCGCGGCAAGCGGATCTATTTGGGCAAATGGGGCGCGCCGGAAACCGAGGTCGCCTACCAACTCTGCATTCACAATCTGACGTCGCGGGGACCTCGCGAGCCTATCGAGGGCGCGGGGGTAAACGATTATCGAATTGGCGGCGGCGTTTTTCGAGGCGCGGGCCGACTACTACGTAAAGAACGGGAAACAGACGAATCAGTTGGCGCGTTTTCGGACGGCTTGCGAGTTCCCGGTTAAGTATTACGGGTCGACGATCGCGAACGAATTCGGACCTAAGAGACTGCTCGAGCGCCGAAATCTAATGGAGACGTCGGGCCGGTTTTCGCGCCGATATATCAACACGTTAATAACGTGTTTTCGCTCGGTTGTCAAATTCGGAGTCGAACGCGAACTTGTTAGACCGGAAACCTTGACCGCCTTACAAGCGATCGCCCCGTTG